>CAVTSR010000015.1:0-37081 GCA_963737485.1 uncultured Alphaproteobacteria bacterium | reverse complement strand
GACGCTCTCTATCTCCGGTGGTTCTACGCTGACGGGACCAGAACCGCGCCCGCTCCGACAGCCTGCCAAGCAGCGCGGCCACATGCTCTTCGACAATGCCTTCGCCACCCATCCCGGGATTACCATCACCTAGCGATGTCGCGGCGGAAAGCGGCGGCCCTCAAGCGGCGCGCAACTGCGGACGTTACCGCCCGGCGCCAAGCAGTCTGCGTACGGCGAGGTTATCAAGCTTGCGACTACACGCGGGAGTGCTTCGGATTGTTCTGCCGGATCACTTAACAACGATGAATGTTCCGTCGATTCACGAGACACTTGAACTGCATTCCGCAGTGCTCTAGCAACTTGGGATGATCTCCCAAAAGGCCAAGTATGCGCTGAAGGCGCTCTGCACACTCGGCGAGGCGCAGGCGCGCGGCGGTCTGGCGATGACCATCGAGGAGATCGCCACCCGCGCCGGGGTGCCGAAGCGCTTCCTCGAGCACATCCTGCTCTCGATCAAGAACGCCGGAATGATCGGCAGCCGCCGCGGGCGGATCGGTGGCTACCAGCTGATCAAGGATCCCGCGACCATCACCCTCGGCGCGATCCTGCGGCTGGTCGACGGCCCGATCGCGCCGTTGCCCTGCCTCTCGCGCGGCGCCTACCGCCGCTGCGACGACTGTGAGGACGAGGCGACCTGCGCCATCCGGCGCGCGTTCGGCGACGTCTTCGCCGCCTACCTGCTGCTGATCGAATCGATGACCCTCGACGACCTGATTCGGATGGGCGGCGACCTTCCCGAGCCCGCGTTCCGCGAGGCAGTCTCCTCCTAGCGCCCTGTTTTGCTTGCCTAACCGGCGCCGGCGGTTTTTCTTGATTATCACGATAAACTCTGTCGTGATAAGCGAGTAAGTCGTCTTGGAGGTTTCCCATGAATTCCGAGCTTCCCGCACAAAAGGCCGAAGGCCCGCGGGCCGACGTCCCGGGGGTGGTGGTGGCTTTCGACATGTTCGGAACCCTGCACCAGCTTCCCGGCGCCTGGACCGGCGGCCGTGATGCCGCCGCGCGCACGGTCGAAGCCGAGGCGCCGGCGCCGGGTTCGCGCGGCCTGCGCGGCTGGCGGGCAGCGTTCGCGCTGGCGGCGATGGGCTTCGCCGCGACCGTCGGAGCGCAAGGCGCGCTGGGGCAGACGCTGCTCAACGTCTCCTACGACCCGACCCGCGAGCTCTACAAAGCCTACGACAAGGCCTTCGCCGAGCACTGGAAGGCCGAGGGGCACGCAGCGCTCACGGTCAAGACCTCGCACGCCGGCTCCGGCGCGCAGGCGCGCTCGGTGATCGACGGCCTCGACGCCCAGGTGGTGACGCTGGCGCTCGCGAGCGACGTCGATGCCATCGCCGCCAAGAGCGGCAAGATCCCGACCGACTGGCAGGCCAAGCTGCCGCACAACTCGGCCCCCTACACCTCGACGATCGTCTTCCTGGTCCGCGCCGGCAACCCCAAGGCGATCAGGGACTGGGACGACCTGGTGAAGCCGGGCGTCGAGGTCGTCACCCCCAACCCGAAGACCTCGGGCGGGGCGCGCTGGAACTACCTCGCGGCCTGGGCCTTCGCCGACAAAAAGTTCGGCGGCAACCAGGACGCGATCCGCGACTTCATGCACGCGCTCTTCGCCAACGTCCCGGTGCTCGACACCGGCGCGCGCGGCGCCACCACCACCTTCGCGCAGCGCGGCATCGGCGACGTGCTCCTCGCCTGGGAGAACGAGGCCTATCTCGCCCGGCAGGAGCTCGGCGCCGACAAGTTCGACGTCGTCTACCCCTCGGTCTCCGTCCTCGCCGAGCCGACCGTGGCGGTCGTCGACGGCAACCTCCACTCGCCGGAGCAGGGCGCGGCCGCCAGGGAATACCTCGCGTGGCTCTACAGCCCGGAGGCGCAGGCGCTCGCGGCCAAAAACTTCTACCGCGCCTGGGACACCAGCAAGGCCGATCCCGCCGACGTCGCCCGCTTCCCCAAGCTCGAGCTCGCCACCATCGCCGACTTCGGCGGGTGGGCGAAGGTCCAGCCGGAGCACTTCGGCGACGGCGGCGTCTTCGACCAGATCTATACCGCGAAGTAGCTCGCCATGCGCGCGCCCGCCTTCCGCCACACGTCGGCCCTGCCGGGGTTCGGCCTCGCCTTCGGCATCACCATGGCCATGCTCGGGATCGTGGTGATCCTGCCGATCGGCGCCCTGCTGCTCCAGGGCGCGCGGATCGGTCTCCCCGACCTCTTCGCGGTGATCGGCTCGGAGCGGGTGCGCGCCGCGCTCTCGCTCTCCTTCCGCATCGCGTTCCTCGCCGCCACCTTCAACCTCGTCTTCGGGCTGATCCTCGCCTGGGTGCTGGCCCGCTACCACTTCCCCGGCCGGCGGCTGGTCGACGCCATGGTCGACCTGCCGTTCGCGCTCCCCACCGCCGTCGCCGGCATCGCGCTCACCGCGCTCTATGCCCCGAACGGCCCGCTCGGCGCCTTCGCCGCGCACTTCGGCATCAAGGTCGCCTACACCCCGCTCGGCATCTGGGTCGCGCTCGTCTTCGTCGGCCTGCCCTTCGTCGTCCGCACGGTGCAGCCGGTGATCGACGAGATCGACCGCGAGACCGAGGAGGCCTCCGCCACCCTCGGCGCCGGCCGCATCCGCACCTTCGTGCGGGTCATCCTGCCGACGCTCTCGCCCGCGCTCCTCACCGGCTTCGCCCTCGCCTTCGCCCGCGGCGTCGGCGAGTACGGCTCGGTCATCTTCATCGCCGGCAACCTGCCGATGAAGACCGAGATCGCCCCTCTCCTCATCGTCATCCGCCTCGAGGAGTTCGACTACCGCGGCGCCGTCGCCATCGCGATCGCGATGCTCGCGGTCTCCTTCCTGATGCTGCTCGCGATCAACCTCGTCCAGGTCCTGAGCCGGAGGCGCACCGCCAATGCCTGATCCCCGCGCCCCCGCAACATCTCCGCGCCCAGGGAGGCCCCACCCGTGACCGACGTCGCCTTCACCCCCGAGGCCGCCCCGACCCCGCGCAGCCGCGCGGTGACCACCGAGCCCGGCTGGGTCCGGATCCTCCTCGTCACCCTCGTCCTCGCCGTGCTCGCGCTCCTCGTCGTCTTCCCGCTCGGCTCGGTCTTCGCCGAGGCGCTGGCCGAGGGCCTGCCGGCCGCGCTCGCCTCGCTCGGCGACCCCGACGCGCAGGCCGCGATCCGGCTGACGCTCCTCACCGCCGCCTTCGCGATCCCGCTCAACGCGGTCTTCGGCCTCGCCGCCGCCTGGGCGATCGCCAAGTTCGACTTCCGCGGCAAGGCGTTCCTGATCACCGTCATCGACCTGCCGTTCTCGGTCTCGCCGGTGGTCGCCGGCCTCTGCTTCGTGCTCCTCGTCGGCGCCAACGCGCCGCTCGGGGCCTTCTTCGTCGCGCACGGCCTGCCGATCGTCTTCGCCATCCCCGGGATCGTCCTCGCGACGATGTTCGTGACCTTCCCCTTCGTCGCCCGCGAGCTCATCCCGGTGATGCAGGAGCAGGGCCGCGCCGAGGAGGAGGCGGCGCTGACCCTCGGCGCCTCGGGCTGGCGCACCTTCCTGACGGTGACGCTGCCGAACGTGCGCTGGGCGCTCCTCTACGGCGTGCTCCTCTGCAACGCCCGCGCGATGGGCGAGTTCGGCGCGGTCGCCGTCGTCTCCGGCCGCATCCGCGGCGAGACCACCACGATGCCGCTGATGATCGAGATGTTCTACAACGAGTACGCGCCCGTCGCCGCCTTCACCCTCGCGGCCCTCCTCGCGTCGCTCGGCCTCGTGACGCTCGCGGTGAAATCCCTGCTCGAATGGCGCTACGGCGACCAGCTCGCCGCCACCCGCCGGCACTGATTCCAACCCCTGGGGGAAATCCAATGAAGATCGAGATCGAGGAACTTGCCAAGGAATTCGGCGCCACGACCGCGCTCCACCCGGTCAGCCTGTCGATCCCCTCGGGCGCGCTCGTCGCGCTCCTCGGGCCGTCCGGCTCCGGCAAGACGACGCTCCTGCGCATCCTCGGCGGCCTCGAGGTCCCGACCTCCGGCCGCGTCCTCTTCGACGGCCAGGACGCCACCGGCACCAGCGTGCAGGACCGCCGCGCCGGCTTCGTCTTCCAGCACTACGCGCTCTTCAAGCACATGACGATCTTCGAGAACATCGCCTACGGCCTGCGCGCCCGCCCGCGCGCCAGCCGCCCGACCGGCCCGGAGATCGACCGCCGCGTCAACAAGCTCCTCGCCCTCATCCAGCTCCCCGACATCGCCCGCCGCTATCCCGCCCAGCTCTCCGGCGGCCAGCGCCAGCGCGTCGCCCTCGCCCGGGCGCTCGCGATCGAGCCGCGGATGCTCCTCCTCGACGAGCCCTTCGGCGCCCTCGACGCCCGCGTCCGCAAGGAGCTCCGCGCCGGCCTGCGCGCGATCCACGACCAGACCGGCCTCACCACCGTCTTCGTCACCCACGACCAGGACGAGGCGATGGAGCTCGCCGACCGGGTGGTGGTGATGAGCATGGGCCGCATCGAGCAGGTCGGCACGCCCTCCGAGAATCCGCAGCCACCCGGCGACCCGCTTCGTCGCCGAGTTCATCGACGCCGCCCCCGACCTCCCCGTCGGCAACACCGTCGAGCTCTCCCGCTTCGGCCGCCCCTACGCCCGCTGAGGCTGGAGGGGCGGCCTCAGCGGGCCGGATCCTCTCTTGGGCGGGGCGTTCAACGGTACGACTCGATCATCCGGTCGGTCACATCCGCCCGGAAACAGATCGGCGTGCGGCCGCCGGGCTTGCTGTAGGCGCTTCGCCGCCCGCAGCTCCTGCCCCGTCCGATCGGTACTGTAGGGGCAGGGGCAGCTGCCGGAATAGGCCCCGATGCTCTTTTCGATGATGCGATCCGCAATCTCGTCATCGCTTGGGCCCGCCCGCACCGCGCGCGGCGCCGCGGTCGGATCGGGAACTGTCCGACGCGGGGGCGCCAACGCAGACGTATAGCTTCCCTCAACCCAGCCCGTCCGGCCGCTAGCAGTCGTCACCGAGAGCCACGAGCCCTTCCGGTCGTGAACGCTCAGGCGGGTGCCGCTGGGAAGCGAGTCGAGAACGGCCTGCGTCGTGCCCGGTGCGGCTCGGAGGCGCAGCGTCGAGGCCGTCACATAGCGCGAGCTCCTCGATCGCCTGCCTCTTGGCCGGATCGATCGAAATCCGGCGTCTCGGCCCGATCCGGGGCGGCTGCGGTTCCTCGCAGGCTCTTCCAGCCCGGTCGCCGACTGCGGCGTCGCGCCGCCGCGAGGCCCGACGTCAGTCGTCGTCGCGTCGGACCTGGTTCGAGGTTGCTCTGGACCGGGCCAGAACTGGGCCACGACAAACAGGACAACCGACAGCTGAAACAGGCGCCAAAGAAGCCGCACGGATCACGCCCAAACCCCCGGGGCGTTAACCCTGACGCGCGCCGCGCTGCTCGCGTAAAGGTCGCCTTACGGAAATCAGTTCCTGCCGTCCCCGTGCGCGCCCGCCGCCAGCTCCCGCACGAACCCGAGCACCGCCTCCGGCGCCTCTCCCGCGCCGATCCGGTCGACGATCGCCGAGCCCACCACCGCCCCGTCCGCGACCCCCGCGATCTCGCCGGCGGTGGCGGCGGTCTTGATCCCGAAGCCGACACAGACCGGCAGCGAGGTCTTCGCCTTGATCCGCGCCACCTCGGGCGCCACCACCGCCGCGTCCGCCGAGGCAGCACCGGTGATGCCGGTGATCGCGACGTAGTAGACGAATCCCGAGGTGTTGGTGAGCACCCGCGGCAGCCGCCGGTCGTCGGTGGTCGGCGTCGCGAGGCGGATGAAGTTCATCCCCGCCGCCTGCGCCGGCAGGCAGAGCTCCTCGTCCTCCTCCGGCGGCAGGTCGACGACGATCAGCCCGTCGACCCCGGCCGCGACCGCCTCGGCCAGGAACCGCTCCACCCCGCGGGAATAGATCGGGTTGTAGTAGCCCATCAGCACCACCGGCGTCGCGGCGTCGTCCTCGCGGAAGGCGCGCACCATCTCGAGGGTGCGGTCCATCGTCTGCCCGTGGTCGAGCGCCCGCTGGCCGGCGCGCTGGATCGCCGGCCCGTCGGCCATCGGGTCGGTGAAGGGCATCCCGAGCTCGACGACGTCGACCCCGGCTTCCGGCAGCCCCTTCAGGATCGCGAGCGAGCCGTCGAAGTCGGGATCGCCCGCCATCACGAAGGCGACGAAGGCCTTGCGACCCTTGGCCGCAAGCTCCGCGAACCTTGTCTCGATGCGTGTCATCGCCGCCCCCTCGCCCCGTTCGGAGGCCTCTCTGCGGCAGGCCGTGAGCGGAATCAAGGGTGGCGCCGCAGCGCCGCGCTGGCTAGCCTCGCCGGCGCCTGCAAGCGGGAGGGGCAGCCATGGCATACCGGCTCGAAGGCGACCTGCTCGAGGTCTGCAACTGCGACGTCCTCTGCCCGTGCTGGATCGGCGAGGACCCCGACCGGGGCCATTGCGACTCCGCGCTCGCCTACCGCATCACCTCGGGCGCGATCGGCGGGCTCGACGTCGGCGGCGTCGTCATGGCCTCGGTGGTGAAGATCCCCGGCAACGTCTTCGCCGGCGGCTGGCGCCGGCAGCTCTACATCGACACCGGCGCCAGCGACGGGCAGGCGGGCGCGCTCGTCGAGGCGATGGCCGGCCGGCTCGGCGGCCCGCTCGCCGACCTCGCGGCGCTGGTCAGCGACGACCTGCCGCCGCAGCGCGCCGGGGTGGTCTTCGACCTGCACGAAGGCCGCGGCCGCTTCGCCATCGCCGGCATCAGCGAGGCGGTGATGGCGCCCTATCGCGGACCGAACGGCGAGGTCACCACGCTCAACAACAGCGCCTTCTCGACGATTCCGGGCTCGGCCGCCTACGTGGCGAAGGCCGAGCGGTTCCGCCTGCGCCACCCCGGCCTCGGCCTCGACCTCGACATCGCGGGCAAGAACGCCATCCAGGGCACCTTCCGGTTCCAGGCGTGACCGGCGCCGCGGTCCAGCGCCGCGCCTTCTACGCCGGCGGGCTGGCGCTCGCCGCCCTCGCCTGGACCGCGCTCGCGCTCTGGGCGGCGAGCCCCTGGGCGCGCTACCTCGCCCACGGCGGCCTCGCGCCGGCGGATCTGCTCGGCGCGATCTGCGGCCCGTCCGGCGAGACCGGGCTCTACGTCGCCGGCTGGACGCTGATGCTCGCCGCGATGATGCTCCCGACCGCGCTGCCCGTCCTCTGGCTCCTCGCCCGGGTCGCCGGCCGCCGCCACGCCCCCGCCCCCCTCGTCGCCGCCGCCGCCCTCGGCTATCTCGCCGCCTGGGCCGGGTTCGGCGTCGCCGCCCATCTCGCCGACGCCGGCCTCCTCGCCGCCGCCCGCACCTCCGGCTGGCTCGCCTTCAACGGCTGGGCGGTCGCCGCGCTCGTCCTCGCCCTCGCCGGCGCCTTCCAGTTCTCCGCGCTCAAGCGCCGCTGCCTCGACCGCTGCCGCAGCCCGCTCGCGCTCGTCATGACGCACTGGCGGGGCCGCCGCCCGCTCGCCGAGGCCGCCGGCCTCGGCCTCGCGCACGGCGCCTTCTGCGTCGGCTGCTGCTGGGCGCTGATGCTGGTGATGTTCGCCGTCGGCACCGGCAACCTCGGCTGGATGCTCCTCCTCGGCCTCGTCATGGCCGCCGAGAAGAACCTCCCCCGCGGCCGCGCCCTCGGCAGCGCCGCGGGCGTGGCGCTCCTCGCCGCCGCCGGCCTCCTCCTCGCCCTGCACCTGCCGGGGACCGCCTGACCCCGATGAGCCAGGTCACCACCGTGCTGGTGATGCTCGTCGCCGTCGTGGTCAGCGGGGCGCTGACCCGCGCCGCGCCCTTCCCGGTCCCGCGGCCGCTGGTCCAGATCGCCATCGGCGTCGCGATCGCGGCCTTCGGCGGCCTCAGCCTCCGGCTCGAGCCCGACATCTTCTTCCTGCTCTTCCTGCCGCCGCTCCTCTTCCTCGACGGCTGGCGCATCCCCAAGGACGCGCTCTACCGCGACCGCCGCACCGTGCTGCAGCTCGCCCTCGGCCTCGTCGTCGTCACCGTGCTCGGGGTCGGCCTCTTCATGCACTGGCTCGTCCCGGCGATGCCGCTCGCGGTCGCCTTCGCGCTCGCCGCCGTGGTCTCGCCCACCGACCCCGTCGCGGTCTCCGGCATCGCCGAGCGGGTGCCGGTGCCGAACCGGCTGATGCACATCCTCGAGGGCGAATTGCTTCTCAACGACGCCACCGGCCTCACCTGCCTCCGCTTCGCGGTCGCCGCCGCCCTCACCGGCAGCTTCTCGCTCGCCGCCGCCTTCGGCAACTTCCTCTGGCTCGCGGCCGGCGGCATCGCGATCGGCGTCGGCGTCACCTGGGCGATCACGCTCGCCAAGACCTGGGTCTCCCGCCGGCTGGGCGAGGAGACCGGCACCGAGATCCTCGTCAGCCTCCTCATCCCCTTCGGCGCCTACATGCTGGCCGAGGAGGCCGGGGCCTCGGGCATCCTCGCCGCGGTCGCGGCCGGGATCACGATGAGCTTCATCGAGCAGTCCGACCGCGCGCTCGCGGTCACCCGCGTCCGCCGGAGCGCGGTCTGGGACGCGATCCAGTTCGCCCTGACCGGCCTCGTCTTCGTGCTCCTCGGCGAGCAGCTCCCCGGCCTCTGGCTGCGCTCGCGCGAGGTCGTCGGCCTGACCGGCCACGCGGCGCCCGGCTGGCTCCTCCTCTACGTGCTGGCGCTCTTCGCCGCGCTCGTCGCCTCGCGCTTCCTCTGGGTCTGGGTCTCGCTCCGGCTGACGCTCGCGCGCGCCGCCCGCCGGGGCGCCAAGGTCACCCGCCCGAGCCGCCAGCTCGTCGCCGCCACCACCTTCGCCGGCGTGCGCGGCGCCGTGACGCTCGCGGGCGTCCTGTCCCTGCCGTTCGTCCTCTCCGACGGCACGCCCTTTCCCGCCCGCGACCTCGCGATCCTGCTCGCCGGCGGCACCATCGTCCTCTCGCTCGTCGCCGCGAGCGTCGCGCTCCCCGTGCTGCTGCGCGGGCTCGAGCTCCCGCCCGAGCCCTCGCACCAGGCCGAGGAGGACCGGGCGCGCGCCCTCGCCGCCGAGGCCGCGATGCGGGCGGTCGAGCGGGCGCAGCACGGGCTCGCCGACGGCCGCGACGATGCCGACGTCTACGCCGACGCCGGCGGGCGGGTGATGGCGTTCTACCGCGAGCAGCTCGACCGGAGCGGCAGGACCGGCCCCGACGCCGACCGCGCCCGGGCCGGGTCCCGCGCCGAGCGCGAGCTCCGCCTCGTCGCGCTTCGCGCCGAGCGCGCCACCTACCGCCGGCTCGACCGCACCGGCGAGCTTCCGCACGACATCGCCATGCGCCTCGCGCGCGACGTCGACCTGCTCGAGACCCGCCTGACCACCGGCACGCCACCCTGACGCGCGCTTCGCAACCGCTTGCCCCGAGCGCGCAGTCCCTTGCAGGCGGCGAAGACGGGTTCGCGCCTGCCGACCGGGCCCGCGCGACCGCGCCGATCCGACCTGCGACCGAGGGATGCGCGGGCGCACGCTCACCTCCGTTCGCCATGCCACCGGCCGCTTCCGGCGCCAGCCCACGCCCCGCCTTCCTCTTGCTGCAAATACGCTCCGCGAAGCGCACCACCCCGCCGCCCCGCAAACGCCCGGGCGGCGAGCGGCCCGGCCCCCGCCGCCGTCCCACACCGCCTGCCGACCCCCGCGCCACCCGCGGGCGTCGCGCGGAGCGCCCGGGTTGACCGCCCCCGGCGACACGCCCTAAGTGCGCGGCGCTAGGGGAGGCCGGGCATGGCGCTGAAGATCGGGATCGTGGGACTGCCGAACGTCGGGAAGTCGACGCTCTTCAACGCGCTGACGCGCACCGCCGCGGCGCAGGCGGCGAACTTCCCCTTCTGCACCATCGAGCCCAACGTCGGCGAGGTGAACGTCCCCGACCCGCGCCTCGACAAGCTCGCCACCATCGCGAAGTCCGCCAAGGTCGTCCCCGCCCGCATCACCTTCGTCGACATCGCCGGGCTCGTGCGCGGCGCCTCGAAGGGCGAGGGCCTCGGCAACCAGTTCCTCGCCAACATCCGCGAGTGCGACGCCGTCGCCCACGTGCTGCGCTGCTTCGAGGACCCCGACGTCACCCACGTCGAAGGCCGCGTCGACCCCGTCGCCGACGCCGAGACCGTCGAGACCGAGCTGATGCTCGCCGACCTCGAGAGCGTCGAGAAGCGCCTCGCCGGATTGCAGCGCAAGCTCAAGGGCGGCGACAAGGAAGCCGCCGTCCAGGCCCGCCTGCTCGAGGCCGCCAGGGCCGCCCTCGAGGCCGGCCGCCCCGCCCGCACCGTCGCCGTCCCCGACGAGGAAGCCCGCGCCTGGCGCCTCCTCCAGCTCCTGACCGCCAAGCCCGTCCTCTACGTCTGCAACGTCGAGGAAGCCGCCGCCGCCACCGGCAACGCCGCCTCCGCCGCCGTCGCGAAGCTCGCGCAGGCCGAGGGGGCCGGCTGCGTCGTCATCTCCGCCGCCATCGAGGAGGAGATCGCCCAGCTCGACGACGCCGAGCGCACCGAGTTCCTCGAGGCGATGGGCCTGCACGAAGCCGGCCTCGACCGCCTGATCCACGAGGGCTACCGCCTGCTCGGCCTCGCGACCTACTTCACCGCCGGCCCCAAGGAGGCCCGCGCCTGGACCATCCCGCGGGACGCCAGCGCCCCCGAGGCCGCCGGCGTCATCCACGGCGACTTCGAGAAGGGCTTCATCCGCGCCGAGACCATCGCCTACGACGACTACCTGCGGCTGAACGGCGAAGCCGGCGCCCGCGAGGCCGGCCGCATGCGCTCCGAGGGCAAGACCTACCGCGTCAAGGACGGCGACGTGATGCACTTTCTCTTCAACACCTGACGGCATGGAACGTCGCGCGGGGCCCCGCCGTGTGGATTTTCGACGAGAACGGCATTGCGTCGCTGCTGCTGCGGTACTGGGGCCCGCCCACGATCACCGTCATCGTCGGAGGGGCGCTGGCGTCGCTGCTCTTTCCCCGCTGGCAGAACAGGGCGGCCCGCGCGAAGGCGTTCAACGACCGGCGTTTCGAGACCCTCGAGGAAATCGCCGAATCCTTCCCCCGCTACGTCGCCGCGTGGCGGCGCCTGATCCAGATCTCCGAGCTCGAGCAATCGCGCGCGCTGAGCGAGGAGGAGGCCGAGCGCAAGCGGCTCTTCGTCGCGCAGCGCAACGAGGCGCGCGATGCCCTCTGCTCGGCGCTCTCCCGCTCGCAGATCTATTTCTCCGAACCGAGCTGGGATACCATCAGGAAATTCCTCGAATGGGACGAGGGGAACTCGGCGAAGCGTCTGGGCGAGTTGCCCGGCATCGAGGAGTGGCGGCGATGGGAGACCCGCGTCCTGGGCCAGCTGCGGTCGCGCGAGCGGGGCTAGCGGCTTCGGCGCTGCTCCTGCCTTTCTGCCTTCCTGCGGCCGCGTTCGCCGGCCTCTGTCTCGCGGACCCCGAGCTCAAGGTCGCGTTCTGCTCGCGGGAGGCAGCGCTCGACTGCCCGGGTCCGGGATGTCCCTCCGGCGCCGTCCGGTCGATCAGCGTCTCGTTCGACGAGAAGGGAACCGCCTTCCTCGATCCCGGACACCGGCGACGCGGCCTGCGCGAGCCTCGGCGAGGCCCTCGACAGGACCGGCAAGCTCGTCGTCCTCGGCGAGGTGACCAGCATCCCCGACGCCACGCTGGCGCGCCAGCGTTCGCTGGACGTGGCCGAGGCCGTTGCGAGACGCCTGATTTCGACGTGCGATTTCCCGCCCCAGGCCTTGCTTGCCATCGGGGTCGGTCGCGACGAGGCCGGCACGGGCGATGTCACGGGCGGCGTCACGGGCGACCGGGTCAGCATTTTCGCCGATCCCACGCTGATCGCCCGCATCGAGGAGCTGCGCGCCTTGATGTATTGAGATCGTCCTCGGCACTGCCGAGGGTGAAGCCGGCGCCCGCGAGGCCGGCCGGATGCGGTCGGGGGCAGGGCCCCACCGCATCCGGGACGGCGACGTGATGCACTTCCTCTCGATCACCTGCGGCCGGAGCCGCGGCGGATCTTCTCAGTCCGCGGCCGGCCGCGCGACCGGCGCGGCGCTCGCGACGTTGACGCCGAGGTCGTAGACGAGCTGCCCGCCGTAGTAGGCCGTGGTCGCCGCGAGTCCGGCGCCGGCGACCGCGACCAGCGCCACTGCATAGGCGAGCCCGCCCGACATGCGCGTGTCGCGCCACCAGAGGAACACGCGAACGAGTGCCCAGACCCCGAAGGTCAGCGCGACGGTTCCGCCGAGCCCTTCGTGGATCTCCGCGATCTCGCTCGAGAAGCCGTTCGACTCGGCATAGGACAGCGCGAGGTCGCCGAACATCATCGCCGCGATGGCGGAAAGGGCTGCAAGCACCATCAGCCCGGTCGAGATGCTGCCGGCCGTGTTGCGGCCGGTCACGCTGACGCCGCGCGCCGCCGCGATCACGTCGAAGATCGCGAGGCAGATGATGAAGACGATCGGGAAGTGCACGATCATCGGGTGTACCAGCTCGACGGGAATCATTGGCGTCGTTTCCTGTTCGTTTGAGGTTGGGAGACGCGCGCAGCGAGCACTTCCGTCCGCATCCCGCAATAAACCGCGGTGCGGTGCGGTGCGAATAAGCGCTTTCGTGACGTCCCCCGGCGCCGGGCCGCCGAACCCCATCGTCTTGCCGCCGCGCGGCGGGTAGGATCGCGAGGACCAGGCAGGAGACGCCGATGCCCGACCCCAGCCGCGCCGACATCCTCGAAGCCCTCCGCGGGGTCTCGACCGCCACGCTGACGACCGTTCTCCTGAAGAAGGGGCTGCGCAACGTCTGGATGCGCCACGCGCAGCCGATCCGCACCCCCCAGCCCCGCGTCGTCGGCCCCGCCTTCACCCTGCGCTTCGTCCCCGCCCGCGAGGATCTCGCGACGCCCGCCTCCTGGGCCTCGCCGATCTCGACCCGCGCCGCGATCGAGGCGATGCCCGCCGGCTGCATCGCGGTCGTCGACGCCGCCGGGATCGCCGAAGCGGGCATCTTCGGCGACATCCTCTGCGCCCGCATGGCGCGGCGCGGCGTCGCCGCGCTCGTCAGCGACGGCCCGGTGCGCGACCTCGACGGCGTCCTCGCGACCGAGCTTCCCGTCTGGTGCCGCGGCGCCGCCGCGCCGCCCTCGGTCGCCGGCCTCACCTTCGTCGGCTGGCAGCAGCCGGTCGGCTGCGGCGGCGTCGCGGTCTTCCCCGACGACATCGTCGTCGCCGACCGCGACGGCGCGGTCCTCGTCCCGCAGGCGCTCCTCGACGAGGTCGCCGCCGAGGCGGTCGAGCAGGAGCGGATGGAAGCCTGGATCATGGACGAGGTCGCCCGCGACGTCGCGCTCCCCGGCCTCTACCCGATGAACGCCGAGACCCGCGCCCGCTACGAGGCGAGCCGCAAGCCCTGAGCGCTGGCGCCGTTAACGATCGAAGGCGCGGGCTCCCGCCGGTACATGGATCGTGCATGCGATGTACATGAGATGTACATCGAGCAAATCCCCGTAAACCATTGACTCCCTAGCTCTGGCAGCCCTTGCACCAGAAGCTCGACCGCCCCGCCTGCACCACCCTCTCCACCACCCCGTCCCCCCGCGGACAGGCCTCCCCCTCGCGCCCGTAGACCGCGAACGAATGCTGGAAATATCCCAGTTCCCCGTCCGCCCGCCGATAGTCCCGAAGCGACGACCCGCCCGCCTCGAGCGCGTCCGCGAGCACCGCCCGCACCGCCCCCACGAGCGTCTCCGCCTCCGCGCCCGTCACCTCCCCCGCCAGCCGCAACGGCGAGATCCGCGCCCGCCACAGCGCCTCGCAGACGTAGATGTTGCCGAGCCCCGCCACCACCCGCTGGTCCGACAGCACCGCCTTCACCGGCGTCTTCCGCCCCGCCAGCCGCCCGGCGAGATACGCGCCGTCGAAGCGGTTCCCGAGCGGCTCCGGCCCCAACCCCTTGAGCAGCCTGTGTTCTTCCAGCCCTTCCGTCGGCCAGAGGTCCACCGCCCCGAAGCGCCGCGCGTCGTTCAGCGTCACCCGCGCGCCGTCCTCGAGATCCAGCACGAAATGGTCGTGCTTCTCGGCCGCCGGATGCGGATGGTGGAACGCCCCCACCTGCGCCCCCGACACCAGGAGCCGCCCCGACATCCCGAGATGCACGATCAGCGTCTCGCCGCCGTCGAGATCCGCGAGCAGGTACTTCGACCGCCGCCTGAGCCCCTCGACCCGCCGCCCCGTCAGCCGCTTCGCCAGCCCGTCCGGAAACGGCCAGCGCAGATCCTTCCGCCGCACCTCCGCCTTCGCGATCCGCCGCCCCGCGAGCACCGGCTCCAGCCCGCGCCGCACCGTCTCGACCTCCGGCAGCTCCGGCATGCCTCATTCCCCCGCCAGTTGCAGCCCGCCCCCCCTGCCTTATAAGGAGCGGCGGAAACGACCGGAAGCGCCATGGCCGACGAGCCCACCACCCACTTCGGCAACGAGACCGTCCCCGTGGCGGAGAAGGCGTCCCGCGTCCACGGCGTCTTCGCCTCGGTCGCCTCGCGCTACGACGTGATGAACGACGCGATGAGCCTCGGCGTCCACCGCCTGTGGAAGGACGCGATGCTCGACTGGCTCGCCCCGCGCCCCGGCATGGCGCTCCTCGACGTCGCCGGCGGCACCGGCGACATCGCCTTCCGCTTCCTCAAGCCGCCTCCACGGCCAGGGCCACGCCACCATCCTCGACCTGACCGCCGACATGCTCGAAGCCGGCCGCCGCCGCCCCGAGGCCGCCACCTACGAGGGCGCCCTCGACTGGGTCGTCGGCGACGCGATGGCGCTGCCGTTCGAAACCCCGCGCTTCGACGCCTACACCATCTCCTTCGGCATCCGGAACGTCACCCGCATCGAGGACGCCCTCGCCGAGGCCTACCGCGTCCTCCGCCCCGGCGGCCGCCTCCTCGTCCTCGAGTTCTCCCGCGTCCCCGAAGCTTCGCTGCGCTGGCTCTACGACCGCTATTCCTTCAACGTCATCCCCGCCCTCGGCCAGGCGATCGCCAACGACCGCCCCAGCTACCAGTACCTGGTCGAATTGATCCGACGCTTCCCCGACCAGGACACCTTCGCCGCGATGATCGCCGCGGCCGGCTTCGGCCAGGTGCGCTTCCGCAACCTGTCGATGGGCATCGCAGCACTGCACTCCGGCTGGAAGCTCTGAGCGAATGCGCGGCCCGCACAACCTCTGGCGCCTGATCCGCACAGGCGCCACCTTCGAGCGCACCGGTGCCATGCGCCTCGCGCTCGAGGCCTTCGACGCGCCGCCGTCGCTGCGCGTCGCCGCCCGCGTCCTCGGCTGGCCGTTCCAGTGGCTCGGCTACGAGGGCGACCCCTCGCAGCCGCCGATCCTGCGCGCCATCACCGCGCTCGGCCCTGCGTACATAAAGTTCGGACAGCTCCTCTCCACCCGCCCCGACGTGGTCGGCCCGGAGCTCGCCGCACAGCTCTCGGTGCTGCAGGACAAGCTCCCGCCGTTCCCGCTCGAAGAGGCGCGCACCACCATCGAGCTCGAGCTCGGCCAGCCTCTCGACGCAGTCTTCTCGACCTTTGACCCGCCGATCGCCGCCGCCTCGCTCGCCCAGGTCCACCGCGCCACCCTGCGCGACACCGGCCAGGTGGTCGCGGTCAAGGTGCTGCGGCCGGGGATCGAGCGCGCCTTCCTGCGCGACGTCGACGCCTTCTACTTCGCCGCCGGCATGATCGAGTTCATCGCGCCCTTCGCGCGCCGGCTTCGCCCCAAGGCGGTGATCCGCCACTTCGAGGGCGTCGTCCTCGGCGAGCTCGACCTGCGGATGGAGGCCTCCGCCGCCGCCGAGTTCGCCGCCAACACCGCGCACGATCCCGGCTTCCGCGTGCCAGCGGTGATCTGGGGCGCCTCCGCCCGCCGGGTGCTGACGCTCGAATGGGTCGCCGGCACCAACCTCGGCGACCTGCCCGGTCTGCACGCCAGCGGCACCGATCTCGTCGGCCTCTCCGCCCGGGTCATCCAGACCTTCCTCACCCACGCGCTGCGCGACGGCTTCTTTCACGCCGACATGCACCAGGGCAACCTCAAGCTCGGGCCGGACGGCGCGCTGGTGGCACTCGACTTCGGCATCATGGGCCGGATCGACGCCTATACCCGCCGGGTCTACGCCGAGATCCTGTATGGCTTCCTCCGCCGCGACTACCACCGCGTCGCCGAGGTGCATTTCGAGGCCGGCTACGTCCCGCGCGACCGCGACACCGAGGCCTTCGCGCAGGCGCTGCGCTCGGTCGGCGAGCCGATCTTCGGCCAGGCCGCACCGCGCATCTCGATGGCGCGCCTGCTTGCGCACCTCTTCGAGGTCACCGAGCGCTTCGGCATGCAGACCCGCACCGAACTCATCCTGCTGCAGCGCACGATGGTGGTGGTGGAGGGCGTGTCGCGCAGCCTCGATCCTTCGCTCAACATGTGGGAGACGGCCCGTCCGGTCGTCACCGCCTACATCCGCTCGAACCTCGGCCCGGCTGCGGTCGCCCGCGACCTCGCGGCGACCGTCCGCGTGCTCTCCCGCTTCGGCCCGCGGTTGCCGCAGATGGCCGAGGCGGCGCTGATCCGCGTCAACACCGCGCCCGCCAATGCAGAGCGGCAGGCACCCCCGGTGTGGGCGGTCGGCCTCGCCGGCGCGCTGCTGGGCGCGCTGCTGGTTGCGCTCGGCGTGCTGATTTCCTGACGCCGCCGAAAAAGGCCTGCCGGGTCTGCCCGCGTGGGAACAAGCGCGCTCGCTCTCGCGGCCGTCCCTACTTGACCACGACCTTGATCTGATCGCCGACTTTCAGAGTATCGCCTGACGATAGCCCGTTCAGCACGTCGAACCACGCGCCGGACGCGGCGATCGGCATCGACCGCGCCAGCGCCGCGACGTTCTCGCCGCGGGTGATCCTCCGGATCTGGATTCGTCGCGGCGGCAGCCGCGCGGCGTCCCTGGCGGGAAGCGATCGGAAACTTGCGGCCGCCGCGGCCAGCGCGGCGGTAGCCGCGGCGTCGCCGGGTGCATGCAGGCCGGTCAGCCGGTAGAAGCGGCCGTCGTGGCGCACCACGGTCAGCTCGGCCACCCGGGCGGTGCCGCGCGAGGCGAGCGGCAGCTGCCCCTGCGCCGCCGCCATGCCGTTGAGGCGCAGCCGTCGCGCCGCCTCGAGCGGGCCCGTCTGCACGCCACGGCCGATCTCCGGCACCCAGCCGTGGATCAGGTAGCGCTCGGGCGAGCCGCCCGGATCGGGCAGGCTGTCGACGAGCAGCATCGCCCCGGCGGGTCCCGAAGCAATCACGGCGTCCGGCTGGTTTGCGAGCGAATAACCCGCCGGCGCGTCGAAGGCGAAGCGGAGGTCGGGGTGGACGAAGCTCCGCCCGACCATATAGCCCTGCGCCGGCCCATTGCCCCAGACGACCCCGTCGATCGCCGTCAGGTAGCGCGCCCGCTGCCGGCCGCCGCCCCGCACCGCCATCTCCGCCGCCTCCGCGCGCGCGACACGCAGCCGGTCGGGCAGGGCAGGGTGGTCGTCCGCCTCGCGGGTCGCCGCCCGGCGGGCCTGCGGGCCCGCTTCGATCAGCCGGCTCGCCAGCAGCGTGGCGAGAAAGTCGGCTTCCGCCGTCGGATCATAGCCCGCGCGCACCATCAGCTGCATCCCGGTCCGGTCGGCGGCGAACTCCGATGCGCGGCGGTCCCGATCGGTGCGGGCGTTCAGCGCGTCGCCGGCCAGCGCGTGGCCGATCTCGTGCCCGAGGATCGCCGCTAGCTCCGCCTCGTCGCTGGCCAGCGTCAGCATGCCTCGGGTCACGTAATCCTCTGTCCGGGCAGCGCGAAGGCGTTCGAGTCCGGGGTGTCGAGCACGATGAAGCGCCACCCCCTTGCCGACTTGCCGGCGGCAACGACGAGGCGGCTCCCCACCGACTGGACGTAATCGCCGAGCGCGCGGTCCGGATAGACGCCGCCGCTTTCCGCGACCAGAGCCCTCTCGGTGTCGCGCACCGTCCAGCCGCCGGCAAGTGCGGGCGGCGCGGTGCAGGGTGCCGCGGCGACCAGCGCCGCGGTCACGATGGGCGCGAGCTTTGCGCGCAGGGACATGGGCTACTCCGGACCGTAACCGAGAAGCTGCCGAAGGCGCCGTCGGCGGGCAAAACACAACCGCTTGATTGACCCGCCGCCGCCGGAACGGCTAGAGAAGCGGCGGGACCTCGTAGCTCAGAGGATAGAGCGACCGCCTCCTAAGCGGTAGGTCGGCGGTTCAAATCCGCCCGGGGTCGCCAATACGGCCACACTTCCCGTAACCTACGGCTTGCCCGGGCGCCGGATCCGCGCGATAGCTGCGGCATGGTTCCTGCTCCGTTCACGCTCCGCCGATGACGCGCCGCTCGGGCTCCGCCGACCTGCCGCTGCATCACGGCCGGGTGCCCGCCTGGCTCGGGCAGCGGATGGCGCGGCTCGGGGCGGTCATCACCGAGGCGATCGTGCTGCACTACGGGCGCGACGAGTTCCTGCGGCGGCTGGCGCATCCGTTCTGGTTCCAGTCGTTCGGGGCGGTGATGGGGATGGACTGGCATTCGTCGGGGATCACCACCAGCGTGCTCGGGGCGCTGAAGCGGGGGCTGGCGCCGTGTGCGGACGAGCTCGGGATCTATGTCTGCGGCGGGCGCGGCGCGCAGTCGCGGCTGACCCCGGGGGAACTCGTCGCGATCGGCGGCCGGACCGGGCTCGACGGCGCGGCGCTGGCGCGGGCGAGCCGGCTGGTGGCAAAGGTCGACAGCGCCGCGGTGCAGGACGGCTACGAGCTCTACCTGCATGGCTTCGTGCTCGGGGCGGACGGCAAGTGGGTGGTGGTGCAGCAGGGGATGAACGCCGAGACCCGCTACGCCCGCCGATACCACTGGCTGGCGGAGGGACTGGCGAGCTTCGTCGAGGCGCCGCACGCGGCGATCGACGGGCAGACCGGCGGCGACATCGTCAACCTGACCGACCGCCGGGCGGCGCGTTCGCGGGCGGGACAGCTCGAGCTGCTTGCGGGCATGGGGCCGGACGGCATCGTGCGCGAGATCGCGGCGATGGGGCGCGCAGGGACGCCGCCCGAGGCGCCTTACCTGCCGCACCTGGTGATGCCGGCCCACCACGAGGTGCGGGCCGGCGACGTCATGCTCCGGCGGCTGCATGGCGCGCTCGCGGCTGCGACCGACCGGGCGCCGGCGGACTTTGCCGAGCTGCTGCTGGTGCCGGGCGTGGGGGCGCGGACCGTCCGGTCGCTGGCGATGGTCGCCGAGGTCGTCCACGGCGCGCCCTGCCGCTTTGCCGATCCGGCGCGGCACTCGCTGGCGCACGGCGGCAAGGATCGCCAGCCGTTTCCGGTGCCGACGCTGGTCTACGACCGGACGATCGAGGTGCTGAAGGCTGCGGTGGCCCGGGCGCGGCTCGGTGACGGCGAGCGGCTGGATGCGATCCGACGGCTCGACGAGCAGGCGCGGCGGCTGGAGCGCACCGCCTCCGGGCCGGAGTTCGACGCCTTCGTCGCCGAGGAACGGCGCCGCTCGCACGAGTATGGCGGGCGCAGCGTCTTCGGCCTGGAGCCGGCCCCGGCGGCGAGCGGCGCCGAGCGCGGCTGACGGTCGCCCGCGGGGTGCTCGCACTGCTCGCGTGCGAGCAGATGGTCAAGTGTATTGAAATATAAGAACTAAAGGAATCCGTTTTTACCGCATTTTAACGATGCCCGCGCTCGCCCCGCGCGGGCGGCGCCGGTTTTGCGATTGCCGAATCGCGGCCTGCGCCGCTCTAGTGCCAGGCGAGCGAGGCAGGACGAGAACGACGGCCATGGACCAACCGGCAGGCCCGGCGCCGCATTTCGATTTCGAGCGCAACGGCCCGCGCCCGGTCTGCGGGATCGACGAGGTGGGGCGTGGTCCGTGGGCAGGGCCTGTCGTGGCGGCGGCGGTGATCCTCGACCCGGACGCCATCCCCGAGGGGCTCGACGACAGCAAGCGGCTCGCCGCGCCGCGCCGCGAGGAGCTCGCAGCGCTGCTGCACTCGGTCGCGATCATCGGCGTCGGCGTGGCCAGCGTCGCCGAGATCGACACCATGAACATCCTGCAGGCGAGCTTTCTCGCCATGCGCCGGGCGGTGGCCAGCCTGGCGCAGCGGCCGGTTCTGGCGCTGGTCGACGGCCATCTGCACCCGCCGGGCCTGCCCTGCCCGTGCCGGCCGATCGTCGGCGGCGACCGGCTGGCGCTGTCGATCGCGGCCGCTTCGATCGTCGCCAAGGTGGCGCGCGACCGGACCATGGTGGCGCTTTCGCAACAGTTTCCCGGCTACGGCTGGGAGACGAACATGGGTTACGGGACCCGGGGGCACTCGGAGGGGCTGTCGCGGATGGGGGTCAGCCCTCACCATAGGCGGTCGTTTCAGCCGATCCACGATATGTTGTGTGAGGGGTCCGTGATAAGTTCTTGATTCACTAAAGGTTTGACGGTGAATTGGTTTTCGGGGATCGTCGTCGGCGTAGCGCTGAGCAACGAAGGTGCGCGATGCCGAGAGACACCGACCACGCTTCCGCCGACGAGGCGGTCCCGCTCGACGCGATCCTCGCCGGCGACTGCATCGAGGTGATGCGTGGGCTGCCGGACGCCTGCGCCGACCTCGTCTTCGCCGATCCGCCCTACAATCTGCAATTGAAGCGGGAGCTGCATCGCCCCGACAACAGCCTCGTCGACGCGGTGGACGACGCCTGGGACCGCTTCGCCTCGTTCGAGGCCTATGACGCCTTCACCCGCGCCTGGCTCGCCGAGGCGCGGCGGCTGCTGAAGCCCGACGGCGCCATCTGGGTGATCGGCTCCTACCACAACGTCTTCCGGCTCGGCGCCGCCTTGCAGGACGCCGGCTTCTGGCTCCTCAACGACGTGATCTGGCGCAAGTCGAATCCGATGCCGAACTTCCGCGGCAAGCGGCTGACCAACGCGCACGAGACGCTGATCTGGGCGGCGCGCTCGGAGCAGTCGCGGTATACCTTCAACTACGAGGCGATGAAGGCGCTCAACGAGGGCCTGCAGATGCGCTCGGACTGGACGATCCCGCTCTGCACCGGCAGCGAGCGGCTGAAGACCGCGGCCGGCGGCAAGGCGCATCCGACGCAGAAGCCCGAGGCGCTGCTCCACCGGGTGCTGGTGGCCTCGAGCCGACAGGGCGACGTCGTCGTCGACCCGTTCTTCGGAACCGGCACCACCGGGGCGGTGGCCAGGCGCCTCGGGCGGCGCTTCATCGGCATCGAGCGCGAGGCGGAGTATCGCGTCGCGGCGGAGCGGCGGATCGCCGACGTGCGGCCGCTCGACGCCGAGGCGCGCGCGATCACCACCGCCAAGCGCGCCGAGCCGCGGGTGGCGTTCGGGCAGCTGGTCGAGCGGGGCCTCCTCGCTCCGGGCGAAATCCTGCATTCGCTGAACGGGCGGCGCACCGCCAAGATCCGCGCCGACGGGACGCTGGTCACCAGCGACCTGCGCGGTTCGATCCATCAGGTCGGCGCGGCGCTCGAGGGGGCGCCTTCCTGCAACGGCTGGACCTACTGGCACTTCCACCGCGACGGCGCGAGCGTGCCGATCGACTTCCTGCGCCAGCAGGTGCGCGCCGAGATGGAGGCGTGACGCGGCCGGGCGGAGGCGATGTGCCGCTTGCGGCGGATTCTGTGAAGGTGCCGGGAACCTTCTGGTAGGCAGTGAGTTTACCTGATCTCACTGTCCCTCAACTGTTCGGCCGGGCAAATTAGGCCCGGCCGTTTTTCCTTGTGTTGCGACCCGGGGGCGCGCGGAAGCGGTTCCGGTGCCGTCAGATCGAGGCGAGACCGAGCCGGAGCGCCTTGCGCATGACGCTGGGCAGTGCCCGTTCGAGGACTGACGGGGGTGCGAAGCTTCCGGCCGGCGGGACGAAGCCGGGCGGCAGCCGCGCCGTCTCCAGATGCAGGATCAGGTGGAAGTGGGTGAAGGTGTGGCGCACCTGGGTGCCGGTCGCCTTCCACGCAGCCGCGAAAGGCGGCCGCGGGCGGGGCGGGCCTTCGGCGAAGGCGCTGCACGGCAGGCCGAGCATACCGCCGAGAAGGCCCTGCGGCGGACGGGTCTCGGCCAAGACCGCCCCGTCGGCACGCACCGCAAGGTAGGCGATGCCGTGGCGGACCGGCTTCGCCGGCTTAGCGACGCGCCGGGGAAGCTCGCCGGCGACGCCGGCGCGCCGGGCGGCGCAGCGGGACATCCACGGGCAGATGCCGCAGGCCGGTGATTGCGGCGTGCAGATGGTGGCGCCCAGATCCATCACCGCCTGGGCGTAGTCGCCGGATCGGACCGATGGCGTGAGCTCGGCCGCCCGCGCGCGCAGTGCGGGCTTGGCCGCGGGAAGCGGGGTCTCGATGCGGAAGAGGCGGGCCATCACCCGCTCGACGTTGCCGTCGACCACCGTCGCCCGGCGGTCGAACGCGATGGCCGCGACCGCCGCGGCAGTATAGGGGCCGACGCCGGGGAGGGGGGCGAGGCCTGCTTCGGTGTCGGGGAAGCGGCCGGCGTGCGCGGTCGCCACCACCCTCGCGCAGGCGATGAGGTTGCGGGCGCGGGCGTAGTAGCCGAGCCCGGCCCAGGCCGCCATCACCTCGGCCTCGGGTGCCGCTGCCAGCGCGTGCACGTCCGGCCAGCGGGCGAGGAAGACCGCGAATCGCGGAACGACGGCGGCGACGGTGGTCTGCTGCAGCATGACCTCCGAGAGCCAGACCGCGTAGGGGTCGGGGCGGCGGCCGGACCCGGGAGGCACCCGCCAGGGAAGCGCCCGCGCCGCGCGGTCGTACCAGGCGAGCAGCGTCTCCGCCGCGTCGGCGGCGTCGCGGCCGCCGCCGGCGTGCCCGATCCGTTCACCCTGACAAGCCGGCGCCTCGCCGTTAACCTTGGTCGCGAGGGTGGGAGCCGGCTGCCGCATGGGCGAGGAGACTGACAGAGCGCGGCCGAAAGGCAAGTCGGCCCGCATGGCGCATGGCTTCGTCCGCGCCGGGGGATTGATCGAGGCGCAGATGCGCACCGCAGCCGCCCGCCAGGGCTTTGCGCAGGCGCGGCTGCGGGCGCTCTGGCCGGAGATCGCCGGGCCGGAGTTTGCCGCGGTCTGTGCGCCGGTGCGGCTGACCCGGCGGCGCGGCCCGGCCGGCGGCCTGCTGACGGTCGCGGTCAGCGGGGCGCATGCGCCGCAGCTGCAGATGCTGGTGCCGCTTCTGCGCGAGCGGATCAACGCGACGCTCGGGCCTGGCACGGTCGGGCGGATCCAGCTCACCCAGGCGGTGCACGGCTTCGCCGAGCCGGCGGCGCGCTACCGGCCGCCGCGGACCCCGGGGCCGGAGATCGCGGATCCCGGGGTCGCCGATCTCGGGCCGGTGCGCGCCACGATTTCAAGTATTGGTGATGGCGAGCTGCGCGGGGCCTTGGAGACATTGGCCCGCAATGTGCTATCCCGAAACCGAAACCCGAAACGATCGGAACCCTGAGCCATGGCCCCGACCCTGACCCGACGCCAGACGCTTGCCGCCGCGCTCGTCCTCGCCGCCCTGCCGAAGTTCGCGCTGGCGCAGGAGACGCGCGCGGTCCCGGACATGACGATGGGCGATCCGAAGGCGCCGGTGACCGTGGTCGAATACGCGATGTTCACCTGTCCGCACTGCGCGGAATTCTACAAGGACGTCTTCCCCAAGCTGAAGGCCGAGTACATCGACACCGGCAAGGTGCGGCTGGTGTTCCGCGAGGTCTACTTCAACCGGCCGAGCCTCTGGGCGGCGATGATCGCCCGCTGTGCGCCGGCCGACCGCTACTTCGGCATCGCCGACGTGCTGTTCTCGACGCAGATGGACTGGGCGACGCAGACCGACGACCAGGCGCTGATCGGCAAGCTTTACGCCATCGGCCGGCAGGCGGGCCTGAGCGACAAGGAGATGGACGCCTGCATGCAGGACCGCGGCTTTGCCGAGGCGCTGGTCGCGCAGTACCAGAAGAACTCGCAGGCCGACGGCATCGACGCGACCCCGACCTTCATCGTCAACGGCACCAAGGTCGACAACCTGCCGTGGGACGAGTTCAAGGCCAAGATCGACGCGGCGCTCGGGGCGTAGAAGCGGGTTCGCTTTTTTCTGTTGGGGATGAAGGCATTGCCGGCCGTGGCTTAGTCGGTGCTTCATATTGGGGAACGGGGGAGCGGCGGTGGCGCGGCGCTTGCCCTTTCGGTGCAAATCGGTAACGTCACGGTCCGCGCAGCCATCACGTCACGCGGGGACGAATCTCTGCAACGGTGACCGTTATGAAACTCAGCATGGAGCGCAGCGCCCTCCTCCGGGCCATGAGCCGGGCGCAGTCGGTGGTGGAGCGGCGCAACACCATTCCGATCCTGTCGAACGTGCTGATCGAGGCCGAAGGCGACCAGGTCAGCTTCCGCGCCACCGACCTCGACATCGAGGTGATCGACCGGGCCACCGCGATGGTGAGCCGCGCTGGCGCGACGACCGTGCCGGCGCACACGCTGCACGAGATCGCGCGCAAGCTGCCGGACGGCGCGATGGTCGAGCTCGCCGACGACGGCATTGCAGGCCGGCTCGAGGTGAAGGCCGGCCGGTCGCACTTCAGCCTCGCGACGCTGCCGCGCGAGGACTTCCCGATGATGGCGAGCGCGGAATACCAGACGAGCTTCACCTGCCCGGCGCCGACGCTCCGGCGGCTGTTCGACAAGGCCAAGTTCGCGATCTCGACCGAGGAGACCCGCTACTACCTCAACGGGGTCTACATGCACGCTGCCAAGGGGGCGGAGGGCGCGGTGCTGCGCTGCGTCGCGACCGACGGCCACCGGCTGGCGCGGATCGACGCGGCCCTGCCGGAAGGCGCCGACGGGCTGCCGGGGGTGATCGTGCCGCGCAAGACGGTGGGCGAGCTCCGCAAGCTCCTCGACGACGACAGCGCGGAGATCGCGGTCTCGGTCAGCGAGACCAAGGTGCGCTTCGCGACGCCGGAGGTGACGCTGACCTCGAAGGTGATCGACGGGACCTTCCCCGACTATGCGCGGGTGATCCCGACCGGCAACACCAAGCGGCTGGAGGTCGATGCCGCCGAGTTCGCCCAGGCCGTCGACCGGGTGGCGACGGTGAGCTCGGAGCGGTCGCGGGCGGTGAAGCTGGCGCTCGAGGACGACCGGCTGGTGCTGTCGGTGAACGCGCCGGATTCGGGCGCCGCCGACGAGGAGCTGGCGGTCGCCTATGGCGACGAGCGGCTCGAGATCGGCTTCAACGCCCGCTACCTGCTCGAGATCGCCAGCCAGGTCGACCGCGAGAACGCGGTCTTCCTGTTCAACTCGGCCGGCGATCCGACGCTGATGCGCGAGGGCAACGACGAGTCGGCGGTCTACGTCGTGATGCCGATGCGGGTCTGATCTGGCTGCGCTCGCCGTCACCCGGCTCCGGCTCTCGCATTTCCGTTCCCACCGTGCGACCGCGCTCGAGCTCGAGCCGCGGCCGGTGGCGATCTTCGGGCCGAACGGGGCGGGCAAGACCAACCTGATCGAGGCGGTGTCGCTGCTGTCGCCCGGTCGCGGGCTGCGCGGGGCGTCGGCGGAGGAGATGGCGCGGGCGCCCGAGGCGATCGGCTGGAAGGTGGCGGCGGAGGTCGGCGGGCACGCGGTGGCGACCTGGGCCGAGGGGGCGCGGCGGCAGGTCGAGATCGACGGCAAGGCGGCGGCGCAGGTGGCGCTGGGCGGCGTGGCGCGGGTGCTGTGGCTGACGCCGGCGATGGACCGGCTCTGGATGGAGGGCGCGGGCGAGCGGCGGCGGTTCCTCGACCGGGTGGCGCTGAGCCTGATGCCGGAGCATGCCGAGGCGGCGATGGGCTACGACCGGGCGCTGCGCGAGCGCAACCGGCTGATCCGCGACGAGGTGCGCGATCCGGGCTGGTTCGAGGCGCTGGAGGGGCAGATGGCGGTGGCGGGCGCGCGGCTCGCGGGCAACCGGGCGGCGGCGGTGGCGCATGCTCGCGGCGGCGCCGGCGGGCGAGTTTCCGCGGGCGGAGCTCGCGATCGAGGCGGAGGGGCCGCGCGACGAGGCGGGGCTGCGCGGAGGCGCTGCGCGAGGGGCGGGGGCGGGATCTCGCGGCGGGGCGGACGATGGCGGGGCCGCATCGGGACGATCTCCTGGCGGTCTATGCGGCGAAGGGGGTGGCGGCGCGGCTGTGCTCGACCGGGGAGCAGAAGGCGCTCCTGATCGCGCTGGTGCTGGCGAACGCCTGGGCGGTGGCGGAGGGGTTCGGGGCGGCGCCGGTGCTGTTGCTCGACGAGGTGGCGGCGCATCTGGACGAGGGGCGGCGTCGTGCGCTCTATGATGCGGTGGCCGCCCTCGGGGCGCAGGCCTGGATGACCGGGACCGGGCCGGAGCTCTTCGAGGGGCTCACGGCGCAGCGGTTCGCGATGAGCGAGCGCGACGGCCTGTCGCGCATCGAGGAGGTGGGATGATGTGGCCGAAGTCGATTTCGCTGGTGACGCTCGGCGTCGCCGACCTGGCCCGGTCGCGGGCGTTCTATGCCGCCCTCGGCTGGGAGCCGGCGCGCGAGCTCGACGAGGTGATCTTCATCCAGCTCGCCGGGCAGGTGCTCGGCCTCTTCGGCATCGACGACCTCGCCGAGGACCAGAAGCGGCCGCGGGCGGAGCTCGGCACCGGGGCGGTGACGCTGGCGCGCAACTTCGGCTCGGAGGCCGAGGTGGACGCGGCGTTCGCGCTGGCGCTCGCGGCCGGGGCGCGCGCGATCAAGCCGCCGGAGAAGGTGTTCTGGGGCGGCTACTCGGGGTATTTCGCCGACCCCGACGGGCATGTCTGGGAGGTGGCGTGGAACCCGGCCTGGCCGCCGACCCCGGACGGCACGCTGACGCTGCCGCCCGAAGGATGACGCTGAGCCTGGCGCAGCTCCTGCCCTATGCCGGGGCGCTGGCGCTGCTGGTCGCGACGCCGGGCCCGGTGGTCGCGGCGCTGATCGCGCGGGCGGCGACCGGCGGGGTGCGGGCGGCGCTGCCGCTGGCGGCCGGGGTGGCGGTGGGCGACGTGGGGTGGGCGCTGCTGGCGCTCCTCGGCATCGGGGCGGTGGCCGGGGTCTGGGCCGGGTTCCTGACGGTGCTGCGCTACGTGGGCGCGGTGATCCTGGTCTGGATGGGGGTGCAGCTCGTGCGCAAGGCCGAGGCGGCGGCGCGGCGGGCGACCGCGGGCGGGCTCGCGCGGGAGAGCGGCTGGGCGGGCTTCGCCGCCGGGATGGCGGTGATCGCGGGCAACCCCAAGGCGATCCTCTTCTACATGGGGGTGCTGCCGGGGTTCTTCGACCTGCGGACGCTGACCGGGTGGGACGTGGCGGTGATCTGCCTCGTCTCGGCGCTGATCCCGTTTGTCGGCAACCTGACCTGGGCGGCGCTCGTTCGCGCGGGCGCGGCGGTGGCTGGCGGACCCGGTGGCGATGAAGCGGACGCATGTGGCGGCGGGGGTGGCGCTGGTGGCGGTGGGGGTGGCGATTGCGGTGGGGTAGATGCGGCCTTGGCCGGTCCAGGCGCTGCGATCCTGGTGCGTCGTTTGCAGATCTGGAGCAACTCAATTTAATCGGTGGACGCGATTGTTCACGGAGGTTTTGCACAAGATCAAACCATTGGGCAGGATGTCCGAAGGAGGACGCATGTCACCGTTGTCGCGCTTGTCGATCTTATTCGCTTGCTGTCTGCCTTGGGCGGACGTGGCGCTGGCGCAAGTTTGGCGTACAGTGAACCCCGGATGGGATGTCTCATGCGGCGTGGACTCTGGTTCGCTAAAGGTAGAGGGATCTTCATACGTATTTCGCACCAGCAAAAATCATTGCCACGGTGGTATATTCCGTCAGCGATCTGAGATCAGTTCGAATGACATCTCCGTAACTCGAAAGGAGTTGTACCTTTTTGAATCCACTATTTCGTTTCAGAGTTCGAGCGATGAACCGTTTGTATTTTTCCAGGTACACGATGGACGTTTCGGGTGCTCACCGCCGATGAGCCTGCGGTGGGGGAAGAACAACAAGCTAAGCTTTGACAGCGATTTCACACGCGGGGAGGGCATGGCGGGTTGCGTGGAGAACCGGACCCTTCGAAACGCAAGATACACCGGGCCGAGCCTGCGGCGTGACGGCACGCGTTACAAGTTTCAGGTGATGATGGGATTTGATGGACTGGGAGATTTCGATATCGGCGTAATGGTAAATGGCGCTGTCGTATTGTCGGGAAGATACCAGCCTTCCGAAGATCCGTCATACGTTAAGTCTCGTAAGTTTTACTTGAAGCATGGTGCCTACTCACAGAACGTCTGGCCGTATGAATTGAGGTCAGAAGGGATGCGCGTGCTTCGCGCCCGAGACTGAATTGGATGAATTGGTCAGTGTCGTTGCGGCTATGCGAGAGCGCTTGCGCCTGGCTGCCAGATGACGGCGCCGCGCGTCAGGCCGGCCACAGCGCCTCGAGCGGAAAGCTCAGCGCCTCGAACGGGGCGGCACGCACGTCCTCGCCGTCCTGGAACGCGGCGGTGAGGGTCCACGCTTCGTCGCGGAGGGTGAAGGCTTCCAGGGTGCGGGCGTCGGGGTCGACGAGCCAGAGGTGGGCGACGGCGTTCCGGCGGTAGAGGTCGCGCTTTTCGGTGAGGTCGAAGCGGCGGGTCGCGGGGGAGAGGATTCTCGCAGACCCAGTCGGGGGCGAGGTCGAAGAAGGCGGTGTCGGGGAAGACGGCCATGCGCTCGCGGCGCCAGCCGGCGAGGTCGGGGACGAGGATGTCGGGGCCGAGGTGGAGCTCGGGCTCGATGGTGAGGTGCCAGCCGCCGGGGCCGGAGGTGCCGCGGCGGAACGGGCCGTCGAGCTGGCCGGCCATGCCGAAGCTGGCGCTGGCGTGGCGGGAGGCCGGGCGGGGGTGGAGGTGGAGGCGGCCGCTGGCGATCTCGGCGACCATGTGCGGCGGGGCGTCGAGGACGTCCTGGTAGGTCGCGGGGCGGGCGGGGCGGGTCTGCCGGTTCACGGGTGGGAGGATAGCGCGGCGGGGGCGCGGTGTCACGGCGGCGGCAGGGGGGCGGTCTGCCAGAGGCGGATTTCAGGGGGCCGTGCGGGACCGGGGGGCCGGGCGGGGCGAAGGGGAGGGCGGTGGCGGCGGCGAGGGCGGGGTCGGTGGTGACGAGGGCGACGCGCCAGCCCTCGAAGCGGTCGCGCAGCGTGGCGCCGAGGGCGGCGTAGAGGGGGCGGAGGCGCGCGGGCTCGCCGAGGCGGACGCCGTAGGGCGGGTTGACGATGACGAGGCCGGGCGGGCCCTCGGGGGGCATGAGGTCGGAGACGGCGCCGGGGGCGAAGTCGGTGACGGCGGCGACGCCGGCGCGGGCGGCGTTGGCGCGCGACATCGCGACGGCACCGGCGTCGCGGTCGCGGCCGTGGAAGCGGAAGGGCGTGGGGCGAGGCTGGTCGGCGGCCTTCAGCGCGGCCCAGGCGGCGGGGTCGAAGGTCGCGAGGCGCTCGAAGGCGAAGGCGCGCGAGCGGCCGGGGGCGAGGCCGGTGGCGATCTCGGCGGCCTCGATCGGAAAGGTGCCGGAGCCGCACATCGGGTCGAGGACGGGCTCGGCGCCGGTGTAGCCGGCGGCGCGGAGGAAGAGGGCGGCGAGGGTCTCGCGCAGCGGGGCGGCGTTCACCGCCTGCTTGTGGCCGCGACGGTGAAGCAGGGCGCCGGAGGTGTCGACGCTGACGGTGCAGAGGTCGTCGTCGATGCGGACCTTGAGGATGACGACGTCGGTGGCGGGGCCGGTGGCGGGGTCGGTTTCGGCGCCGGGGAGGGGCTCGGCGATCGGGGCGCCGAGGGTTTCGCGGAGGGCGTCGGCGATGCGGGCGCGGGCGGCGCCGGCGTGGTAGATGCGCGACTTGCGGGTGGTGACGTCGATGCGGATGGGGACGTCGGGGCGGAGGGTGTCGGACCAGGGGAGGCGGCGGGCGCGCTTGTCGAGCTGCGCGAGGTGGAGGGCGCGGAAGGCGGCGATGCGGGCGAGGACGCGGGTGGCGCCGCGGAGGTGGAGGTTGGCGCGCATGACCTCGGGCCAGCCGCCCTCGAGGGTGACGCCGCCGGGGGTGACGCGCGGGGCGGGGAGGCCGAGGGCGGCTGCCTCGTCGCGCAGGAGGGGCTCGAGGCCGGGGGGCGCGGTGAGGAAGATCTCGAAGGGAAGGGCGTCGGCCATGCGGCGGGCATAGCGCGGGCGCGAGGCGGGGGCCAGCGGGGCGGGCGAGACGGGGCGGCTGGGGCGGTGCCGGCCGGCGGGGGCGTGTCGGGCGGCTCGGGCGTGGGGAGGCGGTCGGCCTCGCGGTGTCGGGAAAGGGAGGCGTCGCGGCCCGGTCCGGGGGGGCGTGCGCGCGGGGGCAGGCGGGTGGCTGGGTCGGTGGGGGCGCGTCGGGGCGGCTTGGGCGCGGGGAGGCGGGTCGGCTTCGCGGTGTCGGAAAAGGAGGCGTCGCGGCCCGGTCCGGGGGCGGCGTGCGCTCGGGGGCAGGCGGGTGGCTGGGTGGTCGTGGGCATTCGGGCGGTCCGGTCCGGGGGCGGCGTGCGCTCGGGGGCAGGCGGGTGGCTGGCCGGGTCGGTCGCGGGTTCGGGGCGGGGAGGAGTTGGCGGGAGCGGCGGCGCGGACGTCAGTCGATGATGTGGTAGCCGCCGTCGATGTAGAGGACCTCGCCGGTCATCCGGCGGGCGGCGTCGTGGGCGAGGAAGGCGCAGGCCATGCCGACGTCGTCGATGTCGACGAGGGCGCGGGCGGGGGATTTGACCCTGGCCTTTTCGAGCAGCGCGTCGAACTCGGGGATGCCGGAGGCGGCACGGGTGGCGAGGGGCCCGGGAGATATGGCGTGGACGCGGATGCCCTTGGGGCCGAGCTCGGCGGCGAGGTAGCGGACCGACGCTTCGAGGGCGGCCTTGGCGACGCCCATGACGTTGTAGTTCTCCACCACCTTCTCGGAGCCGTAGTAGGTCATGGTGAAGAGGGTGCCGCCGTCGGTCATCAGGGGCTCGGCGAGATGCGCCATGCGCAGGAAGGACCAGACCGAGACGTCCATCGTGGTGGCGAAGCCGGCGCGGGGGACGTCGGTGACGCGGCCGCCGAGCGCGTCCCTGGTGGAGAAGGCGATCGAATGGACGAGAAAGTCGAGCTTGCCCCAGTCGGTGGCGATGCGCTCGAACACGGCTTCGAGCTCGCCGTCGGCCAAAACGTCCATCGGGAGCAAGATCGAGGCCTCGACCTCGCGGGCGAGCGGCTCGACGTGGGGCCGGGCCTTTTCGTTGAGGTAGGTGAGCGCAAGGTCGGCGCCGAGGGCGCGGAAGGCGCGGGCGCAGCCCCAGGCGATCGAGCGGTCGTTGGCGATGCCGACGATCAGGCCCTTCTTGCCTTCGAGGAGCTTGGCCTTCACGGCGGGCAGGGTCATGGCGCGTGTCCTGTCAGGGCGAGGGTGTGCCGGGCGATCATCAGTTCCTCGTCGGTGGGGAGGACGAGAAGGGCGACGCCGCTGTCGGGGGTGGAGATGGCCGGGGCGCCGGCCTCGTTGGCGGCGGGGTCGAGGGTGGCGCCGAGCCAGGCGAGACGCCGGGCGAGGCGGGCGCGGATGGCGGGGGCGTGCTCGCCGATGCCGGCGGTGAAGACGAAGGCGTCGAGCCCGCCGAGGGCGGCGGCGAGCTGACCGGCGCTAAGGGCGGCGCGGTGGATGAAGTGGTCGATGGCGAAGGCGGCCTCGGGAGCGTCGCTGGCGAGCAGGTCGCGCATGTCGTTGGAGATGCCCGAGAGGCCCTTGAGGCCCGAGGCGTTGTAGAGCAGGCGGGTGACCTCGGGGGCGGTCATGCCGCGCTCCTCGATCAGGTGCAGGACGACCCCGGGATCGAGCTGGCCCGGGCGGGTGCCCATCGGGAGGCCGTCGAGGGCGGTGAAGCCCATCGTCGACTCGATGCTGCGGCCTTCGAAGAGGGCGCACATCGAGGCGCCGCTGCCGAGGTGGGCGACGATGACGCGGCCGCTCGCGATCTCGGGGGCGACGGCGGGGAGGCGGTCGGCGATGTATTCGTAGCTGAGGCCGTGGAAGCCGTAGCGGCGGATGCCCTCGTCGTAGAAGGCGCGGGGGAGTGCGTAGCAGTCCGTGTGCGGGGGATGACCGCGGTGGAAGGCGGTGTCGAAGCAGGCGACCTGCGGGACGCCCGGGTCGATCGCCATCGCCAGGCGGATCGGGGCGAGGTTGTTCGGCTGGTGCAGCGGCGCGAGCGTCTGGTAGCGGGCGAGGCGGTCGAGGACGGCCTCGTCGATCAGGACGGGGTGGGCGAAGTCGGGGCCGCCGTGGACGACGCGGTGGCCGATGGCACGGAGGGTAAGGCCCCGCAAGGTGCGCAGCCAGTCGGCGGTGTGCGCGATGGCGGCGGGGAGGTCGGCGACCTCGGCGGGGTCGAAGCTGCGCTCGACCAGGACGGCGCCGGCGCCGTCGGCGGCCCTGAGGCGCGGGCGGACGGCGATGCCGTCGATCTGGCCGCGGACGAGGCGGGCGAGGTCGCCGGCGGCGAAGAGCTGGAACTTGAGGCTCGAGGAGCCGGCGTTGATGACGAGGATCGCGTCCATCAGGCGCGGACGGCAAGCGCCCGGCGGGCGTTGGCGCAGATCGCGGCGACCGCGCAGGAGGCGGGACGGGTGCGAACGCTGTCGGCGCGCGAGGTCAGGATGATCGGGACGCGGGCGCCGAGCACGATCCCGGCGGCAAGCTTGAGGCTCGAGGAGCCGGCGTTGATGACGAGGACCGCGTCCATCAGGCGGGGACGGCGAGCGCCCGGCGGGCATTGGCGTAGATCGCGGCGACCGCGCAGGAGGCGAGGCGGGTGCGAACGCTGTCGGCGCGCGAGGTCAGGATGATCGGGACGCGGGCGCCGAGCACGATCCCGGCGGCGTCGGCATGCGCGAGGAAGGTGAGATTCTTCGCCAGCATGTTGCCGGCCTCGAGGTCGGGCACGACGAGAATCTGGCCGTGGCCGGCGACCGGGCCGGCGATGCCCTTGATCGCCGCGGCCTCCGGGCTGATGGCGTTGTCGAAGGCGAGCGGGCCGTCGAGCAGTCCGCCGGTGATCTGGCCGCGTTCGGCCATCTTGCAGAGGGCGGCGGCGTCGATCGTGGAGGGGATCTTGGTGGTCACGGTCTCGACGGCGGAGAGGATGGCGACGCGGGGCGTGCCCATGCCGATGCCGATCCAGAGGTCGATGGCGTTCTGGATGATGTCGCGCTTGGTGTCGAGGTCGGGGAAGATGTTGATCGCGGCGTCGGTGATGAAGAGCGTCTCGGGATGGCCGGGGACGTCCATGACGAAGACGTGGCTGATGCGCCGCTCGGTGCGCAGGCCGGTGGCCGACGAGGTAACCTCCCTCATCAGCTCGTCGGTGTGCAGGCTCCCCTTCATCAGGAGCTCGCCCTTGCCCTCGCGGATCAGCGCCACCGCCTGTGCGGCGGCGGCGTGGCTGTGCGGCGCGTCGACGATCTCGTGGCCGGCGATGTCGATGCCGTGCTCGGCGGCGACGGCGACGATCCTCGCGGCCGGGCCGACGAGGACCGGCTCGATCAGCCGCTCGGCGGCGGCTTCGATGGCGCCGCGCAGCGAGGTTTCGTCGCAGGGGTGGGCGACGATCGTCACCGCCGGCGTGCCATCGCGGGCGGCGGCGATCAGGCGCTCGTATTTCGAGGGAGTGTCGGGCACGCGGGGCCTCCGGCGTCAGGATGCCTTGCGGCGGGTCACGAGCTCGGGGCCGAGCCCGAAGAGGGCGGCGACCCGGCCGAGGCGCTCGGCCCGGAGGCCCTCGGGGGGGCCGCTCGCCTCGATCACGCCGCGGAGCGCCGCGAAGCCCGCGCGGCGGTCCTCCACCCGCTCGGGCATCAGGCCGGGGATGGCGGCGAGGGCGCTCTCCTCGTCGAGCACGAGCATCAGGTACTGCGCGCGCACCAGCGCCTTGAAGTCGGGGAGCGACATCTGCCGGCTTTCCGGGTGGGCGTCGCGCAGCCGGGTGATCGCGGCGAAGCCGCGCTCGTCGACGGCGTTGCGGGCCATGCCGACCCAGACGAGGGCGCGGACCAGCGCCTCGCGGAGGCCGCCGCGGGTCATCTCGTCGCGGAGCTCGCCGACGCGGCGCGCGACCAGCGCCTCGTGCAGCTTGCTCCGGGCCGCCTTGCGCGGGCGCTGCGCCGAGCTGGTGTCGATGCCGAGGGCTGCCTGCAGCGCCGGGGTGCCGTAGATGGCGTGGAAGCTGTCCTCGGCGAGCCGCTCCATCGCGCCGCGCCAGGCGTCGAGGCCTGCGACGATCGCGTTCGAGACCAGCGCCTGGCCGGCGAGGAGCGGGTTCTCCGCCGCCGCGGGCTTGCGGCGGGCGCGGACGCGCTCGGCTTCGGTGGCGACCCAGGCCATCCAGGGGTTGTTGCGCCCGAACATCTCGTAGGAGAGCCGCAAGGGGTGCATCCGGCGCATCGCCTCGGCGAGCGGTGGCGAGGCCATGGCGCGGACCGCGGGCTGGGCGAAGGCGCGGTAAAGCGCGAGGTTGACCTGCGACACGCGGGCGGCGGCCTCGAACTTGCGCTCGTCGGCGAGGTCGTTGCCGCCGAGGGCGCGGATGTCGGCGAGGGTGCGGGCCTCGCAGCGCATCAGCCACTCGCCGGTGACGAGCTCGGGGTTGTCGGCGGCCTCGCCCTTCGGCGTCAGGACGGCCTCGTAGAGGCCGGGGGGCAGCAGGTCGATCATGTCGATGTTCGAGGCGAACTCGTCGTGTTCCTTGCGGGCGACGCCGGCGGAGACGAAGATGCCGAGGTGGCCGACCTTCTCGTGGACGGTGTAGACGATGGTCTGGCCCCAGGCGCGGATGTCGTCCTCGCTGTCGTAGAGGTCGAGGATCCAGTCGAGCGCCTGGCTGCGGCGGGGTGATGTTGTCGCCCTTCGAGCAGAAGACCACGATCGGCGAGCGGATCGAGCGCAGGTCGATCGCGGTGCCGTCCGCGGTGCGGATTTCGCCGGCGGCGAGGTGGTTGCCGACGAAGAGCTCGTCGACGATCCACTGGATTTCCCCGGCGTTGAGCGTGACGTGGCCGCCCCACCACTTCTCGAAGTCGAGGTAGCGTTCCGGCTCGGTGTCGACCTTGGACCAGAGATTGTACTGCTTGCTCCAGAGGGTGTTGGCCGGGTTCTGGTTCTCGAAATTCTGCACCAGCGCGGCGCCGTCGAAGATGCCGGCGCCGAGATCGCCCGCGAGCGCGGTCAGCCAGGAGCCGCCGAGAAGGCCGCCGGAGTAGCGCATCGGGTTCATGCCGCGGACGCCCGCCCAGTAGGAGAGCGGCGCGCCGGCGATGATGATCGGGCCGAAGAGCTCGGGGCGGAGGGCGGCGACGATCATCACCGCCCAGCCGGCCTGGCAGTTGCCGATGACGCAGGGCTTGTCTTCGGCTTGCGGGTGGCGGGCGATGACGGTTTCGAGGAAGGCCGCTTCGGCGGCGGCGATGTCGAGGATGGTCTGCCCGGGCTCGGGCGCCGGAAGAAAGCCGATGAAATAGGCGGGGTGGCCGGCCTTCATCGCGACGCCGATCTCGCTGTCGGCCTTGAAGCCGCCGATGCCCGGGCCGTGGCCGGCGCGGGGGTCGACGATGACGAAGGGGCGCTTCAGCGGGTCGATCGCGACGCCCTCGGGCGGGACGATGCGGGCGAGGAGGTAGTTGCAGGGGCGGGCGAGGGTGCGGCCGTCGAGGACGAGCTCGGCTGCGAAGTGGAGGACGTTCGGGGCGAGTTCGGCGGCGTGGGCCTCGTACTGGGCGGCGCGCCGGCGCATCACGTCGAGAAAGAGGACGGAGCGCTGCCAGGCGTCGGTGAGGTATTCCGCGGTGGCGAGCGGGCTCGGGAGCGCCGGGGTCTCGCGCTGGGCCATGATGCATCCTTCCGGTTACAGGGCAGGCAGGGCGGACGGGCCAGGGCCGGTGTGCAGGTGCGAAGGCGGGGCGTCAAGCCACCTTGGGTCCGCTGCCCGTATGTCACGTTTCTTTCCCCGGCGGATCTGGTAGAAATAGCGGGACCCCCGGTGGTCAGGGAGACGGTTGTCATGAGCGGCAAGATCGATCCGGCGGCGGCGCCGATTTCGGCGGACGAGCTGCGAATGTCCATCCTGAAGAAGGAGATGGACAAGATGGACGGGGAGCGGAAGGCGCGGGAGGCCGAGCAGAAGAAGCTCACCGCCTTCACCGACGACTTCCTGCACCGGCAAGTCAGCCCGGACGAGATCGCGATGGTGCGGCGTCTGGTCGCGAACGCGGTCAAGGACGGCAAGATGGAGGCGATGGTCTACAGCTTCCCGTCGGAGCTCTGCACCGACAGCGGGCGGGCGATCAACAACAACGATCCGCGCTGGCCGGAGACGCTGCAGGGCAAGGCGAAGGAGTTCTACGACCGCTACCAGGAGTTCGGCAAGCCGGGCGGCTACAAGCTGAAGGCGATGGTGGTGAATTTCCCGGGCGGGGTGCCGGGCGACATCGGCTTCTTTTTGAACTGGGCGCCGCCGGCGGCATAGGCACCGCCGGGCCGGATTGCTCGCTCCCAGCACCTCATCGAGATGGCCGAGATGTCCCGGCGGACCAGCCCCGGTCCCGCGCGATCCGGTGCGCCGCCGGACGGTCGTCGTCGCGGCGGTCCGGCACTTGCTGCCGGCTCTGCAGATCGCTTGCGGCCGACCCCGTCCCGGCGATCGGCACGGTCGAAGGGCTGGTGCTGCCGATTTCCCCGCGCCGGCTGGACGGAGCGCAGGCTGCCGCCCGCGCCGGGCCACGCTAGGGATCGCCGCCGTGCGGCGTTCAGGGGGGACCCTCACCTTCAATGCCGGGCCGCGCTGGTTCGCTCGGCAGCGAATCAGTT
>CAVTSR010000014.1:0-132193 GCA_963737485.1 uncultured Alphaproteobacteria bacterium | reverse complement strand
GGCGCACCCGACAGGATTCGAACCTGTGACCTCTGCCTTCGGAGGGCAGCGCTCTATCCAGCTGAGCTACGGGTGCCGCCGGCCTGTATAGGCCAGCCGAAGCGTCGCTGCAATCGGCCATCCGGCGAGCCGAAGCGGCGGCTTGACTCGCCGCCGCAGCCCTCGTATTTGTCGGTTGAGTTAATTAACGAATCGGTTCAATAACCCATGTCGGACGATCCGCTTTCCGTGACGCTGGGCGCGCTGGCCGACCCGACCCGCCGGGCCATTCTGGCGCGGCTTGCGCAAGGAGACGCCACGGTGGGGGAGCTTGCGGCACCTTTCGCGATCACCCTGCCGGCAGTGTCGCGGCACCTGAAGGTGCTCGAGCGCGCCGGGCTCATCACCCGCGGACGTTCGGCGCAGTGGCGGCCCTGCCACCTCGATCCGGCGCCGCTCCGCGAACTGGCAGGGTGGCTCGAGCGCTACCGGCGCTTCTGGGAGGCGGGGCTGGACCGGCTGGACGACTATCTTCAGGATCTGCAGAAAGGAAATCCCGATGGCCGCGATCACTGACGCCCCGACCACTGACGACCCGACCGCCGACGCCCCGAGGGCCGGAAAACTCACCCTCCACCTGGAGCGGCGTCTCCGGGCGCCCCGCGCCCTCGTCTTCCAGGCATGGACCGATCCCGCGCACCTGCGGCGGTGGAGTGCGCCGCACGGGTTCTCCATTCCCGAGTGCGACGGCGACCTGCGGCCCGGCGGCACCTGGCACAGCACGCTCGTCTCCCCCGCGGGCGAGCGGCTCCGGCTGCGTGGAACCTACCGCGAGGTGTCGCCCCCCGAGCGGCTCGTGCTCACGCACTGCTGGCTGGGCGAAGACGGCCGGCCGGGGCCGGAGACGGTGATCACGGTCGAGCTCGAAGAGATCCCGGAGGGGACGCTGCTGCGCTTCACCCAATCCGGCTTCGAAAGCGAGGCCGACCGCAACGGTCACGACGGCGGCTGGAGCCAGTGCTTCGAGCGACTGGAAGCGCTGCTCGATCGGGCGGATTCCCGCAGCCGAGGCGACTGATTACCGGCGCCCGGGGGGATTCGCCGTCTCGATCACGCGCAGCTTGCGTGGTCGGCTTCCTCCCGGAGCGCTTCGGCGATGTCGCTCTGGCTCACCGGCGCGTCGGGATGCTCGCGGTACAGTCGCCGCGCTTCCGACTCTACATCAAGGCATTCCCGGCTCGCCGCGCGGTCGGCAACTTCGGCTATCTCGATCGCAAGTCTGAGGCTTTCGGTCGGCATCGTATCGCTCCTGTCTCGTGAAGCAACCTGCCGTCCGGCGACCCGTTCCGAGGCGAGGCCGCCCGTCGGCGATCCTTTGCCGCAGTGACAAGTTCAGCGGCAGAGAATCGGGGTGAAGCTCGATCAGTGAGTCGCAGCGAGTCGGCGAAGGCGGCTCTCCAGCGCAAGCGCCGCACGGCCGAACGCAAGCGCATCGCCGGTCCGGTCGGCGTGCCGCACTGCCTCGTTCGCGACAGAGACCGCGCGCCTGCCCGACGCGGCGTTTGCGCGCCGCAGGTTGCAGGCTACGACTGCGGTCGGCGGCGAGCAGCCCGTCCAGGTGACGAGCGGTCCGAGCGACCGGGCGCATGCCGGTCGGATTATACAGCTACAACAAGGACTTGCTGCGGTCCTGAAACGCGGACGCCGCGGACTTGCCTAAGCAGTCTCCGCGGCGCCCATCGCACCACTCACCCAATCCGGCGCCGACGTGCCACTCGCAACACGCTTAACTCATTCACTCTGGAACGCCGACGCCAGCACCCCTCAACCCTGCTTCGTCTAATAAGCGAACTTCCGCTCAGTGGGAAGCGCTGATTGAAGAAAAGACTGGACATGTTGCGAATAAGCCACATTCAGCCCGGTTTTTCCCCGGGAAAGATGTCTCCCGGGGACGCTTCCCGCTCCGCGCGGGCAGCGCGGAGGCGGCGCGCCTCCCGATCGGCGCGCTCGACGAGGTTTTCCAGCGCCCGGTGCTTGCCGAGGCTCTGAACCGCAATGGCGCGGGCGGCACGGATCGCGGCTGCGAGCTCCGCGCGCCGCTCCCCTGCCCTGCGGATCCGCTGGTCAGCCCAGCGCTGCCGCAGGCCCTGCTGCGCCAGCGGCAGATCCGGCGCCTCGGCGAGATCCCGGGCGGCGGTGGCCGCGACCGCCGCAATCTCGGCCGCGAGCCGCCGGTCCTCGGCGAGCAACGTCTCCAGCCGGGCGAGATCGCGGGCCTTGCGCGCCTCGACCAGCCCCGCGAGGCGCTGCAGCGCCACCGGCGTCACGCGAGCGGACCGCGCTCGCGCGCGGCGCGGCGGACGCGATCGGAGAAGCGGATCGCCGCCGCGACCGCGCGGTAGTGCTCGGGGCTGATCTCCCGGCCGATCTCGACCGTCGCATGCAGCGCCCGCGCGGTGGGCGGGTCGCTGTGCAGCGGCACCCCGGCGGTCTCGGCCACCTCGCGGATGCGCAGCGCCACCGCGCCCTCGCCCTTGGCGACGCAGGCCGGCGCGCTGCCGCGGGCGCGCGACCACTTCAGCGCCACCGCGTAGTGCGTCGGGTTGACGATCACCACGTCCGCCTTCGGCACGTCGAGCAGCATCCGGTTGCTGGCGATCGCCTCGGCGCGGCTGCGGCGCTGCGCCTTCACGTGCGGGTCGCCCTCGCTCTGCTTGGCTTCCTCGCGCAGGTCCTGGAAGCTCATCCTGAGCCGCCGCATGTGGTCGAAGCGCTGCCAGACGAGGTCGAGCCCGGCGACCGTCACCGCGATCAGGCTGGTGATGACGAGCAGCACCTCGAGCGACTGCATCAGCATCGCCCCGAGCACCCGCGCCTCGGCGGTGGCCGCACCGATCATCCGGTCGAGGTCGTGGGCGAGATAGAAGAAGAGCGCCAGCGCGATGGCGGCGAGCTTGACGGTGGCCTTGCCGAACTCCACCAGCCCCGCCGGCCCGAACTTGCGCTTGAAGTTCGCGAGCGGCGACAGCCGCGACAGCTTCGGCTGCAGCTTGTCGGCCGAGAAGGTGACCGCCTGCTGCGCGAAGAGGCTGACCAGCACCGCCGCGATCGGCATGAGCAGGATCGGCGCCAGCGCCTCGAGCGCCTGGGCGAGGATGCGGCCCGAGAGCCCGGCCCCGCCGGGGCCGAGGATCAGCCCCTCGAGCCGGTCCGGCTGGCCGAGAAACAGGGTCAGCACCGACCCCGCCTGCATCAGCGCGTAGCCGCCGCCGGTCGCGACCACCGCGAGAAGCGCGAGATAGGTCGCGGCGGCGGTGACGTCGCTCGAGCGCGGGATGTCGCCCTTGCGCCGCGCCTCGGCGACGCGCTGCGGCGTCGGGTCGAAGACCTTCTCGCCGCTCTCGCCCTCGCTCATCGCGGCAGCGCCAGCGGGTCGGCGAGCACGAGGTCGAGCCGCTGGCTCCAGAAATGCAGGATCACCGGGGTCGCCAGCAGCAGCAGCAGCAGCGCCCCGGCGGTGATGGCCGGCGCGCCGATGAAGGCCACCATCAGCGCCGGCATCGCCCGGTTGATCGCGCCGAGCGCGAGGTTGTAGGCGAAGGCCGCGATCACGAACGGCGCCGCCAGCGAGAAGCCGAGGGCAAACGCCTGCGCCACCCGCGCGGTGCCCCACGCGGCGACGTCGGCGGCGGGCACCGACAGCCCCATCGGCAGGATCTCGTAGGAACGGGCGATGGCGACCGCCACCTTGACGTGCAGGCCCGCGGCGACCGCGAGCGTGATCCCGGCGAGCATCAGCACGTTGCCGATCGCCGGCATCGGTTCGGGGGCGACGCCGGCCCCGGCGATCTGCGCCAGCGAGGTCGACTGCGCCGCGATCGACCCCGCGAGCTGCAGCGCCAGCACCATCAGCCGGATCGCGAGCCCGAGGACGAGCCCGATCGAGACCTCGATCGCCAGCATCATCAGGAACGGCCGCGCGGCGTCGACGGCGCGCAGCTCCGGTGCCAGCAGCGGCCAGACCACGAGCGAAAAGGCGACGGTGGCGCCGAGCCGCACCCGCGCCGGGATCGTGCGCTCGCCGAAGCCGGGCAGCAGCATCATCACCCCGCTGACCCGGGCGAAGACCAGGATGAAGCCGAGCATCGCCCCTTGCGTCATGTCGAGCAGCGCGCCGAGGCCCGCGAACATCAGGCGAGCCCGAGCACCGCGGGGCGGGCGTTGGTGCCGATCTCCTCGAACGAGAGGACCGGGTTGCGGATGCCCTTGGCGCTCAGGACCGTGTGCAGGAAGCGCCGCCGCTTGGTCGAGGTGACGACCGCGGGATAGCGGCCCTGCGCCCCGGCCTGGGCGATCTTCTCGGCGACCGAGCCCGCGAGGCGGTTGAACTCGGCCGGCGGCAGCGCGACGTCGACGATCCCGGCGCCGTCGGGAAGCTGGTAGGTCTGGAACAGCTCTTCCCACGACGGGTTGAGCTGGATCAGCGGCAGCGCGCCGTCGGCCTCCTGCACCCCGGCGACGAGCTGGAAGCCGATGCGGTGGCGGACGTGCTCGCAGAGCACCTCCGGGCTGGCGCCGGGGGCATGCGCCTCGGCGATCGCCTCGAGGATCAGCGGCAGGTTGCGGATCGACACCCTTTCCTCGAGCAGCAGCCGCAGTACCGACTGCAGCATGTCGATCGGCACCTTGTCGGGGACGAACTCGTCGAGCATCCGCCGGTTCGCCTCGGCGCGCTTGCCGTCGCTGAGCGAGGTGAACTCCTCGAGAAGCTTGCGCAGGCTGCGGCGGGTGAAGAGCCGGCCGAAGCTCGCCTTGACGATCTCGAGCAGATGCGTCGCCACCACCTCGGTCGGCGTCACGACCGACAGCCCCATCAGCGCCGCCTCCTCCTGCCGCGCCGGATCGATCCAGCGCGCGGGCGCCCCGTAGACCGGCTCGGCGACCGAGCGGCCCTCGGGGGCCGGCGCGTCGTCGTCGGGCAGGAGCACCAGCACCCGGTCGGTCTCGATGGCGCTGCGCGCGACCTCGACCCCCTGCACCCGGATCGCGTAGGTTCCGGGGGGCAACCCCGGATTGTCGGTCAGCCGGATCTCGGGGAGGATCAGGCCGAACTCGCTGGCGATGTGGTTGCGCATGTTGAGGATGCGCGCGTCGAGCCCGGTCGCCTCGTCCATCACCACCGGCACCAGGTTGGGCGAGAACTCCATGTGGATCTCGTCGACGTCGAGGAGATCCCCGAGCGACTTCCTGGTCTGCGCCCGCGGCTCTGCCGGCGCCGCCGCGGCCGCAGCCTCGCGCAGCCTGGTCTGGTGCGCCACCCAGGCGGCGGCGCCGAGGCTGCCGGCGCCGATCACGAAGGGGATGAACGGCAGGCCCGGGATGAAGGCGAAGAGCAGCATCAGCACCGCGACGGTGGCGAGCGCGGTCGGATATCCGCCGAGCTGGCGGATCAGCGCCCGGTCGGTCGAGCCGACGAGCCCGCCCTTGGACAGCAGCATCGCGCTCGCGATCGAGATGATGACCGCCGGGATCTGCGTCACGAGGCCGTCGCCGACGGTGAGGATCGAATAGGTCTCAAAGGCGTCGCGCAGCGGCATCCCGTGCACCAGCACGCCCATCGCCAGGCCCATCACCAGGTTGAGCAGCGTGATCAGCAGGCCCGCCACCGCATCGCCCTTGACGAACTTCGAGGCGCCGTCGAGCGAGCCGAAGAACGTGGTCTCCTCCTGCTCGATCCGCCGCCGCTCGCGTGCCTCGGCATGGCTGATCGCCCCCGCCGCCATGTCGCTGTCGATGGCGAGCTGCTTGCCCGGCATGCCGTCGAGCGCGAAGCGCGCGCCGACCTCGGCCATGCGGCCCGCCCCCTTGGTGATGACGATGAAGTTGACGATCAGCAGCACCCCGAAGACGACGAGGCCGAGAAAGACCGAGCCGCCCATGATGAACATCGCGAAGCCCTCGATCACCTTCCCCGCCGCCTTGGTGCCGGTATGGCCCTGGCCGATGATGAGCTTGGTCGAGGAGACGTTGAGCGACAGCCGCAGCATCAGGCTCGCGAGCAGCACGGTCGGAAAGGCGGAGAAGTCGAGCGGCCGCTGGATGAAGAGCGTGATGGTGAAGATCAGGATCGAGATCGCGAAGGACGCCGCCAGCCCCATGTCGAGCACGAAGGCCGGCATCGGCAGGATCATCATCGCGATGACCGTCATCAGCGCCATCGCGAGCAGCACGGTCGGCTGGTAGAGCGCCTTCAGGCTCAGCTCCATGTCAGAACAGCCCGCCGGGCGCGGCCGCGATCAGCGGCTGCGCCTGGGTGAGGAGCGGCTTGCCCGGCGCGAGCAGCGACCCCGCCGCCGGCACGAAGAGCGCGCCCGCGATGCCGCCTGCGCCCGGCTCGGGCGGGGGTCCGGCGGCGGCGATGCGCTCGGCCATCGCCCGGCGCTGCGCCTCGCGGCGGGCGGCGCGGGTGCTGAGCGCGCGCTCCGGCGCGACCGCGGCGACCAGCGTCTCGGTGTCGGTCAGCGCCCCGGGGTCGATGTCGGCGAGCAGCCGGTCGAAGCGGGCGCGATACGGTGCCGCCTCCTCCGGGCTGAGCGAGTGATAGGCGCCCGCCGCCGCCGACCAGCTGCCGCGCTCCTCGTAGAGCGTGCGCAGGAACTGCGCCGCATAGGTCGCGGTCCACTCCGGATCGAACATCGCCTCGATCGTCGGAAAGGCGTGCCCGTGCCAGCGGTAGTTGATCTGCACGCAGCCGACGTCGAAGCTCGGCCGCCCCTCGGCGAGGCTCTTCCTCGCGAAGTCGAGCGCCTCGTCGCGGGTCTCGAACCAGTAGCCCTTGCCCTCGCGGTTGACCGCCCAGGGCCAGGCGCGCATCCGCCCGTCGCGGTGGCGCCCGGTCTCGGTCAGCGCCACGGCGTGCAGCACCTCGGGCGGCACCCCGCCGCGGCGCGCCCCGTCCATGATCGCGCGCTCGCAGAGATCCGACGGATTCCGGCTCGGACGCAAAGCCCCGGCCCGCCGCCATGAGGACCGCGAGTGCCAAGCCGAGCCCGAGGCGGGACCGGGGCGTCATGTCAGGGCTTCTCCTCAGACCGCCGTCGACCCGGGTCTAGGCACGCGTGATTACCAAGGCGTTACCGCCAGCCCGGCGGGCAGCCCAAGACCATTGACTTGCCGCCGCCGCATCCCGCAGGTGCCCGCGAACGACGGAGGAAACCGATGGATCCGATGCTCGCCAGCCTGCCGGTCTGGCTGACGCCGCTGGTGCTGCTTGCAGCCGTCGCGAGCGCCGGCGCCGCGGGATCGCTGTTCCTGCCGGGAACCTGGTACCGCACGCTGCGCAAGCCGGGCTGGACCCCGCCCGACTGGCTGTTCCCGATCGCCTGGACCGTGCTCTACACCCTGATGGCGATCGCCGCCTGGCTGGTCACGGCCAGCGGCTCGCCGCTGGCGCTTTGCGCGCTCGCGCTCTGGTGCTGGCAGCTGGTGCTGAACGCGGTCTGGTCGCCGGCCTTCTTCGGCCTGCACCGCCTCGGCGCGGCGCTGGTCGTCATCCTCGTCTTCTGGGTGGCGCTGGCCGCGACGGTCGCGGCTTTCTTCCAGGTCGCTGCCGTCGCCGGCTGGCTGCTGCTGCCCTATCTCGCCTGGGTCAGCTACGCCGCCGCGCTCAATTTCGCGCTCTGGCGGATGAACCCCGAGGCCGAGCGGCGGGAGGCCTGACCCGGGATCTCCCCCGCCGGGGGCCTGGTACCGGCAATTGCGGGGTGCGGCATCGCCACGCGAGTGCTAGGGTGGCTGGACAACCGGGACAGGGGGAATACCGGATGTCGCACGACCATGAAACCGCCGAGCTGGAGACGGAGATCGAGCGATTCGGCCGCGCCTGGGCGGCCGGCGACGCGGCCACGCTGGCGCAGCTTCTCGCACCCGACTATTCGCACGTCGATGTCGCGGGCGCCATCCTCGGGCGGGAGACCTGGCTCGCCTATGCCCGCTGCCGGGCCGGAAGCGGCACCAGCATCGGTCTGCGCGATACCGCGATCCGCCGCCACGGCGACATCGCCATCGTCACCGGGGTCAACGTGCTGCGCGGCACCGGCATCCGGACCGAGGACGACCCGCGCGACCTGACGATCCGGTTCACCCAGGTCTGGATCCGCGAGGACGGTCACTGGCTGCGCGAAGCCTTCCAGGGCACGGCGATCGAGGAAGACGCCTACGACTGAAGCCGCGTTTCAGGCGGCGCTCCGCAGGTAGGTCTCGAACCAGGCGAGCGTGCGCGACCAGGCGAGCTCCGCCGCCGCCTCGTCGTAGCGCGGCGTCGTGTCGTTGTGGAAGCCGTGGTTGACGCCCGGATAGATATAGGCCTCGTAGACCTTGCCGTTCGCCTTCAGCGCCGCCTCGTAGTCCGGCCACCCCTTGTTCACGTTGTCGTCGAGCCCGGCATAATGCAGCAGCAGCGGCGCCCTGATCGAAGGCACGTCCGCGGCCTTGGGCTGCCGGCCGTAGAAGGGCACGGAGGCCGACATCTCCGGATAGGCGACGGCGAGCGCGTTGCAGACCCCGCCGCCATAGCAGAAGCCGACCGCGCCGACCTTGCCGGTCGAGCCTTCGTGGTCGAGCAGGAACTGGAAGCCGGCGAAGAAGTCCTGCATCAGCTTCGCGGGGTCGAGGCTCGACTGCATCTCGCGCCCCTTCTCGTCGCTGCCGGGATAGCCGCCGAGCGAGGACAGCCCGTCCGGCCCGAGCGCCAGGTAGCCGGCCTTGCCGACCCGGCGCACGACGTCCTCGATATAGGGATTGAGCCCGCGGTTCTCGTGCACGACGAGCACCGCCGGCAGCGGGCCGTCAGCGCGCGGCCGGCCGCGCCGACAGCGCCCTGATCGTGCCCGTGCCCTCGGGCGAGGCGTACTCGATGCGCTCGGTCACGATCGCCGGATCGTCCGGCGCGACCTGCTGCGCCAGCGCATAGTCCGGTTGCAGCGCCTCCAGCACCGCCATCGCCGTCACTCCGCCGACGGTATACTTCGCCGCATGGTCGAGGAAATCGCGCTTCGACATCCGGCCGTGCACGTAGCCGTCGTAGAGCTCGAGGATCCGCTGGTCGAAGTCGCTGGCTTTCCTGCGCTGCTGCATTCGAGTTCCTCCCGAGTGGATTTCGCCCCCAGAGATTAGGTCGGAACCGGCGGCCTTCCGGTGCCAAAACCGCGAGCGATGCGGCGATGCCACAGGCGCGGATGAACGGCAGGCGTTAAGCTATCAATATTCTTGAACTTGCGATTGATTTCTCGCAATTCGATGCTGTCCGTGAAAACGGGGGGAATGTGTCGATGTATCCGAACCTGGAGCGGCGGATCGCCTATGGCCGCACGATCCGGCAGCGGGCGAGCTGCCTGATCGAGGCGCACGGTGCGCGGGCGAAGGAAGAGGCGCTTCGCGCCGCGGCAGAGCCGGGGCTCGCGGCGGCCGAGCGATCCTTCTGGCAGGCGGTGGCGGCGCGGCTCGCCCGCGAGCTGGGCCAGCCGGGAATGGCCCTGGCCGGCTGATACCGACGGCGCCTCGGAGGACGCGCGCCCGCCGCCATCTTCGACCCGACCCGGACGACGGCCGCACGCGGCCTCAGGCCCGGCCGCCCTCGGCCGAGAGGAGCCGCGGGTCGATCGAGATCGAGCGCAGGGCGGCGCCCCACTTCTCGCGGTCGCGGGTGCCGAAGACCAGCTCCACGTCCGCCGGCGCGGTCAGCCAGCCGTTGGCCTGGATCTCGCCCTCGAGCTGTCCGGCGCCCCAGCCGGCATAGCCGAGCGCCAGCAGCGCCCGCTCCGGCCCCTCGCCGCGCGCCATGTCCTGCAGGATGTCGATCGTCGCGGTCATCGCGAAATCCGGGCCGACCGCCTCGCTCGACTCCGCGACGTGGTATTCGGCCGAGTGCAGCACGAAGCCGCGCCCGTGCTCGACCGGCCCGCCGAAATGCACCCGCGTCGCCTTGAGGTCGACCGTCGACTGGATCTTGAGCTGCCCGAGCAGGTCGGCGAAGGAAAGCTCCGGCGCCGGCTTGTTGACGATGAGCCCCATCGCCCCCTCCTCGGAATGCTTGCAGAGAAAGATCACCGAGCGCTCGAAGCGCAGGTCGCCCATGCCGGGCATGGCGATCAGCAGCTGGCCTTGCAGGAAAGTCGCTTCGGGGCTGTGCATCGCCCGAAGATGAGGCCGTCGGGCGAGGAATACAAGCGAGCGCCGGGTATCCGCCGCGCCGCTCCTCGCCGCATTGTGACTATCGGGCCACGGCATTTCATGCCAATTGTCCGCGACTTACCAGCTCCGGATCCCGATGCGCACCCTGCTCGCCACCCTCGCCCTGTCGGCCGCCTTCGCGCCTTTCGCGTCGGCGCAGACCCTCCCGCAGGGAGTGACCGGCGTCCGCATCCTCGGCGGCTGGCAGCAGCCGGACGGCAGCCGGCTCGCGGCGGTCGCGATCGGGCTCGCGCCGGGCTGGCATACCTACTGGCGCGTTCCGGGAGACGCGGGAATCCCGCCGAGCTTCGACTGGTCCGGTTCGAGCAACCTTGCCTCGGTCGCCTACGAGTGGCCGCACCCGCGGGTGTTCGAGTACGAAGGGATGCGGACGCTCGGCTATACCGGCAGCCTGGTCCTGCCGGTGCGGCTGACCTCGGCCGACCCGGCCGCGCCGATCGACCTCCGCCTCGCGGCCTCCTTCGGGGTCTGCGGCGATGTCTGCGTGCCCGCCGCGGCGACGGTGACCGCGCGGATCGCGCCCGGAGCCGTCCCCCAGGGCCGCGCCGACATCGAGGCGGCCCTCGCCGAACGCGCCGTGAGCGCCGCGGATGCCGGCGTCGTCGATGCGACCTGCGCGCTCGTACCCGGCAGCGACGGCTACGAGGTCGAGGCGACCGTCACCTTCGCCGACGCCCCCGGCCCGGGCCAGCTCGCCGTGCTCGAATTCGAGCCAGCCGAACCTGTGGATCGGCCCCGCCGCGAGCGAGACCCGCGGACGGACCGTCTCGGCCCGCGCCCCGATCGAGACGGGGGGCGCCGCCGGCCCGGTGCTCGAGCGGCGATCGCTGCGGCTGACCGTGCTCGATGCCCGGCGCGCCGTCGACATCGAGGGCTGTGCGGCGCCGGGCTGAGGCCGTCGCGGTGCGCGCCGGCTATTCCTCCGGCTCGGTGGTGAACATCAGCGGATAGCCCTCCTGCTGGCCCATCTCGGTCGCCTGGGTCGCCTTGGTCTCGGCGACCTCGCGGGTATAGACCGCGACCACGCAGCTGCCGAGCTGGTGCGCGGTCAGCATGACCCCGAGCGCCTGGTCGCTGTTCATCCCGAAGACCGCGCGCAGCACCGTCACGACGAAGTCGCGCGGGGTGAAGTCGTCGTTCAGCAGGATGACCTTGTAGACCTTCGGCCGCTCGGTCTTCGGCTTCGCCTCGGCCCGGGGCCGGGTAATGCTGGTGCTCATCGGCGCGGAACGCTCCAGTGCCCGTCGCATCCAATGGGATTGTCGCGTCAGGATCGCACAATCGCCGTCGGGGGTCCATCGGCGCCATCACCGAAAAATGCGGCGAAGGCGCGCGGTCCGGGGTATCATGCCGCCATGTCCGAGTACGACAGCGAGCATGGCGGCCGGATCGCGACCCGCTGGTCCACGGGCGCCGACGACTGCGGCCTCGCCGACACCCATCGCGCCGCCTGGCGCTATGCCTACGCCGGGCTGATTCCCGGCGTGACCCTCGAGCGGATGATCGCGCGCCGCGGCCCGACGTGGTGGGCGCGGATGCACGATCGCGGCTTCCGGGCGCTGGTGATCGACTGCGACGACGACGTGGTCGGCTACGCCACCCTCGGCCGCAGCCGCGCCCCGTCCCGGCCGGGCGGCGAGATCTACGAGCTCTACCTTCGCCCCGAATGCCACGGCTGCGGCCTCGGCCGGCGCCTCTTCACCCACGCGCGCCGCGAGCTCTCCGGGCACGGCCTGCAGCGGCTGACGGTCTGGGCGCTCGCCGAGAACGCGCTCGCCTGCCGCTTCTACGCCGGGATGGGCGGGACCGAGGCCGCGCGGGCGCAGGAGCGCTTCTGCGGCGTGCCGCTCGACAAGATCGGCTTCGCCTGGCCCTGACTACTGCAGCCCGTCCGGATCGATCACCCCCGACCGGCAGCCGAGCGGCTGGCGGCGGGCCGCCCGCATGAGCGCGCCCGGATCGGTGTCCGGGCCGATCTCGCCGGCGAGGCCGATCGTGAGCTCCGAGACCAGCCGGCGCTCCCCGTCCTCGACGCAATGCACCTCGACGCGGGCGCCCGCCCCCTGCCCGAAGGCGGCGTCGAAGGCCGACCGGATGGCCTCCGCCTGCACCACCTCGCCGACATGCCCGGCGAAGAAGCGGCCGACCGCCGAATCGTTCACCGCTTCGGTCAACCCGGTCAGGTCGTCGAAATAGCCCTCCGGCGTGCCGTAGCAGCTGCCGTGCTTCAGCCACTCGTGCCGATCGAGAAAGCTCGCCGTCCCGGGCATCGCCGCGCGCAGCCGGGCGCGGAGCGCCGGCTCGAGGTCCACCGCCGGCAACTCGCCCCACCGTCCGGCCAGGTCGCGTTCGACCAGCGCCGCCGGCACCCCGCAATAGGCCGCGTCGTCCGGCTCGGGCCAGAGCCCGTGCGCCGCGAGCCGCGCACCGCCGCTCGCCCGGCACTCGCGCGCCCGCGGCCGGGTCTCGCAGAAGGCCGGCAGCCAGTTCAGCGCGAGCAGGTTGTCGGTCGACTCCGCCGGCGCCGCGCCGGCCGCCAGCGTCCCGCAGGAAGCCGCGACCCAGCGGTCGGCGGTCGTGGGCGCCCCGGGCACGACGATCCGCACCCAGTCGTCGCGCGCCGCCGTGTTCGCGACCGTCGCATAGCTCCGCCCCGGCTCGGTCGTCACCCCGCCGGGGTTGGTCTGCCGGTTCTTCGACTGGAAGGCCTCGCAGGCCATCGTCGCGACGAAGCGCCCCGCGGCGTCCGCTCCCACCGCCCCGAGGAGCGGCGCAGCGAAGGCTGCGACCGCCACGCCAGCGCGCCACCCGAAGCGGCAGCGACGGTTTCGACGGCCCTGATCGCGCATTTCCACCAGCCAGCCTCGCAGGCTCTCCCGTTCTATCCCGCCGCGAGCGCTTTCTTCCGCGCGAGATCCAGGTGCTCTGCCGGGACCGCCGCCGAAGGCCGGCCGATGATCGCCTGCAGCGTCTCCACCGGCAGCTTCGGCGCACGGTCCTCCCGGAGCAGGCCGTTGCGCTCCTGCAGCGTGTCCGTCAGCTGGGTATAGCAGAAGCCGGCGACGTCCGGGCAGTCGAGCAGCGCGTCGAAGAGCGAACGCAGGTGCGCCTCGTATTCCGCGTCGCTGCCGACCGAGGCGTAGCCGTGCCACTCGCCGGCATCGCGGCCGGCGTGGCTGATCCCGCCGAACTCGGTGATCATCACCGGCTGTCCGTGCGGGACGTGCCCCTCGAGCAGCAGCCGCCGCCGCTGCGGCCCGTTGCCCGCCAGCGCCGCCGCGACCGCCTCCGGGTTCCCCCAGCGCGCGCGGAGCTGGTCGGCGGAGACCGAATAGTCGTGCACCGCGACGATGTCGCTCTCGGTCATTTCCCAGCCGTCGTTCGAGACCACCGGCCGGGTCGGATCGAGGGCGTGGGTGAGGTGATACATCGCCGAGACCAGCGCCCGCTGCTCGGCGCGCAGCGCCGCGTCCGCGACGCCCCAGCTTTCGTTGATCGGAACCCAGGTGACGATCGAGGGGTGGTTGCGGTCGCGCCGCACCACCTCCAGCCACTCGCGCACCAGCCGCTCCACCGCCAGCGGCGAGAAGGCGTAGGCATTGGCCATCTCGCCCCAGACCGCGAGCCCGAGCCGGTCACACCAGTAGAGAAAGCGCGGATCCTCGACCTTCTGGTGGATGCGGACGGCGTTGAAGCCCAGCGCCTTGATCAGCTCGACCTCGCGCCGCAGCGCATCCGCGTCGGGAGCGGCGAGATGCGAATCGGGCCAGTAGCCCTGCTCGAGCACCGAGCGCAGGTAGTACGGCCGGTCGTTGAGCAGGAAGCGGTTCTCCTTCGCGGCGCAGGACCGCAGGCCGGCGTAGCTCTCGACCGCGTCGATCTCCCGACCCTCGGCGTCGCCGAGGGTCACGGATAGCTCGAGAAGGTTCGGGCTCTCCGGCGTCCAGAGCAGGCTCTGCCGCGCCTGGCCGTTTTCGAGCGCCGGGACGTGCAGAAAGAGCTGCACCGCGGTGCTTCCCGCTTCCGCCGAGGCGCGGGCCAGCGTCTCGTCGCCGCGCCCGAGACGCGCCGCCACGAAGGCGCCCGGAGCAGGCCTCGCGAGCTCCACCGTCACGTGGCAGCCGCAGCGGCCGAGGTCGGGGACGATGTGGAGATCGGCGATGTAGGTCGCCGGCACCGGCTCCAGCCAGACCGGCTGCCAGATGCCGGTGGTGCGATGATACCAGATCGCGTGCGGCTCGAGCTGCCAGTCCTGCTTGCCGCGCGGCTGGCTCACGTCGCCGGGCTGGTCCTCGGCGCGCACGACCACGACCTGCGCGCCGTCCGGGCGAAGCGCGTCGGTGATGTCGGCGGTGAAGGAGGCATGTCCGCCGACATGCGTGGCGACGAGCGCGCCGTTGACCCAGACCTGCGCGGCGTAGTCGACCGCGCCGAAGTGCAGCAGCAGCCGGCCGCCGGCGAGCGGCGGTGCCTCGAAGCTGCGGCGGTACCAGACCACCGGGTGGAAACCCTTGTCGCCGATGCCGGAGCGCGCGGATTCGGGCGGATAGGGCACGGTGATGCGGCGGGCAAGCTCGGTCTCGCCCCGCGCCCAGCCGGCCGCGAGACCGGCGTCGTCGTCGTCATGGGCGAACTGCCACGCGCCGCAGAGGTCGGTCCAGTCGCGGCGGCGCATCTGCGGCCGGGGGTGCAGAGCTTCGGTCATCGGGAGTTCCTTGCCAGTCTGGGCGACGAAGGGGCAGCGGTCGGCGGCGAAGACCATGCGGTCGCACGCGCGCCGCCGCAAGTCGACCCCGAGGCCGCGGCCGGATTGCCCTGCGCGGCAGGTGGCCCCCCTCTTCGCCTCCGCAGGCTCCGGCGAACGCCCCCCGGGAACCGCATGCGTTTCCCCGTCGGGGCGGGGACTCGCGGGCAGAGCCCGCTTCGGTCGAAAAGAACCAGCGGTCATCCGGAGAAGTCGTCGGGATCAGAGCGCGACCGGCAGCCCCGAGCGGACGCTCTCGTCGGCGGCAATGCACACCCTGAGCGAAGCGACCGCATCCTGCATGTGCCGGGTCAGATCCAGATCCTCCCGGATCGCCCGCGCGACGAAGGCCGCCTGCCGGTCGCACAGGTCCTGGTGCCCGGGCTCGTCGGCCATCGACAGGTCCTCGTCCGGCCGCCCCACCCGGTGCAGCCGGATCGTCGCCGTCCGCGAATGCGTCTCGAGATCGTCCGACCGCGCGCCCTCCGGCATCCGGATCGAGATCGCCCCGCCGGGCGAGATCACGTCCTTCACGAAGAACGCGGTGTCCGACATCATCGGCCCCCAGCCCGCCTCGTACCAGCCGACCGAGCCGTCGGCGAAGAGCACCTGGAAGTGCCCGTAGTTGTACATCTCCGGCGCGATCTCGTCGCTCAGCCGCACCCCCATCCCGCGCACCTCGACCGGCTTCGCGTCGGTGATCTGGCACATCACGTCGACATAGTGCACGCCGCAGTCGACGATCGGCGAGGTCGTGCGCATCAGCGCCTTGTGCGCCTCCCACGTCGGCCCCGAGCTCTGCTGGTTGAGGTTGAGCCGGAACACCCAGGGACCGCCGAGCGCCCGCGCTTCCGCGATCATCCGCACCCACGACGGATGGTGCCGCAGGATGTAGCCCACCACCAGCTTGCGCCCGGTCGCCCGCGCGACCCCGACCACCCGCTCCGCGTCCTCGACCGTGGTCGCCAGCGGCTTCTCCACGAAGACATGCGCCCCCGCCTGCATCGCCGCGATCGCATACTCCGCGTGGCTGTCGGAATAGCTCGCGATCACCACCAGCTCCGGCCCGAGCCGCGCCAGCGCGCCGCGAAAGTCCGGCGTCACCTCGTAGCGCCGCAGCTCCGGCGGCAGCGCCGGCGCGGACCGGTTCACCAGCCCGACGATCTCGAAGTCCGGGTCGCGATGACAGGCGAGCGCATGGCTCCGCCCCATGTTGCCGATGCCGACGACCAGCGTCCTGATCGGTCCCCGCCTCCCGGCCATCCCCACCGCCTTCCCGCCCGTAGCCGCCATCAACCGCCGTCGAAACCGGGTTGCCCGAGCACACGATTTACCGCCGGACCAGCATCCTGACCCGCCCGTGCAAGCTGCACAACCGCCCTCAGGATCCCCCCGGCCGCCCCAGCCGCGGATGCCGGTTCACGTCCTTGTAGAGCAGGTACCGGAACCGCCCCGGCCCCCCGGCATAGCACCCCTGCGGGCAGAACGCCCTGAGCCACATGAAGTCGCCCGCCTCGACCTCGACCCAGTCGCGGTTGAGCTTGTAGATGCCTTTGCCCTCCAGCACGTAGAGCCCGTGCTCCATCACGTGCGTCTCGGTGAACGGGATCTCCGCCCCCGGGTGCAGGTTCACGATCGTCACATGCATGTCCATGCGCATGTCGTCGTGGTCGAAGAACCGCGTCGTCGTCCACCGCCCGTCGGTGTCGGGCATCGGCGTGTTCTTCACGTCGCGCTCGTTGCCCACCACCACCTCGGGCATCCCCAGCCCCTCGACCGCCTCGTAGGCCTTCCTGATCCAGTGAAACCGCGCCGGCTCCTCGCCGCGGTTCCGCGCGCTCCACGCGACCCCCGGCGGGATGAAGGCGAACCCCCCGGGCTCGAGCTCGTGGCTCTCGCCCGCCAGCACCAGGCTCAGCCCGCCCTGCAGCAGGAAGATGCACCCCTCCGCCCCGGCATCGGGCTCCGGCCGCTCGCTGCCGCCGCCCGGCGCCACCTCCATGATGTACTGCGAGAAGGTCTCCGAAAATCCCGACATCGGCCGCGCGATGATCCAGGCCCGGGTCTTCTCCCAGAACGGCAGCGCGCTCGTCACGATATCGGTCATCACCCCGCGCGGGATGAAGGCGTAGGCCTCGGTGAACACCGCCCGCCCCGAGAGCAGCTCGTGCTGCCCCGGCAGCCCGCCCCAGGGCGCCCAGTAGCGCGGCACCGTCCGCTGCGGCACGTCGTCCATCATGGCAGCATGTCCTTCAACCTCAGGTGCGCGATCCGCTCCACCTGCGCCCCCGCCGTCGCGAGCTCGGTCGCGCGGTCGTTGCCGATCCGCCGCTCGAATTCCGCGAGGATCGCGTCCTTGCCCAGCCCCCGCACCGCGATGATGAACGGAAAGCCGAACTTCTCCTGGTACGCCTCGTTGAGCGCGCTGAACCGCGCCCGCTCCGCATCGGTCAGCGCGTCGAGCCCCGCCCCCGCCTGCTCCGCCGTCGACTCCGGCGTCAGCCGCTTCGCCGCCGCGAGCTTGCCCGCGAGATCGGGATGCGCCGTCAGCACCCCCAGCCGCTCTTCCTCCGACCCCGAGCGGAACGCCCGCGCCAGCGCCGAGGCCACCCCGACCGCCGTGTCGTGCGCCGGCCCGAGCTCCAGCTCCCAGGCCCGCTCCGCCACCCACGGCGAATGCTCGTAGACCCCGCCGAACCGCTTGACGAACGCCTCGCGCCCCATCGCCGAGGCCCGCTCGCCCCCGACCGCCGGCGCCGGATGCCGCGCCGCCCAGTGCCGCGCGATATCCACCCGCCGCGGGAACCACACCCGGTCGTGCCCCTTGGCGTATTCGATGAACCGCTTCAGCGCCGCCGCCCGCCCCGGCCGCCCGATCAGCCGGCAGTGCAGCCCCACCGACATCATCTTCGCCGACCCCGCCAGCCCCTCGGCATAGAGCGTGTCGAACGAGTCCTTGAGGTACCCGAAGAACTGCTCCCCCGAGTTGAACCCCTGCGGCGTCGCGAACCGCATGTCGTTGGCGTCGAGCGTATAGGGAATGATCAGCTGCTGCCGCCCGGCATGCTCGCGCCAGTACGGCAGATCGTCGTCATAGGTGTCCGACACATAGAGAAACCCGCCCTCCTCGCTCGCGAGGTCGACGGTGTTGACCGAGCACCGCCCGGTGTACCACCCGAGCGGCCGCTCCCCGGTCACCTCGGTATGCAGCCGCACCGCCTCGGCCATGTCGCGCGCCTCGTCCTCGCGGCCCGCGTCCTTGTACTCGACCCACTTCAGCCCGTGGCTCGCGATCTCCCAGCCCGCGCCTCGCATCGCCGCGACCTGCGCCGGCGACCGCGCCAGCGCCGAGGCCACCCCGTAGATCGTCACCGGCACGCCCGCGCCGACAAACATCCGGTGGAGCCGCCAGAACCCGGCCCGCGCCCCGTACTCGTAGATCGACTCCATGTTCCAGTGCCGCATCCCCGGCCAGGGCGCCGCCCCGACGATCTCGCTCAGGAACGCCTCCGAGGCGGCGTCGCCGTGCAGGACGTTGTTCTCGCCGCCCTCCTCGTAGTTCAGCACGAACTGGACGGCGATCGCCGCCCCGCCGGGCCAGTCGGCGTCGGGCGGGGTCTCGCCGTAGCCCTGCATGTCACGGATGTAGCGCATCTCTCTCCCTCGCTTGCCCGGCAGTCTAGCCTCCGCCGCGGCCCCGGGCTTTCAAAATCGGATTGAAGGATTTTTCGCCCCGCGGGGATGGCGCCGCCCGCCGGTCCGCGCGATCCTCGCGCGACGCATCAGGGGAGGCGAGGATGCCCGAAGGCTACGTCGACGACCCACGTTCTCGACGCCGCCCGCGGCTGCCCGGCGGCCGGGCTGCGCATCGAGCTCTTCCGCATCGACGGCGAGCGCCGCAGCCGCGTCCGCGAGGTCGTGACCAACGCCGACGGCCGCACCGACGCGCCGGTCATCCCCCGGGGCGAAGCCGAGCCCGGCACCTGGGAGCTCCTCTTCCACGCCGGCCCCTACCTCGAGGCCGCCGGCCTCAGCGGGAAGCCCCACTTCCTCGACCAGATCCCCATCCGCTTCGGCATCGCCGACGCCGAGGCCCACTACCACGTCCCGCTGCTGCTGGCGCCGTACAGCTACTCGACGTATCGGGGGAGTTGAGATAGAGTTCCGGTTAAGAGGATGGCGTTCCACCGGAATCGCTTCCATTGCGCACAGATTTTTGCCTAACTTCCAGAAAATACTGGACAACAAAGCCCATCAGACTGCGCCAAGCACACTCAATCTCGGCGCCATACTCTACGCATTCTGAAATTGGTATGGGGGTCTATCAGAACCGCCGGCAACTGTTCTGACAAGAGCATCCACAAAATCAGCATACTCATTCTCGCCGATGGCGAGTTCGGCGTGATGCCTCGCATACCCCGTCATTGCATTGGGTTCCGAAAACTTCTTGTCAGCAACGGTGTCATTGGCAAAGTCAAACGAGGCTTCAATTGCCCGCTGAAGCTTTCCGTGCTGGGCTGTCCAACTATTTGGATCAAGTGAGACAAATTGCGAATGAATGCTTGGTTTAGATGTGAATTCCCGATAAAAAGCTGCAAAGAAACTTTCATGATATTTGCGGGAAAGACATCTGACATAGCTATCACGAGCTGTATCAATAATCCAACGCTCTGCTTTACGAAGCCGTTGCATCGCCTCTTCGACTGTATCGTACCGATCCCCCGGTCGTCTCGCAGTCATTCTTGCAATAATGTCACTTATAATTTTGGGAACGTCCTTTCGCACCGAGTGCAAGGGTTGCAACTCTTGGAAGGCTAAAGAGCCGCGCTTGAGAACTTCGTCATGCAGATCTGCGCAATGAGCTGTCGGTGAGCGAGTAGAAATTCTGGGAAGTGTTTCCGGAAGAGTACCAGTAGCTAAGTGATAGGCCAATAGACCGAGCGAATACTGATCCATTCGTTGCGGATTTGGCCGAGGGTCATTACTTGATCGATCAAGCTGAAAAAGTTCCGGGGGAGCGTACGCCAAGTCTTCCAGGCTTACAGTTCCCGCCCTCACTGCCTTAATACTCCTTCCCACCTCAAGATAAGTACGATGAAGGTTGGGGGAAAGGTACGGCTCATCGTCATTGTCGAGAATAATATTTGAGGGTTTTATGTTCCCCACCGAAAACTCGCGCTCGTGCGCAGATATAATTGCGGCGCCGACTCTCGAGACGATCCGGCGAATTGTCTTTATGTCGATATCGTGACCAATATTGTTATCGATGTACTCCCTTAAGGTTCCGTTTGGAATGTACTGCATGATCACATGTGGCTTGATACCCTCCGTCCTGAAGTTGGCCCCGTAGATCTGCACGTAGTATGGCAGATCAGAGAGGGTCGTGGCCTTCCGACTTTCGTCGATAAACTCCTCTTCGTGTGACGCGTCTTTGAGCTCCTTCCTAACTAAAGTTCGGCGTAGTTCGGCGTCGTACACGGAGTCGACTTTCGTCATGGGTCCGTCGGATAACGTGTTAATTTCCCTATACTGCCAACTGGTCACGTGTGCAGTCTGTTTATTCGCCAGCGGTGTGACGATCGCTTCGTTGGCTTCGCGAGGTGATGCTGCCTGCTCGGATACGGCGTCACGCTCAACTTTGCTGTAGTCTGCTAGTAAAAAAAATAACGAACAGAGCCAAGATACGCCCGTCAAGACCAGAAGAGCGGCTCCTAAAGTACTTTTCATGGCGGCCTCGACAATGTTCCGTAAGCCGTAGTCTAATATCTCGGAGTGAACTACGTAAATCAATAAAAGTGTTAGGAGAGCAGACCCGGTTATAAATCCCCGCAGGCGTACGTCTTTGAGAAGACCTCGAACTGTTTCCGGTGAGAACAGAAGTTGGAGAAAGCCTACAATTGCCGCACCCATTCGCTCTTCCCCAACGCCTCGGTGGTTCACGGCGCTCAAATATACACCTCCGAACGGGCAAATGGCAGTCTTTCCGCGTCCACGCGCGCCGGGCATCCATAAATGCCTAGTGAATGTCCGCGCCCGCGCCGCGCAAATCTCCTTAACGGCGATACCTTAAATAGAGAAAAATCAATCACTTAACAATCCGTCCGCACGCGGACAGTGCGGACACACGCCCCCCGGCCGCACGCCTTCACTCCCCAGCCGAAGCCCCCAGCGGCGCCAGCGCCTCCGCCACCGCCTTGCGGACCTCCGCCACCATGAAGTCGATGAAGAGCCGGCTCTTCGGGTCCTGCAGCCGCTTGTGCGGGAAGAGGCAGGCGAGCTGGATCGGCAGCGGCGGGGTCGCCTCGCAGACCGGCACCAGCGCCCCCGAGGCGAGGTGCTCGGCGACCTCGAACGCCGGCTTCAGCACGATCCCCCGCCCGGCGAGCGCCCAGCCGGTCAGCACGTCCCCGTCGTCCGACTCGAGCGTCCCCGTCACCTCGAACCGCTGCGGCCCGTCGGCGGTCACCAGCGTCCAGACGAACTCCCGCGCCCCCGGGAAGCGGTGCATCAGGCAGTCGTGCCCCTGGCCGACCAGCTCCGCCGCCTCCCGCGGCACCCCGCGGGCCGCGAGGTACGCCGGCGCCGCGCAGAGCAGCCGCGCGCAGTCGGCGACCGGCCGCACCCGGAGGTTCGAATCCTCGAGCGGCCCGAGCACGAAGGCCATGTCGAGCCCTTCGCCGGTCACGTCGATCCGCCGGTCCGACAGCCGCAGCCGCACGTCGATCTCCGGGTAGAGGTCCTTGAACGCCGGCACCAAGGGCGCGATCAGCCGCTTGCCGATCCCGAGCGGTGCCGCCACGTGGATCGACCCGCGCGGCTTCTTCGAGACGTCGGCCACCGCCGCCTCCGCCTCCTCGATCGTCTCGAGGATCTTCTGCGCCCCCTTGTAGAAGATCGACCCCTGCTCGGTCGGCTGCAGCGACCGCGTCGTGCGGTTGAAGAGCCGCACGCCCGAGCGACCGCTCGAGCTCCGCGATCCGCGCCGAGGCCACCGCCGCCGACACCCGCTGGTCGCGCGCCGCCGCCGACATCGAGCCGAGCTCGAACACCCGGACGAACGTCTTGAGGTTCGCGACGTAGGACATGGCGCGCACGCTAGCATTTTCAGGCGATCGCAGAAAGTGCTCGGTCATTTGCAGCGTTTGCCTGCAACGCTTTTTCTGCCACGCTGCCCTGATCCGGACAGCACTGGGGGCCGCGCGTCATGTACGAATACGCCATCATCTGGGACTGGCTCGCCTTCGCCGTGCGCTGGCTGCACGTCATCGTCGGCATCGCCTGGATCGGCTCGTCCTTCTACTTCATCGCCCTCGACCTCGGGCTGAAGAAGGTCCCGCACCTGCCGCCCGGCGCCAGCGGCGAGGAGTGGCAGGTGCACGGCGGCGGCTTCTACCACATCCAGAAATACCTGGTCGCCCCCGAGCGGATGCCCGACCACCTCGTCTGGTTCAAGTGGGAGTCCTACGCCACCTGGCTCTCGGGCTTCGCGATGCTCTGCATCGTCTACTACGCCGGCGCCAACCTCTTCCTCGTCGACCAGGCGGTGATGCCGATGCCGGCCTGGCTCGCGATCCTGATCTCGCTCGCCTCGCTCTCGGTCGGCTGGATCCTCTACGACAACCTCTGCAAGTCGCGCCTCGCCGCGAACCCGACCACGCTGATGGTGATCCTCTTCCTGATCCTCGTCGCCATGGCCTGGGGCTACACCCACGTCTTCACCGGCCGCGCCGCGCTCCTCCACCTCGGCGCCTTCACCGCCACGATCATGTCGGCCAACGTCTTCCTCGTGATCATCCCCAACCAGGAGATCGTCGTCGCCGACCTCAAGGCCGGCCGCACCCCCGACCCGAAGTACGGCAAGATCGCCAAGCTCCGCTCGACCCACAACAACTACCTGACGCTGCCCGTCCTCTTCCTGATGCTCTCCAACCACTACCCGCTCGCCTTCGCGACCGAGTACAACTGGATCATCGCCAGCCTCGTCTTCCTGATGGGCGTCACGATCCGCCACTATTTCAACACGATGCATGCGACCGGCCGCAAGCTCAACTGGACCTGGGCCGCCACCGCCATCATCTTCGTCATCATCATGTGGCTCTCGTCGGCCCCGGGCAGCGAGCGACCGGAGCTGCAGATGTCGGCGCTCGACCAGCGCTTCGCCTCGGCGCAGGGCTTCGAGGCGGCCTCCACCGCCGTCCTCGGCCGCTGCTCGATGTGTCACACCGCCGAACCCTCGTGGCCCGGCATCCACGGCGCCCCGAAGGGCGTCGTCCTCGACAACCCGCAGGCGATCGCCCAGCACGCCCGCGAGGTCTACCTGCAGGCCGGCCGCAGCCACGCGATGCCGCCGGGCAACGTCACCGAGATCGAGCCCGCCGAGCGCCGAGCGATCATCGACTGGTACCGCGCGGCGGTCGCCGGCTGAGCCGTTCCGCCCGCTTAAGGCTTGCGGCAATTAGCGCTTTCGACCGGGGGAGGCTTTGCTCTATCATCCCCAAGGGGAGCGCCGGCCTCGAAGGGGCCATGGGCGCGCAGAGGGGTGTGCGAGAGGTGGACGGGACGCGCGATCGGCCGCCCGGCAAGACGGCCCAGATAGCCGGCCGCAAGGACGGGATCCGTGCCGGTGCGGTTTCCGGCCCCTGGCGCAGCGGCCCCACGGTCGAAGCCACGCCGACCCGCAAGCCCGGACCCCCGCGGCCGCCGTCGCAGAAATCCCCCGAACGCTCCACGCCGGCGCCCACGACCCCCGAAGCGGTCCTTGCGCGCCCGCCGCTGGCGGAGCAGGCCGAGCGCATCGCCGTCCCCCGCGCCTCGCGGCAGACGACCCGCTCGATCGCCTGGGTCGCCGTCGGGGTGCTGATCGCCGTCGGTGCCGTGGTCGCCGCGTTCCTGTTCCGCCCGTCGCCCGAAACGCCCCGGGCGCAGCAGCCAACCCCGCTGCAGACGACGGAGCAATCGACCCCGCCGCAGGCGCCGCAGCAGCCGGCCCCGCCGCAAGCGACGAACGACACTGCCACCGCGGCGGCACCTGCCGCCCCCACGCGGACGGAGCCCCCGCAAGCGGCGGCAGGCGCGCCGGCGCTGTCGCGGGTCAGCGTCGTCCGGCTGCGGGTCGGCCCCGGCTTCCCGGCCGAACGGCAGGCGGCGATCCTGGCGGCGCTCAACGGCGCCGGCATCGCCAACGTGCGGATCGAGTTGCTGCCGTTCGAGGTCGCGACCTCGCGGGTCGGCTACTACCGCGCCGACGACGTGGCGGCGGCCGATGCGCTCGCGCGGCTGATCACCCCGGTGGTCGGCGCGGGCGACGGCGAGGTCGGGGTCCGCGACTACGGCAAGCTGCTCGACGACGCCGAGCCGGGGCGCCTCGATCTCTGGGTCGGAAACTGACAGCCGTGCAGTCCCTCGATCGCCGTCCCGCCGGCCGGCGGCGCGGCCCGGCGCCGCTCCTGATCGGAAGCCTCGTGCTCGGCCTCGCCGGGTTGGGGGCCGGCTCGGGCGCGGAGGCCGACGAGACCGCCATCGCCGGATCCGGCCGCGAGTACATCGCAGCGGTGCAGGCCGAGGTCGCCGAGCTCGAGGAAAAGCGCGAGACGCTGGAGGCGGCCGCCGCGGCCGCGGCCGACCGCGTCGCCGCTGCCAAAGCGGCGCTCGACGCGCTGTCGGCCGCCGCTCGCGCCGCGACCGACGAGGCCGACACCGCCAAGACCGCCTTGCAAGCCGCCGAACGGCAGCGCGATTCGCTGGCCGCCGAGATCGGCCGGCAGCGGGACGAGTTGAAACGGCTCGAGACCGAGCGCCAGGCGGCGGCCCAGACCGAAGCCGCCGCCGGCACGGCGGACCAGACCGCGGTCGCGCGCAGGGAAGACGCCGAGCGCGCCGCGGCGGCGGCCGAGGCACGGCTTGCCGACCTCCGGCGCGACGCGGATGCAGGCGAGGCCGAACTGGCCCGGCTCAAGTCCGCCATCGCCGCGGCCGAGGCCGATCGCGACACGGCCGCCGCCGAAGCCGCGACGGTCGCGGCCCGGCGCGCCGCGGACGAGAAGGCAGCGCAAGAGGCGCGCGAGGCGGCCGACGCCAGGGCGAGCGACGCTGCGGCGGCCGAGGCCGCGGCGACCAAGGCGGCCGATGCCGCCGAGGCGCGGCAGGCGGCGGCCGAGGCGGCGGCGGAGAAGGCGAAGGCGCGGCAGGATGCCGCCGAAAAGGCGGCCGCCGCGGCGGAGACGCACGCCGCCGAACTCGACCGGAAGGCGGCCGAGGCCGCGTCGGCCCAGGCTTCGGCCGAGACCGCGACGCGGGCGGCGGAGGCCCGCCGCCAGACGGCGCAGACCGCCGCCGACACCGCCGAGAGCCGGCTCGCCGCACTGCAGAAGGGGCTCGTCGAGGCCGAGGGCAGCCAGGACGAGCGGACGCGCGCGCTTTCCGCCGCCGCGACCCGGCAGGCCGCGGCCGAGGCGGCGGCAGAGGCTGCCGAGGCGGAGGCCGCCAAGCTCGCCGATCGGGTCACGGCGCTGCGCCAGGCGGCCGACCAGGCCACCCGCAGCCGCGATGGCCGGCTGGCAGACGCGGCGAGGGCCGAGGCCGACCGCCAGACCGCCACCGAGGCGCTGGCGGCGGTCGAGGCCCGGATCAGCGCCGCGCGCGCCGAGGAAGCGGCGCTGGCGGCCGCCCGCCAGGCCCGCCGCCGCACCGCCCACCGCACCGCCGCCCGCCGCAATGGCCGCCAGCGCCGAAGCCGCAGACGTGCGGTCGCCCGAGGCTGTCTCGGCGGCGGTCGGCACCGCGCCCGGGCTTGCCGGGGCGAGCCCCGAAGCGCGCGCCGCGCTGATTGCGGACCTCGAGCGGGGTGCCTGCGTCACCGACGCCCTGACCTCCGCCGTCGGCACGATCAACCGGCTGACCGCGGCGGCGCTGGTACGGGGGCTTGGCGGATGCTGATCCCCGCCCGCCGGCTGCTGGCCCCGGTCCTCGCGCTGACCGTCGCTCTGGCCGCCCTGCCGGCTTTCGCGCAGTCCGTCGCCACCAACCTCGTCGCAGGCCCCGCGGGCAGCACCGAGCTGCGTGCCGGCCAGGACCTCGCCGCGCTGGCCGCGAGCTGCGGCCTCGACCTGACGGTGCGCGAGAGCGCGGGTTCGATCGAGAACATGCGCGCGGTCCGCGACCGCCGCGCCACCCAGCTCGGCATCGTGCAGGGCGACGTGCTCGAATACTTCCGCACCTTCCAGGCGGACGACCCCGACCTGCGCCGGCCGGCGCGTGGGGTGCGGGTGGTCTTCCCGCTCTTCTCCGAAGAAGTGCACGTGATCGCCCGCCACGACGTCGCGACGCTCACCGATCTCACCGGCAAGCGGGTGGCGACAGGCCTCCCCGACAGCGGCACCCAGATCACCGCCGGCCTGATCCTCGATCTCGCGCAGGTCGAGCCTTCGGAACGGCTGCCGCTGGCGCCGGACGCGGCGCTCGATGCGCTGCGCGCCGGCGACGTCGACGCCGTCATCGAGGTCGCCGGCGCGCCCGACGCGCGCCTGGTGTCCGCCGGGCTCGACCCGGCGGCCTTCCACCTCTTGCCGCTGACCGTCCCGGCGCTGACGGCCGCCTACGGACCTGCCGAGATCGCCGCCGGCACCTATTCCTTCGCGCCGGAGTCCGTGCCGGTTGTCGCCGTGCCCACCTACCTCGTGACCTTCGACTTCGACCCCCGCGCCAACAGCTACCAGGCGGCGAGCTGCCAGTTCGTGGCCGACCTCGGACACCTCGTCGTCACCCGCCTCGACGAGCTGCGGGCGGCCGGCCACCCGAAGTGGAGCGCCGCCGATCTCACCGCGCTCCCCGACGGCTGGCAGATCTCGCCCTGCCTGCTCGACGGGATCGACCCGAGCTATGCCTTCACCTGCCGCAAGCCGGATGGAACCGAGGTCCGGGAAGGGGCCGCCGACCCCGCCTCGGACGACGCCAACCAGCTCTACCACCAGCGCATCTGCGCCCGTCTGGGCGGCTGCTGAAACGGCGCGCAAATGTCGGAACCCATTGAAATGTGGTTAACGGCAAAACATTTTATGTAGATATTACAGCCACTTACCCATCTGCTCGCACGCGAGCAGTGCGAGCAGATCATGCCGCCCCTGGTCGCCCCGCCGCCCGGCACAGCGCGTAGGCCGAGGTCGCGGCAAAGCTTCGTTGCCGGATCGTCGCGATCGCGGCCGGCCGGAAAAAAAGCCGATTCGCAAACGCCGCGTCGTGTGGTATTGAGCCCGGCAAGACAAAAAAACGAACGAGCGAGGCTGACATGAGCAAGACGGGCAGGATCCTTTTCCTGGCGACCACCTGTGCCGCGATGGCGGGGTGCACGAATTTGGACGGCAGCAGCAACCGCACCGCCACCGGCGGGCTGCTCGGCGCCGGCGCCGGCGCGCTGATCGGGCGCGCGATCGACGGCGGCGGCACCACCGGCACGCTGGTCGGCGGCGCGCTTGGCAGCATGGCCGGCGCTGCGATCGGCGCGACGCTCGACCGCCAGCAAAAGCAGCTCGAGGACGGGCTGTCCGGCAGCGGCGCGACCGTCACCAACACCGGCAGCCAGCTGGTGGTGACGCTGCCCGAGTCGATCACCTTCGACGTGGACAGCGCCGTGGTTCATGCCGACTACGTCGACGAGATCGCCTTCGTCGCACGCAGCCTGCGCGACAACCCGGCGTCCAACGTCCAGGTGGTCGGCCATACCGACAACACCGGCAGCGCCGAACACAACCAGGGGCTCAGCGAACGCCGCGCCAGCTCGGTCGCCAAGATCCTGACCGAGAACGGCGTCGCCTCGATGCGGGTAACGGCCTCCGGCGTCGGCTTCAATCAGCCAGTCGCGAGCAACGACACGCCGGGCGGCCGGGCGCAGAACCGGCGCGTCGAGATCATCATCACCCCGACGAGCCCCGCCTGACGGCGAAGCGGTCGCGCCGACCGGATCGCGGCTGCAGAGACGAGAACGAGCCCCTCCAGTCCCTCGACCGAGGGTCCGGAAGGGGCCCGCGCTGACTTTTCAGGAGGGGGAGCGTCCGCTCGCGCAATCGGCGCAGACCGGGGTGGCGGGCAGCGCATCGAGCCGCTCCTCGGCGATCGGATCGCCACAGCGCGCGCAGGTGCCGTAGCTGCCGCTGGCGAGGCGGTCGAGCGCCGCCTCGATCATCCGCACCTCGCGCAAGCCGGCGGCGCCGAGATCCTCGAGCACCTCTTCGCCCTCGCGCTCGATCGCCTGCTCGCCGAAGCGGTCGCTGACCGGTTGCTCAAGCTCGCCTTCGATGCGCGAGATTCGCGCCTGTAGCTCGCTGAGACGGGTCTCGAGCTGCGCCTTGCGGGCTTCGACTGCCGCCATCATCGTCCTCCCGCGGAAAGGGACCGGCGCGATTGCGCCAGGCATCCAGCGCGCCCAACGGGCGCGCCCACCTCCGGGTTCCGTCAGTGCAGCTTGTCGCCGACTTCCTTGATCGCCGACTCGATCAGCCGGTTCGCGTCGGCCGCCTTGGTCTGTGCGCGCAGCACTTCCCCGGCGGCGGCGACCGCGAGGTTCACCGCCTCGTCACGAATCTGCCGGACCGCAGCCTGCTCCGCGGCGGCGATCTGCTCGGTCGCGGTCTGCATCCGCCGCTGCACCGACTGCCGAATGTCTTCCTTCGCCTGCTCCGCCGCGCGCTCGGCCTCGTGCCGGGCGGCGACGACGATCTCCTCCGCCTGCGCCCGGACCTCCTTCTGCCGCCTCTCGTAGCCGGCGAGGAGCGTCTGCGCCTCGTCGCGCAGCGCCCGCGCTTCGTCGAGCTCGGCCTTGATGCGCAGCGCCCGCTCGTCGAGCTTGCCCGCGATCAGATGCGGCACCCTGTAGTAGACGAGGATGCCGAGAAAGATCAGAAATCCGATGCCGACGACGATCTCGGTGTTGTTCAGGAAGCCCATCGCGTCACCCCTTCTGCAGCTCGGCGACTGCGGCATCGCTGGCCGCCCGGTCGGCCAGGTCGGGCATCAGCCGCTCGACGATCGCCGCGGCGGTGTCGCGCGCGACCTCGGAGATGCTCTCGGCGGCGCTCGCGCGGATCTCGCCGATGCGCTGCTCCGATTCAGCGGTGCGGGCGGCGATGTCCTCGTCGGCCTTCGCCATCAGCCCGGCGAGCTGCTTGTCGATCTGCGCCCGGGCTTCGGCCGCGATCTTGTGCGCCTCGTCGCGCGCCTGGGCGAGCGCGGCGTTGTACGCCGCCTCGGCCTCCTCGGCCCGCCGCTTGAGCGCCGCGGCCTGCTCGATGTCGTTGGCGATCGCGTCGTTGCGCTCGCCGATCACCGTCCCGATCCGCGGCAGCGCCACCCGGCTCAGCACCCAGTAGAGGGCGAAGAGCGCGACGACCAGCCAGAAGATCAGGTTGGGAAAGATGGCCGGGTCGAGCTGCGGCATACCGCTTTCGGCATGCTCGAGGTTGGCGGTTCCGGTGTCGGCAGAAGTCTCCCCGCCGGCCACCATGGCGTCCGTATGGCCGGCGTCGGCCTGCGCGATCACGATCAAGGCGTTTTCGCTCGCCATCCCTCACTCCGTCTTCGGCGGACCAATTCGGCCCGCGATTTGCGCGGCGCTGTCTGTCCTGCGGATCAGACCGCAAACATCAGCAGCAGCGCAACCAGGAACGAGAAGATGCCCAGCGCTTCGGCGAAGGCGATGCCGATGAAGAGCGTCGCGGTCTGCTCGCCCGCCGCTGCGGGATTGCGCAGCGCGCCGGCGAGGAAGTTGCCGGCGACGAGGCCCACGCCGATGCCGGCGCCGCCCATGCCGACGCAGGCGAGGCCCGCGCCGATGAACTGGCCCATGTTTGCGATGTTGCCTTCCATGGTCTTTCTCCTATCGAGGGTGTCTGTCGGGATGGCCCTTCGGCCGTCGTCGTCGGCCGGGTGTCAATGGCCGGGATGAAGCGCGTCGTTCAGGTAGACGCAGGTCAGGATCGCGAAGACGTACGCCTGGATCACCGCCACCATCAGCTCGAGGCCGTACATCGCTGTGATCGCCAGGATCGGGACGAAGGCGCCGACGCCGAGCACGGCGGCGAAGCCCGCGAAGACCTTCAAGACCGCGTGGCCGGCCATCATGTTGCCGGCAAGCCGGACCGAGTGGCTGAGCGGGCGGACGAAGTAGGAGATCACCTCGATCGCCGCCAGCACGATCCGCAGCGCCACCGTCGGCGCGCTCGCCACCCAGAAGAGATTCAGGAAATGCATCCCGTGCTTCATGAAGCCGATTACCGTGACGCTGATGAAGACCGCGAGCGCCAGCAGCCCGGTCACCGCGACGTGCGAGGTCGAGGCGAAACTGCCCGGGATCAGCGCCAGCACGTTGGCGCCCAGGATGAAGAGAAACAGCGTCATGATGTAGGGGAAGTACTTCGTCCCCTGCTTTCCGGCGACGTCCTCGATCATCTTGTAGCCGAAGCCGTAGATCGACTCCGCGACCGACTGCATCCGCGTGGGCACCAGCGCGCGCCCACGCGCGCCATACACCATCAGCAGGCTCATCCCGATCACCACCAGCGCCATCCAGAGCGTGGCGTTGGACGGCGTGTACCAGTGCACCGCCCCGTCTCCGAACAGCGGGTGGACCTCGAACTGCTCCATCGGGTGGATGTTGAGCCCGCCGCCGCCTGCTTCCGCCATCTCGTGCCCTCGTCCCTAGGCTTCGTCATCGCCGCGGCGCATCAGCGCCGCCTCACCCCGGCCGGACTGCAGGTCGGCTGCCGTCCGAAGCATCGTGCGCACGCCGGCGCCGAAGCCGAGGAGCGTAAATAACACCAGAAAGACCGGCCGCGTCCCGAAGAGCGCGTCGAGCCCCCAGCCGATCGCCAGTCCGAGGACCATCCCCACGACCAGTTCGATTACCATCCGCCAGGCGATCGAGCCCTGGGTCATCTCCCCGTGGCCCACCCGCGTCGGCTCCTGCCGGGCCTTGGCGGCTGCGATCCTATCCTCCAGCCGCTTCAGCCGTTCGGAAAACGCCTCTTCCGCCATCGCCGCAAGCCCCTTCCCACGCGGGCGTGACTGCAAGGGTGGTAATGGAAAGCGCCCGCAACTGTCAAGCGAAAGCGCCGGGGGCTGGCTTCAGACAAGTCACTGAAAAGGCACCCCTTATGCGTTGAGCGACCACGGCTCTCGGCGCGCTACCTCATTGTCGGGTCGCGGTCGACAGGCGGCCCAATTCTCAACCGATTGGTTGACTTTCCCGGCAGACGCGGTAGCCAATGGCGCATGGAGCAGCGTGTCGGCGGCGATCTCGACCTAACTTTCGCGGCATTGGCTGACCCCACCCGACGCGCCATCGTGACCGAGCTCTTCGCCGGCGACCGCACCGTCGGAGAGCTCGCTGCGCCGTTCGAGATGTCGCTCGCGGCGATCTCCAAGCACATCGCCTTCCTGGTTCGCGCGGGGTTGGTGACACAGCTGCGCTCGGGGCGCCACGTCACCTGCCGTGTGCTGCCGGACAGCCTGCGCGCTGCCGGGCTCTGGCTGCAGGGGGCTGGCGGCTTCGACGCCGAGGACTACGACGCGCTCGAACGCCTGGTGGCGATGGCACTCGGCCCGGACGCGGACTGAGCGAAAGCCCGCACTATTCCGCGGTCTCGATGATCCGCTCGGCGGCGGCGAGGTCCACCGAGACCAGCTGGCTCACTCCCTGTTCGCCCATCGTCACCCCGAACAGCCGCTCCATCCGCGACATCGTCACCGCATGGTGGGTGATGATCAGGAAGCGGGTGTCGGTGCGCTCGATCATCCCGTCGAGCAGGTCGCAGAAGCGGCCGACGTTGGCGTCGTCGAGCGGCGCGTCGACCTCGTCGAGCACGCAGATCGGCGAGGGTCTCGCGAGAAAGACCGCGAAGATCAGGCTGAGCGCGGTCAGCGTCTGCTCGCCGCCCGAGAGCAGCGACAGCGTCGAGAGCTTCTTGCCCGGCGGCTGGCACATGATCTCGAGCCCCGCCTCCAGCGGATCGTCGCTCTCGACCAGCACGAGGCTAGCCTCTCCGCCGCCGAAGAGGTGCTTGAAGAGCTCGGAGAAATTGCGGTTCACCTCGTCGAAGGCCGCCAGCAGCCGGCCGCGCCCCTCGCGGTTCAGCGTCGAGATCCCATGCCGCAGCTTGCGGATCGCCTCGTCGAGGTCGTCGCGCTCGCGGGCGAGCGTCTCGGATTCCTCGCGAATTTCGCGCGCGTCCTCCTCGGCGCGCAGATTGACCGGCCCCAGGCCGTCCCGCGCCCGTCGCAGCCGGTCGGCCTCGGCTTCGAGCACGGCCGCCGCCGGAACCTGATCGCCGCTCGCCCCCGTCCGCGCGAGAAGCTGCTCCGGCTCGGTGCCGCCCTCCGCCCGCACCCGCTCGACGCTCGCCTCCGCTGCCGCGGTCGCCGCCTCGGCCAGTGCCTCGGTGCGGGCGCGGGCCTCGCGCGCCTCGCCTGCCGCCCGCTCCGTCGCCCGCGCCGCCGCGTCGCGGCTGCGCAGCTCGATCTCCGCGGCTGCCAGCGCATCCGCGCCGCGCCGTCGGCGTCCTTCCGCCTCTGCCGCGGCGGCGTCCAGCTCGGATCGACGCGCCTTCAGCGCCGGTGGCCGGGTGGCCGCGGCCTCGGCTTCCGCCGCGGTTTCGGCCGCGCGTCGGTCGAGGTCCGCCAGCCGTCCGGTGGCCGAAGCGCGGCGGGCGTGCCAGCTCGCGGTCTCGCGCTCGATCTCGGCGAGCCGGCGCGCGCGCGCGGTCCCGGCCCGCTCGATCTCCTCGGCCTCAGCGCGCCTAGTCAGCATGGTGATCCGTGCCGCCTCGAGCCGCACTCGCTCCGCCTCGACCGCTGCCTTCGCCGCCGCCGGGTCGTCGAGCGCTGCCGCCTCGGCCTCCGCCGCAGCAAGGGCGGCGCGGGTCGCCTTCGCTTCGTCCCCGCGGCGCGCCGCCCCGGCAGCCAGACCGGCGACCCGCGCCTCTAGCCCCTCCAGTGCGGTTTCCGCTCGCCCCCGGGCGCGCGCCGTCTCCGCCGCCGCCGCCTCGGTCGTCCGCCGCGCGTTTCGAGCCGCCGCTTCGGCCGCCGCCCGGGCGGCGAGCCGCCGGCCGGCCTCCGCCTCTGCCTTGGTCGCCGCGTCGTGCGCCATCACGGCCGCGGCGAGGCTGGCGCGGATCGCCTCGAGCCGGTTCCGCTGCTGTAGCCGCAGCGTCGCCGCCGATCCCGCGCTGCCGGCTGCCACGGTCAGTCCGTCCCAGCGCCAGAGATCGCCCTCGCGGCTGACCAGCCGCTGCCCCGGCGCCAGCGACGATTGCAGCCGCGCCCCGTCGACGGGTGCCACGACCCCGATCGCCGCGAGCCGCCGCGCCAGCGCCGCCGGCGCCTCGACATGGGCAGCGAGCGGCGTCGCCTCGCCCGGCAACCGCTCGGACGGCGCCTCGCCAAGTGCCCGCCAGCCGGTGCCGGCGTCGCCATCGAGAAGCGGCAGCGTCAGGTCGTCGGCCAGCGCAGCGCCGAGCGCTGCCTCGAAGCCGGGCGCCACCTTGAGCCCGTCGAGCACCGGACTCGTCGCGCGCGCCTCCCGCGCGAGGAGCTTTTCCAGCCCCGAAACCTCCGCCTCCAGCGCCCGCGCCGTGCCGGCCGCCTCGGCGAGCCGGCCGCGCGCCGCCTCGGCCGCGCTGCGCGCGGTCGCCGCTTCGGCCTCCGCCGCCGCCAGCTCGGCTTCCGCGGACTCCGCCGCGGTCGCCGCCGATTCCGCAGCAACGGTCGCGCTCGCCCGAACCCCCGCGGCGGCCGAGAGCTCGCGGGCAGCGCCCATGTGCGCCGCCTGTGCCGCTTCGTGCCCCCGCGCCGCCTCGCCGGCGCGGCGCCGCGCATCCTCGAGCGTGCGCGCGGCGGCGGCGTGCTCGGCCACCAGCCGCGCCGCCGTTTCGGTACGCGCGTCGAAGGCCGCCTCGACTTCGCCGAGCGTCGCGGCGGCCGCTTCGGCGGCTCCGCGGGCGGCTGCGAGCCGCCCTTCGTGGCCGTCACCCTCGGTTTCCAGCTCCACCCGTTCGCGGGCAAGCGCGGCGGTCATCGCCTCGGCATCATGGTCGAGCGCCGCTTCGCGCTCCCGGTCGGCCGAAAGCTGGGCGGTCCGGCCGGCGAGCGCCGCGATCTCGCGTTCGGCGGCAGCAGTCTCGGCGTCGAGCCGGTCGCGCTCCAGCACGATCCGCTGCAATACCGCCCCTGCGATTGCGTCCTCCTCGCGCAGCGCCGGCATCGCCTCCTCGGCCTCGGCGCGCAGGCGCGCGGCCGTCGCCGCCTCGGCATGCGCCGCGCCTGCGGCGCGCAGGGCCGCGGTCAGTGCCGCCTCGGCGGCAGCGCGCGCGCTCTCGGCGTCGTGCCAGTGCCGCCAGAGCAGCAGCGTCTCGGCGCGGCGCAGCGCCTCGGCGATCTCGCGGTAGCGCGCCGCCTGCCGCGCCTGCCGCCCGAGGCTCGCGAGCTGCGATTCCAAGCCCTCGATCACGTCGGCGACCCGCCCGAGGTTGGCTTCGGTCGCGCGCAGCTTCAGCTCGGCCTCGTGCCGCCGCTGGTAGAGGCCGGAGATGCCTGCGGCCTCCTCCAGGATCCGCCGCCGCGCCCGCGGCCGCGCGTTGATCAGCTCCGAGATCTGCCCCTGACGCACCAGTGCCGGCGATTGCGAGCCGGTCGATGCGTCGGCGAAGAGCATCGCGACGTCGCGGGCGCGCGCCTCGCGCCCGTTGGCACGAAAGGCCGAGCCCGCCTCGCGGGTGATGCGGCGAACGATCTCGAGCTGGTCGTCCTCGTTGAAGGCGGCCGGTGCGGTACGGTCGCGGTTGTCGAGGGTAAGCGTGACCTCGGCGTGATTGCGCGCCGGCCGGCCGCGCGTGCCGTTGAAGATCACGTCGTCCATGCCGTCGCCGCGCATGACGCTCGGCCGGTTCTCGCCCATCACCCAGCGCAGCGCCTCGAGCAGGTTCGACTTGCCGCAGCCGTTCGGCCCGACCACGCCGGTCAGGCCAGGCTGGATCACGAGCTCGGTGGGATCGACGAAGCTCTTGAACCCGACGAGGCGCAGGCGGGTGAAGTGCACCGGGGGCTCCCCGCGATGGTGTTCCGGCGGCAAGCTTCGGGAAAGCCGGGGCGACTGTCAACGGGAATCACTCGATATGGGAAGGCGTGCACGCGAGGGCGCTAGATGTGGCGCTGCGAGCCGGGTTGACGGGAGTAGGTGTTTCGATGTGGATGCGAGGACGAACGGGAGGGGTGCGATGGCTTACGATTACGACGACCAGAACGTCTTCGCGCGGATCCTGCGCGGCGAAATCCCCAACGCGACAGTGCTCGAAACCGAGCATACGCTCGCCTTCCGCGACATACGCGGGCAGGCGCCGGTGCATGTGCTGGTGATCCCCAAGGGCCGCTACGTGAACTACGACCATTTCGCGGCGGAGGCGCCCGACGCAGAGGTGCTCGACTTCACCCGCGCGATCGCCCGGCTGTGCGGCGATCTCGATCTGGCGCCGGGCGACGGCGGCGCCGGCTACCGGCTCATCGCCAACGCCGGATCGGCCGGGCTGCAGGAGGTGCCGCACATGCACGTGCACATCGTCGGCGGTCGCCCGCTCGGGCGGATGCTGCAGCCTGCCTAGCCCGGTCGTGCGCCCGCCGGCGGAGCGTCAGGCCGCGGCCCAGAGCAGCCCGCGGCGCAGGATCGTTGCCATCTGCGGCACGTCGAATTCGCGGGCGACGTGGCCGAGCGAGCTGAAGAACACACGGCCGCGGCCGTAGCGGGTCTTCCAGACCACCGGCATCTCCGTGCCCTCGATCCACTCGGCGTGTTCGCCGCCGAAGGTGGTGGTCGCGAGCACGTCGTTCCGCGGATCGACGTGCATGTAGTACTGCTCGGAGCGGTAGGCGAAGCCGGCGATACCCTGCATTACCGGATCGTCGGGGCGGGTGACGTCGACGCGATAGTCGATGACGTTGCCCGGATGGGCGACCCACTGGCCGCCGACCATGAACTGGTACTCGGGCGCGTCGCGGAAGGCGTCGGCCATGCCGCCGTGGTAGCCGCCGAGCCCGACGCCGCCCTTTACCGCGGCAGTGAGGTTCGCGAGCGCCTCCTTCTCGATCTTCGACATGGTGAGGATCGGGACGATCAGGCTGTACTCCGCAAGGGCGGGGTCGGCGAAGGCATCGCTGCCCTCGACCGAGGTGACGTCGAAGCCCTCATCGGTGAGGATGGCGCCGACGCGCTCCGCCCCCTCGCGCGGCTCGTGGCCGGTCCAGCCGCCCCAGGCGATCAGCGCCTTGCGCATGTCCTTCTTCTCCCCTCTCAGCTGAGCGACGCGTCTTCGGCGAGCGGCCGCGGCCGCCCGACGCGGGTCTCGATGTCGATGAACCGCCCGCTCTCGGCTGAGCGCCCGAGCGCCTCCATCACCTCGAGCACGTGCAGCGCGAGCTCGCCCGAAGCCCGGTGCGGCCGGTCCTCGCGGATCGCTGCCGCCATGTCGGCGAGCCCGAGCGAGCGCAGGTTGCCCTCGGTCCACGGCCGCTCGACCGGCACCCCGGTCCACTCGCCGCCCTTGGGCAGGAACTCGACCTCGCCGCCGAACCCGTTCGGGTCGGGCACGACGAGGCTTCCTTCGGTGCCGTAGATCTCGATCGGCAGGTGCTTGTGGCCCGGCACGTCGAAGCTCGTCGAGATCGCGACCACCGCGCCGCCGTCGAACTCGAGCGTGCCCGTCACATGCGTCGGAACCTCGACGTCGATCTTCTCGCCGTTTCTCGGTTCGCTGGTGATGGTGCGCTGCGGCCGCGGTTTGGGCGCCATCGCGGCGACGCGCGCCACCGGGCCGAGCAGGTTGACCAGCGTCGTAATGTAGTAGGGCCCCATGTCGAGCACCGGCCCCCCGCCCTTCTTGTAGTAGAAGTCCGGGTTGGGGTGCCAGCGTTCGTGGCCGGGGCACATGAAGAAGGCGGTGCCGCCGATCGGCTCGCCCAGCTTGCCGGCGTCGAGGAATTCGCGCGCCGCCTGGTGCGAACCGCCGAGGAAGGTATCCGGCGCGCAGCCGATCCGCACCCCCATCGCCGCAGCCTCGCCGGCCAGCACGCTCGCCTCGGCGAAGTCTACCCCGAGCGGCTTCTCGGAATAGACGTGCTTGCCAGCGGCGACCGCCTGCCGGCTGACCGCGACATGCACGCCCGGCACCGTGAGGTTCAGCACGATGCCGACCGCCGGATCGGCGAGGAGCGCGTCCACGTCCATCGCCGTCACGCCGAACTCGCGCGCGCGCGCCTCGGCCGCCGCCGGGTTCTGGTCGGCGACCGCGCGGACCTCGATCCCGGGGAAGAGCCGCGCCGCCGTCAGATAGGTGCCGCTGATATTGCCGCACCCGATGATCCCGATTCCCGTCGTCTGCACCCAGTCCTCCCTGACCCGCCGCGCCGACGGTTGATGGTCGATCCCGACGCCGGGCGCAAGCGGGCCGCGCGCTCGCGGCCTTTTCCCGCCGCCATGCGTCAGAGCACCGCGCCGCTCTCCGGGTCGAACAGGTGCATGTGATCCATATGCGCATGCAGTCGCATTGCCGTCCCCGGCGCCGGGGTCGCGACCGCGCTCACCCGCGCGATCACCTCCGCCCCGCCGATACGGCCGAAGATCAGCTTGTCCGACCCGAGCGGCTCGGTGATCTCGACGGTGAGCTCGAGCGGCACCGCCGCGTCGTCGTTGCGCCGATCCTCGGTCCAGGTGTTGGTGACATCCTCCGGCCGGATGCCGAACACGACCTCGCGGCCGACCTGCGCGCGGAAGCGCTCGGCGAGCGCCGGCGGCACCCGCAGCGCCGGCCCGCCAGTCGGCACCACCGCCAGCCCGTCCCCCTCCGCCACCAGCTTCGCGTCGAGGAAGTTCATCGTCGGCGAGCCGATGAAGCCGGCGATGAAGCGGTTGGCCGGCCGCTCGTATAGATCGTCCGGCGAGCCCATCTGCTCGATCCGGCCGTCGCGCAGCGCCACGATCCGGTCGGCCAGCGTCATCGCCTCGGTCTGGTCGTGGGTGACGTAGACGCTGGTGCCATGGAACGCGAGGTGCAACCGCTTGATCTGCGTCCGCATCTCGACCCTGAGCTTGGCGTCGAGGTTCGACAGCGGCTCGTCGAACAGGAACAGCGCCGGTTCGCGGGTGATTGCCCGCCCGATCGCCACCCGCTGCCGCTGGCCTCCCGAGAGCTGCTTCGGCTTGCGCTCGAGCAGCGCGCCGATCTGCAGGATCTCCGCAGTCTTGTTGACCGCGGAAGCGATCTCCGCCCGCGGCGTGCCGCGCATCTTCAGTCCGAAGCCGAGGTTCTGCCGCACGGTCATGTGCGGGTAGAGCGCATAGTCCTGGAACACCATGGCGATGTCACGGTCGCGCGGCGCGTCGTCGTTGACCACCCGGTCGTTCAGCACGATCTCGCCGCCGGTGATCGGCTCGAGCCCGGCGATCATCCGCAGGATCGTCGACTTGCCGCAGCCGGAAGGCCCGACGAGCACCACGAACTCGCCGTCGTTGATCTCGAAGTTGACGCCGTGGACGACTTCGAGCGCGCCGTACTGCTTCACCAGGTTCTTGACTGCAACATGCGCCATCGGCGTCAGCCTCCCTCGACCGTCCAGCTGTGGACCTTGAACGGCAGGAACGCCCGGTCCGCCGGTCCCTTCGCATCCTCGAGCAGGTCGACCTCGCTCCCGAGACGCCACCCCTCCGGCAGCGCCACCGCGACCTCGCCGCGGGCCCCCGCCGGCTCGTAGGTGCGAAGGATCAGCCGTCCGCCATCCTCGGCGGGCTTGAAGCCCGAGAGCCCTAGGGTCATCCCCTCGACCGTCGCCGCCGTCCAGCTTGCGTTGCCCGCCGCCGTCACCGCCTGCCCGAGCAGCGGGCGGTTGAGATCCTCGGCCTCGGCCAGCACCCCGCCGGTCAGCCAGTCACCGGGGTGTGGGTAAAGCGCGTAAGTGAAGCTCTGCCTGCCCTCGTCGGCCAGCGGGTCGGGGTAGACCGGCGAGCGCAGCAGGCTCAGCCCCAGTTCGTTGCCGAGCACGTGGTGGCCATACTTGCCGTCGTTGAGCAGCGCCACGCCGTAGCCCTGCTCCGAAAGGTCGGCAAAGCGGTGCGCGGCGACCTCGTAGCGGGCGACGTCCCACGAGGTATTGCGATGTGTCGCACGGCGGATCACCCCGTGGGCGCATTCGAAGCTCGCGAAATCCGAGCGGATCGCCAGCGGAAAGCGCGCCTTCAGCAGGTATCGCCGCTCATGCCAGTCGATGTCGGTGACGATATCGAGCCGGCCCGAGTTGGCCCAGAGCCGGTAGGTCTGCACCACCTCGCTGTCGCGGAACTTCCGCGTCACCCGGATCGCCGCCCGGTGCGGACCCCGCTCCACCACCTCGATCGCCGCGGCGGTCAGCTCCTCGCCCTGCTCGGCGTAGTTGTCCTCGAGATCCCAGGCGTCCCAGTTGCGCGGCTTGTCGACATAGGCCCAGATCTGGTTGCCGCGCCCGGCCAGCGCCTCGCGCCCGAACCGCTTGTCGAAGAAGCTCCGGATCGTGCCGTCAGCATGGATCTCGACGCGATAAAGCTCGTTCTCCAGCCAACCGTCGCCCACCGACAGGCCCGGCGCCGGCCGCGGGTCCACGACCACCGCCGCCGTCAGCCCCGTCACGGTATCGCCGGTCGCGAGCACGCTGCCGCCCTCGACCGCCTGCCCGCCCGGCAGCGCCTCAGCAGAGACGAGCCGCAGCGGCCGCGGCGACAGGTCCGGGTTGACTGCGAGCACCGCCGGCTGGTCGCCCGCCGGCACCAGCTTCGTGGCGAGAGCGGCCAGCCGGTCCGCACTGATCTTGTCGCCTTCCGCCGCCACCCCGCCCAGCTCCTCCTCGGCGAGCTCATAGACCTCGCGGATGCTCGACCCGGGCAGGATGTCGTGGAACTCGTTGCGGAGCAGCACCCGCCACTGCGGCTCGAGCGACGCCGCGATCCCCTCGCCGAGGAGCGTCGCCATCGAGGACAGCGTCTCGGCGGTGATCAGCGCGCGCTCCGCCTTGCGGTGCAGGTACTTGGTCTTGCCCTGCGTCGTCAGCGTGCCGCGGTGGAGCTCGAGGTACATCTCGCCGACCCAGACCGGCAGCCGCGGGTCATCCTCGACGGCCGCATGCGCCTTGGCGAACCAGTCGGCGATCTTGGTCGGGCGGAGGCTCGGCACCACGGGGAAGTCGGCGAACTGGCGCTGGCGGTCGAGCATCTCCTCGGTCGGGCCGCCGCCGCCGTCGCCGTAGCCGAAGGCGAGGAGGCTCTCGGGGAAGGCGTGCTTGCCGCGGTAGTTCTTCCAGGTCTCGAGGATCGCGCGGGCGCCGGTCTCGGCGTTGTAGCCGCCGACCGGGTTGTTGAAGGTGTGCGCGAGCACCCGGCTGCCGTCGAGCCCCTCCCACCAGAAGAGGTCGTAGGGCATCACGTTGGTCTCGGACCAGTTCACCTTGATGGTGAAGAAGTTCGTGACCCCGGCCGGGTTCAGGAGCTGCGGCAGCGCCGGGGAGAAGCCGAAGCAGTCGGGCAGCCAGCAGACGTCGTGGCGCTGGCCGAACATCCGCTCGAAGTAGCGCTGGCCGTAGAGGAGCTGGCGCACGAAGCTCTCGCCGGTCGGCATGTTGGTGTCGGGCTCGACCCACATCGCGCCGATGGGCTCCCACTGGCCGGCGGCGACCTTCGCCTTGATCTGGTCGAGGAGCTTCGGGTCGTCCTCCTCGAGGAAGGCGTAGAGCTGGGCGGTCGAGGCGTTGAAGATGAAGTCGGGATGGCGGTCCATCAGCGAGATCATCGTCGAGAAGGTGCGGTTCGCCTTGCGCCGCGTCTCCGCCAGCGGCCAGAGCCAGGCGAGGTCGATATGCGCGTGCCCGGTGAGCGCGAGCGAGCCGTTCTGCGGATAGCGGTCGCGCAGCGCGCGCAGCCGGTCGACGAGGAAGGCGTGCGCCTTCGCGACGCTAGCGCGGTGGACGTCCGCGAGCCCGGCCGGGGCGGTGTCGAGGTCCTTCGGGCAGCTCCCAGATCCGCTGCGACTCGACGCTCGGCGCCACCCGGGCGACGTAGGCGAGGGTGGCGCTCGGCCAGTCGAGCATGGCGAGCGCGTCCTCGACCGCGGTGAGCATCGGCGAGACCACCTCGTGGCCGTCGAGCTCGTGCGCGGCGTCGGCGACCTGCGTCACCAGCAGCACGAACTCGGCGAGGTCGGGGTCGAGCCGGATCAGGCGCGCCCGCGCGAGGTTGGCGGCGCGGTTCGGCACGCCGAAGGGGAGGCGGGCGACGCATTCGGCCGCGACGTCGAAGCGGCGGCCCTTCACCGGGAAGCGCTCGTGGTTGGGGTCGAGGCCGAAGGCCTCGCCGCCGCCGTCGGGATAGGCGATGCGGAGGAGCCCCTCGCCGCCGAGGTGGACGTCGAGCCGGGTCTCCTCGAGCGGCCAGTCCTCGGGCACCTCGATGCCGGCGAGCGCCAGGGTCACGACGCCCTCGCGGGTGGGCCAGGGCGCGCCATGGGCGTGCGCCTTGCCGTTGAGGCTCCAGCCTTCGAGCGGGCGCTCGGCCGCGACGGTCCAGAGCTCGAGCTCGAGGAGCCGCTTGCGCAGGCGGTCGGTGCGTTGACGGTCGGTCAGTGTCATCTTCGTGCGGTCCTTCAGCCGGCGTAGTCGTCCTCGCCGGTTCGGTGGAAAAGTCCTCCCGGCGCCTGGCCGGGATCCTCGATGCGCCCGTCGGCGACGTTGCGAAGCATCGCCGGCCCCCAGAGGCCGCGCGGCGGCACCGGCCCCCAGCCGGGGCGGTTCATCCCCTCGTAGCGGTCGAAGACGACGAGGGGCTGCGCCGCCTGCGCCAGCCGGGCGGCCATCTCCGCGTCGGAGAGCGTTTCCGCGAAGCCGAGGGTGAAGGCGAAGCGGTGGACGCCCTGGTCGCTGTGCTGGTCGCGGCCGGCGTAGGTTTTCGGGTTGCCGCCGCCCCAGGCCATCCGCGGGCTGCGCAGCAGGGTCTGGGTCCAGAAAGCGCCGTCGACGCTGTGGCTGTAGCAGTCGCTCGTCACCAGCCCGACGTCGACCCCGGCCACCCGCACCCGCGACCAGCCGAGGTAGGGCCATTCCGCCGGGGAGGGGGTGCGGTCGATGCAGGCGCCGGCGATGCCGTCGGTCCAGCGCTCGGGCTCGCCGGCGAGCGCCATCGGCATCTGCATCAGCGTGTAGCGCTCGTCGAAGTTGACCTCGATCCCGAGGTGCAGCGCCGGCTCGCCGCGGCAGAGGCTGACCGTCAGCCGCACCCGCGAGGTGCCGAGCCGCCCGTCGAGGCGCGCCCGAACGCGGAGCGGGCCGGTCTCCTCGATCCGCCAGTCGTCGCCTCCGAAGGTCGCGGTGCCCTGCTCCTCCCAGCGATCGGTGTGGAAGGTCCAGGTGTCGGTGGTGTCCTTGCGGAGCTGCAGCCGCAGGCTGTCGAGGATCTCGACGCCGTCGACCGCCACCACCCCGAGCCCGCCGCTCCTGAGCGCGACGCTGACGCGGCCGTTCGAGAGCGCGTCGCTGCTCGCCGCGAGCCCGGTTTCGGTCTCGGCGAGCCGCCGGCCGCGGTCCGGCGTGCACCTGGAACTGGCGGCTGCCGGCGGCGGGCACCTCGGTCTCGATCAGGATGCGCGGGATGAGCTGGTTCGAGCCGGGCTGTATCTCCTGGAACGGCACCGGGGCGCCGGTCTCGTCGCTGATCCAGCGGTCGCCCCAGTCGTCGAAGTCGAGGTAGGGCTCGGCCTCGACGAAGGCTGCGCCGCGGCTGGTCGTGGGTGTTGAGGACGACGACCTGGTGGGCGTCGACCCGCGGCAGCGTGCGGTAGGACCAGCGGCGGGTGAGGTCGTAGAGGATTTCCTCGCCGGCCATTCGCGCGCGGCCCTGCATGGCGCGGACGCTTTCCCAGGCGGCGGGGATGGAGGTGCCGGTGAGGATGTCGTGGAATTCGGTGAAGAGGAGGTCGGGCCAGGCGGCGTCGATCCGGGCGAGCGCGGCGTCGCGCTCGGCGGCGTCGGCGGCGAGGGCGGTGGCGGCGGCCTCGGCCTGCACCAGCAGTTGTTCTCCGTGGCGCTGGGCGCACTTGATGTCGTGCATCACGCTGTAGCAGCCCGGGAAGCAGTGCTGCAGCTCGGTGGTCACCACCGGGAGCTTGTCGCGGTGGGGGGCGATGGCGTCGAAGTAGGCGTCGGGGTGGGAGAAGACGAGCTCGTGGCCGTCGAAGGTGGGGTTGGCGAGGATCCAGTCGATCATCGCCTTCGAGGGGCCGCCGCCGTGGTTGCCGACGCCGTAGAAGCACATGACGTGGCCGAGGGCGGGGTCGGTGCTGTCGACGGCCTCGCGGACCTGGCCGCCGAGGTCGGCGAAGTTGGCGACGTAGCCGGGGACGATGCGGAAGGCGGTGACTTCGGCGCCGCTAACGCCTTGCCAGGTAAAGACATTTGCCGGGAGGGAGACCTGGTGCTCCTCGGGGCGGCGGAAGACGTAGGCGCGGTAGCCGTGGCTCGCGAGGATGTCGGGGAGGCTGGCGGTGTGGCCGAAGCTGTCGACGTTGTAGCCGACGGTCGGGGCGATGCCGAAGCGGTCGCGGAAGTAGCGCTGGCCGTGCTCGATCTGGCGGTGCAGGCCGGCGGCGGTGGGCAGATTCAGGTCGGGCTGGATGAACTGGCCGCCGGTGATCTGCCACTGGCCGCGCTCGACAAGCGACTGGATTCGCTGGAAAAGATCGGGGCGGATCCGCTCGGCGACCGCGTAGAGCCAGGCCTCGCCGCGGGTGAAGACGAAGTCGGGGTACTCGTCGCAGCGGTCGGCCATCGAGGCGGCGGTGGCGAGCGCCTCGTCGGCGCCGGCCTGCCAGGGCCAGAGCCAGACCGGGTCGATATGGGCGTTGGCGATCATGTGCACGCGCATCAGCGAATCCGGCGGCTCGTCGGGAGGAAGGGGGCAAGCGGCTGATAAGACGCGATTTTTCCGGTATGGAAAGCGTATGGAAGGCGTATGGAAAGCGGCCATACGATCGGCAGCCCGGGAGGGGTCGAGCCCGGTCGCGGGGTGGAGCCGCGGTTGCCGGGCTTACCGGGCGGGGGCGACTGGCGGAGGCGGCGCGGCGGCGCTTTGGCGCCGGTCGCCGCCTGCGCGGCTCCGTCCTCCTGCCCGGCGGAGTCGAGGAGGTGCTTCATTTCCCGACGGCTGGCGCGTGGCCCGAGGGGGGCCCTCGCCGGCCCCCCTCGACCCCCCCGGCACTGCCCGATAGGGGGAAAAGGAGAAAGGCCGGGCGGCGGGGCCGGCGGGCGGGCGCGGCCCGCCGCGAGGGCGGCGTCGCTGCGGCGCGGCGGCGCTTTGGCGCCGGTCGCCGCCTGCGCGGCTCCGTCCTCCTGCCCGGCGGAGTCGAGGAGGTGCTTCACTTCCCGACGGCTGGCGCGTGGCCCGAGGGGGGCCCTCGCCGGCCCCCCTCGACCCCCCCGGCACTGCCCGATAGGGGGAAAGAAGAAAGGCCGGGCGGCGGGGCCGGCGGGCGGGCGCGGCCCGCCGCGAGGGCGGCGTCGGTGCGAGGTCTTGCACGACAGCCGCTGCCACGCGGATGGACACGGCCGGCCATTGCGGTTCGGGGCACAGCGACGCTCACCCCTTCACCGCGCCGGCCATCAGCGCGCCGATGATGAAGCGCTGCAGGACGAGGAAGACGATGATCGCGGGCACGATCGAGAGGACGCTGGCGGCGGCCAGGATCTGGGTCGAGGTCTGGTTGTAGCTGCCCTGGAAATTGAAGATGCCGACCGAGATCGGCAGCAGGCTCGGCTTCGATATGAGGATGAAGGGGATGATGAACTGCGACCAGCCGAGGATCGCGTTCAGCACGAAGGCGGAGGTGAGGCCGGGCAGGCTGAGCGGCAGGACGACGCGCATGAAGGCGCCGAAGCGGGTGCAGCCGTCGATCATCGCGGCTTCCTCGAGGCTCGCCGGGATGCCGTCGAGGAAGCCCTTGAGCATCCAGGTGAAGAGCGGCGCCGCGACCGCGACGTAGATGAAGCCGGCCGCGAGCAGGCTGTCGAGCATGCCCACGCGGTCGAGATAGCGGTAGAGCGGCACCATGATCACGAGCGGCGAGATCATCTGGAACGCGAGGAGCCCGATCATCGCGAGGTTGCGGTTGCGGAACTGGAAGCGCGAGAGCGCGTAGGCCGCCGGCGTCGCGAAGAGCATCGCCCCGACCGCGCCGCCGACCGCGAGCTTCAGCCCGTTCAGGAGGTAGTTGACGAACAGCGGGTTCCCGAGCGCCTCGCGGTAGTTGTCGAGCGTCGGCATCCGCGGCCAGATGCGGATGTCGCTGACGTAGACCTCGGCAGCGGTGCGGATCGAGAGCGAGAGATCCAGAGCAGCGGCCCGGCGAAGAAGAGGCAGATCACGAAATATGCGAAGTAGGTGCCGGCGTCCGCGAGGCGGGCGTTGCGGGTCGCGGACATCTCATCCCTCCTTCGGCAGCAGGCGGACGTAGAAGAAGGTGAAGACGAGGCTGATCAGCAGCAGGAGCACCGCCAGCACCGCGCCGTTCGAGAGGTCGAAGTTGCGGAAGATGGTGTTGTAGGCGTAGAGCGCCAGCACCTCGGTCGCCCGGCCCGGGCCGCCGCCGGTGAGCGGCAGGATCAGGTCGAAGCTGTTGAGGGTGAAGATCGAGATCAGGATGGTGTTGATCAAGAGGATCGGCCGGAGCTGCGGCAGGGTGATGTACCAGAGCTGCTTCAGCGCCGTCGCCCCGTCGACCGCCGCCGCCTCGTAGAGGCTGCGCGGGATCACCAGCAGGCCGGCGTAGAGCAGGATCATGCTGAAGGCGGTGCCGCGCCAGACGTTGGCGATCACCGCCGACCAGATGGCGATCTGCGGGTCGGAGAGCCAGGCGACCGGCGAGAGCCCGATCATCTTGAGGAGCGCGTTGAGAAAGCCGTAGCTCGCCTCGTTGAACATCAGCTGCCAGACGATGCCCGAGGCGACGCCGGGCACGATCCACGAGCAGAGGATCACCACCCGGACGAAGGAGACGCCGGGCAGGCCGCGCAGCATGCCCCGGTGCAGCGCGAGCGCCACGAGCAGGCCGAGGGTGAGCTGGAGGACCACGCTGGAGACGACGAAGAGCAGAGTGATCCAGAGGATCCCCGGCAGGTCGGGGTTGGCGATCTGCCACTGGTAGGTGGAGAGGGTATAGTCGAACTCCGGGTTGAGCAGGGTCGCGTTGGTGAAGCTGTAGCGGATGACGTCGAGCGCCGGCCAGACGTAGGTGGCCAGCAAGAGCAGCGCCAGCGGCAGGAGCCACAGCAGCGGCCGCTCGCTCAGCCGGGTGCGACCGCGCCGCGCGGCCGGAGCCGTGCCCGCCTCAACCCTCTCGCTCATGCTTCCCCCGGGGAAATGCGGGCGGGGGCGCAATGCGCGCCGCCCGCCCGTGCCTGTGCTCAGGCCTTGTTGTAGGCCGCCATGGTCCGGTCCCAGGCACCCTGGAGCGCGTCCTCGGGCGACTTGGAGCCGGAGAGGACCTCACCCATCATGATCTGGATCTGGTTCGAGATCTCCGGGTAGATCGGCACGCCCGGCCGGGCGTGGCCGTGCACCAGGTACTCCTTGAGCTGGGCATAGTAGGGGTCCTGGAACTTCGGCAGGCTGGCGAACAGCGACTGCCGGGTCGGAAGGTCGCCGCCGGCCTCGTTCGCCGGGCCCATGTAGACCTCGCGCATCAGCGAGGCGCAGGCCTTGGTCTTCTCGGGGTCCTTGGAGAGGGACGCGACGGTCCAGCCGCCGGTGCCGGTCGCCCGCTCGTCCGCGGTCGGTCCGGGCAGCTCGGCGATCTTCCACTTGGCCCAGACCTCGGGGGTCATCATCTCCTGGAGCTGGAAGTGCTGCCAATGGCCGCCGAAGAACATCGCGGTGGTGCCGGACTGGGCGGCGGCGTTGAAGTCGTCGTAGGTCTTGATCGTGGCCACGCGCTTCGGTGCGGCGCCCGAGTCGACCAGGCCCTTGAAGTAGTTCAGGGCCTTCAGCATCTTTTCCTTGTTCTCGCCCTCGCCGAAGATCGGCTTGCCCTCGGCGTCGACCAGCTGGCCGCCCTGCGCCCAGAAGTTCGCCAGCCAGTCGAAGGTGGTGCCCTCCCAGCGGCCGCCGTTGAAGAGGACGCCGTCGACGCCGGTCTTCGACGCCGCGAGCGCGGTCTTCTGCAGGTCGTCCCAGGTCTGCGGCACGTCCTTCACGATGTCGGTGTTGTAGTAGAGGACGCGCAGGTCGGTGCCCCACCACCAGGCGTAGATGTGGCCGTCGGGGCCGGTGATGCCTTCGCGTGATGAAGGGGAAGAGGTCGTCGAGCTCCTCCTTGGAGAAGTACTCGTCGAGCGGCTGCAGCACGCCGTTCTTGACGAAGAGCGCGAGCTGGAAGCTGTCGACGGTCACGCAGTCGGGCGCGCGGCCGGCGCGGGCCTGCTCGAGCAGGCGCGCATGCTCGGCACCGATGTCCTGGCTGAAGTACTCCATGTTGACCTGCCAGTCGGGATGCGCCTCGGCCCACTTCTCCCAGGCGGCGGCGTACTTCGCGCCGATCTCCTTGAGCGGGTTGTTGCCCGGCGACTGGCTGGGGTTCATCCGCATGGTCAGCGTGTTCGGCGCGTCGGTCTTGCCGACGTGGTCCGCGGTCACCAGCCCCTGCGCGAGCGCGCTCGCGGCCATGCCCGCGAGCATGGTGCTGGCGAGCATGCCTAGTCGAACCGATCTTAGCATCGAGATTCCTCCCCATCGCTGCGGCGGTCTTTTCGAGATGCCCGCGAGCGGGCCCGGCGGGTTCGCGCAGCGACCATTGCCCCGGCCGGACCCGAGTTTATGCCCAAAGAAACCGGCACGGCAACGCGCAATCTGCCATCCACGGGGGCGCCGGTTCCCGCGCCTTCGCCCCTCGACGGCCGGGCCGTTCCGCACCATGTTGCGAGACCGGAATGGAAGGGCGGCACGCCCAAGGAGGCAAGTGATGGCGGACAATCCGGCTGCGCTCGACCAGCGGCTCGCGGGCCTGCAGGGCAAGATCGATGCGGCGCGGGCGCAGCTCGCCGCGCGCGAGGACTTCGAGGACGACGAGGTCGGCGACGTGCTCGAGTTGATCAACCAGGAGTTCGAGGAGGTGTCGCACGACAACGCCGAGGCCGCGCACGCGGCCTACGACCGGATCGAGGCGCGCCTCATCGATCTGCAGCCGCTGCTGAGCGTGCTGCCGCGCTGAGGCGCGGGGGTCAGGCGGCCGCGACGATTCGCCCGGCGTCGAGCCTGAGCGCCCGGTCCATCCGGGCGGCGAGCACCGGGTTGTGGGTGGCGATCAGCGCCGCGAGGCCGGTGCTGCGGACGATGTCGAGGAGCACCCCGAACACCTTGAGCGAGGTCTCGGGGTCGAGGTTGCCGGTCGGCTCGTCGGCGAGCAGGAGCCGCGGGCCGTTGGCGAGGGCGCGGGCGAAGGCGACGCGCTGCTGCTCGCCGCCGGAGAGCTCGGCCGGGCGGTGGTCGAGCCGGTGGCCGAGCCCGACCGCCTCGAGGAGCTCGCGGCCGCGGCGGGCGGCGTCGGCGCGCGCGGTCCCGGCGGCGCGCTGCGGCAGTGCCACGTTCTCGAGCGCGGAGAACTCGGGCAGCAGGTGGTGGAACTGGTAGACGAAGCCGACGACGTCGCGGCGGAGCCGGGTGCGCCGGCGGTCGTCGAGGCCGGCGGTGGGCTGCCCGGCGAGGCGCACGCTGCCGCCGGTCGGGGTGTCGAGGAGGCCGGCGACGTGGAGCAGCGTCGACTTGCCGGCGCCCGAGGGGGCGACCAGCGCCACGACCTCGCCGGCGGCGAGCGCGAGGCTGGCGCCGTTCAGCACCTCGACGGCGGCGGGGGTGCCGGGGTTGTAGGTCTTGGCGACGGCGTCGAGCGCGAGCACCTCACTCATAGCGCAGCGCCTCGACCGGATCGAGCCGCGCGGCGTTGCGGGCCGGGACGAGGGTGATGAGGAACGAGAGCGCGAGCGCGACGCCGGTGACCGCGAGCACGTCGCCGGCGCGCAGGCGCGCGGGGATCTCGGTGAGGTAGCGCACCTCGGGGTTCCAGATCGAGCCGCCGGCGAACCATTCGACCACCGCCTGGATGTCGTGGATGAAGAAGACGAAGAGGCAGCCGATGACGACGCCGAGGAGGGTGCCGACGACGCCGATCAGCGAGCCGCAGAGAAAGAAGATGCGCATGATCGAGCCCTGCGTCAGCCCCATGGTGCGCAGGATGCCGATGTCGCGGCCCTTGTTCTTCACCAGCATCACCAGGCCCGAGATGATGTTGAGCGCGGCGATGAGCACGACCATCGAGAGGATGATGAACATGACGCGGCGCTCGACGTCGAGCGCCTGCAGGAAGGCGCCGGAGGCGTCGCGCCAGCTCCAGAGCAGCGCGCCGTCGCCGGCGGCGGCGGCGATCGCGGGCTCGATCGCCTCGACGCGGTCGGGGTTGGCGAGCATCACCTCGATCTCGTCGGCGCCGCCCTCGCGGTCGAAGAAGCTCTGCGCCTCGGCGAAGGGCATGTAGACGCGGGTCTTGTCGATGTCGTAGCGGCCGATGCCGAAGACGTAGACGACCTTGTAGTCGTTGACCCGCGGCTGGGTGCCGAAGGGGGTGTCCATGCCTTCGGGCGAGATCAGCGTGACGGTGTCGCCGACGCCGACGCCGAGGTCGCGCGCGACGCCGGTGCCGATGGCGATGCCCTGGCCGAGGTCGGCGAGGTTGCCGAAGCCGGTCTCGGGGTGGGCGACGAGCGGCACCTTCTCGAAGGTCGGCGAGCCGCATGCCGAGGACCTCGACCCCGGAGGCGCGGCCGTGCGCCGAGACCATCACCTGCCCGCGGATGAGCGGCGCGGCGCTCGTCACCCCCGGCACCGCGGCGATCCGCGCGGTCACGGCGTCGTAGTCCTGGATCAGCCGGCCGGGGTTGCCGTTCGCGTCCGCCGTGGTGGTGGTGTAGACGGTGAGGTGGGCGTTGGCGCCGAGGATGCGGGCGGTGAACTCCTCGCGGAAGCCGATCATCACCGCCTGCACGATGATCAGCGTCGCGACCCCGAGCAGCACCCCGATCAGCGCGTACCAGGCGATGACCGAGATCCCGCCCTCCTTGCGGCGCGCCCGCAGGTAGCGGAAGGCGATCGTCCATTCGAACGCCGCGAAAGGTGGGGGGCTGGACGACACGTTCGATCCCGGCGGTGACAGGCGGGCGGACCGTGGTGGCGGCGGCCAGCGAGGTCAAGCCACAATCCCGCGGCCTGCGGCAGCCGTTTGCACCGGGGCGGTGGCTTCCGCTAGGGTCGCGGCGGAGGGTTGGGAAAAGCCGGTCGGGTGACGCGATGATACGACGGATCTGCCTGGCGGTGGGCTGGCTCTATCTCGTCGCCTGCCTGCTGGCGCTGGGTCTGGTCCCCGCCACCGGCGCCGGGCTCCTCGCGCCGAACCCGTTCGTGGCGCTCTACGCGGTGGTCCTCGGCCTGCCGTGGAGCTTGCTCTCGCTGTGGCTCGGCTCCGGCGAGATCGGAGTCGCCGCCGGCATGGCACTGATCGCCGCCGGAATGGCGGTCAACCTCGTTGCGCTCCGGTATGTTTGTCGGCGGTTCCGCTAGCGGGTTGCAATGAGTCGCGACAGGCCGGTACGCTAGAGGATGCGTCTTTCCACGATATCGACGGTGCCCTCAACGAAGTCGATGAGGCTATGCAGCGTCTCAATGAGGGGCTCTGCGTCGGTCGTACGAGTTTTGCCGAGCATTACCTTAATGGACATCTGTGCATTCACGTTAAAGCCAAGGTAGCGCAGCCGAGAGCGGTAGAGTTCACAGCCATCCTCCAAAAGCTCGACGACTTTTGCGTCGTCGGGGATGCCGAATTCCTCACCGAAGCCAAGGGGACGAGAACCAGCGGGGCCACCGCCGATGGTAACGTGCCCTTCTGGGGTTTCGAACACGCCGCCGAGGCCGATCTGGAAGGCCATATTGGCCTGCCCGGCTGCTACGGGGACGATGGCGTTGTGTTTGTCCATGATGTCCAACTCGTTAAGGAGCCAGAGCTTGTTGTTCCCTCCGTTGTAAGGCTTCAGGCTTCGAATAAACTCGTCCGCCTTGGACGACACGCCATTGAGCTTACCGGTACAAGCCAGTTCGAAGCCTTGCGCCGTGCCTGCAATGGGAAACCCGTTCTTGTTTCGCACTTGTTTCCTGTTGGCGCGAACAAGGCCACAAACGAGTTGGTCGAGGGCCGATCGGAGATTGTGAACTGCATCTCCGGCAACGATGCTGATCTCAGTTGGGATCAGTTGATGTATGCGGACGCGATAGACAGTTTCACCAGCGCCAGGATATTCCTCGGCGGTCAGTTCGTACGCACCGCCTTCGATGAAGTTGCCCAACAGCCTTCAAGATCAGCAAGGTGGCGTTTTGCCCGCGACCTTTACTTTGGGCCAGCAAGCGGATCGGAGGATGCGATCGGCGACGACAAGTTCGAGGACACCGTACGGAACCTCCTGCAGATGAAGCGCCATCCTCACAAAGTGAAGGATGGGGCCAAGTTTGGCGACTATAAGACGGGTGACGATGAACCCGCCGAGGCGGGTAGGTCGTGACCCTAAGTCTACTCGGTCCTGAACCTGCTATCGGTCCCCTGAACTAAGATTGTGCGTCATTTTGACCGTGCTTGTGAGCGGCATCTGCTGCCACCCTCATGGCAGCGCATTGTGTTTCATAAGGAACATGATGTTTGCCATCAAGTTTGATCCTCCACACGCCGCGCGGTCGCCGGACTGGTGAGGCCGGGGCGGTGCGACTTGCACTCAAGCCTCGTGTTCTTGTCGGTGCCGCCGCAAGGCGGGCTCGGCGGACCCGCTTTGCCGAGTATGTGATCGCCAATCGGAAGGCAGAGCTGCGGAGGCCGGAAGGTGGCGCTGCCTGCGGGGTCGGCGACGGCGGGCTCGCACCGGCGCGCGGTGCGCCGGGCGAGGCGGTTGCTGGAGAAGGCGGCCGATGCTATTCGGAGCCCCGTGGTCATTCCCGTCGTTCTCTGGGCTCTCGCGCTCGTCATCCTCGTGGCGACGTTCCTGCCGATGTGGAGCTCGGATGCCTGGTGGATCCGGATCCTCGACTTCCCGCGGCTGCAGATCGCCGTCCTCGCGGCGCTCGTGCTGCTCGCGGCGGCGGTCGTGCCCGGCCCGGGTCGGTGGCTGATCGTGGCGCTGATGGGCGTCGCCTGCGGCTACCAGGTCTGGCGGATCTTTCCCTACACGCCGCTGGCCGCGTCCGAGATGAAGCTCGCCGCGCACGGTCCGGGCGAGGTCAGGGTGCTGTCCTCCAACGTGCTGATGGAGAACCGGCGGCACGATCTCCTGCTCGCGGTCATCGCGGAGTTCGATCCCGACATCCTGCTCCTGATGGAGACCGACCAGACCTGGATCGATGCGCTCGAGCCCGCGCTCGCGCGCTATCCGACGGTGCTGCGCGAGCCGGGCGACGACCACTACGGCATGGTCTTCGCGACGCGGCTCGAGGTCGTCGAGGTGCGGATCGTGCGGCTGACCACCAGCGACACGCCGTCGGTCTTCGCCGAGCTGCGCGACCGGCAGGGGACGGCCTTCCGCTTCGTCGGGCTGCACCCCCGCCCGCCGGTGCCGGGACAGAGCACGCGGCAGCGCGACGCCCAGATCCACTATGCCGCGCGGTTCGCCGCCAAGTCCGGCGTGCCGCTCGTGGTGATGGGCGATTTCAACGACGTCGCCTGGTCGGACACGTCGCGGACCTTCAAGCACGCGGGGCGCTACCTCGATCCGCGGGTCGGCCGCGGGTTCTACGCGAGCTTCGATGCGAAGCGGCGCTTCCTGCGCTTCCCGATCGACCAGCTCTTCGTGACCCCGGACATCGCCGTCGTCGCCATCGAGCGCCGCGGCCATGTCGGGTCGGACCATTTTCCGATGGCGGCGACGATCCGGGTGGATGCCGACCTCGCGGCCGGGCTCAACCGCGAGCCGCCGCCGCTGAGCGCGCGGGAGCTGAAGATCCTCGACGATTCGGTCGCGCGCACCCGCGAGATGCTCGCGGAGGCGCATCGCTGAGCTTTCGGGCGCGGACCCGCGGGGCGCGAACCTGCGGGCGCGCCGCGGCTCAGCGGATCGCGGCGTAGATCTCGCGGAGACGCGCGACGGCGGCGTCGGGGGTCAGCTCCTCGCTCTCGCCGGTGCGGCGGCGGGTGAGCTCGACCTTGCCGGCGGCGAGGCCGCGCGGGCCGACGGTGATCCGCCACGGCAGGCCGATCAGGTCCATGGTGGCGAACTTGGCGCCGGCGCGCTCGTCGCGGTCGTCGTAGAGCGGGTCGAGGCCGGCGGCCTCGAGGGCGGCGTAGAGCGAGCGCACAGGCGGCGTCGACGGCGGCGTCGCCCTGGCGGAGGTTGACGATGCCGGCGTGGAACGGCGTCACCCCCTCGGGCCAGACGATGCCCTTCTCGTCGTGGCTCGCCTCGATGATCGCGCCGACGAGGCGGATGACGCCGATGCCGTGCGAGCCCATCTGCACCGGCACCCGCTCGCCGGCCTCGTTGACGACGAGCGGCCTTCATCGGCGCGGAGTACTTGGTGCCGAAGAAGAAGATCTGGCCGACCTCGATGCCGCGGCCCTCGACGCGCCGCTCCTCGGGGACCTCGGCGAAGGCTTGCGCGTCGTGGCGCTCGTCGGTGCGGGCGTAAGGCGCGGTCCAGGTCTCGACGATCTCGCTGACCGCGGCCTTGTCGGCGAAGTCGACGGCGCGGTCGCCGAGGGTGAGGTCGGTGACGGCGCGGTCGTAGTAGACCGCACTCTCGCCGGTCGGGGCGAGGACGAGGAACTCGTGGGAGTGGTCGCCGCCGATCGGGCCGGTGTCGGCCTTCATCGGGATCGCCTTCAGCCCCATGCGCTCGTAGGTGCGGATGTAGCTCACCATGTGGCGGTTGTAGGCGTGGATCGCGTCCTCGACGGTGAGGTCGAAGTTGTAGCCGTCCTTCATCAGGAACTCGCGGCCGCGCATCACCCCGAAGCGGGGGCGGACCTCGTCGCGGAACTTCCACTGGATGTGGTAGAGGGTGAGGGGCAGATCCTTGTAGGAGGTGACCGCCGAGCGGAAGATGTCGGTGATGAGCTCCTCGTTGGTGGGCCCGTAGAGCATGTCGCGCTGGTGGCGGTCCTTGATGCGCAGCATCTCGGCGCCGTAGTCGTCGTAGCGGCCGCTCTCGCGCCAGAGGTCGGCCGACTGCAGCGTCGGCATCAGCAGCGGGATGTGGCCGGCGCGCTGCTGCTCCTCGTGCACGATCCGCTCGATGCGGGCGAGCACCCGGTAGCCGAGCGGGAGCCACGAGTAGATCCCGGCGGCGGCCTGGCGGATCATCCCGGCGCGCAGCATCAGCCGGTGGCTCGCGATCTGCGCCTCGGCCGGCGTCTCGCGCAGGACCGGCAGGAAGTACTTGGTGAGGCGCATGCGAAGGGGTCTCCCGGGGGGTGGACCGCGCCGGTTTAGGCGATCCGCCGGGGAGGAAGCAAGGCCGGTCGGCAGGCCGGACGGCGCGGGCGGGCGGGCCGGGGCAAGTGGTTGATTGCGGGAGAGAAGCGGGGTGGGCGCCGACCGGCGCGGCGGGCGGGCGCGGGGTCGGGTCGGGGGGCGGTCGCGCGGGGCTTCGGGGGGAGCGTCGGAGCGCCTTTGCGCTCCGGAGTTGTTCTCCCCGCGCTGCGCGCGGGGGCCCTGCGCGCCTGTTGGCGCGCGCCAACCCACCCCCCCTTCCCCCCGCCCAGGCTTGGGCGGGGGGAACCTGCCCGATAGGGAGAGGGGGAGAGGTGAAGAGAAGGGGAGACCGATGGGAGCGGGCGCGCGCGCGGCGGGGGGCGGGGGTGGGCGGGTCTTTCCGTGGTGGCGCGGGCGTTCAGGCGAGCGTCATCTCCGGCACCTCGGCTTCGACGATCAGGGTGGGCGGCTGTCGCCGCCCGGATGGCGTCGAGGCTGACGCCGGGGCCGCGCTCGCGCAGCACCAGGCCGGCGGCGGTGGGCTCGATCAAAGCCATCTCGGTGACGACGAGGCTGACGCGGCGGGCGGCGGTGAGCGGGAGCGTGCATTCGGGGACGATCTTGCGGTCGCCCCTGGCGGCGTGGATCATCGCGACGATCACCCGGCGGGCGCCGGTGAGCGGGAGCGTCGCGTGCGGCGGAGAGCGGCGGGGCGGGCCTTTCCGAAGTGGCGCGGGCGTCAGGCGAGCGTCATCTCCGGCACCTCGGCTTCGACGATCAGGCGGGCGGCGGTCGCGGCCCGGATGGCGTCGAGGCTGACGCCGGGGGCGCGCTCGCGCAGCACGAGGCCGGCGGCGGTGGGCTCGATCACCGCCATCTCGGTGACGACGAGGCTGACGCGGCGGGCGGCGGTGAGGGGGAGCGTGCACGCCGGGACGATCTTGGGGTCGCCCTTGGCGGCGTGGATCATCGCGACGATCACCCGGCGGGCGCCGGCGACGAGATCCATCGCCCCGCCCATGCCGGGGACCATCTTGCCCGGCACCATCCAGTTCGCGAGGTAGCCGCGCTCGTCGACCTGCAGCCCGCCGAGCACGGTCATGTCGAGGTGGCCGCCGCGGATGATGCCGAAGCTCATCGCGCTGTCGATCGAGGCGGCGCCGGGGACGGCGGTGACGAAGCTGCCGCCGGCGTCGGTGAGGTTCGGATCCTCCATCCCCTCGGGCGGGCGGGCGCCGAGGCCGATGACGCCGTTCTCGGCCTGGAAGTAGACGCCCGAGTTGCGCGGAAGGAAGCTCGCGACGAGGCTCGGCAGGCCGATGCCGAGGTTGACCAGCATCCCGGGCCGGATCTCGCGCGCGACCCGGCGGGCGATGATCTCCTTGGGGTCCATCGCGCTCACGCCGCCCGCTCCAGCAGGTGGTCGACGAGGACGCCCGGGGTCTTGACGGCGTCGGGCGGGATCACCCCCACCGGCACGATCAGGTCGGGCTCGGCGATCACCGTATCGGCGGCGAGCGCCATGATCGGGTTGAAGTTATGCGCGGTAAGCGAGTACTGGAGGTTGCCGACGTAGTCCGCCTGCCGCGCGGCGATCAGCGCGAAGTCGCCGCGGATCGGCTTTTCCAGCAGGTAGCGCCTGCCGTCGATCTCGATCACCGGCTTGCCCTCCTCGACCGGGGTTCCGAGGCCGGTGGCGGTCAGCACGCCGCCGAGGCCGACGCCGGCGGCGCGGATGCGCTCGACCAGCGTGCCCTGCGGCACCAGCTCGACCTCGATCCGTCCGGCGATCATCTGCGCCTGCGTCTCGGGGTTGAGGCCGATGTGCGAGGCGATCAGCCGGTCGACCGCGCCGGCGGTGACGAGCTTGCCGATGCCGCGGCCGGGCATCGCGGTGTCGTTGGCGACCACGGTCAGGCCGCGCGCGCCGCGGGCGACCAGCGCGTCGATCAGCCGGTGCGGCGAGCCCACCCCCATGAAGCCGCCGATCAGCAGCGTCGCGCCGTCCGGGATCAGCGCCGCCGCGGCGTCGGGCTTGATCGCGCTCTTCATCCGCCGCCCTCCGGGAAAATCTCCCCGGCCAGTCTATGCAGTGCCGCGGAAAGTCACGCACCTTTTTTTGCCGCGGCGGGCGGCGCGGCGGTATCGTCGGCGAAATCGCAAGGGGAGATCGGGCGATGGCGGAGGAAGCGAGAGCGGAGTGCCGGAAGTTCCGGGCCGGCGACATCTATGCCGGCAAGCAGGGGTTCAGCTACGCCGGCGGGATCTCGGCCGAGAGCGCGGGGGCGCGCGGCATCTGCATGATGCTGCTGACGATCAAGCCCGGCGACCGGGCGAAGGCGCACATGCACGCCGACCACGAGACGGCGATCTACGTCGTCAGCGGCGAATCGGTGATGTGGTGGGGCGAGCGGCTGGAGAACCGGATGACCGTCGGCGCGGGCGAGCTGCTCTACATCCCGGCCGGGATGCCGCACCTGCCGGCGAACGTGTCCGACGAGCCCTGCGTCGCGGTGATCGCCCGCACCGATCCCAACGAGCAGGAGAGCGTGAAGCTGCTGCCCGAGCTCGAGGCGCTGGCGACCGGCTGATCAGCCGATCTCGGCCGCCAGCGCCTCGGCGAGCGCATCGAAGGCGGCGCGGCAGCGCGGGCTCGTGCGCAGGTCCTCGTGCATGACGATCCAGACCGGGAGCTCGGGCGCGAAGGCGTCGGCAAGCACCCGCACGAGCCGCGGATCGCGCGCGGCGATCCCGAGCTGGCAGGCGCCGACGCCGAGGCCGGCGCGCACCGCCGCGAGCTGGGCGAGGTCGCTGTCGCTGCGGAAGGCGAAGTCGGCGCGGCGGAGGAACGGGTAGCGCGTCGTCATCTGCCTGAGCGCCGGGGTCTCGCGGTCGAAGCCGATGGTGTCGTGGCGGGCGAGATCCTCGACCCGGCGCGGCGTGCCGCGCGCTTCGAGGTAGTCCGCGCGGGCGAAGAGCCCCAGCGAGACGGCGCCGACCCGGCGGGCGACGAGCGCCGCCTGCGCCGGCGCGACCATGCGCACGGCGATGTCGGCGTCGCGGCGCAGCAGGTCCTCCACCGCGTTCGACACCGCCAGCTCGAGCGCGAGCTGCGGGTGGTCCCGGCGGATCGCGGCGAGGATCGGCGGCAGCCGCTCGACGCCGACCATCTCGCTCGCGGTGATGCGGACGGTGCCGGCGACCCCGCCGTCGCGGGTCGGCGGCGCGCAGGAGCGCCGCGCTGGTGGCGGCGAGCGCCTCGGCGTAGGGGCGGATGGCCTCGCCGGCCTCGGTCGGGGCGAGGCCGCGCTGCGAGCGGGTGAAGAGCCGGCAGCCGAGCCGTTCCTCGAGCGCCTCGACGTGGCGGGCGACGGTGGGCTGGGTCACGCCCAGCGCGCGCGCCGCCCCCGAGAGCGAGCCCGCCTCGGCGACGGCGCCGAAGCTGCGGTAGAGATCCCAGGACGGATCGGGGTCGCTCATCTATTTTCGTATAGCAGCCCAAGGATTTTGCGCAATTTCGAATGAGCGGGCGCGGGTCTACATCTCTCGTGCAAGATGAGAAGGAGATCGTGATGCAGCGCTCGAAGACGGCCCTGGTGCTCGGTGCGACGGGAGGGATCGGCGGCGAGGTGGCCCGGACCCTGAAGCGGCGCGGCTGGCATGTGCGCGCCCTGAGCCGCAGCCCCGAAAAGGCCGCGCGGCAGGACGGGCTGGAGTGGGTAGGCGGCGACGCGATGGTCCCGGCGGACGTCGCCGGCGCCGCGCGCGACGCCGGGCTGATCGTGCACGCGGTCAATCCGCCGGGGTATCGCGACTGGGAACGGCTGGTGCTGCCGATGCTCGACAGCACGCTCGCTGCGGCGCGGGCGAACCGGGCGCGGATCCTGTTTCCCGGCACGATCTACAACTTCGGGCCGGACGCCTGGCCGGTGCTGAGCGAGGACGCGGCCCAGCACCCGGTCACCGGCAAGGGGAGGATCCGCGCCGAGATGGAGCGGCGGCTGCGGGCGGCGGCCGACGACGGCGTCGCGACGACGGTGGTGCGCGCCGGCGATTTCTTCGGGCCGCGGGCGGCGAACAGCTGGTTCGCGCAGGGGCTGGTCACGCCCGGCAAGCCGGTGCGGGCGATCCGCTATCCGGGCAGGCCGGGGGTCGGCCACCAGTGGGGATACCTGCCGGACGTGGCGGAAACGATGGTGCGGCTGGTGGAGCGGGGTCCGGGCGCGGGGTTCGAGAGCTTCCACATGGCCGGGCACTGGGATGCGGACGGCACGGCGATGGTCGGGGCGATCCGGCGGGCGGTGGGCGACCCGCGGCTGCCGGTGCGCGGCTTTGCCTGGCGGCTCGCCGGCCTGGCGCGGCCGTTCGTGCCGGTCCTGCGGGGGATCGTCGAGATGCGCTACCTCTGGGAGCAGCCGCTCCGGATGACGAACGACCGGCTGCTGGCGACGATCGGCTCCGAGCCGCATACCCCGCTCGACACGGCGGTCCGGGCGACGCTGGCGGGGCTCGGCTGCCTGCCCGACGCCGGGCGGGCGCCGGCTGCGGAGCTGTCGCTCAGGTCATGACCGCGGCGCGGCGCCGGTGGCCGGAGACGGCGGAGCCGGCATCGGGCGGCAGGCGCAGGAAGGTGAAGGTCGAGGTCGCCGAGACGACGGCGACCACGAGAAAGGCGACGTGAAAGTCGCCGAGCACGATCCCGCCGCCGTGGAGACGGCCGGCGAGGTCGAGCACGCCGCCGGCGAGCGCCACGCCGGTCGCGAGCGAGATCTGCTGGGCGACCGAGTTGATCGCGGTTGCCTGGCTCGAGTCGCGGTCGTCGACGTCGGAGAAGACCATCGCGTTGATGCCGGTGAAGCAGATCGAGCGCAGCACCCCGCCGAAGAGCAGGCAGGTCATGATCAGCCCGACCGGCGTCGCCGGGGTGAACAGGCAGTTGGCGGCGATGAAGAGCGCCGAGACGAAGGCGCCGGTGGTCAGCACGTTGCGAAAGCCGAAGCTGCGGAACACCCATTGCGCGAGGAACTTCGACGACAGCGCGCCGACGGCGGTCACGAAGGTGACGAGCCCCGACTGGAACGGGTTGTAGCCGAACCCGAGCTGAAGCATCAGCGGCAAGAGGAACGGGATCGCGCCGATGCCGATGCGGAAGTTCGACCCGCCGACGATGCCGGCGCGGAACAGCGGGTAGCGGAACATCTTCGGGTCGAGCAGCGGCCAGGGCGCGCGGCGGGCGTGGCGCAGGTAGAGCAGGCCGGCGACGAGGCCGACGGCGAGGGTGACGTAGGCGTAGACGATCGGCAGGGCCGGCAGGCTGATCACCGACATCCCGAAGACCAAGCCCGAGAAGGCGACGCTGGAGAGCAGGAAGCCCGGGAAGTCGACCGGGCGCGGGACGTAGACCTCGCCGACGGGCAGGAAGCGGGTCACCAGCACCAGCCCGACGAGGCCGATCGGAATGTTGATCCAGAAGACCCAGTGCCAGGTCAGGTAGGTGGTGAGAAAGCCGCCGAGCGGCGGGCCCATGATCGGGCCGATCAGCGCGGGGATGGTCAGCCAGGCCATCGCCGAGACCAGCTCCTCGCGCGGGGTGCCGCGCACGAGCAGGAGCCGTCCGACCGGGGTCATCATCGAGCCGCCGATGCCCTGCAGGAAGCGCGACAGCACGAAGGCATGGATCGAGTTCGACATCGCGCAGGCGATCGAGCCCGCCATGAAGACGACGATCGCGAGGCGGAAGATGTTCTTGGCGCCGAAGCGGTCGGACATCCAGCCGGAGATCGGGATGAAGATCGCGAGGGCGACGAGGTAGGAGGTGACCGCGAGCTTCAGCGCGATGGGCGAGGTGCCGATGTCGGCGGCGATCGCCGGCAGCGAGGTGGCGATGACGGTCGAGTCCATCTGCTCCATGAAGAGCGCGACCGCCAGGATGAGGGGCGTGATGCGGGGCATCTCGGGTCCGGAGGGGCGGCGGCGGGGCCGGCGCGGTGGGGTACGGTCGGGACTTAGAGCGGGCGGGCGGAGGTGGCAACGGTCGGGTTGCGCGGGGCGGCGCTTTCCGGGGAGAGGGCGAGGGTTAACGGCGGAAGTTGAATGTACATCGCATGTACATCGCATGCACAACGCATGCACCTGCCGCGGACGGGCGGGGCGGGCGTTAACGCGCGGCCGGCGTCAGCCGGTGACGGCGAAGACGCGGGCCTCGCGGTGCAGCTCGACCTCGGGATGCTGCCGGTTGCGGGTCAGCGCCGGGACGCGGTCGCTGAGGTAGGCGGCGATGTCGCTGATCCGGACGAGGCTGTCGCGGTCCGGGTCGCGGCGGAGCGCCTCGAGCAGCGCCTCGGTGAAGGCGCCGTTCTGCCAGGCGGCGTCCTCGAGCGAGCTCTCGCCGGCGGAGGACGAGGTGAAGACGCTGACGTTGGGTGCCGCGAGGGCGGCGCGGAGCGAGCGGTCGGCCGGCAGCGTGGCGCCGCCGGAGCGGCAGGCGTCGAGGAAGACCAGCACGCGGCCGTGTTGGGCAAGGGCGGCGATCTCGTCGTGGAAGTCGGCGATCCAGAGCCCGCTCGACTTGATCGCGCTCGGCGACCGGCGTCGACGCCATGCGGGAGGAGGTAGAACCTGTCGCCTGCCATCTCGCCGTGGCCGGAGAAGAGGACGACCACCGTGTCGGGCTCGCCGCCCTTGCGCAACTGGCCGCCGATGGCGGCGAACTCCTCGAAGATCGCCTCCTTGGTCGCCTCGCCGTTGACGAGCACGCTCGGCGAACACCGGCGGCATAGAGGCTCGACTGCGAGCGGACGCAGGGCGGCGGCGACGTCGCGGGCATCCTGGTCGGCATAGGCGAGGTCGAGGTGGCGGGCGGCGGCGCCGTAGTCGCTGACGCCGATCGCGAGCAGGTGGAGGCGGGCGCCGGGCGGGACGTCGGAACCGGTCTCGCGCTGGACGGCGGCGCGGATCTTGGCGAGCTCGGCGACGGCGATGGCGCCGGGGGTGCCCAGCTGCGGCAGGACGTGGGGGATCACCTCCGGGCGGTGGGTCTCGGGGATCGCCGAGACCGGCACGGCGGTGCCGGCGGCGTCCCAGCCGTGGTTGACGTGCCAGCGCAGGATGTGCCTGGCGCCGGGGCTGGCGGCGTAGACGCCCTCGGGGGTCCAGGCGACCCAGTTCTCGCCGTCGGGCAGCGGGAAGAGCGCCAGCAGCTCGGCGCCGTCCTCCATCCGGTGCCAGCGGAGCGTGCCGTCGCCGTAGGCGGCGACCGCCAGCCGGCCGTCGCCGGCTGATGTTGACCGCCCAGACGACGCCGGGCACCGGGCGCTGCCAGAGCGCGGCGCCGGCCTTGTCGAAGGCGCGCAGCCACCATTCGGTGCCGAGCAGGAAGCGGCGCGCCGTCGGGGTGGATCGCCAGGCTGCGGGCGATCTCGTAGGGCTCGAGCGGCAGCGGCGCGCCGTCGAGGGTGGGGGCGGTGCCGTTCACCCAGTCGGCGACGGCGAGGCCGTCCTGCCGCGGCGGCAGGGCGCGGCCGTCGTCGGCCGGCGGGAGCAGCTGCAGCGCCGCCACGTCGAAGCGCCGCCGGTCCTCCCTTCCCGATAGCTGAGGCCGAACTCGACCAGCATGCCGTCGGACGAGACCGCGAGGTTGCTCATGCTGGCCGCGCGGGTCGATCTGCCGCGGGCCCTGCGTCCAGCGCGGCGCGCCGTCAGCGGCGAGCACCCCGAGCCAAGGGTCCCCCGCGGCGACGAGCAGCGCCCCGTCCGGCAGCGGCCGCAGGCACATCACAGTGTCGTCGGCGGCCGGCAGCACCCGGCGCGGCCCGGCGCCGCCGCCGTCCCAGGCGACCACCGGATTAGCCGCCGCCGACGCTGTAGCGGCCGGCGGCGAACAGCGCCGCGCCGTCGGCCGACCAGGCGACGCTGCCGAGATTGCCGTCGTCGATGCCGCCGACGTCCGGCGGCGGCAGCGGCGCCAGCGTCGCGCCGTCGTAGAGCGCCACCGCGGGCGCATCGACGAAGCCGACCGCCAGCCGGCCGTCCACCGGGTTGAAGGCGAGGCCGAAGGGCCGGGCGTGCGGCGTCGCGACCGAGCGGAGCAGCCGCCGGCCGCGGTCGTAGAGCCGCAGCCGGCCGTCCAGCTTGTGGTCGCCAGCCGGCCGTCGGCAGCGAAGGCGACGCCGTAGCTCGCATCGCCGTAGTCGCCGTCCGCGGCCAGCTCGTGCCAGCGGCCGTCGCCGTCCCGCGCGTAAAGCCGCAGGCCCCTCCTCCGCCGAGCACCGCCGCCAGCCGGTCGCCGTCAGGCGAGAAGGCGAGGTCGTTGACCACGTTCGGCAGGCCGTCGATGCGGCCGGTCATCGCTCCGCTCGCGCGGTCGAAGAGGTAGATCTGCTCTGCGGGCCGTTGCTCCAGCGTGTCCAGCCGCCCGCGGCAATCGTCGGCCGTCGGGGCTGATCGCCACGGCATAGGCCTTGCCGACATTGCCGGGGCCGGCCGGCAGGCGGATGGTCCGAGAAGCTCGCCGTCGGCCAGCGACCAGACCCGCACGGTCTTGTCGTCCGACGCGGTCACCGCGAAGCGGCCGGCGCGGTCGACGTCGGCGCGCCTGATCGGCGCGGTGTGCATGCCCGGGTCGAGCACGAGGACCGGGCGGTCGTGGAGGCCGGGGTCGCTCATTGCGGGCGGATGTCGGCGAAGGGCGGCCAGCGGGCGGCCTCGAGGCGGGCGGCGATGGCGATCGTCCGGGCGGCGATCACCGCCTCGGTCTCGGCGCGGATGCGCCCGGCGGTGAGGTCGGCCATCTGGCTCTGCCAGCTGCGCGCATCGGTCTCGGGCATCGGCGTGTCCCCCTCGCGGGCGAAGGTAGCACGGATGCGCGCCGCGATCACGCGGGCGGGAGCAGCGCCGCCAGCGTCTCCAGGGTGTCGGCCTCGGACGGGGGCTTGTCCCAGCGGAGGCGGGCGATGCGGGGGAAGCGCATGGCGAGGCCGGAGCGGTGGCGGGTGGAGCGGGCGAGGCCCTCGAAGGCGACCTCGAGGACGAGGCCGTGGGCGGGCTCGGCGCGGACGGCGCGGACCGGGCCGAAGCGGTCGGTGGTGTTGTTGCGGACCCAGCGGTCGATCTGCGCGAGCTCCTCGTCGGTGAAGCCGAAGTAGGCCTTGCCGACCGGGGTGAGGGTGCCGTCGGCGGTCCAGACGCCGAAGGTGTAGTCGGAGTAGTAGCCCGAGCGCTTGCCGTGGCCGCGCTGGGCGTAGAGCAGCACCGCGTCGATGGTGTGGGGGTCGCGCTTCCATTTCCACCAGGGGCCCTTGGGGCGGCCGGGGACGTAAGGGCTGTCGCGGCGCTTGAGCATCACGCCCTCGATGATCGGGTCGGGCGGGGCGGCGCGGAGGGCGGCGAGGTCGTCCCAGGTGGCGAAGGGGAGGAGCGGGGAGAGGTCGACGCGGGCGGGGTCGAGGCTGGGGACGAAGGCTTCGAGGGCGGCGCGGCGCTCGGCGAAGGGGAGCGGGCGGAGGTCGGCGGGGCCGAGCTGGAGGAGGTCGTAGGCGCGGAGGTGCGCGGGGTAGCGGCGGAGCTGGGCGGGGGTGACGGTCTTGCGGTTGAGGCGCTGCTGCAGGTCGGAGAAGGTGGCGATCGAGCCGTCGTCGCGGCGCACCAGCAGTTCGCCGTCGAGGGCGGCGTCGAAGTCGAGGGCGTCGAGGAGGTCGGGGAAGGCGGCGCCGATGTCGTCGCCGGTGCGGGAGTAGAGGCGGCGGCCGTGGGCGTCCGACGGCGGCCTGGACGCGGATGCCGTCCCATTTCCACTCGGCGGCGAAGTCGGCGGGGTCGAGGCGGGCGAGGTCGGTTTCCTCCAGCGCGTGCGAGAGCATGACCGGGCGGAAGGGGGTGGCGGCGGCGGTCGGGCGCGGGGCGGTGCCGGCGAGCCAGGCGAAGAGCGGGAGGTAGGGCGGGGCGAGGCCGTGCCAGAGCTCCTCGATCTCGGTGACGTCGCGGGCGCCGAAGTCGGCGAGCGCCTGCTTGGCGAGGCGGGCGGAGACGCCGACGCGGAGGCCGCCGGTGACGAGCTTCAGGAGCGCGAAGCGGCCGGAGGCGTCGAGGCGGTCGAGCAGGCGCTCGACGAGTCTGCGGCGCCTCGCGGCGGGAGGTGGCGCGCAGGGTCTCGACGACCTCGGCGAGGGGCGGGTCGGCGGGCGGGGCCTCGGGGGCGGGCCAGATGAGGGCGATGGTCTCGGCGAGGTCGCCGACGAAGTCGTGCGAGAGGGCGAAGAGCTCGGGGTCGACGCGGGCCTCGGTGATGGCGCGCAGGGTGGCGGGCTTGACGGCGTCGAGGGTGAGGTCGCGGGTGATGGCGGCGATGCCCCAGCCGCGGTCGGGGTCGGGGGTCTCGCGCAGGTAGTCGGTGAGGAGCTTCAGCTTGCCGTTGCGGGCGGGCGTGAAGGCGAGGCGTTCGAGGAGCTCGGCGAAGCGGCGCATCAGCGGGGGGCCCGCGGTCGCGTTCCGCCCGAAGGGGCGGCGGGCGGGTTGGGCGGATCGCCCGGTCGGGGGAAGTGGCGGCTTCCCTGCGGTGCGGACGCCGTTTGGGGCGCGAGGCGGTGCTGCGGGAAGGACGGGGCGGGGGGGCGTCGAACCGGCGGCAAGACGGGCGGCAGGCGTCGCAATGAGTATTTGAGGCAAGAGGAAGGCGGGTGGGGGCGGCCGGCATCAGTCGTCGGCCTCGTCTTCGTAGCCGACGAGGTGGAGCGGGCGGGCGGGGCGGTCCTGCAGGGCGCACCAGCGGACGAGGGCTTCCTCGCGGCCGTGGGTGACCCAGACCTCGGCGGGGTCGATCTCGGCGATGGTGGCGGTGAGCTCGGGCCAGTCGCAGTGGTCGGAGATGACGAGGGGGAGCTCGACGCCGCGCTGGCGGGCGCGGGCGCGGACCTGCATCCAGCCGGAGGCGAAGGCGATCAGCGGGTCGGCGAAGCGGCGGATCCAGGGGCCTTCGAAGGCGGAGGGGGGGCCGAGGACGATCTGGCCGGCGAAGTCGCGGGCGCGGCCTTTCGCGAGGGTGGCGTCGGGGAGGTCGCCGAGGGCGATGCCGCGGGCGGCGTAGTAGTCGCAGAGGCGGCGGAGGGCGCCGTGGAGGAAGATCGGGCCGTCGTGGCCGGCGGCGCGGAGGAGCGCGATCAGGCGCTGGGCCTTGCCGAGGGCGTAGACGCCGACGAGGTGGGTGCGTTCGGGGAACTGGGCGAGCGAGTGGAGCAGGCGGGCGGCCTCGGCGAGCGGGTCGGGGTGGCGGAAGACCGGCAGGCCGAAGGTCGCCTCGGTGATGAAGACGTCGCAGGGGACGGGCTCGAAGGCGGCGCAGGTGGGGTCGGGGGTGCGCTTGTAGTCGCCGGCGGCGACGATGCGGAGGGCCCCGTTCGAGCGGGGCGCTTCGACGGCGATCTGGGCGGAGCCGAGGACGTGGCCGGCGGGGTGGAAGGTCGCGGTGGCGCCGCCGAGGGCGATGCGCTCGCCGTAGGCGGCGGCCTGGGTGGTGCCGGCGAAGCCCTCGCCGAGGCGGAGCGCCATGATGTCGAGGGTCTCGGCGGTGGCGAGCACGGCGCCGTGGCCGGCGGTGGCGTGGTCGGAGTGGGCGTGGGTGACGAGGGCGCGGGCCACCGGGCGGGTGGGGTCGATGTGGAAGTCGCCGGGCGGGCAGTAGAGGCCCTCGGGGCGCGGGACGAGGAGGTCGGCGGGGCGCATGGCTTTGGTCTAGGGCTTTCGCGGCCGTGGGCAAAGGCTTCCGCCGCGGGCGCGGTTCGGGCATGCTCGGAGTGAACGGAGAAAGCATGACCGCGTTCCGCCCGAGAACCACGCTCGCGACCCACGCGGTGGAGAACCAGCCGGCGGAGCGGGGCGACCTCGACCTCTGGGCGGGCGATCTGCCGTTGCGCGAGGCGGCGGCGCGCGCCGGGGGGCGGGCGGAGCTTCTGGCCGGCTTCGGCGCCGCGGCGGGGAGCGAGGAGATGCGGGCGGCGGGGCGGGCGGCGAACCGCAACCCGCCGGAGCTCGTCGCCTTCGACCGCGGCGGCCGGCGGATCGACGAGGTGCGCTTCCATCCGGCGTATCACACGCTGATGGGGTTCGGGATCGGGGCCGGCTACTCGGCGGTCGCCTGGGCGGGCGGTGGCGGCGGCCATGCCACGCATGCGGCGATGGTCTACCAGCTGAGCCAGGTCGAGCCCGGGGTCTGCTGCCCGATGACGATGACCTATGCCGCGGTGCCGGCGCTCAGGGCCGAGCCCGCGGTGGCGGCGGCCTGGGAGCCGCGCATCCTCGCCGCCGCCTACGATCCGGCGTCGCGGCCGGCGGACGGAGAAGCGCGGGGTCACCGTCGGGATGGCGATGACCGAGAAGCAGGGCGGCTCGGACGTGCGCGCGAACACGACGCGGGCGGAGCGGGACGGCGAGGGCTGGCGGCTCTTCGGGCACAAGTGGTTCTGCTCGGCGCCGATGTCGGACGGCTTTCTCACGCTGGCGCAGGCGCCGGGCGGGCTGACCTGCTTTCTCGTGCCGCGCTGGACGCCGGACGGGGAGCGCAACGCGATCGAGCTCCTGCGGCTGAAGGACAAGCTCGGCAACCGCGCCAACGCCTCGGCGGAGATCGAGTACCGCGGCGCCTGGGCGGAGATGCTCGGCGAGGAAGGCGCGGGGGTGCGCACGATCATCGAGATGGTGCACCACACCCGGCTCGACACCGCGATGGCGCCGGCGGGGCTGATGCGGGCGGCGCTGTCGGAGGCGCTCTGGTGGTGCTCCGAGCGCCAGGCGTTCGGACGGCGGCTGATCGAGCAGCCGCTGATGGCGAGCGTGCTCGCCGACCTCGCGCTCGAGGTCGAGGCGGCGCTGGCGGCGGGCCTGCGGGTGGCGCGGGCGTTCGACGAGGGCGACCGGGCGTTCGCGCGCGTCGCGGTGGCGCTGGCGAAGTTCCTCAACAACAAGCGCGCCCCGCAGGCGGTCTACGAGGCGATGGAGTGCCTCGGCGGCGCCGGCTACGTCGAGGAGGGGCCGATGCCGCTCCTCTACCGCGAGGCGCCGCTCAATTCGATCTGGGAGGGTTCGGGCAACGTGATCTGTCTCGACGTTTTGCGCAGCCTCGCGCGCGACAGCGATGCGCGGCAGCGGCTGGCGGAGGAGCTCGACGCCGCCCGCGGGCGGGAGCCCGCCTACGACGCGGCGCTCGACCGGTTGCGGGCCACCTGGCCGGAGCTGCCGGGCGAGAGCGAGGCGCGCTGGTACGTCGAGCGGCTGGCGACGCTGCTCGCGGCCGCCTGCCTGCTCGACGTCGCGCCGGGGCCGGTGGCCGAGGCGCAGATCGCGACCCGGGTCGCCGGCGAGGGCGGGCGGGTCGCGGGGGCCCTGCCGGCCCGGGTCGACCGCGCCACGCTGATCGCGCGGGCGATGCCGTGCTGAGGGCCGCGGGGATCCTGATGCTGGGGCTCGCGCTCGCGGGCTGCAGCCGGCTGCACGTCCCGGCGGTGGCGATGCCCGGCTCGGGGTCGAAGGGCACCCGCGCGGTGGTGGTGGACCGGGTCTGGATCGACAGCGACCCCAAGGCGGCGAAAGGGACGCTGCGCGCCTTTCTCTCCGACGGCACGCTGGTGATGACGAGCTGCACCGAGACCTACCGGCTGGCGCCCTGGCGATGGGTCGACGGGATGACGCTGGTCTGGGAGGAGGACGGCAGGAGCATCCGCGCCGAGGTGGCGCTCGCCGAGCGCAAGGAGCTGGTGCTGATCATCGACCCCGAGGGGATCAACGAGTCGCATCACTACGATGCGGCGCAGTCGCCGGTGGTCTGCCCCGACCTGCGCTGAGGCGCCGGGGTCAGGAGGCGAGAAGGAAGCGCAGCCGGGCGGACGGCGAGGCGACGGCGCTGGCGTGTGCCAGCACCTTGCGGTTCCAGTGCGCCTGGAAGCGCTCGTAGCGGCTGCACTGCAGGCGGAAGCTCGCGGTCCAGACCACCGCCAGCACCAGCCCGACCTGCCAGGTGGCGGGCTGCACCGGGATGATCGGCAGCATCAGCGCCACGAGCGGCAGTGCGGCGAGCGCGATGGCGATCATCGAGAGCTGCTCGGGCGGCATCGGCTGGCCGCCGAGCTCGGCCGCGGTCTCCTCGCGCAGGCGGTCGACGGCGGCGCGGTAGTCGCCGAGCCAGTCGTTGTCCTGGGGAGCCTCGTTCACGAGGGATTTGCGGACATGCATCGGAGACCTCACGGCTTCACGAATCGACTACCGATACTTTCCGCCATGCGGGCGTTTTAATCAACCCAAACGTGTACTGTCAGCGGGAAGTCGCCTCTTGCGCGCAGCTGCGGGCTGGCTCTGCCGATATTGGTAGCGGCCGCTGCCACGATCTGCCCAAGCGGCAAGCAACGTTTCGAGCGCGGCTGCTTCCGCGGGCGGGATGCTTGGAGCGTAGCCCGACTTCGTGTAGGCTTGCTGTCATAAATGTCACAGCTGGTGCCTGGTGTCGCGGACGTCCGTTCGCGATGGGTCATGAGTTTTCTGCCATCCGAAAGCACGAGGCGCGTGGGGCGGTGGGTGATCAAAGGGCGGCGGAATTTCACGCACCGCACTCGGGAGTTCACCCGAGGACCGGTTTCATCCCCGCGGGGCGGCCCCGGCATTCTTTAGCGAAGGAGACATAGGAATGGAATCCGAACTCCGGATCATTGTGGATATCGCGCTCGGCTGTGTGTGCGGCGGCTTGGCCTTCGAGTGGCGCCGCCTGCGGGCGCGCACCGTCGAGACGTCCGAATGGTTCGGGGCGGCCTATCAGGAGCCCGGACGCGCGTTCAGCTTCGACGAAAGGGCGATCGAGGGAGAGCGGACCTTCGAGCCGACGACGCAACTAGCCTGATACCGAAGGCCGTTTGCACTGACTCTTGCGGCACCTCTACCCGTGACCCGGGGGTAGATCGCGCGGGCCGCTTCAACCTGCCGGATCTGACCGTCGGCAAATCCCGGAGGGACGTCGGAATGAGGGGATCGTGTCCCCGCGACACGGTCGGACGTGCGGCAGTGCCATGTCCGGGGAGGAAAATCCCGGCGTACGCGCGGGCGGCGCGGCTTCACGCCGTGGCGCCGGCCCGCCGCCATTCGCGCCAGATCAGCGCGATCACGAAGAGATCGAAGACGCTGAGCAGGATCAGCCCGAGGTCGTGCGTGAAGCTGAACCGGTAGAGCTGGTAGAGCACGAAGATCGCCATGACGGCGAGCGAGGTCGGATAGGCCCAGCGCTCCTTGCGCAGCAGGCCGACGACGAGCACGAGCTTCACCACGCCGTGGCTCAGCAGGTAGATCGCGTAGAAGTGCTGCGTCGCGATCGAGAAGCCCTGCGCCCAGTGCAGCAGGGTGGTCGCGATCCAGTCCTGCGAATCCTCGGAGATCTCCTGCCGCGTCAGCCGGGTGACGAGGGCGAGGACGGCGTTGGGGCCGATCAGCCACAACAGCACCCCGCCCATCGCCTCGAGCGCGGCGAAGGCGCCCTTGAGCAGGATGCTGACCTCGAAGGTCTCGTGCAGCAGCCGGTCGGAGCGGGAGGGACGGCGGGCTTCCGGCTCGCCGGCAGCGTCGGGCGGCGATCGCTTCAGATGCTACTCCCCGCGGTATGGACGGACGTATTGCAGCGCCATGTCCCAGGGGAAGAAGATCCAGGTGTCCTGGCTGACCTCGGTGATGAAGGTGTCGACGATCGCCCTGCCCTGCGGCTTGGCGTAGACCGTGGCGAAATGCGCCCTGGGATAGAGCTTTCGCACCACCTCCAGGGTCTTGCCGGTGTCGACGAGGTCGTCGACGACGAGGATGCCGGTGCCGTCGCCCATCAGGATCGCGTCGGGCGCCTTGAGCACCTCGACGGTCTCGCCCTGCTTCTGCCAGTCGTAGGACTTGACCGAGATGGTGTCGACGGTGCGGATGTCGAGCTCGCGCGCCACGATCATCGCCGGCGCCATCCCGCCGCGGGTGATCGCGACCACCGCCCGCCAGCTGCCGTCGTCCGGGCCGTGCTTGTCGAGCCGCCATGCCAGCGCGCGGCTGTCGCGGTGGATCTGGTCCCAGGAGACGTGGAAGCCCTTCTCGTGCGGCAGGCGCTCGGTCATCGCGGCTACCCCAGAGCGATCTTGAGGCCGAAGGCGGCGATCAGCCCGCCGAAGACCCGGTCGACCGAGGCCTTGGCGCGGCCGTAGGCGGCGCGGGCGCGCTCGAGGGAGAAGACGCGGGCGACGAGCGCGTACCAGAGCGTCTCGTCGATCGCGATGACGAGGAGCAGGAGCGCGAGCGCGGCGTGGCTGCTGCCGGGCGGCACGAGGCCGACGAAGACCGCGCCGAAGAAGACCGCGGGCTTGGGGTTCGCGAGCTGGGTCAGGAGGCCGAGCCGGAGACCGCCGCCGAAGCCGCGGACGGTCGCGCCCTCGGCCGGCGGCCGGCAGCGGGTCGCGGGCGTGCCGCCAGGTCTTGCCAGGCGATCCAGACGAGGAAGGCGGCGCCGGCGAGCTTGAAGGCGAGCAGCAGCGCCGGCGCGAGCTGAAAGATGAGGTGCAGCCCGAAGAGGGCGGCGAGGGCCCAGACGACGGCGCCGAGGCCGAGGCCGAGCGCGACGCCGAGAGCGGCGCGCAGGCCGTCGGAGGCGGCGGTGCGGATCGTCATCACGAAGGAGGGGCCGGGGCTGATCGCGGCCATCAGGTGGATGAGCGCGATCGAGAGGAAGGCGGCGGCGGTCACTGTCCGGCCTCCCTCCGGCCGGAGACGACGTCGATGTCGGGCGCGTCCTCGGCCTTCATTCCGACGACGTGGTAGCCGGCGTCGACGTGGTGGGTCTCGCCGGTGACCCCCGAGGAGAGGTCGGAGAGGAGGTAGAGCGCGCTCTTGCCGACGTCCGCCTGCGTGACGTTGCGGCGGAGCGGCGCGTTCAGCTCGTTCCACTTCATGATGTAGCGAAAGTCGCCGATGCCCGAGGCCGCGAGCGTCTTGATCGGGCCGGCGGAGAGGGCGTTGACCCGGATGCCGCGGGGGCCGAGGTCCATCGCCATGTACTTGACCGACGCCTCGAGCGCGGCCTTGGCGACGCCCATGACGTTGTAGTGCGGCATCACCTTCTCGGCGCCGTAGTAGGTGAGGGTGAGGAGCGCGCCGCCGTTCGGCATCAGCTTCTCGGCGCGCTGGGCGGCGGCGGTGAAGGAATAGACCGAGATCAGCATGGTCTGGGCGAAGTTCGCCGCGGTGGTGTTCGCGGTGTAGGAGCCGCGCAGCTCGTTCTTGTCGGAGAAGCCGATGGCGTGGACGAGAAAGTCGAGGCTGCCCCAGCGCTCGGCCAGCGTCGCGAAGGTCGCGTCGAGCGAGGCCTCGTCGGTGACGTCGCAGGGGACGACGACGTCGGAGCCGACCGAGGCGGCGAGCGGCATCACCCGCTTGCCGAGCGCCTCGCCCTGGTAGGTGAAGGCGAGTTCGGCCCGCCGCCTCGTGGCAGGCCTGGGCGATGCCCCAGGCGATCGACTTGTCGTTGGCGACGCCCATGATCAGGCCGCGCTTGCCGCTCATCAGTCCGCTCGCCATGCGTCGCCCCCCGTGGATTGCGCTTGGGTGTAAGGGAAAGGCCGTGGGGCTTCAAGGCGGCGACGCGTGGGCGCGAGGGCGCCTCAGCCGCGCGCGAGGATCAGGACGCCGGCGCCGATGAGAGCGATCGCCAGCCATTGCGGCGGCGGCCGGCGCCGGGCGTCAGGCGAACCGGCGGAATCCGGTCGGAGCCGGTTCCGGCGTCACGCCATCATGCAGGTCCGGGCAGGACCCGGGCGACCGGTGACGCCGCGCTGGAGCTCAGCCGGCCCTTCTTCCGACCGCCGCGAACATCTTCGCCACGGCGATCCACACGTCCGGTCGCGCGTCGTGCGCGGCCATGCCGGCGATGAGATCCTCGCCCTCCGCGGGCGTGACCGATCCCGCCGCCACCACATAGGGCAGTGCGCTGCGCCAGGTGTTTTCCCACAGGTGCTTGCCGGGGCCGGCGTTGTAGATCGGCTGTTCGGCGGCGAGAAAGGTCGCCTCGAGGCCGGCGCCGGACAGGAGCTCGGGCAGCCTCGTTCCGACGGCGTAGTCCACCCCGATGTTCTGCTGGTGGACGCGGGCGCCTTCGAGCCACTGCCGGTAGTGGTCGCTGGGCGGCATGGCGAGGAAGGAATACATGTCCATGTCGACGATCACCAGCCGCCCACCGGGTCTGAGCAGCCGGGCCATCGCCGCCACGGCCCGGTCCGGCTCCTTCAGATGGCAGAGGACCAGCCGCACGAACACGATGTCGTACCGGGCCTCCGGCAGGCCGGGGTCGTAGGCGCTGGCGACGCCATAGGCGATCGTTCCCGCGCCCGCGCCCGGCTGCGTCCTGCGCGCTATGGCGAGCTGGTCCTCCGAGATGTCGACGGCGTCGACCTGCGCGCCTTCGCCCATCCGCTGCGCCAGCCAGCGCGACATCGTGCCGGTTCCGCAGCCGATGTCCGCTGCCCGCCGACCGCCCCCGATGCCCGCCGCTTCCAGCCCGCGGATGCTGAGGGGGCCGTAGACCTCGTGGATCACGTCGAGGCGCGCGGCGTCACTGGCGCCGGTTGGCAACACGTATCGGTCGCCGACGTCACTCACCGAAGTCGTCCCCATTCCCCTCTCCTCGATCGAGCAGCTTGATGGAAGATGAGATTACAGTTCGCGCATGGTTTTTCAAAGTGTGCGCACCGGTCCATCGCCGTGTACTTGACCGACGCTTCGAGCGCGGCCTGGGCGACGCCCATGACGTTGTAGTGCGGCGCGCCCTTTTCTGCGGCATGGGCGTACGGGAAAGGTTGGCGCGCTTCGAGGCGAGCCGCGTTCCCTTGCCGGTGCGAAGCAGGTTACTGTCGGCGGCGGGAGGAACCGAGACGATGGACACGAAGGTTGAGGGCCGCGACCGGCGCGGGGTGTGGCTCGACGCGGGCGAGGCGAGCTTCGAGGAGTTCCGCCGGCAGGTCGAGCGGACCACCGAGCCCGACGACTGGCCGAACGCCGTCCGGATCGAGCGCAACGTCCCGATCTACGAGGGCGGACGGGTGCGCGCGGCGGCGGGCGACGCGCGGGCGCGGCGCGCGCTGATGGCGGAATGGGCGGTCATCTTCGCCGACGGGCCGGGGGTGCTGGTGATCGAGGGCGCCTACGCCGACACCGCGCCGATCGACCGGGCGAGCGCGATCTTCGAGGCGATCATCGACGCGCAGCACGAGGGCGGCACCGGCGGCGGCGACCATTTCGCCAAGCCGGGCGCCAACGACCGGATCTGGAACGCGCTCGAGAAGCACTGTCTCGCCGATCCCGAGGGGTTCGCGCTCTACTATGCCAACCCGGGCATCGCGCTGGCGTCGGAAGCCTGGCTGGGGCCGAACTACCAGGTGACGGCGCAGGTCAACCGGGTGAACCCCGGCGGCGCGGCGCAGACGCCGCACCGCGACTATCATCTCGGGTTCATGTCGCCGGAGCAGGCCGCGGCCTATCCGGTGCAGGCGCAGCGGCTGTCGCCGGCGCTGACGCTGCAGGGGGCGGTGGCGCATGGCGACATGCCGGTGGAGACCGGCCCGACGCTGCTCCTGCCGTGGAGCCAGCGCTATCTCGCCGGCTATCTCGCCTTCGAGCGGCGGGACTTCCAGGACTGGTTCGCGCAGCACCATGTCCAGCTGCCGCTCGGCAAGGGGGATCTGCTGTTCTTCAGCCCGGCGCTGATGCACGGGGCGGGGACCAACCGCTCGGCGGACCGGTTCCGGATGGCGAACCTGTTGCAGGTGTCCTCGGCCTTCGGGCGGGCGATGGAGAGCATCGACCGGGTGCGGATGAGTGCGCTGCTCTATCCGGCGCTGGCCGGGCTGCACCGGCAGGGGCGGCTGACGCTTGCCGAGGCCGACCACGCGATCGCGGCCTGCGCCGAGGGGTACGCCTTCCCGACCAACCTCGACCGCGATCCGCCGATCGGCGGGCTGGCGCCGACGTCGCAGGCCGAGGCGATGCGCAAGGCGCTGCGCGAGGGGATGGCGGCGGATGCCTTTGCGGCGAAGCTCGCGGAGATGGAGGCGCGGCGGCGGGCGTGAGGGGAGAGCCGTGCTCTCGCCCGGCGGGAGCGGGCCGTTGATTTGTTGCTCGAGCGCCGCTGACGCGGCGGCCGCCGGCGCCTAATGCGCCTCCGCCGCTCCGAGCGCGAGCACCGCGGCGCGGGCGATCGGGTCGAGGGCGCCGCCCCTCGCGACGTGGGCGGCGATGGTGGCGCGCATGCGGGGGTCCCAGAAGCGGCGGATGTGGTCGGCGGTGGCGGCGGTCGCGCGCTCGGGGCCCTGGACCGCGAGGTTGCGGGCGATCTGGTTCGCCATCATGACGAGCTTGTCAGCCGGCTGCACGGGCGGGCGCCTCCTCGGCGAGCAGGATGCGGTCGGGGCGGGTGAAGATCTCGAACTCGTCGCCGCGGGCGACCGCGGCGACGGTGATGCCGGCGGCCTCGGCGGTGGCGAGCGCGAGCGCGGTCGGGGCCGAGACCGCGACGAGGACCGGGGCGCCGAGGGCGGCGGCCTTCTGGACGAGCTCGACCGAGACGCGGCTGGTCAGGACGAGGATGCCGGAGCCGGGGTCGGTGCCGGCGCGCAGGAGAGCGCCCACGAGCTTGTCGAGGGCGTTGTGCCGGCCGACGTCCTCGCGCAGCGCGACGAGGCCGGCGGCGGGGGTCCAGAAGCCGGCGGCGTGCAGGGCGCGGGCCTCGCGGTTCAGCTGCTGCGCCGGGCGCGCGGCCTCGACGGCGGCGACGACCTCGGCGGCGGTGAAGCGCGGGTCGGCGGTGACGGCGGGAGGCACGGGCAGAGCCGCCTCGAGGCTGTCGACGCCGCAGAGGCCGCAGCCGGTCGGGCCGAGCATGGCGCGCCGGCGGTCGGCGACGCCGCGGCCGGCGCCGGGGGCGAGCCAGATGCGGGCCTCGATGCCGCCGCCCTCGTGCTCGACGACCTCGAGCTCGCGGATGTCGGCGAGCGAGGCGACCCTGCCCTCGGTCAGGCTGAAGCCGGTGGCGAAATCCTCGATGTCGAGCGGGCTCGCCATCATCACCGCATGGGTGGTGCCGTCGTAGACCAGCGCGACCGGCACCTCCTCGGGAACGATCCGGCTGCCGGCGCGGCCGACGCCGGCCGCGACGCGGACGTTGCCGCTGCGGTGGAGGGGCGCGCGCACCGCGGCGCTACTCGGCCGCGCGGACGGTCTCGATCCGCCGGCTGCGCTCGCTGAAGTCGCGGTAGTCCTCCTGCTCGTCGGTCGGGCCGTTCGAGGGCGTCACCTGCACCGCGGTCACCTTGTACTCGGGGCAGTTGGTCGCCCAGTCGGAATAGTCGGTGGTGACGACGTTGGCGCGGGTCAGCGGGTGGTGGAAGGTGGTGTAGACGACGCCGGGAGCGACGCGCTCGGTGATGAGCGCCCGCAGGCCGGTCTCGCCGGCGCGGCTCCGCACCGTCACCCAGCCGCCGTCGGTGATGCCGCGGTCCTCGGCGTCGTGGGGATGGATCTCGAGGCGGTCCTCGGTGTGCCAGAGCACGTTGTCGGTGCGGCGGGTCTGGGCGCCGACGTTGTACTGGCTGAGGATGCGGCCGGTGGTGAGGATCAGCGGGAAGCGCGGGCCGACCTTCTCGTCGGTGGGGACGTAGTCGGTGAGCATGAAGCGGCCCTTGCCGCGGGTGAAGTCGTCGACGTGCATCACCGGGAAGCCGAGCGGGTGCTCGGCGTTGCAGGGCCACTGGATCGAGCCCGCGGCGTCGAGCTTGTCGTAGGTGACGCCGGCGAAGGTCGGGGTGAGCCGGGCGATCTCGTCCATGATCTGCGACGGGTGCGCGTAGCTCCAGTCGAGCCCGACGGCGCGGGCGAGGAGCTGGGTGACCTCCCAGTCGGCGTAGCCGTTCTTCGGCGCCATCACCCGGCGGACCGGCTGGATGCGGCGCTCGGCGTTGGTGAAGGTGCCGTCCTTCTCGAGGAAGGTCGAGCCGGGCAGGAAGACGTGCGCGTAGTTGGCGGTCTCGTTGAGGAAGAGGTCCTGCACCACGACGCATTCCATCGCCGCGAGCCCGGCGGCGACGTGGGTCTGGTCCGGGTCGGACTGCAGGATGTCCTCGCCCTGGATGTAGAGGGCGCGGAACGTCCCCTCGACGGCGGCGTCGAGCATGTTCGGGATGCGCAGGCCGGGCTCGGTGTCGAGGGTGCAGCCCCAGGCCTCCTCGAAGAGGGCGCGGGTCGCGGCGTCGGAGATGTGGCGGTAGCCGGCGAGCTCGTGCGGGAAGCTGCCCATGTCGCAGGCGCCCTGGACGTTGTTCTGCCCGCGCAGCGGGTTCACCCCGACGCCGGGGCGGCCGATGTTGCCGGTCGCCATCGCGAGGTTGGCGATCGCCATCACCGCGGTCGAGCCCTGGCTGTGCTCGGTGACGCCGAGGCCGTAGTAGATCGCGGCGTTGCCGCCGGTGGCGAAGAGCCGGGTGGCGGCGCGGAGCTCGACCGGGTCGACGCCGGTGTATTCGGCCATCGCCTCCGGCGAGCGGCTTTCGTCGGCGACGAAGGCGGCCCATTCGGCGAAGTCCTCGGGCTCGCAGCGGTCGCGGACGAAGGCCTCGTCGACGAGGCCCTCGGTGACGACGACGTGCGCCATCGCGGTGAGGAGCGCGACGTTGGTGCCGGGGCGGAGCTGCAGGTGGAAGTCGGCCTCGACGTGCGGGGTGCGCACGAGGTCGATGCGGCGGGGATCGGCGACGATGAGCCGCGCGCCCTGGCGCAGGCGGCGCTTCATCCGGCTGGCGAAGACCGGGTGGCCGTCGGTGGGGTTGGCGCCGATGACGAGGATGACGTCCGAGGCCTCGACGCTGTCGAAGTCCTGGGTGCCGGCGCTCTCGCCGAAGGTCGCCTTCAGGCCGTAGCCGGTCGGCGAGTGGCAGACCCGGGCGCAGGTGTCGACGTTGTTCACGCCGAAGCCCTGGCGGATCAGCTTCTGCACGAGGAAGGTCTCCTCGTTGGTGCAGCGCGACGAGGTGATGCCGCCGACGGCGCCCTTGCCGTGGTCGGCCTGGATGCGGCGGAAGTCGCCCGCGACGCGGGCGATCGCCTCGTCCCAGGTGGTCTCGCGCCACGGGTCGGTGATGCGGTCGCGCACCATCGGGGCGAGGATGCGGTCGCGGTGGGCGGCGTAGCCGTAGGCGAAGCGGCCCTTGACGCAGGAGTGGCCGCGGTTGGCCTTGCCGTCCTTCCACGGCAGCATGCGCACCACCTCCTCGCCGCGCATCTCGGCCTTGAAGGCGCAACCGACCCCGCAGTAGGCGCAGGTGGTGATCTTGGAGTGCTCGGGGGCGCCGATCTCGGCGATGGCCTTCTCGGCGAGCGAGCCCGTCGGGCAGGACTGCACGCAGGCGCCGCAGGAGACGCATTCCGAGGCGAGAAAGCCCTCGTTCATCCCCGCGACGATGCGGCTCTCGAAGCCGCGGCCCTCGACGGTGAGGGCGAAGGTGCCCTGGACCTCGTCGCAGGCGCGGACGCAGCGGTAGCAGACGATGCATTTCGCCGGGTCGTAGGCGAAGTAGGGGTTGCTGCCGTCCATCGCCATGTGCAGCGGGTTTTCCGCATCGAGGCATTCGGCGGCGACGTGGCTGGCGCCGGGGGCGAAGCGGATCTCGGTCAGGCCGACGGCGGCGGCGGTCGCGGGCATCGCCGAGAGGGCGGACGCGGGGTCGGTGAGCGCGTGGTCGGGGTGGTCGGAGGCGTAGAGCTCCATCACGCCGCGGCGGAGGCGGGCGAGGTTGTCGGTCTGGGTGCGGACGACCATGCCCGGTGCGACCGGGGTGGTGCAGGAGGCGGGGGTGCCGGGGCGGCCCTCGATCTCGACGAGGCAGAGGCGGCAGGAGCCGAAGCTCTCCAGCATGTCGGTGGCGCAGAGCTTCGGGATCTCGGTGCCCGCCGCCATCGCCGCGCGCATGATCGAGGTGCCGGCGGGGACGGTGACGGGCTCGCCGTCGATGGTGAGGGTGACGGATTCCTCGGCCTTCGCGGCCGGGGTGCCGAAGTCGATCTCTCGGATCAGGGTCATCGTGTCTACTCCGCAGCGTTCGGCAGCGGGGCGGTGCCGCCGAAGTCTTCGGGGAAATGGGTGAGCGCGCTCATCACCGGATATGGGGTGAATCCGCCGAGCGCACAGAGCGAGCCGAACTTCATCGTGTGGCAGAGGTCGGTGACGAGCGCGCGCATCGCCGCGGGGTCGTCGCCGGCGATCAGGCGGTCGATCGTCTCGCGGCCGCGAATGGCGCCGATGCGGCAGGGGGTGCACTTGCCGCAGCTCTCGATGGCGCAGAAGTCGAAGGCGAAGCGCGCCTGGGCCGCCATGTCGACGGTGTCGTCGAAGACGACGATGCCGCCGTGGCCGATCAGCCCGTCGCGGGCAGCGAAGGCCTCGTAGTCGAAGGCGGTGTCGAAGAGCGCGGGCGGGAAGTAGGCGCCGAGCGGGCCGCCGACCTGCACCGCGCGCACCGGGCGGCCGGAGCGGGTGCCGCCGCCGATCGTCTCGACGATCTCGCCGAGGGTGAGGCCGAAGGCGGTCTCGTAGAGGCCGCCGTGCCTGACGTTGCCGGCGATCTGGATCGGCATCGTGCCGCGCGAGCGGCCGATGCCGTAGTCGGCGTAGGCCTGGCCGCCCTCGGCGAGGATGAAGGGGACGGCGGCGAGCGAGAGGACGTTGTTGATCACGGTCGGGCGGCCGAAGAGGCCCTTGTGCGCCGGGAGCGGCGGCTTGGCGCGGACGAGGCCGCGCTTGCCCTCGAGGCTGTCGAGGAGCGAGGTCTCCTCGCCGCAGACGTAGGCGCCGGCGCCGCTGCGCACCTCGAGCTGGAAGGCGTGGTCGCTGCCGGCGATGCGGGCGCCGAGGAAATGCGCGGCGGCGGCGGCGGCGATCGCTTCCTCGAGGGCAGCGATCGCGTGCGGGTATTCCGAGCGGACGTAGATGTAGCCGCGGGTGGCGCCGACGGCGATGCCGGCGATCGCCATGCCCTCGATCAGGCAGAAGGGGTCGCCTTCCATGATCATGCGGTCGGCGAAGGTGCCGCTGTCGCCCTCGTCGGCGTTGCAGACGATGTATTTCTGCGGCCCGGACGCCTCCGCCACGGTCTTCCACTTGATGCCGGTCGGAAAGCCGGCGCCGCCGCGGCCGCGCAGGCCCGAGGCGGTGATCTCGGCGACGATCGCTTCCGGCCCGAGGCCGATCGCGCGCTCGAGGCCCTTCCAGCCGCCGTGCGCGGCGTAGTCGGCGGGCGAGACCGGGTCGGTGATGCCGCAGCGCGCGAAGGTGAGCCGGGTCTGGCCGGCGAAGAACGGGATCGCCTCGACCGCGCCCACCGCCTGCGGGTGGGCGATGCCGGCCGCGCCGCGGCCTTCGGCGAGGGCCATCGCCAGGGCGACCGCGGCGTCGTGGTCGAGCGGACCGAAGCCGTAGCGGATCCCGCCGTCCTCGACCTCGACCAGGGGCTCGAGCCAGAGCATGCCGCGCGAGCCGGTGCGGGTGATCGCGACCTCGGTCCCGGCGCGGTGCGCGGTGCCGCGGATCGCGGCGGCGACGGCATCGGCGCCGCAGGCGACCGCGGCCGCGTCGCGCGGGACGAAGATGCGGATCATGCCGAGAAGCCCGTCGATCAGCGCATCGAGCCGGCGCGGGTCGAGCCGCCCGACCACCTGGCCGTCGACCATCGCCGAGGGGCCGGTGGCGCAGAGTCCGAGGCAGTAGACCGCCTCGAGCGTCACCCCCTCCGGGCTGGTCGAGCCGCAGGCGGTGCCGAGCCGCTCCTCGGCGCGGGCGACCAGCGCCTCGCAGCCGACCGACTGGCAGGCCTCGGCGCGGCAGAGCTTCAGGTGGTGCCGCCCCGCCGGGGCGTGGCGGAAGTCGTGGTAGAAGGTGACGACCCCCCAGACCTCGGCGCGCGAGAGGTTGAGCGCCGCGGCGATCACCGGCACCGCGTCGCGCGGCACGTGCCCCCAGGTCGCCTGCACGTCGTGCAGGATGGGCAGGAGCGGTCCCTCGCGGCCGGCATGCCGCGCGACGATGGCCAGCGTGTCGGCCTCGCTCCAGTCGGCGGTGCGAGCCAGTCCTTCCCTCCCGATCATCCCGCGATAATCGGCGACCGGGAGGCCGGGATCAAGGGAGCCTTTCGGTGGACCCGGAAGCGCACGGGACGATGAGCAGCCGACGGCTGGGGGGCACGATCGGTCGTCCGCCGGTGCGGACCCCATGCCCGCCGGGCCGGCGACGATGAAGGACTCGCGCCGGGCGCGCGCCGTGATATGCCTCGGGACACAAGCTGGCATTGCAGAGGGGGCAGGCCATCACCCGCATTTTCATTCCATCGTCCGGCCCTGAAGACTGGCGCGGCTTCCTCGCGGATTCCGACAAGCACTGGAAACGCGGATATTCCGCCATGGCCGCCGCGCTCGCCTGGGAGGCCGCCGACGGGACGCCCCCCGAGATCGCGGCCATTCTGGGGAACCGGGTCGAGCTCTTGCTGGCGATCCCCGAGCACAAGGTCGCCATGAAAGGAAGAGGGCACGCGAGCCAGTGCGACATCTTTGCCCTGGTCCGGGCTGACGATCAGACCTGCGCCGTCGCCGTCGAGGCGAAGGTCGATGAATCCTTCGGCCCTACCGTGGGCAAATGGCTGGTTGATGCCAGTCCGGGCAAGGCGGACCGCCTGCGTGATATCTGTGCCCTGCTCGGCCTCGGCACCCCCGACGGTGCGCTGCGCTACCAGCTCTTCCACCGGACGGCGGCCGCGGTGCTCGAGGCGCAGCGGTTCAAGACGGATCGGGCGGCGATGGTCGTCCAGTCGTTCTCCCCGGAACACCGCTGGTTCGAAGACTTCGCCGCGTTCGCCGCCCTGTTCGGACTGGAGGCGGAACGCGGCCGTCCGCTCACCTGCACCTTGCCATCGGGCTTGCCGCTCACGCTCGGCTGGGCGAGCGGCTCTCCGGAATTCACCTGATCCCTCGACGCCGCACCGCGCGGGAATGCCCGGCGGTCGCCTGCGCCCGCCGGACTCAGCTGTCCTGACGCGCGATCTCGGTGATCAGGATCTCCTCGACCGGAATGTCGGGCATCACCTCGCGGGCGGAGGCGAGGAGCGCGGACTTCGAGGTCCTCGATCTTGCGGCCGCTGGTGAAGCTGCCGTCGAAGCCGCCGGAGTTGGCGTGGCGGAACATCACGCTGAGAAAACCGTCGCGGAGCCGCGGCTTCACCGCCTCGATGGCGTGCGCCGACTCGGTGTCGGTCTCGACCGAGAGCGAGACCACCACCATCGCCTTGACCTTCTCGCCGGCGAAGACCGGGACGACGAAGGGCTTGTCCATCGGCACGTAGGCGAGCTCGCCGGCGGGTTTCTTCTCCGCCGGCTTCGCCGCGGTGAACGGGTCGGCGGGGGTGCAGGGGGCGGTCGTGGGGCCGTCCCCGGCGCCTTCGGCGCCGGCGCCCTCGGGCGGCCCGGCGCAGGCGGCTGCCGCGGCGGCGGCTTCGGGGGCGGGCTTCAGCGCCATGCCGCCGCCGATGCCGGCGGCGAGGCCGAGGAGACCGATCGCGAGCGGCAGGAGCTTCTTCAAGCGCGGCCTCCTCAGTAGGGCATGACCCGGTCGACGATCTGCTGGCCGTAGCGCGGCTGCTGCGCGCTCGAGAGCTCGCCCCGCCCGCCGTAGGAGATGCGCGCGCCCGCGATGCGGTCGTAGGGGATCTCGTTGTAGCGCGAGATGTCCTCGGGCCGGACGATGCCGGTGATCTGCAGATCGCGCAGCTCGTAGTTGACCCGCACCTCCTGGTCGCCCTGGATCACCAGGTGGCCGTTCGGCAGCACCTGCACCACGGTGGCGGCCACGCTCAGCGTCAGCTTCTCGTTGCGCTTCACCGAGCCGTCGCCGCTGAAGTCGGACTGGGAATCCATCGAGACGTTGGGGTTGAGCTTCATCATCCCCGGCGGCAGCACCTTGCCGGCGCCGAAGAAGCCGCCGACCCCGGCGCTCTCGCTGCCGGCGCGGGTGCGCGAGGTCGTGTTCTTCATCTCGGCCTGGTCGTCGATCTCGATCGTCACGGTCAGGATGTCGCCGAGGTTGCGCGCCCGCTTGTCGCCCCAGAGGCCGGTCGGGGTCGTGCTCCAGAGCGAGCCCTGCTGGTAGGCGTAGCGCGCCGCCTGCGGCGGCGGCACGGCGAGCGCCGCCCGCTCGGCGGTGAGGATCGGCGGGGCCTCGTCCTCGGCGCGGCCGATCGAGGTCATCTTCGGCGGCTGGCCGATCGGGTCGAGGCCGCCGCAGCCGGCGAGCAGGACGAGGCCCGCGGTCGCGATGCGTCTCATGGCCGGCCGACCTCCACGCTGCCGTCCGGGGCGACGGTGCCGGTCACCGTCTGCTTCGAGGCGAGGTTCATCACCCGCACCGGCTCGCCGGCACCGGCGCGGTCGAGCGCGCGGCCCTCGGCGACGATGCGCAGCGCGCCGCTGGCGTAGGACATCCGCACGGTCGCGTTGCGCTCGACCAGCGCCGGGGCGCGGAGCTGCGAGACGAGGATCGGGCGGCCGGGATAGAGCGTGACCCTGGCTTCCTGGCCGACCGCCGCCTCGATCGAGGCGACGCCGCCGGGCACCGCCTCCTCCGACAGCGCGAGGTCGTCGGCGGTGAGCACCGACTGGCTGCGGATCGCGCGCACCGGCGTCACCGACTGGGCGAAGACCGCGCCGGCGGCGAGGGCCGCGACGAAGAGGACGAAGATGGCGGCGGCGCGGGTCATCGGCTCAGCGGATCTGCACGGTGGCCGCCAGCATCTGGTCGGCGGCGGTGATCACCTTGGCGTTGAGCTCGTAGCCGCGCTGCGCCTCGATCAGCCCGGTGATCTCGTGCACGGCGTCGACGCTCGAGTTCTCGAGGTAGCCCTGGCGGAAGGTGCCGCGGCCGTCCTCGCCGGCACCGCCGGTGTTGGCGGCACCCGAGGCCTCGGTCTCGCGGTAGAGGTTCGAGCCCAGCGCCTCGAGGCCCTTCTCGTTGGAGAAGGTGGTGACGCTGAACTGCCCGAGGAGCTGCGCCTGGGTCTGCCCGTCGAAGTAGGCGTAGACCTCGCCGTCGGCGTTGATGGTGATCTGGCGCGCGTCCTCGGGGATGGTGATGTCGGGCACCACCGGGAAGCCGTCGGAGGTGACGATCAGGCCGTCGCCGTTGCGCTTCAGCGCGCCGTCGCGGGTGTAGGCGGCGTCGCCGGAGGGCAGCGTCACCTCGAGGTAGCCGTTGCCCTCGAGGGCGAGGTCGAGCGAGCCGCCGGTCTCGGTGACGGCCCCCTGCGCCACCTGCACCGAGACCGCCGAGGCGCGGACGCCGAGGCCGAGCTGGACGCCGGCCGGCAGCACGGTGCCGTCGGCGGAGTTGATGGTGCCGGGCCGCTCGACCTGCTGGTAGTGCAGGTCGGAGAACTCGGCCCGGCGCGGGCTGTAGGCGGTGGTGTTCATGTTGGCGAGGTTGTGCGAGATCACCTCCACCCGCATGTTCTGCGCCGCCATGCCGGTTGCCGCGATGTTCAGTGCACGCATGTCTCTCTCCTGTACCCTCGACGGCCGGTTCGCTTACGCGGTCTGCCCGAGCGTCTTCACCACCAGCCGGATGCGCTCGTCTTCCTGGTCCATCAGCTTCTGGCCGTATTCGTAGGCGCGCTGCACCTCGACCATCCGCGCCATCTCCGAGACCGGGTTGACGTTCGACTGCTCGAGCGAGCCTTGCAGGATGCGGCCGTTCTCCGCCGGCACGGTGCCGCCGTCGGCCCTGAAGAGGACGCCGGCCTCGCGCGAGAGCTTCGAGGGGTCCTCGACGTCGACGAGGCCGATCTTGCCGGCGGGCGCGCCGTCGACCGACAGCGTGCCGTCGGCGGCGACCGAAATCGCCTTCGCCTCGAAGGGGATGGTGATCTCGCCGCCGCCTTCGTCGAGCAGCGGGTGGCCGTCCATGTTGACGATCATGCCGTCGGCGTTGCGGGTGAAGGCGCCGGCGCGGGTCAGCCGCTCGCCCTGCGGGGTCCTCACGGTGAAGTAGCCGTCGCCCTCGACCGCGAGGTCGAGGCTGCCGCCGGTCTCCTCGAGCGATCCCTGCAGCCGGTCGGTGTAGCGCGCACGGGCGGCGGTCATCGCGACGCTGCCGCCTTCGAGCGGCAGGGCCTTCACCTCCTCGGCGAAGATCACGCCCTCGCGGCGGTAGCCGGTGGTGGAGAGGTTCGCGATGTTGTTCGCGACCGACTGGAGCTCCTTGGCGAGCCCCGATGTGCGCGTCAGCGCCACGTAGCCGGCAAGGTCCATGCTCTACTCCCCGCGTTTTCGCGTACCCGCGCAAATCCTTCACGCTCGGGGGCACCCTCGCCGCGGTTGGTAAAGATTTGGTCAAGGCGGGCCGGAGCCCCCTGCCCCTCCCCGGCCGCTCACGCGCGCTTGATCCGCCCGGTCCCGGTGCTAGCTTCTCGCCCGGGGACAAGGGGACGGGAGGGCTGCGATGTCCGGTGATGCTTCCGCGCAGGGGCGGCGCCCGGCCGCCGCCTTCGCCGGCGCCCTCGCGCCCGGCTCCCTGACCGGGGGGTGGTCCGCCGCGGCCGGTCGCCCCGCTGCGATCCGGGGGGTCCGGTGAGCCGGGAGCTCGAGCGCTTCGTCGAGGCGCAGACGCCGGTCTGGCGCCAGGTGGTCGCCGAGCTCGAGGCGGGCGCCAAGCGGTCGCACTGGATGTGGTTCGTCTTCCCGCAGATCCACGGCCTGGGGTCGAGCCCGATGGCGGTCCGCTACGCCATCGCCTCGCGCACCGAGGCGCAGGCCTATGTCGCCCACCGCGTCCTCGGCCCGCGCCTCCACGAGGCGACCGGCCTGATGCTGCGCCACGCCGGCACCCCGGCGGAGACGATCCTCGGCGGCATCGACGCGCTGAAGTTCCGCTCGTCGATGACCCTCTTCCGCCACGCCGCGCCCGAGGAGCCGCTGTTCGGCCGCGCGCTCGACGCCTTCTGCGGCGGCGAGGAGGATCCGAAGACCGTCGCGATCCTCGGCCGGTAGGGCGTCAACGCACGAGGTTTGCTGACGATCGCTGGACCGTTGTGTCGGAATGGGCCCGATGCGCGCAGTTTGTGGAAGCGCGAGCGAACCGCGGCATCGAGCCCGATCCGGACCTTCAGCAGACCTTTGCCGTGACCTATCGTGATCTCGCGGCTGTCTGGCCCTGGAGCGCGGGGGTCGCCTGATCTGCCGCGGCGAAATGCGCCATCTGGTCTGCGTGCGCCTTCACGAAGGAGGGACGGGCGGTGGATCTGGCGACATACGCGCGACAGGCGGGAAACGCCGCCAGCCCGTCGAACCGGTCGACGAGGCGCAGCACGTCGGCCATGAGAATGTCGGCCACCGAGAAGGTCCCGGCCAGCCATTCGCGGTGCGCCAGCACCGTTTCCATGTGCGGCAGGCGGTGCTTGTTCAGGAAGTCCTCGAAGAACTCCCACATCGGCGCGTCCCCGGTTGCGCCGGAGAACTTGAAGATCGACCAGGGCTGGCTCGCCGCCTCGACCGATGCGAGTGCGGCGAACAGCCATTCCTTGACCTCGGTGCGACCGCGCCGGTCGGCAGGCATCACCTTGTCGCTCAGCTCGCCCAGATGCAGCAGGATCGCGCCGCTCTCGAAGATCGCGATGTCTCCGTCGGTCAGCCACGGCACCTGCCCGAAGGGCTGGCGCGCGAAGTGCCCGGGCTGCCGGTCGCGAAACGGGGTACTCTCCACACGATAGGGCAACCCGGCTTCTTCCAGCGCCCACCGCACCCGGATGTCGCGCACGAAACCACGCGGAGCCTCGGGAACCCAGTCGTAGGTGGTGAGGATCAGGTCGTTCATCCGGCATCTCCAAGGAAAGTCGTCAGCTTGTCGAGAAGGCCGCTCCAGCCCCGTTCGTGGCTGATGCGCGCCGCTTCGTCGGGAAGCTGTTCATGGGTCAGCGTCAGCTCGGTGCCGCCATCGAGCGGCTTCAGCAGGAAGGTGACGAGCGACACTCGCTCCGGCATTCCCGGCCATTCCCAGGTGAAGACGAGCTTCCTGTCCGGGACCACTTCCCGATAGACGCCGGTGGGATTGTGCTCGTCGCCGTTCAGCAACCGGAAGACGATGCTGAAGCGTCCCCCGGGGCGCACGTCCGCTTCGGCGCGGAGCGTCGGGCCCGCGTCGGGACCCCACCATTGCAACATCAGCTCGGGTGTGGTGATCGCCGCGTAGACCTTGGCCGGCGGAGCCTTGATCTTCCGCACGATGGTCAGGCTCGGGAGGGTGCCGGCCATCATTCGCTGTCCTTCTCCACCAGTGCCACAAGTCGGTCGATGCTGGCCGTCCAGAAGCTTTCGTACCGCTTCAGCCACTCCATGGCCTCCTGCATCGGCCCGGCGGACAGATTGACCGACACGGTGCGGCCGGTCTTGGTGCGCGTGATCAATCCCGCATCCGACAGGACGTCGAGATGCTTGGTCATCCCCGGAAGCTTCAGCGAATGCTGCTGCGCGAGCTCGCTCACCGAAAGCCCGGGCTCGCTCATCAACCGCAGCAGAACCCCGCGCCGGGTGGGATCGGCGAGAGCCGAGAAGGTGCGGTCGATGCCGAGGGCTCTATGCTTCGCCATATAGCGAAGTATCACCGGCCGCGCCGCCCGAGTCAACCATCGACCGCTTCGTCCGGGCGCACGCCCTAAGCTCCCCGCACCACCCGGCTCGCCCAGACCGCGCCGATGATGATCGCGCCGACCAGCACCTCGCGGACGTAGGAGTCGACGCTCATCTGCGTCAGGCCGTTGTCGAGCACGCCGAGCACGATCACCCCGCCGAGGGTGGCGAGCACCCGCGGGGTGCCGTCGGCGGTCATCGTCTGGCCGAGGAAGACCGCGGCGATCGCGGTGAGCATCAGCCCCGCGCCCTGGGTCGGGTTGGCCGAGGCGACGCGCGCGGCGTACATGAGGCCGGCGGCCGCGGCGCCGGCGCCGGTGCAGGCGAAGGCGGCGAGGCGCATCCGGCGGACCGGGATGCCGGCGAGCCGCGCCGCCTCGGGGTTGTCGCCGATCGCGTAGAGCCAGCGGCCGAAGCGGCGGCGCTCGAGCGCCACCCAGACCAGCGCGAGCACCGCGGCGGCGACGAGGGTGAGGTTCGGGACGAGCAGCGGCCGGCCGTCGAAGCTGCCGAGCGGCACCCCGCCGCGGGCGAAGCCGCCGAAGCCGGGCGGGATGGCGCGGCCGAAGATGGTCTTGCCGCCCGAGACGATGAAGGCGAGGCCGGAGTAGGAGGTGAGCGTGCCGAGCGTCACCACGAACGGCAGCAGGCGCGCGTAGGCGACGAGCGCGCCGTTGACGAGCCCGCCGGCGAGCCCGAGCGCCAGGGCCGCGGCGACGCCGGCCCAGACCGGCCAGCCGAGGGTGAAGAGGACGGCGGCCGACACGCCGGCGAGCGAGGCGGTCGAGCCGACCGAGAGGTCGAAGTCGCCGCCGGCCATCGCCACGGTCATGGTGGCGGCGACAACCGTCAGCATGCTGAGCTGCTGGCTGATGTTGAGCCAGTTGCGGGCGGTGAGGAACGTCCCCGGCAGCGCCAGCGCGAAGAAGGCGATGAGCGCGAGGATCGCGATCGGCGCCGCCAGCCGGCGCAGGCGGCTCACTCTTTCGCGTTGTCCCTGGTCACGAACACCGTCGGCACGTAGACGACGCTCGGCACCTCGCCGCCGCCGAGCTTTTTCGCCACCGCATCCGCGGTCGCGGTGCCGATGCCCTTGAAGTCCTGCGCGATCGAGGCCTCGAACGGCCCGCCCGCGGCGATCGCCTCGCGCGCCTCGGGGTTGGCGTCCATGCCGGTGACGACGATGCCCTCGCCCTCACGCCCCGCCGCCTCGATCGCCTGCAGCGCGCCGAGCGCCGGCTGGTCCCAGGCGGCCCAGACCGCGTTGATCGAGCCCGGGTCGGGGTTGGCGGCGAGGATCGCCTCCATCTTGGCGCGGCTGTCGGCGATGCCGCCGTCCTGCACGTCGGGGGTCACGCGATCGACGACCTCGATGCCGGGGGTGTTCTTGAAGATCGCGTCGGCGACGACGCCGCGCGCCTGCACCGGCGGGAAGGCGTCGAAGACGAACATCACCACGCGGCCCTTGCCGTTCAGCCGGTTCGCGACGTAGGCGGCGGTCTCGGCGGCCATGGCGTAGCCGTTCGAGGTGACGTTGGTCACGAGCAGCGGATCGGCGCCCGCGTCCATGCCGAAGACCGGGATGCCGGCGGCCTTCGCCGCCTCGAGCCCGGCGCCGATCTGTGCCGGGTCGACGTTGACCACGATGGCGTCGACCTTCTGGGTCACCGCATCCTCGAGGCGGGAGACGACCGCCGCGACGTCGCCGGCGGTGTCGACGACGTTGACGGTGAAGCCGAGCTCGCCCGCGCGCGCCTTGAAGGCGTCGACGTAGAACTGCGTCCCCGGCTGCGCGAGGTAGGGGGTGACGACCGCGACGGTCTGCGCCAGCGCCGCCGACGGCGCGAGGAGCGCCAGCGCCGCGAGGGCGCGCAAGCTCTTTCGGATCATGGCGGTGGGCCCTCCCTGGCGGCCGGTTCTCGCTTGATCGGCCATCATTGGCAGGCCAGTTTTGCGCCGTCCAGTCCCCAGGGGGGTGCCGTTCCATGCCGCCGGCGACGCTGATCGGAATCGACATCGGCACCACCGCGGTCAAGGCGGTGCTGGTGGCGCTCGACGGCCGGCTCCTCGGCGAGTACGCCGCGCCCTATCCGACCGCGCGGCCCCGGCCGGGCTGGGTCGAGCAGGATCCCGAGGACTGGGCCCGGCATGCGCTCGCCGCGCTCGCGGGCTTCGCGCGCGCGCACGACCTCGGCGGCCTGCGCGGCATCGGTCTGACCGGCCAGGTCAACACCCATGTCTTCCTCGACGCGGCGCTCCGTCCGGTGCGGCCCGCCATCGTCTGGCAGGACGGGCGCGCGGCGGCCGAGGCGGCGGCGCTCGACGCCGGGGTCAGCGCGGCCGAGAAGCTCGCCTGGTTCGGGGCGCCGATGCCGATCGACGCGAGCCACGCGCTCTCGCGGATCGCCTGGGTGGCGGCGCGGGAGCCGGAGGCCTGGGCCGCGACGGCGCACGTGCTGGCGCCGAAGGACTTCCTGCTCGCGCGGCTGACCGGGGCCGTCGCCGCCGACCCGATCGCCGCGGTCGGGCTGGTCGGCGCGGACCTCGGCTACGTCGCGCCGCTGATCGCGCGGGTAGAGGGCGCCGCCCGGCGGCTGGCGCCGCTCGCCGACCCGCTCGAGGCGGTCGGCCGCGTCCGCGACGGATTGCCCTGCGCCGGGGTGCCGGTGACGCTCGGCACGATGGACGCCTGGGCGGGGATGTTCGGCGTCGGCGTCGCCAGCCCGGGGCAGGCGATGTACCTGAGCGGCACCAGCGAGGTCATGGGGCTGCTCGCGCCGGTGCGGGTGCCGACGCCGGGGGTCATCGTCTTTCCCGCGTGGCGCGGGCTGGTGATGCAGGCGGCGCCGACGCAGGCCGGCGGGGCGGCGCTCGAATGGCTCGGCGGGCTCCTCGGGCGCGCGCCGGCGGATCTCGCGGCAGCGGCCAAGGGCGAGATTGCGGCGACGAGCCCGCTGTTCCTGCCGCATCTCGAGGGCGAGCGCGCGCCGCTGTGGGATGCGGGCGCGCGCGGCGCCTTCGCCGGCCTCACCACCCGGTCCGACGCTGCGGCGCTGACGCTGGCGGTGATGGAGGGGGTGGCGTTTTCGGCGCGGCTCGCCTTCGAGGCGCTGGAAGCCTCGGCCGCGGAGCACCCGCCGGCGCTGCAGGCGGGCGGCGGCGGAATGCAGTCCGACCGCTGGTGCCGGCTGCGCGCCGATGTCTTCTCCCGGCCGCTCAAACGGATGGCGGCGCGGCACGCCGCGGCGCTCGGAGCCGCCGTCTGCGCCGGCGTCGGCTGCGGCGCGATGGCCTCGCTCGCCGAAGCCGCCGCCGGGCTGGTGCGGGAGGACGTGACCTTCGACCCCGGCCCCGGCATGGCGCTGGCCGAGGCGAGGTTCGCGACCTTTCGCGAGCTCTACGCCCAGCTGCGTCCGATCAACGCCCGGCTCGTCTGACGGCCGGTGCCGGCCAGCCGTCGCGCGGCTGCCGCCCGGGCTTGCGCCGACCCGCCGCTCGGCTATCGTGGCCGCGACCGCGCCGGAGATGCGCGAAGGGGTGGAGGAGACGGCCATGAGCGGACCCTTGCCGCATCCCGAGGATGCCGGCGGCGCCTGGGTCGGGCGCGTCTGGGACGACGGCGCCGGTGGTCCGTGCGTCGTCGCGGTGCGCGACGGCAGGGTGGTCGACATCACCACGCCCGAGGTCGCGACCATGCGCGACCTGCTCGAACGGGACGACCCCGCGGGTTTCGTCGCCGGCGCGGCGGGGCGCGATCTCGGGGCACTCGACGATCTCGCTGCCGGCGGTGACGGACCGACCCTGCTCGCGCCCTGCGATCTGCAGGCGCTCAAGGCCTGCGGCGTCACCTTCGCCCGCTCGATGGTCGAGCGGGTGATCGAGGAGCGCGCCGCCGGCGACCCGGCGCGCGCGGAGGAAATCCGGGCGCGGATCGCCGGGCTGATCGGTGCGAGCCTGCGCGACATCCATCCCGGCAGCGAGGAGGCCGCCGCGGCCAAGGCGGCGCTGCAGGCCGAGGGGCTGTGGAGCCAGTACCTCGAGGTCGGCATCGGCCCGGACGCCGAGGTCTTCACCAAGGGCCAGCCGCTGTCGGCGGTGGGCTTCGGCGCGACCGTCGGCCTGCACCCGGTCTCGAAGTGGAACAATCCCGAGCCCGAGGTGGTGCTGGCGGTCGACAGCCGCGGCCGCATCCGCGGCGCCGCGCTCGGCAACGACGTCAACCTGCGCGATGTCGAGGGCCGCTCGGCGCTGCTGCTCGGCAAGGCCAAGGACAACAACGCCTCGGGCGCGATCGGGCCGTTCATCCGGCTCTTCGACGACGGCTTCGGGCTCGACGACGTGCGCGCCGCCGAGCTTGCGATGACCGTCGAGGGCAGCGACGGCTTCCGCCTCGACGGCCGCTCGTCGATGCGCGAGATCAGCCGCGATCCCGCCGATCTCGTCGCGCAGACGATCGGCCGCCACCACCAGTATCCCGACGGCCTGATGCTGTTTCTCGGCACGATGTTCGCGCCGGTGCAGGACCGCGACGGGCCGGGGCAGGGCTTCACCCATCACCCGGGCGACGTCGTCACCATCTCGGCGCCCGGGCTCGGGGCGCTGGTCAACACCGTCGGCCTCGCCACCGAGGTGCCGGAGTGGACCTTCGGCGCCGCGAGCCTGATGCGCAACCTCGCCGGGCGCGGGCTTCTGGCATGACCGGCCGCATCCGCGTCGGGGTCGGCGGCTGGACCTTCGAGCCCTGGCGCGGGGTCTTCTACCCCGAGGGCCTCGCGCAGAAACGCGAGCTCGAATACGCCAGCCGCAAGCTCACCTCGATCGAGATCAACGGCACCTACTACGGCTCGCAGAAGCCCGAGAGCTTCGCGAAATGGCGTGACGAGACCCCCGACGACTTCGTCTTCGCGGTGAAAGGACCGCGCTTCGCCACCAACCGCCGGGTGCTGGGCGAGGCCGGGGAGTCGGTCGAGCGCTTCTTCCGCTCGGGGGTGATGGAGCTCGGCGACAAGCTCGGGCCGGTCAACTGGCAGTTCATGGCGACGAAGAAGTTCGATCCCGACGACTTCGCGGCCTTCCTCGCGCTGCTGCCGAAGCGGGTCGAGGGCCGCGACGTCCGCCACGCGGTCGAGGTGCGGCATGCGAGCTTCGCGGCACCCGAGTTCGTCGCGCTGGCGCGGGAGCACGGCGTGGCGGTCGTCGTCGCCGGCGACGGCGATTTTCCGCAGATCGCCGATGCCACCGCCGCCTTCGTCTACGCCCGCATCATGGGGACCGATGGCAACGAGGCGCTCGGCTACCCCGCCGACGCCCTCGACCGCTGGGTCGGGCGCTGCCGCCGCTGGGCGGCGGGCGAACCGGCGGAGGGTCTGACGACGGTGGCCGAGCACCTCCCCGCCGACGGTCGCGACGTTTTTCTCTACGTGATCAGCGGCGCCAAGGCGCTGAACCCGGCCGCGGCGATGGCGCTGATCGAGCGGCTCGGCTGAGGGCTGGTGCGGGTGGCCTCTCCCCGGCCGGGACGACACTCGCCGGTATCCGCCCGGCATGATTTTTCAGCCCCTCGGTTCCATGTCGCCGACCGGACGACAGCGCGGGGAGACGGCTGATGCGACGGGCTCGGCTTGGTGTGGACATCGGCGGAACCTTTACCGACCTGGTGTTGCTCGACGAGGACGGGCGGACCACGTTCGCGAAGGTGTCGTCGACGCCGAAGGCGCCCGAGGAGGCCGTGCTGACCGGGGTGAAGCTGATCCTGGCGAAGGCCGGGCTCGGCGTGGAGGCGGTGACCGAGGTGCTGCACGGCACGACCGTCGGGTCGAACACGCTCTTGCAGAAGGCCGGGGCGAAGACCGGACTGATCACCACGAAGGGTTTCCGCGACGTGCTGGAGATCGGGCGGGTGCGGACGCCGTCGATGTTCGACCTGACCTGGACGAAGCCGGAGCCGCTGGTCAGCCGGCGCTTTCGCCGGGAGGTGAACGAGCGGGTCTCGGCGGCGGGTCAGGTGCTGGTGCCGATCGACATCGAGGAGGTCATTGCCGTCGGGCGTGACTTCGAGGCCGAGGGCATCGAGTCGGTCGCGATCTGCTTTCTCAACTCGTACCGGAACGACGTGAACGAGCGGAAGGCGCTCGAGGCCTTCGCGGCGAACTTCCCGGACATCTGGGTGACGGCTTCGGTCTCGGTGCTGCCGGAGATCCGCGAGTACGAGCGAACCTCGACGACGGCGGTCAACGCCTACGTGTTGCCGGCGCTGAGGCGCTATCTCCTCAGCCTGGAAGAGGGCCTGCGCGGGTTGGGCATCGAGGCGCCGCTCCTGGTGTCGAACTCCAATGGCGCGCTGTCGGCGGTGGCGCTGGCGCAGGAGAAGCCGGTGTTCTTCATCTCCTCGGGGCGCTCGGCCGGCGTCGTGGGCGGCGCGCGACTGGCGGCGTCGATCGGCGAGGAGGATCTCGTCGTCTTCGACATGGGAGGCACGACCGCCTCGGCTTCGCTGATCCACCAGGGCCAGCTGGCGCGTACCAACGAATACGAGTTCCGGGCCGGCATCTCGACGCCAAGCCGGTTCATCAAGGCCGGCGGCTACCTGATGCGGGCGCCGACGATCGACGTGGCGGAGGTCGGCAGCGGCGCCGGGTCGATCGCGTGGCTCGACGGCGGGAAGCTGCTGCATGTCGGGCCGGTGTCGGCGGGGGCCGATCCCGGGCCGGCATGCTATGGGCTCGGCGGGGACAAGCCGACGGTGACGGATGCGAACGTGGTCCTGGGGTTCCTGCCGGCGGTGCTGGCGGGGGGCGCGCTGTCGCTGGACGTCGAGGGCGCACGGCGGGCGATCGGGCGCGACATTGCCGAACCGCTCGGGCTCACGATCGAGGAGGCGGCGTTCGGCATCCGCGAGATCGTCAACGTCAACATGGCGCGGGCGATCCGCGCGGTCACGGTGGAGCGCGGCGTCGACCCGCGGGATTTCGCGCTCCTGGCGTTCGGCGGGTCAGGCCCGGTCCATGCCTGCGACCTGGCGCGGGTGCTCGGGATCGAAAGGGTGCTGTTCCCGCGGGCGCCGGGGGTGTTCACCGCGATGGGGATGCTGGCGGGGAGCGTGGAGCACTGTTTCCTCCGGGCGATGCCCGGGTTGCTCGGCGGGATCGGCGGGGAGACCCTCGCGGCCGTGGTGCGCGGGCTCCGAGCCGAGGCGGTCGCGGCGCTCGGTGAGCAAGGCTATGCTCCGGATCGGGTCGCGTGCGAGTTCGAGCTCGACCTGCGGTATCGCGGGCAGGACTCGGAGTTGCAGGTCGCGCTCGACGACGGCGCTGCCTTCGACGCGGGGGCGCTGCGGGAGGCTTTCCTGAAGGCGTATCGCGCGACCTACGGGTATGTGTCGGACGGCGAGCTGGAAGTGGTGAACCTGCGGCTGAGGGCGCGGGGGATGGGCGAGCAGAGCCTCGATTTCAGGGCGCTGAAATCGGACGAGCCGGTGGCGGGCGCGGATCTGGGCTCGCGGCCGATCTGGTTCGGGCGAGAGACCGGGTGGGTCCCGACGCCGGTGATCGAGCGGGCGGCGCTCGATGGGGAGCGCGCGGGGCCGGTGATCCTGCAGAGCCCGGACACGACGATCGTCGTGCCGCCCGATGCCGCGGCCTCGCTGGATGCGGCCGGCAACGTCGTCGTCACCTTCGGTGCCGCGCGAACGGCACGCACGATGACCCGCAAGGACCGCGCGCGCAGGATCGACCCGATCACCTTCGCCGTAATCAAGAGCGGACTCGACACCATCGTCGACGACATGGCCTACGCGGTCATGCGCACCGCCCGCTCGCCGATCGTGCGGGACGTGCTCGATTACTCGGTAACCATGTGCGACGCGACGGGGCGCATCCTGTCGCAGGCGAAGACGGTGGCGCTGCATCTGGGCGCGGTGCCGGACGCGATCGAGGTGGTCCTCGAGGATTTCAAGGACGACCTCTTCCCCGGCGACGTGGTGGTGCTGAACGACCCGTATCGGGGCGGGATGCACCTGCCGGACATCTTCATGTTCAAGCCGATCTTCTTCGAGGGAAAGCTCGAAGGGTTCTCGATCGTCGTCGCGCACCACTGCGACGTCGGCGGGCGGGTGCCGGGGTCGAATGCCTCGGATTCGACGGAGATCTATCAGGAAGGCGTGCGGATCGCGCCGATGAAGCTCTACGACCGGGGGGCACCGAACCGGACGCTTCTGAAGATCATCGAGAAGAACGTGCGGCTGCCGGAGTTGGTGATCGGGGACCTGGAGGCGCAGTATGCGACCTGCAACATCGGGGAGCGGGAATTCCTCAAACTGATCGCGCGCTACGGCGAGGCGGAGCTGAACGCCTATTTCGACGCGCTGATCGACTACGGCGAGAAGCTGACGCGGGCGGCCATCTCCGGATGGAAGGACGGGGACTATGCCTTCACCGACACGATCGACGGGGACGGATTCTCGCCGGACGCGATCCTGATCAAGTGCGTGGTGTCGGTGCGGGGGGATCACCTCTCGGTGGATTTCGCCGGCTCGTCGCCGCAGGTCCGGGGCGCGATCAACTCGACGCTGTCGTTCGTGAAGTCGGCGACCTATCTCAGCGTGCGCTGCGCGCTGGAGGCGGACGTGCCGAACAACGCAGGCGTCTATCGTTGCATCGACGTGACGGCGCCGCTCGGTTCGATCCTGAATCCGCAGATGCCGGCGCCGGTCGCGGCGCGGGCACTCACCGGATACAGGGTCGTCGACACGGTGATGGGGGCGCTTGCGCAGATCGCGCCGGAGCGGATGATGGCGGCGGGCGAGGGTGGCAATACCGTCATCGCCATCGGCGGCTACGACAAGCAGACGCGGGAGCCGTTCGTGCTGGTCGACATGATCAACGGGGCGTGGGGCGGTCGGCATGACCAGGACGGGATCGAAGGCGTGACGAACCCGTCGCAGAACATGTCGAACCTGCCGATCGAGACGCTGGAGGCGCGCTATCCGATCCGGATGGAGGAGTATTCACTGCGCACCGACTCGTGCGGGGCGGGGAAGTATCGCGGCGGGTTGGGGCTGACGCGGCAGTATCGGCTGCTGGCGGAGGAGGCGATCCTGCAGGTGCGGGCCGACCGGACCGAGCATGCGCCCTACGGGCTTTTCGGCGGCAGGCCGGGGTCGCTGTCACGGAATGTGCTGAACCCGGACGGGGATGCGCCGGAGGCGCTGCCCGGGAAGGTGACGCGGAACATCACGTCCGGCACGGTGATCCGCCACGAGCAGGCAGGGGCCGGCGGCTACGGCGATCCGCTGGAGCGTACGTTGGCGGCAATCGCGGGAGACCTGCGGGACGGGAAGATCACCCGGGAGTATGCGGAAGCGAACTACGGGGCTGTGTTCGACGCGGCGGGGGAGCTCGACGAAAGTGCGACGTTGGTTGCGCGGCGGGAGCTGGTGTAGTGGCCGGCGCGTCGCGGGCAGCCTTGCCTGCGGTCGAGCCGCCTGTCGTCGGGAACGCTTGGCCTCGGATGCGCCGCGGGACTACCGTTCGCGTTCGGCGATCTGGCGGGCGCCGCATCAGGAGAGCGAAGGAATGGTGCCCGGACACGCGCGGGTCGGCATGACGCTCGGTGCCCCGACCGGTTCTGGAAGGCTCATCCCGACGCGCCTCGCCCAAGTGGGACCTCATGTCGGCGAGCTCTGAGGTGCTGGTCAATCCGCGCGCGGCGCTCCTCAGGGTGGGCGGACTGGCGACGAGGTTCGCATCGATCCCCGAGGGCGAGGCGCTGGCGCTGCTCAGCGAGCGGTACGGGCTCGCGGGGCGTCTGACCCGGCTCGACACCGAGAAGGACGACACTTTCCTGGTGGTGGGCGCGGATGGGCAGCGGGTCATCGCCAAGATCTCGAACCCGGACGAAGATCCGCGCGAGCTGTCGCTGCAGTCGGAGGCGCTGGAGCATGTCGCGGCCTCGGACCCTGCACTGCCGGTGCCGCGGGTGGTGCGGAGCCGGGAGGGAGAGGCGTTCTTCTGCCACGAGGACAGCCATGGGCAGGCACGCTGGGTGCGGGTGCTGAGTTACCTGCACGGGACGCCGCTCGACCGCCTGGAGTCGACGGCGGAGGAGCGGGCGAAGCTCGGGGCGATCCTGGCTCGGCTGCGCCTGGCGATGGCGGAGTTCGCGCACCCGCACGACGGGCGGGAGATTGCCTGGGACGTGAAGCACCTGCCGAAGCTTGCGTTCCTGCTCGATTCGATCGCCGACCCGGAGCGGCGGGCGAAGCTCGCGCTGGGGCTCGAGCGGTTCCGGGCGATCGAGCCGGACCTGGCGAATTGCCGGATGCAGGTGCTGCACAACGACTTCAGCCGGTCGAACGTCGTCGTCGACCGGAGCGCACCGGAGTTCATCACCGGGCTCATCGACTTCGGCGACGTGGTGCGGACGCACGTCGCCATCGATGTCTCGACCGCGCTCCTCAATCAACTGAAGCCGGACGGCGGCGCGGACATGTTCGATCGCGGGCGGGATCTGCTTGCCGGCTATCTCGGAGTGGCCGACCTGACCGAGACCGAGGTGCGGTTGCTGCCGCATCTCGTGATGGCACGGGTGGTCGCGCGAGCGCTCATCAGCACCTGGCGGGCGGAGCAGTTCCCCGAGAACGCCGCCTACATCCTGCGCAACACGCATCAGGGGTGGGCGCAGCTCGACTGGTTCGTCGGACGCTCGCCCGATGCCGTCGGCGCGACCTTCGAAGGGCTGGCGGCACGGTCCTCGCCGACGCTGCCGCGGTGAAGGATGACACGTTGCAGGCGGAGCCAGGCCTTGGGATCGCAGGAATTGCGCCGGTCTTGAAACATTAGCTTGCGGGTCGGCCGCATTTGTTGATCTGGGGACGAACCCCGTGGTGCCGCAGTCTCAGGGAAAGGAGGCCGCATGACCGAGGCCATGAAAGTTCTTCGCGAGGCCGGGGCGGCGCAGCCGCGGAAGATCGACGTCGGCATGGTCAACGGCTTCGACCCGTCGAGCCTCGGCCACCTCGATCCGGCGATCCAGGACATGATCCGCCGGCGACAGGCGCTGCTCGGGCCGGCCTACCGGCTGATGTACGCGAGCCCGGTGGAGATCGCCCGGGCCGAGGGCTGCCTGCTCTGGGACAGCCAGGGCAACGAATATCTCGACGCCTACAACAACGTCGTCCCGGCCGGGCACTGCAACCCGGTGGTGGTCGAGGCGGTGCACCGGCAGATGCAGACGCTCTGCACCCACACGCGCTACCTGCAGGATGGCATTCTCGACTTCGCCGCGGAGATCGTGCCGAGCTTCGGGGCGCCGATCGAGCATATCATGTTCACCTGCTCGGGGTCGGAGGCAAACGACCTCGCGGTCAGGATCGCCAAGCACCACACCGGCAAGCAGGGCGTGATCATCACCTCGGAGGCCTATCACGGCAATTCCGAGCTGACCGCGGGCTTCTCGGGGTCGCTCGGGAAGAAGTCGCCGCTCGGGACCTGGACCCGGCGGATCTCGACGCCGGACAGCTACCGGATGGAGCCCCAGGCGCTGACCGCGAAGCTGGTGGCCGAGGTGGAGGCCCAGATCGACGATCTGGAGCGGCACGGCGAAGGGGTCGCAGCCTTCATCGCCGATTCACTCTTCTCGTCGGACGGGATCTTCGCCCAGCCGACCGACCTTCTGTCGCGGATCGCCGAGGTCGTGCACCGGGCGGGCGGTGTCGTCATCGCCGACGAGGTGCAGGCGGGCTTCGGACGGTCGGGCGAGGCGTTCTGGGGCTACCAGCGGCACGGGCAGAAGCCCGACATGGTGACGATGGGCAAGCCGATGGGTAACGGCTTCCCCGTCGCCGCCGTGGCGCTCGCGCCGCACGTCGTGGAGAAGTTCGGCGCGGAGACGCGGTACTTCAACACCTTCGGCGGCAACAGCGTCGCGGTGAAGGCGGCGCAGGCGACCTTCGGGGTGATCCGGGACGAGAACCTGACCGCGAATGCGAAGCGGGTGGGCGACCTGATCAAGGACGGCATCCGCGAGCTGGCGCAGAAAGACGAGCGGATCGGCGACGTGCGCGGCGCCGGGCTCTATATCGGGGTCGAGTTCGTCAAGGATCGCGTGACCAAGGAACCGGACTCCGCGATTGCGCTGGCCGCCGTCGATGGGATGCGGCAGCGGGGGGTGCTGATCTCCGCGACCGGAGCGAGCGCCAACAACCTGAAGATACGCCCGCCGCTCATCTTCACGCCGGCCCATGCCGACCGGCTGGTCAGCGCGCTCGCGGCGACGCTCGGAACGATATAGGTCGCGGCGACTCTCGGTCGCCCCAGGACCCCATGCTCGTCGTCTCGGCGGGCAAGGCGCCGCCACGTCATCGCTCGGCCCTTCGGTCCGGCACCTCGCGGGCGCCGGGCGAGAGGGCGCCGTCGAGGCTGCGCCAGTCCGGCGGCAGGCTCGCGTCCCAGGCGCGGAAGTCGGCGACCAGCCGCAGCCGCTCGGCCATGGGCAGCTCGGGAAGCGGCGGCATCGGCCGCCGCCAGGCCGGGTCGCCGAGCGCGTCGGCCACCACCGCTTTCGCCGACGGAATGAACGGCCAGCGGGACAGGATCGCGTCCCCCTCGACCAGTCGCGCCAGCACCTCCCGCCGGTCGTAGGCCGTCGGCGCGTCCAGCATCGCCCGCATCAGCCGCGGCATCACGTTGGCGAGGCCGCAGACCGTCCCGCGCGCCCCGAGCGCGACCAGTTCCGGCAGGTGCATCTCGCTGCCGGTGAAGACCGACAGGTGCGAGAAGCGCCGCATCAGCTCCTCGGTGAAGCCGAGGTCGCCGCCCGAATCCTTCACACCGGCGATGATGCCCGGGTAGCGCTCGTCGAGGCGGCGGACGACCTGCGGGGTGATCGGCACGCCGCAGATGTCGGGGAAGTGGTAGAGGTAGAGCCGCAGGTCGGGCCGGGCGATGCGCTCGATCACGGCGGCGAAGTAGTGGAAGGTCGCGTCCTCGGTGATGCCGCCGCGATAGACGCAAGGGGGCATCAGCAGCACGCCGTGGACATTGCGCGCGGTGGCGTGGGTCGCGAGCTCGGCGACGTCGGGGATCGCCAGGGCGCCGACCGACACGATCACCCGGCCGGCGGGCACCCCGGCCCCGAGCACGCCCTCGAGCGCCGCGGTCCGGTCGGCGACGGCGAACTCGGCCCCCTCGCCGGTGGTGCCGAAGAGCGCGATGCCGTCGCATCCGGCGGCGAGCAGGCCGCGCGCGCGCTCGACGAGCCGACGGGTATCGGGCGCGAGGTCCGGCGCGAGCGGCGTCGCGATCGCGGTGACGAGGCAGCGGGAGGCGGGAAGAAGGTCCAAGCGGCACCCTGTCGACGTCCCGCCGCCAACGGCGGGCGCGGTCATCTTCGGGGACGGCGGCAGCTTGTCAACATTGCGCTTGACCGGCGCGCGCGGGGCGGCGAACCATCGGAACCGCGTGGAAAAAGGGGCGCGCGAACGCCCCGGCGCCGGCCCTTCGGCCTGGCGCCAGCGACAGGGAGAGAAGCATCATGATGATGAAGTCGGTCGGCCGGCGTGCGTTCCTCGCGAGCGCTGCCGCCGTGGGGGCCGCCACGGTCTTCGCAACGCCTTCGTTCGCGGCCGCCAAGGTCATCCGGATCTCGACCCCCGGCACCGAGGGCGAGTGGCAGTCGAAGGCGCTCGAGGCGTTCAAGGCCGAGCTCGAGAAGGCGATGCCCGGCGCCTTCGACGTGCAGATCCACTACAACGGCACGCTCTTCGCCCAGGGCAGCGAGATCGAGGCGATGCAGCGCGGCAACCTCGAGGTGGCGCTGACCTCGCCGGCCGACATCGCCGAGCTGATCCCGGAGTACTCGATCTTCACCACCGGCTACCTGATCCGCGACCCGGCGCACCTCGACGCGATCTACGACGGCGACATCGGCAAGGAATACAAGGCCAAGGTCGCCGACGAGCAGGGGCTCGAGATCCTGCGCAGCCAGTACCTCGGGACGCGGCACGTGATCCTGCGCGACCCGCGCGACGTGAAGACGCCGGACGACATGAAGGGGCTGAAGCTGCGGATGCCGGGCTCGGCCGCCTGGCAGTTCCTCGGCAACGCGCTCGGCGCCAACGCGACGCCGCTCGCCTTCGAGGAAGTCTACCTCGCGATGCAGACCGGGACGATCGACGCCCTGGAAAACCCGCTGCCCGACGCGATCTCGGCCAAGTTCTACGAAGTGTCGAAGCAGGTCGTGCTGACCGGGCACCAGGTGGCGAACGTCTTCTTCACCTTCGCCAAGCCGTTCTGGGACGGGCTGACGCCCGAGGAGCAGCAGGCGATCCTCACCGCCGAGGCCGCCGCCAAGAAGCTCAACGACGAGGGGGTGATGAGCACCGAGGCCGACGGCAAGGCCTTCTTCGAGGCGCACGGCAACACGGTGACGACGCCCGACGTCGAGGCCTTCCGGACGCACGTGCTCGATGCCTTCACCAACTCGGACTTCGCCAAGGACTGGCCCGCGGGCATGCTCGACCGCATCAACGCCGCCGGCACCTGACCCGCCCGATGCTCCTGCGTCGCTGGCGGCGGTTCGCGGAGGCCGTGGCGGTCACGGCCTTCGCGGTGATGTTCGCGGCCTTCGTGGTGCAGATCGCGAGCCGGTACGTCTTCGACGCGCCGGTCGCCTGGACGCAGGAGATTTGCCTGATCGCCTACGTCTGGGTGGTGTTCTGGAGCAGCGACATCCTGGTGCCCGAGCGCAAGCACATCGTCTTCGACATCTTCTACCAGATGGCGCCGCCGCGGCAGCGGCGGTGGCTGGCGACGCTGGTCACCGGATCGCTGTTCGTCTGCTTCCTGGCGGTCTTGCCGGCGACGGCCGAGTACGTGCACTTCGTTGCGCGGCGCAGAACGACGATCCTCCACCTGCCGATGCCGTGGGTCTACGGCGCGGTGCTGGTCTTCGTGCTCGCGGTGGTGGTGAGCTCCGCCCTCCGGCTCCGGCGGCTGTGGCGGCCGGGGTGGGAGCGGATCCTCTGAGGATGCAATGAGCTTCGCCGCCGCGCTGATGCTGGTGCTGTTCTTCGTGTGGATGTTCGTCGGCATGCCGATCGGGCACGCGATGCTGGCGTCCGGGATCGTCTACTTCCTGGTCAGCGGCAAGGACCTCGGGCTGGTCGCGAGCCAGAGCGCCAACGGCATCTACGGCAACTTCGTGATGCTGGCGGTGCCGCTCTTCATCTTCGCGGCCGAGCTGATGAACGCCGGCAAGATGACCGACAAGCTCTTCGGCTTCGCGAGCCTCCTGGTCGGGCGGATGCGCGGCGGCCTCGCGCAGGTCAACATCGTCGCGAGCGTGATCTTCGCTGGCATGAGCGGCAGCGCGCTCGCCGATGCCGCGGGGCCGGGCAAGCTCTCGATCGACATGATGGTGCGCGCCGGCTACCGGCCGGGGTTCGCGGCGGCCCTGACCGCCTGCTCGTCGATCCTCGGGCCGATCATCCCGCCGTCGATCCCGATGGTGCTCTACGGCGTCATCACCAGCACCTCGATCGGCTACCTCTTCCTCGGCGGGGTCGGGCCGGGGCTGTTCCTCGCGGCCGTTCTGATGGGGCTCGTCGCGGTGCAGGCGCGGGTGCAGGACTTCCCGACCCAGCCGAAGCCGACCCGGGCCGAGGCGGTGCGGGTGGTGCTCGACGCCGGGCCGACGCTGTTCCTGCCGGCGATCCTGCTCGGCGGCATCTATTCCGGTGCCGTGACCCCGACCGAGGCGGCGGCGCTCGCGGCGTTCTGCGCGCTCCTGCTGGCGCTCTTCTGGTACCGCACGCTCAGCCCGCGCGTCCTCTGGCGGGTGCTGCTCGACTCCTCGCGCTCGACCGCGATCGTCGCGATCACCATCGCCGGGGCGCTGGTGATGAACTACATCGTCGCCGCCGAGCGGATCCCGGCGCTGCTCGGCAGCTGGATCGCGTCGTTCGACCTGACGCCGGCGACGTTCATGCTGGTGGTGACGGTGCTGTTCCTGCTCCTGGGCGCGCTGCTCGACACGCTGCTGATGCTGCTCATCGTCATCCCGATCCTGATGCCCACGGTCCGGACGCTCGGGATCGACCCGGTGCATTTCGGCGTCGTCTCCATCGTCAACATGATGATCGGGCTGATCACCCCGCCGATGGGGCAGATCGTGTTCCTGCTCTCGGGGATCACCGAGATCCGCGTCGCTGCCATCCTCAACGAGGTCTGGCTGATGCTGGCGCTGCTGATCGTGGCTCTGTTCGTCATGGCGCTCTTTCCGATCATCACCCTCTGGCTTCCGATGCAGGCGGGCTACGTGCCCGTCGGCAGTTTCCACTGAGCAAAGGCCCGCACATGCCCGGCATGAAGGATCTCGTCAAAGGCACCGACCGCTACCGCAACTTCGTCGGCGGCGAATGGGTCGACTCGACGCTGAAGTCGTGGATCGAGGTCGAGAACCCCGCCACCGGCGCCACCATCGCCTCGGTGCCGAGCGGCAGCGAGGAGGATGCCGACCGGGCCGTCGTCGCCGCCTTCAAGGCGCAGCCCGCCTGGGAAGCGCTGCCGCCGGCGGCCCGCGGCCAGTACCTGCGCGACCTGGCACGGCTGATCCTGGAGAACCGCGAACGCCTCGCCCGCCACGTCATCGCCGAGCAGGGCAAGCCCTTGCAGGAGGCGCGCGGCGAGATCGAGGGCGCCGCGCTCTACCTCACCCACGCCGCCGAGGAGGCGCGCCGCATCACCGGCGACATCCTGCCGTCGGACACCCCCGACGAGCAGATTCGGATCCAGCGCGTCGCCCACGGCGTCGTCATCGCGCTGACCGCGTGGAACTACCCGGCGGGCCTGATGTGCCGCAAGCTCGGGCCGGCGCTGATCGCCGGCAACACCGTCGTGGTGAAATCGCACGAGGGCACGCCCACGACGGCGCTGGAGATCGCCCAGCTCGCCGCCCAGGCCGGCTTCCCGCCGGGAGTCGTCAACGTGATCAGCGGCACCGGCGAGGGCGTCGGCCGCGCGCTGGTCCGCCACCCGCTCGCCCGGCTCGTCACCCTGACGGGCTCGGTCCGCGCCGGCAAGGACGTCTTCCGCGAGGCCGCCGCCGACCTCAAGGTGCTGCGCCTCGAGCTCGGCGGCAAGGCGCCCTTCATCGTCGCCGAGGACGCCGACATCGGCGCCGCCGTTCGAGCCGCCGTGGTCTCGCGCTTCGAGAACTGCGGCCAGATCTGCACCTGCAACGAGCGGATGTACCTGCACGAGCGGATCGCCGACCAGTTCCTCGACCGCTTCGCCACCGCCGTGCGCGAGCTCAAGGTCGGCGACCCGATGACCCTCGTCGACGTCGGCCCGAAGTTCTCCGCCCCCGAGCTCGACAAGGTCGAGCGCATGGTCGTCGCCGCCACCGCCGCCGGCGCCGAGGTGCTGACCGGCGGCCGCCGCCTCACCGAGGGCGCGTTCGCCCGCGGCCACTGGTACGAGCCGACCATCCTCACGGTGAACGACAACGCCATGGCGATCATGCAGGACGAGGTCTTCGGCCCGGTCGTCCCGGTGATGCGCGTCACCGATTTCGACGAGGGCCTGCGCCTCGCCAACGAGACCCGCTACGGCCTCTCGGCCTACGTCTGGACCCGCGACCTCCGCCGCATGATGCGCCTCGTCCGCGAGCTCCGCTTCGGCGAGATTCTACGTGAACCGCCCCGCCGGCGACGTGGTCCAGGCCTACCACACCGGCATCCGCGATTCCGGCGTCGGCGGCGAGGACGGGAAATACGGCCTCGACGGCTACTTCCAGAAGAAGACCGTCTACGTGAACTACAGCTGACGTGCCGGGCACCGCCTCGGCAATCACGGGAATGCGGTCGGCTTCACATCTGGTCCGAGAAGTGGTTGACCTTCCCCGCGCTTAGGGGCCGCGCGGCTCTTTCGATTGGCGCGCTGAGCCCGAACCTTGGCCCGCCCGGGGCTGGCGTTCAGTCGACGAGCTCGACGGCAGTGGCGGGTGCCCGTTCGCTGCGGGCGAGGAAGACGAAGCCGAGGAAGTTCAGCAGCACCTGTGCCGCCAGGATCGCCGTCGAGCCCGTGTGGTCGTAGTCCGGCGCCACCTCGACGAGGTCGATGCCGACCACCTCGTGGCGCCGCGCGAGAGCCTGCAGCATCTCGAGCACCTCGTAGTAAAGGAAGCCGCCATGGCTCGGCGTGCCGGTGCCGGGCGCGATCGACGGGCAGAAGCCGTCGATGTCGAGGGTGACGTAGACGCGCGCCCCCGCGGGGATGCGGGCAATCACGCCCTCGGGCCCGAGCTTGCGCATCTGGCGGACCGACAGGATGTCAGAGCCCATCGCGCGGGCAGCCTCGTAGCCCTCCTTCGCGGTCGAGGAGACGTTGCGGATGCCGACCTGGGTGAGCCCGGTGACGTATGGCTTCTCGGCGGCGCGGCGGAGCGGGCTGCCGTGGCCGGTGCGGACGCCGTGCCGCTCGTCGACGAAGTCGAGGTGGGCGTCGATGTGGAGGATGTGGATCGGACCCTGCCCGGCGAAGGCGTCGATGCAGGGGATATTGACCGAATGGTCGCCGCCGATCACCACCGGGAAGGCGCCGGCGTCGAGAATCGCGCGGACGCCCGTGGCGATGTTGGCGTGGCTGCGCGCGGTGTCGGTATGGATGATGTCGGCGTCGCCGATGTCGACGATGCGGACCGATGCCGGCAGGTAGGTGGCGTCGTCCTCGTGGTCGTAGGCGCCGGCGTGGCCGAAGGAGAAGAGCGTCGAGGCCTCTCGCACCGCGCGGGGGCCGAAGCGCGCGCCGGCGCGGAACTGGGTGCCGAAGTCGAACGGCGCACCGAGCACGGCGACGTCGGCGTCGATGGCGCTCCAGTCGGCGACGTAGGGGCGCTTGCCGAAGGTCGAGATGCCGACGAACGGCAGGTTCAGCCGCCCGGTGTCGTAGGAGTTTCCGCTCATGTCGCCCTCTTTCGTCGCAATGCTGGTCCGCGGGAGTGTGGCGCGCCGCGGCGCATCGACAAATCGGAATGTTTCGATGCTCACATCGAATTCTTGCCAAGGGTTCGGCGCTCAGGATCTGGCCGGCTCCCGGCCCGGACGCGCCTCGGCCTGCCGCGTCAGCGCGGCCGCGAGGAGGTCGACCGCGGGGTTGGGGCTCTTCTGCAGATGCGCCACCTGGAAGCGATCGTCGAAGCAAAGCACCTCGGGTAGCAGGCTCCGCATCCGTCCGCGCGACACCCACTGCTCGGCGAAGTGCACGGGCAAAAAGCCGAGGTAGGCGCCCGCGCCGATGAGGAGCGCGGTACCCTCCATGTGCGAGGTCACCGCCGACCAGTTGAAGCTGACGCCGCAGATCGAGGCCTCGTTCATGTAGGATCGGCCCGCGAACGGATACTCGGCGACCGCGGCCGGCGTCAGCGCCGCCTCCGGCCCATCGAAGAGCGGATGGGCGGCGCCGCAGTAGAGCATCTGCCGTTCCGCGAAGACCTCGACCGTCCGCACCCGCCGCGGGAAGGGCTGCGAAGGGGTCAGGATGACGTGGTAACGGCCGCTGAGAAGGCCCTGCGCCAGCGCCTGCGGCGCGGCGACGTCGAGCTCGACCTGGACCTTCGGTGCCCGGGCATGGAAGTCGGCGAGCGCGCCTGCGAGGTCGAACTCGGGGTTGGTGTGCATCGCGTCGACGGTGCCGAAGTGGAGCGTGCCCGCGATCTCGCCCCGGGCCGCCGCGACCGCGCTCTGGAAGCCCTCGATCGAGCCGAAGAGGTCGAGCATCGCGGAATGCACCTGCTTGCCCTGCTCGGTCAGGTAGAAGCCGCTGCGCCCGCGTTCGCAGAGGCGAACCCCGAGGCGCCCCTCGAGCTGCTTCATGTGGGCGCTGATCGTCGCCTGCGTCATGCCGAGCGGTGCCTGCGCGGACGAGAAGCCATTGCAGCGCACCACCTGCTGGAAGATGCGCAGCAGCCGGAGATCGACACCGTGGAGCGGATGTTCGTGCGCCGCCATACATCGAGAATAGTCCAAGCGAACATTCAAACAATGGCATTCTTCGACGTTGTCGGCGCGGCTAGCGTCGGCGGGATCAGCGAAGGGTGAGGGCATGAGAGACCGCCGCCGAACCGAAGGACGCAGCCACCCCGCCGGGCGCTCGCGGAGCATCGGCTGACATGGCATCGCTCCGCTACGACTTCTCCGGCGAGACGGTGCTGGTGACCGGCGCCAGCCGCGGCATCGGCCAGGCGATCGCCCGCGGCTTCGCCGCCGCCGGCGCCGAGGTCTTCATGCTGGCGAGCGGCGCCGGCGTCGAGGCGGCCGCGGAAGCGGTGGCGGCCGAGACCGGCGCCCGCTGCCACCCGGTCGCCTGCGACATCACCGACAGCGCGGCGGTGCGCGCGGCGCTGGCCGCGATCGGGCGGATCGACGTCCTCGTCAACAACGCCGGGCTCGAGCGGATCACGCCGCTCGCCGATCCCGACCCCGAGGTCGAGGCGACCTTCCGGCGGATCGTCGACATCAACGTCAACGGCACCTTCCTCGTCACGCGGCACGCGCTGCCGAAGATGCAGGCCGGGGGACGGATCATCCTGACCGCCTCGATCTGGAGCCGCACGGCGGTGCCGGAGTTCTCGGCCTACGTCGCGAGCAAGCACGCCAACCTCGGCTTCATGCGCGCGGCCGCGCACGAGCTCGGGCCGCAGGGGATCACCGTCAACGCGGTCTGCCCCGGCTGGGTACGGACGGAAGCGGCGATGCTGTCGCTCGCGAACATGGCGCGCCGCTCGGGCCGTCCGGAGCAGGCGCTCCTCGACGAGATCGTCGGCGCGCAGGTGCTCGGCGGGCTGCTCGAGCCTGCCGACATGGTCCCGCTCTACCTCTTCCTCGCCTCGGACGCCGCGAAGGACATCACCGGCCAGGCCTACATGCTCGACCGCGGCGAGGTGATGGCATGAGCCCGACTTAGGGACCGCCTCGTCCTCGTCACCGGCGCCCACCGCGGCATCGGCGCCGCCTGCGCCCGGGCCTTTGCCGCGGCGGGCGCGCGCGTCGCCTGCGCCGACGTCCGCAAGCCCGACGCGACCGTCGCCGCGCTCGCCGCGCGGCGGAACGGCTCGGGGCACCTCGCCCTCGTCTGCGACGTCGCCGACGAAGGCTCGGTCGCGGCGATGTTCGAGGAGGTCGGGACGCGGTTCGGCGCGCTCGACGTGCTGGTGCACTGCGCCGGGGTGATCCACGAGGCGCCGCTGCTCGAGACCACGGTCGAGGCCTTCGACCGGGTGATCGGCATCAACCTCCGCGGCAGCTTCCTCGTGGGCAAGGGCGCGATCGCGCTGATGCAGGGCCGCGAGGGCCGGGTGATCCTGACCGCCTCCGACCTCGCCTACCTCGGGCGGGCGACCTTCTCGCCCTACGTCGCCTCGAAGCACGCCGTGCTCGGGCTGACCCGCTCCTGGGCGAAGGAGTTCGCGCCGCGGATCCTGGTCAACGCGCTCTGCCCCGGCCCGATCGACACCGAGATGCTCGGGGCGGCGAACATGAGCGCCGAGTGGCGGGCGCGCGAGCTCGACATCCCGCTGGCGCGCTTCGGCCGGCCGGAGGAGATCGCCGAGATGGCGCTCTTCCTCGCGGGGCCGGGCGGCTCCTACGTCACCGGCCAGGGCATCGGCGTCAACGGCGGGAGCGTCATGGCATGATCCGGAACCCGGTCCCCTGGCCGAACGGCGCCCGCTGCGCCGCCTGCGTCACCTTCGACATGGACGCCGACAGCCTCGTCCACATCGGCCACCCGACCGACGGCCACAGCCGGGTCTCGGCGATCTCGATGCTGCGCTACGGGCCGGAGGTCGCGGTCCCGCGCATCGTCGAGAGCTACCGCGCCTTCGGTATCCGCCAGACCTTCTTCATCCCGGCCTGGTGCATCGAGCAGTATCCGGCCGCCGTCGAGGCGATCCTGGAAGGCGGGCACGAGATCGCCCACCACGGCTTCCTGCACGAGCACCCGCGCGAGCTCCCGGCCGACGAGGAGGCGCACTGGCTCGACCGCGGCATCGAGGTGATCGTGCGCGCGACCGGGCGCGCCCCGCGCGGCTGGCGCGCGCCGCTCTACAACTTCTCGCACCGCTCGGCGGACCTGCTGGTCGCGCGCGGCTTCCGCTACGACGCCTCGCTGATGGGCGATGACCAGCCCTACCTGCTCGAGACCGGCGCCGGGCGGCTGGTCGAGCTCCCCTCGCACTGGGGCCTCGACGACTGGCCGCAGTACGTCCAGTCGATGGACCTCGACTACATGATGCCGATCCGCGCGCCCGAGCAGGGCTTCGAGGCCTTCCGGCAGGAGTTCGAGGCCGCCTATGCCTTCGGCGGGCTCTGGGTGCCGGTCGTGCATCCCTTCGCCACCGGGCGCCTCGCGCGCTGGCGGGTCTGGCACGGCTTTCTCGAGGCGGCGGTCGCGCGCGGCGACGTCTGGTTCGCGCCGATGGACGAGATCGCCGCCCACGTCGAGGGGCTGGTCGCCGCCGGCCGCTGGACGCCGCGGGTCGACCGCCTGCCCTACTACGCCTCTCCGGTCAGCGTCCGCTGACCGTCAACGACAACACGCGGCTTCGGCCGGAACAAAAAGGGAGCCTGCACATGGAAGACCCGGCCTGGGAGCGCGAGCTCGAACGGCGCATCCGCATCTACGAGCAGATGGAGGCCTCCGGCCACTGGCCGGGGCGGCTGACCGTCGATCGACTACTGGGCAATGGCCGCGCTGACGGTGGTGTGCACCGTCGGCCCCTGGATCTGGGTGCACTGAGATGAGCGAGAACCGCGACTACCGCCTGGCCGCCGAGCGCGGCGACGCGCCGCTGCTGCCGTCCGAGCGGCTCTGGGGCTTCTGGGAGTTCACCTACGCCAACTCGGCGCTGGCGATCGCCACCTGGGCCTTCCTGATCGGCGGCGCCGTCGGGCTCTTCGTCGGGCCGAAGGAAGGCATCGCCGCCATCGTCATCGGCAATGTCATCGGCGTCGTCCTCACCGCACTCGCCACCTGCGTCGCCACCGGCCGCTACGGCATCGAGCAGTTCGTCTTCCTGCGCAGCATGTTCGGCTCGAACGGCTCGCGGCTCGTCTACATCCTCGCGGTCGTGTTCCTGACGCTCGGCTGGCTGGCCGTGCTCGGGCTGATGTTCGGCCACTCGATCGACGGGCTCGAGACGCTGATCGGCGGCGGAACGCCCTCGGCGACGCCGGGCACCGATGCGAGCGTGATCGTCGCCGCAATCGGCGCGATCCTGCTCACCTGGTTCATCGTCGCCAAGGGGCCGACCTCGATCAAGATCTTCAACATGATCGTGGCGCCGGCGCTCCTCGTGCTGATGGTCGTGATGATGTGGCTGATCCTGTCGGCGCACTCTTTCGGCGAGCTGATGGCGATGGGGCCGCTCGACCCGCCGTTCGAGAACCACAACGCCAATTTCATCATCGCGATCGAGGTCAACATCGCGGCCGGCATGTCCTGGTGGCCCTACCTCGGCAACCTCGCGCGCCTCACCAAGACCGAGCGCGTCGCGACCTGGCCGAACCTCGTCGGCATCTTCGGCGCCGCCGTCCTCGGCGAGATCGTCGGGCTCCTCGCCGCCGTCGCGCTCGGCAACAGCGACCCGACGATCTGGATGGCGCAGATCGGCGGCATCGTGGTCGGCGTGATCGCGCTCGGCTTCGTCGCCTTCGCCAACATCACCAGCATGGCGAACATCCTCTACACCTCGCTGATCGGGCTCCGGCAGGTCGGCACCGCCGGGCTGCGCGCGATCCGCTGGGAGACGCTCGCGTTCCTCTTCTGCGTCGTGCCGCTGCTTCTCGTCGTCCTCGCGCCGGGCGTCTACGACGGCTTCTTCAAGTTCCTGGTCTGGACCTCGGCGCTCAACAGTGCCCTCGCCGGCATCGGCATAGCCGACTACTTCGTCCTGCGCCGGCAGCGGCTCGACCTGCGTGCGCTGCACTCGACGTCCTCGGCATCGGCCTACCGCTTCTGGCACGGCTACAATCCGATCGGGCTTCTGTCGCTCCTCGTCGGCTTTCTCGTCTACGTCGCGGTCTTCAACCCGCTGTCGCTCGCCCACGCGCCGGCCTTCCTCTACCTGACCGCCTCGATCCCCTCGTGCCTGGCCGCCGGCGCCTGCCACCTCGGGCTGAGCTGGGCCTTCGCCCGGCGCCTCGGCTGGGGCGCCTACCCCGAGCGGGGCGCCCGCCCCGTCTCCCCCGCCATCTCGCGCTGACGGAGAGAGAGATGTCCGCTACCCACGACTACATCATCGTCGGCGCCGGCTCGGCGGGGTGCGTGCTCGCCGCCCGCCTGACCGAGGACCCGGGCACGAAGGTGCTGCTCCTCGAGTTCGGCGGCAGCGACCGCAGCATCTTCATCCAGATGCCCTCGGCGCTTTCGATCCCGATGAACGGCTCGAAGTACAACTGGCGCTACCACACCGCACCGGAGCCGGGCCTCGACGGGCGCCGCGTGCACTGCCCGCGCGGCAAGGTCCTCGGCGGCTCGTCGTCGATCAACGGCCTCGTCTACATGCGCGGCCACGCCCTCGACTTCGACGAGTGGGAGGAGCTCGGCGCCCGGGGCTGGGGCTACCGCAACTGCCTGCCCTACTTCCGCAAGGCGGAGACCTTCGCCGGCGGCGGCGACACCTACCGCGGCGGCGATGGCCCGCTGCACGTGACGAGCGGCAACGCGATGGAAAACCCGCTCTACCGGGCCTTCGTCGCGGCGGGGGATGAGGCCGGCTACGGCCGCACCGACGACCCCAACGGGTTCATGCAGGAGGGCTTCGGCCCGATGCACATGACGATCAAGAACGGCGTGCGCTGGTCGACCGCGAACGCCTACCTCAAGCCGGTGATGGCGCGGCCGAACCTCGATGTCGTCACCCACGCCATGACCCGCCGGGTGCTGGTCGAGGAAGGCCGCGCGGTCGGCGTCGAGTACGAGCGCGGTGGCAAGCTCGAAACCGCCCGCTGCACGCGGGAGGTGCTGGTCGCCTCCGGCCCGATCGGCTCGCCGCACCTGCTGCAGCGTTCGGGCATCGGCCCGGGCGCGGTCCTGAAAGCCGCCGGGATCGAGGTGCTGCACGACCTGCCCGGCGTCGGCGAGAACCTGCAGGACCACTCCGAGATCTACATCCAGTACGCCTGCAAGCAGCCGATCACGCTCAACGGCCGCATGGACCCCTTGAGCAAGCTGCGGATAGGGATCGAGTGGATCCTGTTCCGCCGCGGCCTCGGCATCACCAACCACTTCGAGTCGGGCGGCTTCATCCGCTCGGATGCCTCGGTGAGGTGGCCGGACATCCAGTTCCACTTCCTGCCCGCCGCGATGCGCTACGACGGCAAGCAGCCGCTCAAGGGCCACGGCTTCATGATCCTGACCGGCCCGAACAAGCCGAAGAGCCGCGGGCACGTGCGGGTCAGGTCCGCCGATCCCCACGAGCATCCCGAGATCCTGTTCAACTACCTCGACCGCGAGGAGGACCGCGAGGGCTTCCGCCGCTGCATCAGGCTGACCCGCGAGATCATCGCCCAGCCGGCGATGGACCCCTTCCGCGGCGAGGAGATCGCGCCCGGCGCCGACGTCCGGACCGACGACGAGATCGACGCCTTCGTGCGGCAGACGATGGAGAGCACCTACCACCCCTGCGGCAGCTGCCGGATGGGCGAGGACGCGCTTGCGGCGGTCGACAGCGAGCTCCGCGTCCGCGGCGTGGGCGGCCTCCGGGTGGTCGATTCCTCGGTCTTCCCGAGCGAGCCCAACGCCAACCTGAACGCGCCCACGATCATGCTGGCCGAGCGCGCCGCCGACATGATCCGCGGCCACCCGCTCCTGCCCGCCTCGAACGCCCCCGTGGGTCTCGCCGAGGGATGGCAAGAGCGTCAGCGTCCGCGCGCGCCGCGTCGGCCGCTCGTCGAACAGGCCGCGTGAGGGTTGTGCGAATCGACGCGATCAGGTAAGCAGCACTGACGTAAGGACGTGCCGGGAGAAGGCGGGGCAACTCGCCGCCGAAGGAGCAACCGCCCCGGAAACTCTCAGGTCCCAGGACCGGCACGGCCTCAACACTCCGGAAAGCGGCCGCGAGGCCCACCGAAGGAGAAAGCCCCGTCTCGGGCGAAACTCTCAGGTTCCATGCACGGAGGGGGCGCGCGGCAAGATTGCCGCAAGCCTCGGGAGTGTTGAACCATGACGACCATTGCTGTGATCGGAGCCGGCGTGACCGGCCTGACAACCGCCTACGAGCTCCTCGACCGCGGGTTCGAGGTGACCCTGTTCGATCGCCACCGCTATGCCGCGATGGAGACGAGCTTCGCCAACGGCGGCCAGCTTTCCGCCTCGAACGCCGAGACCTGGACCCGGTGGGGGACGGTCCTGAAGGGCCTCAGGTGGATGCTGCAGGCCGACGCGCCGCTGCTGGTCAACCCTCGGCCGACCCTGCACAAGATCGGCTGGATGGCCGAGTTTCTCTCGAACATCCCGCGGTACAAGGCGAACACCGTCGAGACGGTGCGGCTTGCGATCGCGGCGCGCGCCGTGCTCTTCGAAATGGCGGCGCGCGAGGGGATCGACTTCGACCTCGAGCGGCGCGGCATCCTGCACTTCTACGACCGGCAGAAAGACCTCTCGCATGCGCGGATGGTCAACGGCCTGCTGGCCCAGGGCGGGCTGGAACGGCGCGAGCTGGCGCCGGACGAAGTCAGGGCGATCGAGCCCGCATTGCAAGGCGATCTGGTCGGCGGCTTCCTGACCGAGAGCGACAGCTCGGGCGACATCCACAAGTTCACCGTGGGGCTGGCGAAGGCTTGCGCGCGGCGCGGCGCGACGCTGCGCTTCGGCACCGACGTCGATCGCGTGGCGGCGGTGGACGGCGGCGTGCGGATTGCCGCTGCCGGCCGCGACGAGGCGTTCGACGGCGTGGTGGTCGCTGCCGGCATCCGCAGCCGGGAGATCGGGGCGGCGCTCGGCGACCGGGTGAATGTCTACCCGGTGAAGGGTTACTCGATCACCGTCGAGCTGAAGGACGCCGAGAGCCAAACGGCGGCACCCTGGATCAGCCTGCTCGACGACCGGGCCAAGATCGTGGCGAGCCGCTTCGGCAAGGAGCGCTTCCGGGTGGCAGGCACCGCCGAGTTCAACGGCGCCAACAAGGACATCCGGGCGGACCGGATCCGGCCGCTGGTGGAGTGGTGCGAGAAGCACTTTCCGGCGATGTCGACCGAGCATGCGACGCCTTGGACGGGCCTCAGGCCGATGATGCCGTCGATGATGCCTCGGGTCGGTCGCGGCAAGGCGCCGGGCGTCTTCTACAACACCGGGCACGGTCACCTCGGCTGGACGTTGTCGGCGGCCACGGCTCGGATCGTGGCGCAGTCGGTCGCCGCGGAGCTGAACTCGCTTCGGGTTCTCGGACCGCTCGGTCGGCTGGTGGCTGCGTAGTCCCGAGCTTTCGCCGTCCGGGGGCCACAAGCGGCTCCGAACATGGAGCCTTGAATGAACAAGCGCCGCCGCCGTGTTATCGTTGACATATGAGCCTTGCCGAATGCGGCGGGCCGGAATATGCGTTGCGTAACAGTCTGAAGAAGTAAGCTGATCGCCCAAAGCGACGCCGGAACTTCAGCAGGGCCGCAGCTTTCCGAGGAAGGAACAGCAATGGATGACAAAGCGAGCATTGGACGCGACGAGCTTCTCGCGCTTACAACCGAGATCGTCGCGGCATACGTCGGCAACAACGTTGTCGAGACTGCCGATCTGTCGGCAGTGATCCAGTCGGTCTTCGACTCGGTCAGCCGGCTGGCATCGGACGAGACGGAGGCTCCGGCCGAGCTTACGCCGGCGGTTCCGATCAAGCGCTCGGTGACCGACGACTACATCGTCTGCCTCGAGGACGGGAAGAAGCTGAAGATGCTGAAGCGGCATCTGATGACCGCCTACGGCATGACCCCCGAGCAGTACCGCGCGCGCTGGGGTCTGAAGCCGGACTACCCGATGGTGGCGCCGAACTACTCCGCAAAGCGCAAGGACCTGGCCGTCAAGATCGGGCTTGGCCGGAAGCGGGTGGTCCTGGTCGAGCCGGCTGCGAAGCCGAAAGGCCGCCGGAAGGCCGCCGCCTGACAGGAAGCCCGCCCCGCGCTGGCGGGCACTGCCAGCAGGGTGCGGCGGTCAGCGCGCCTGCTCTGCGCTGATCAACAGCGGCGAGCGAGTCTGGAAGCCCTTGTCCGAGAACCAAGGAAGCCGAGGAGGGCGGGCGGGCTCATGCCCGCCACTTAAAGTAATCATACCAAAACAGCATCATACTACTATCTGGTGGTGCGAGTGGTCTGCATTGAATTGCCGTTTCCCAGTGTCTCCCGCAGGCTCCCGCACCGGATCAGATTATTGATTTATTTACCTTAAGTGTCCCCCACGCGGTGGCGATGGGGCTGAACGTCGACCTGCAGGCCACCGACAAGGCCCGAGTGCTGCTTGGCAGGTCGCGCCAGAAGACCGAGCACATCGCTGCGCTGCCGTGGACGGATGTGCCAGCGTTCTATGCCACGCTGACCGAGGAAAGCATTTGCCACCTCGCGTTGCGGCTTCTCATCTTAACGGCGGCCCGCTCCTCCGAGGTTCGCTTCGCCAGGTTGGACGAGATCGAGGGTTCCACTTGGGTCATCCCGGGCGAGCGGATGAAGGCGGGCGTGACGCACCGCGTTCCGCTCTCGGAAGAGGCGCTGGCCGTCATCGCTCAGGCGGCCCCGCTCGGCCGCGACGGCTACCTCTTCCCCAGCGTTCGCAAGGGCGTGATCAGTGACGCGACGATGTCGCGGATGACCTGATGAACCTGATACGCCACCGCCGGCCTATCGGACACTGAGCGGCGATTCCCCAACAAGGTCACCTTCATTGCGATCAAGTCGCGCGGGGTGCCGCGGGTCGATGACCGCCGGGTGATCAGCGGCATCGTCCATGTCATCCGCAACGGGTTGATGTGGCGCGACGCGCCCGCCGCCTATGGTCCGCACAAGACCTTGTACAACCGCTTCGTGCGCTGGAGCCGGGCGGGCGTGTTCGACCGGATCTTCGCCCTTGCCGCCGGCAGCGATGCGACCGGCACCGTGATGATCGACGCCACCCATCTCAAGGCGCACCGGACCGCGGCGAGCCTGCGCAAAAAGGGGCTGTTCCCCGCCGTATCGGACGCACCAAGGGCGGCCTGAACTCCAAGCTGCACGCGGTCTGCGACGGCGATGGCAAGCCCTTGATCCTGCTGCTCACTGAGGGCCAGGTCAGCGACTATCGCGGCGCCGCGACCGTCCTGCCGGCGCTCCCGGACGCCGAGGTCCTGATCGCCGACAAGGGCTACGACAGCGACTGGTTCCGCGAGGCCCTGTCCGAACTCGACATAGCTCCCTGCATCCCGGGCCGATCGAACCGCAAAGCGCCCACCCCTCCTACGACGCCGATCTCTACAAGCAACGCAACCGCATCGAGCGCATGTTCGGAAGGCTCAAGGACTGGCGCCGCATCGCCACCCGTTACGTGTCCACTTAACCTTCTTTCCGTGCTATTTATGGAGAGGAGGAAGCGCCGATGGGACGAGGATCGACAGGGACGCACGCGCGACCGCGGGACGCGGACACGAAGCTGGCGCGGAGCCGGCTGAGCGTGCTGGAGCTGGCCAGGGAGCTAGGTAACGTCGCGGAGGCGTGCCGGCAGCGCGGCCTTGACCGGACCAGCTTCTATGAATGGAAGCGGCGGTTCCAGACGCAGGGCTTCGAGGGCCTGAAGGACCTGCCCCCGATCCACAGGAGCCATCCGCAGACGACGCCCGAGCCGGTGGTGGAGCGGATCAAGGGTCTGGCGCTGGAGCACCCCGCCTATGGCTGCAACCGCCATGAGGCGACGCTGGCACTGGAGGGCGTGCGGGTCTCGGCGATCACCATCCAGAAGATCCTCAACGACCACGGGCTGGGAACGCGGATCGACCGCTGGCTGGCACTGGAGACCGCGAACGCCGGGAAGGCGATCGAGATCACCGCCGAGCAGGCCGCCTTCCTGGAAAAGCTCAACCCCTGCTTCCGGGAACGGCATGTCGAGAGTTCGGTGCCGGGCGAACTCTTGTCAGCGGACACCTTCTTCGTGGGCAGCCTCAAGGGCGTCGGCAAGGTCTACCTGCACGCGGTGGTCGACACCTTCGGCTCCTACGCCTTCGGCTTTCTCCACGTCTCAAAGCAGCCCGAGGCGGCGGTCGCGGTGCTCCACAACGACGTGCTGCCGTTCTATCGCAACCTCGACCTGCCGGTAACGGCGGTCCTGACCGACAACGGCCGCGAGTTCTGCGGGACCGAGCGCCACCCCTACGAGCTCTACCTCGACCTGAACGGCCTCGAGCACCGCCGCACCAGGGTCCGCACGCCCAGGACCAATGGCTTCGTCGAGCGCTTCAACGGCACCGTGCTCGACGAGTTCTTCCGGGTGAAGATGCGCGAGACCTTCTACGAAACCGTCGACGCACTGCAGACCGATCTCGATGCCTGGCTGGTCCACTACAACACCGAGCGTCCACATCTCGGGTATCGAAACATGGGCCGAAGACCAATCGAAACCGTCATGTCATTCGTCAGCCAAGAAGGTTAAGTCGTAACACGTTACGACCGATGCGCCCATACCTTCATGAGCGCCATCTGCATCGCTGCAACCGTCATCTTCTGGCTATGAGTCCTGAGCCTAGACTGAATAGACGGCATCGGCGATACCAACGTCCGATCGATTAAGTGCGTTGAAGGAGAATGGTCGTGGCCGTGATCAATGACGATCCCGGTCGTCACCTTAGAAACGGGAGAGCAGACCATGAAGACCACCATCGCCGCCATCGCTCTCGCGGCCCGCCTCCTCAGCGGAAGCGCCAAGTGCTCAGGACTTTTCCCTGGCCAATCGGACCATGGACGTCGGGCTGTCGATGCTCGAGCTCCCGCCGACATGGCGCTGAAGACGTACGGCTTCAGAGATCAGAACGTGTTGGATTTGACGCTCACCCAGATCGCCGCCATCAAACGAGCTTTTCAGATACCCTCCATGGACTTCTTGAACTGGATCGGGCGGGAATCGGCGATCGCCCTTGGATCGAATTCGTCATCCAGCATTACCCCCCAGATTTTGCGCATTTGCATCCCGATGTTGCCAGCGTCGTACAGAGGAAAGACCGCCGCCTCGCGAAGAAACTTTTCCATGGGATGAGTCTTGTCCAGCGAGTTTACGCCCATCGCCTGCATCGTGCGGTATACGGTCTGAAACAGGGTCTCGCCGCAGAAGACCTTCGCCATCGCCCCCACTGCGTGGCCTTCCGAATCGTATTGATCCAGATAGTGAGCGGCTTTCCACGAGAAGGCTCGACAGGCCTCAATCTTCATCGCCACATCGGCAAGCAGATACCCGACCGCCTGATGATGTATGATCGGCTTGTCGCCGCCGCCGGTGTAGGTCTTCGACCATTTCAGCACATATTCGTACGCCGAACGGGCGACGCCTACCGCTGCGATCGCCGCAACCGGTCCGGACCAAGTGAATGCCTTGCTTATCACCAGGTCGCCGTCGCCGATTGCGAAGGCGTTTTCCTCCGGCACGCGGCAATCCTCGAAAATGATCGAATTGTTCTGGCACAGCCTGTGACCCAACGTGGAGATCGGCTGCCCGTAAGTGACGCCCGGTGTTCCTCGTGGCACGATTATGGCGCTCAGCCCGCTTTTGCCTCCCTTGTCCGGATCCGTTCGCACGATGCAGACGTTGACGTTAGCGCCCTTGAGATCCCAGCCGCCGGCATTGCAGGGCCAGTGCTTAGCGCCATTGAGCACATATTCGCCCCGGCCTTTGTCGAGCCTGGCCGCAAGGCCGATTCCGGTCGGATGGGGGCCCGGGTGGTCGAAGTTGGCGGTCCCCCCAGGTGATCCCGCGGCCTCGCTGACGGTCCAGCCGGCGATGTATTCGCCATAAGGGTCCGAGGTGGCCTCGCCCAGCCATTTCCGCTTCTGTTCCTCCGATCCGAACCAGGCGATGGGCATGAGCGCCAGGCCGTTCACGAGGAGGACAGTGGCGAATCCTGGATCCACGGCGGTTATCTCTTCGGCGACGATCTGAAGATCGACGTTGCTGATCCCGCCTCCACCGTACCGCTTCGGCAGGAAGCCCATCGCAAAGCCGAGCTTGTGGCATTCCACATAGGCTCCCTTGAGAGCCAGAAACGCCTTTTGGGTATCGGGTTCCTCGTCGGCGGTTCTGACGAGCGGCTGAAGGATCTCCACCGCGAATTCACGGGCGTTGCGCTGCAGCGCCCTTTGCGCGCTCGTCAGCGTGAAATCTATCGCCATGGCCGCTCACGTGAGTCCCCGATGGCCCATATAACTTCGGATAGGCCCGGCGGGTAAGCGACCTCTGCGCGAAACTATGCCGGCGGTACAAACCGGAAGCGGCACGCGCCGCCGCCGCGCTGCATGCAAGCTTGATGCTCGATTTCGGCGCCCATGAGGCCCGAAAGAAATCCGATGTCGAAGCGGCAAACCTCCGGATAGTCCTTTGACAGGTCATGATAGACACAGTTCCGGCACTCGACCCGCGGCAGCTTATCGAAGCCCTCCGGGGAAATGGTTGTGGCGATGAATCCGGTTTCGTTCATGATCTTCACGATCTCGTCGATGCGCTCCGTCCGGTTCTTTCCGACGAGGCGCGGAATGAGGGCTGCGGAGAGGCTAACGCCCAGATCGTACATGTACTGAGACATTTCCTCGTGACCCACTTTTTCGCGGAGAGTTTGAAAAAGCAGCTTCGAGAACCAGGAATATTGCTTGGGAAAGAGGTTGATCCCCTCTTCGGTCAAGACGTAGACGTTCAGGGGGCGACCACCGGTTTTGCGGGGAGCCGCCCTCCGGACATGGCCTTCCCTCTCAAGTACCATCAGGTGCTGGTTGATCGCCGTTCTGCTCAGGCCCAGTGATGCCGAGATCTCGTCCAGGGTTAGTCCTTCCCGGCTCGACATGAGCCGGTTCAGCACTTCCTGCTGGCTGCTCGGGGTGCCTGCCATGGACCCAACCTCCTTCCCCTGCAGTGGCGCTTTTGTCTATTATTACTCTTAAAATGATACGAGGCAACCGCGTGTGCTGACCTGCCCGCAATGGGCGCAAGGGCGGGCTACGCCGCGGCACCATCAGGGCTCAATTTTAGCCGTTGACGCTTTTCACTTATTTTATCTAGTTTATTAGATAAATGCGATTCCTGCGTGGTCCCCATGAGGAAAGCGTGCAAATCGTCCAGGAAGTCCGCTCCCCGCAGCGCGCACTGCGATCTGCCGATGCCGAATCCCTGCTTCGGAGGTTTTTGGCAGAGCATCGGAACATCGACTGCTGCAGACGCCGCAGCCTGTCCTCGATTTCGCTCGCGGCTCCGTCGAGAACTTAGCTCGCGCCGGTGACTGCGGAGATGTCTCGCGGACCGAGTGCGGTCTTCCCGTGTCGGCGTCGATTCCGACACGAAGAATGTCTCGTAGCATTGGAGCGTCTCAGTTCTACCGGCAGCTTCTTGTGGCGGGTAGCGACTGACGAAGTCATGTTGTCGGAGGAGCTTTGTCGCCTTCTCGCCTTCGATCCCGGCGCGCCGGTGACTCTGACGCGCATCGGCGCTCGGCTGCACCCGGAAGATCGACCATCATTGCGAGCGGTGCTGGAGCGCGCGAGGCGCGGCGATGGCGACATCGACCATGAATGCCGCCTGCAAATGCCCGACCGCTCGATCCGATGGCTGCGCGTGGTGGCGCACGGGCGTCGCGATAGGGAACAGGGGCCCGGAGTACGTCGGCGCAGTTCGGGATGTGACGGAGCTTGTCCTGCTAAGAGCCGAACTCGACGAGGCGAAATCTCAGCTCGAGCACTTGGCGCGGGCCGTCAGCCTCGCACCGGTCGCCGCCGCGATCGCACATGAAATAAGCCAGCCGCTGTCCGGGATTGCCATCAACGCCAACGCCTGTCTCCGAATGTTGACAGTCTCTCCCCCGGACGTCGAGGGGGCTCGCGAAACCATGCATCGCACGCTTCGCGATTCCAGCCGGACCGCGGAAATCGTCGCGCGTGTCCGGGCGCATTTCGCCAGGAAGCAACCGACAGTCGAAGCCGTAGACCTGAACGCCGCGATCCGCGAGACGGTTGCGCTTTCACTTTGCGAGCTCCAGCACGAGCACGTGGAGCCAGTCGTGGAGCTCGAGGAAGGGTTGCCGCTCGTCGCCGGCGATGCCGTTCAGCTCCAACAGGTCATCATCAACCTGCTGCGCAACGCCGCCGATGCGATGCGCGGCGTCAGCAACCGGCATAGACGCGTGGTCGTCCGAAGCTCACGGCAGTGGGGTGATCGGGTTTGCGTGAGCCTAAAGGACACGGGCGTGGGTCTGGAGGCGCATACCTCAGAGCGACTGTTCCATCCCTTCTATAGCACCAAGAGTGGTGGGATGGGGATCGGGCTGGCGATCAGCCGTTCCATCATCGAAGCCCACGGCGGCCGGCTCTGGGCGGAGGCCAATGACGGACCGGGCGCCACCTTCGCCTTCTCCATCCCCGAAACTGCCGACAGCGCGGGATTGTCGCGCGGGCCGTCATGAGCGGCGCCAGTCCTCTCGTTTCGGTCGTCGATGACGACGACTCCGTGCGCGAGTTGCTGCCCGGCCTGCTGACGGAATTGGGCTTTCGCGCCCAGGCATTCTCCTCAGCACTCGCATTTCTGGCGTCGGATAGTGTCAACGACACCGCTTGCCTGATCCTTGACGTCAGTATGCCGGGGATGAACGGGCCTGATCTCCAGCGGGAGCTGGAGCGCCGCGGCCGGCTCATCCCTATCGTCTACATGACTGCCCTCTGCAGCGACGCGCTGCGCTCTCGGCTCGTGGGCCAGGGCGCCGTGGATTGCCTGTTCAAACCGTTCAGCGAAGCGGACCTGCTGGAAGCGCTCGCTTCAGCGCTGCGGAGGCCCTGACCGACGCCCTAGCATCACCATCTCGGGGGAGAACACTGCGATGCATACGGAACTGGCAACTTCTTTGGACGACGCGACGCGGCGAGGCGCCGCTTATCGTAGGCCAGTCGTCTACGTTGTCGACGACGACCTTTCCATCCGGGAAGCGTTGGAACTGCTTGTCACCTCCGCGGGATGGCAGGCCGTAGTATGCGAGTCCGCGGGGGAATTTCTGTCGCGCGCATGTGCCTCGGTTCCGAATTGCCTGGTCCTGGACATCAATCTGCCGGACCTGAGCGGGCTCGATGTGCAGCGACTGGTATCAGCCGAACGCGCCGCCATGCCGATCATCATCATCACTGGCTACGGCGATGTGCCGACGACCGTGACCGCGATGAAGGCAGGCGCCGTCGAGTTCCTTACCAAGCCGTTCAGCGGCGAGATGCTGCTGGCAGCGATCGAGCAGGCGCTCGACCGAAGCAGGCTCAAACTAGCTCTGGACTCGGAGCTGCAGGCGCTACGGGATCGCCACGGGTCGCTCAGCCGTCGCGAACGCGAAGTTATGGCATTGGTGGTCTCCGGACTGATGAACAAGCAGGTCGGATTCGAAATTGGCATCAGCGAAATCACTGTGAAGGCGCACCGGGGCCAGGTGATGCGAAAGATGAAGGCGGGCTCGCTTGCCGATCTCGTACATATGGCAGCAAGGTTGGGCATCGCCCAGTAGGGAGCTCGGCCAACGGCCAACCCAATGGTATCGCCTACACCTTCGTACAATGGATTTCACTCGGCCATCGGCCGATCCCTGTAGGCGCCGGAGTGGCGTGGACCGGTGTTAGGAAATCAGCAAGGACGCAAGATGCACCTGATCGAAACCCTTGGAACAACTGAGCTTACTCGTCGCCGAATCCTGGGCACCGGGGCAGTTGCGCTGGTCGGGCTGGACCTCGGAGTGCTACCGGCGCGGGCGGCTTCGGCTCCTGAAGATTTCGGCAGAGGTCGCGCCAGGGGTTGCAAGACAGTCATTCGAGCCACTCCGGAAGATCAATGCAGGGGTGTTGAGCGTGGGATTTGCCGAGCTTGGGCCTCACGATGGGCCCACAGTCATCCTGCTTCATGGCTGGCCGTACGACATCCATACATATGCCGACGTTGCGCCGCTCCTCGCCGGGAGGGGTTACCGGACGATCGTGCCATACCTGCGCGGCTATGGCACGACGCGCTTCATCTCCGATGAGACGATGCGCAATGCCCAGCAATCTGCGCTGGCCGCGGATGTTGTCGCGCTCATGGACGCGCTCGGGATCGAGACAGCGACGATCGGCGGCTGTGACTGGGGCGCCCGCACCGCGAACATCGTGGCCGCCCTCTGGCCAGAACGCTGCCGGGCGATGGTGTCGGTGAGCGGCTACCTGATCGGCAATCAGCGGGCCGGCATGTTACCGCTGCCGCCGGCGGCCGAGCTGCAGTGGTGGTATCAGTACTACTTCGCAACCGAGCGCGGCCGCGCCGGCTACGCGGAATTCACCCCCGATTTCGCCAAGCTTATCTGGAGGCTTGCCTCCCCGAAGTGGACTTTCGACGACGCGACGTTCGCGAGGAGCGCAGGGGCCTTTGAAAATCCCGATCATGTTGCAATCGTGATCCACAATTATCGTTGGCGCCTGGGCCTCGCCGGGGGCGATCCGGCCTTTGATGAGCTGGAGGAGCGCCTCGCCCAGGGTCCTTCGATCTCCGTGCCCACGATTACGCTGGAGGGCGACGCAAATGGTGCGCCACACCCCGACCCGACCGCCTATGCGAAAAGGTTCTCCGGCAGGTATGAGCATCGGCTGATCACAGGCGGCATCGGGCACAACCTGCCGCAGGAAGCACCCGAAGCTTTCGCCCAGGCGGTTGTGGACGTCGACAGCTACTGATCAGGAACCGAACCTTCGTCGGTCTCGTGGCAGCGCCACGAGCGGCCAAAAACCCTCAGCCGAAAGTGAAGACGAACGCCTCTACACCGGGATCGAGGAAGTCGATCTCGAAGGTTCGGTCAGCGATAGGCTTTCGCTGCCGGATCAGTTGATAGAGGCGCTGCTCGGTTACCAGGCCATTGCCTTCCTCGTCCACATCGAGACCACGGTTGGGTCCAGGTGCCTCACCGTCGATGCGGACCCGAAACCGCACAGTAATCCCTTGCGCCGCCGGACCCATGACCAGGTGAAGATCGCGAGCATGAAACCGGAACGCGATCCGTCCGTTCGCCTCCTCAAGTGTGGTCGATTCCCCACCGACATTCCACCGCCCTGCCAAGGCCCAGTGATTGAGCCGCAGCTGCATCGGAATAGAGTAAAGAGCCGGACCGTTCGGCACGACGCTGTCGAACGACACGAGCTTCTCGCCGCGGTCATAGCCGACATACGTTTCGGGGGATGCGAGGCTCCCTATGTCAGGAGGCGCCTCCACGCCGCCGGCTTCGACGGCCGCCGGCGCATCTGTAATGGCACTCGTCCCGGCTTCGGTAAGCAGTTCCCGTATCGCTTCCTCCGAACCTTCGTAGCCGCCCTCACCAAATTGGTGGTAGCGAATGCGGCCCTGCGCATCCACGAGGTAGAGCGCCGGCCAATAACGGTTGTTGAACGCGCGCCAGACCGCATGGTCGCTGTCGACAGCAATCGGATAGTTTACCCGGTAGGCGCCTGCCGCCCATCTGACGTTGTCGATGTTCTTCTCAAATTCGAACTCCGGAGTATGGACCCCGATCACGACAAGTCCCTGATCCCTATACGTATCCGCCCACGCCCGGACATAGGGCTCGGTGCGCATCCAGTTGATGCAGGAGTAGGTCCAGAAATCGATGAGGACGACCTTGCCCCGAAGCTCGGCGGCCGTGACCGGTGGGCCGTTGAGCCAGGCAACCGCGCCGTCGAGGGAGGGCAGCTGTCCCTCGATCGGCAACCTGTCCGCTGCAATTGCCGCCTTCTCGGTCATGGCGCTCCTCGCGTCGAAAGTGGCGACAGCGCCCGACAGCGATTCCGAGTGTCGCGATCAGTTGGAAAGGTTTCAAGGTGTTTGCCCTTCATAGTCGCGGGTTGAGCGCGGCGCGGCGGCTGTTGTCCGCCGCGCCCTTTGCGTCAACGCAGCGGCCGGAAGGCCGCGCGGATCTCTTCGGTGAAGGACTCCGGCTGTTCCCAGGCCGCAAAGTGCCCGCCCTTGTCGAGCCTGTTGAAGTAAATGAGGTTGGGATACGCCTGCTCCGCCCAACTCTTCGGGGCGGCGTAGATCTCGTCCGGAAAGACGCTGACCGCCGTCGGGATGGTGACGTGCTTCGGGGCAAAGAAGGGAAGCTTGCTTTCCCAGTAAAGGCGTGAAGAAGACACCGCGGTGTTCGTCAGCCAGTAGAACGTGATGTTGTCCAGGACATCGTCCCGTGTGAGACCCTCGGTCTGCCCGTCGAAAACCCGTGCGATGAGCGCATGACTGGCGGCGTCGTGGTCGAGCATCCACGCGGCAAGACCCACGGGCGAATCCGCGATCGCGTAGAGCGTCTGCGGTCGGTTGGCCATCTCCTGAGCGTAGCCGAGGCCGTGCTTGTAGAAAAAGTCGAGCTGATCGTATGCCCGCCGTTCTTCTCCAGACAGACCGGATGGCGGAGGGCCGCCGAACTGCAACGCCTTCTCGATGTCAGCAGGGACCGTGGCCGGCATGTTGGTGTGGATGCCGATGAGCTCCGGAGGCGTTTGCAGCGCCATCTGCTCGGTGACGGCATTGCCCCAATCACCCCCCTGGGCGACGAACCGTGTGTATCCGAGACGCCTCATCAGCTCGGTCCAGGCACGCGCGATACGGATGGGGTCCCAGCCAGTGGCATCCGGCTTGCCGGAAAGCCCGTAGCCGGGCAGGGACGGGATGACCAGGTCGAAGGCATCCGACGCGCTGCCGCCGTTGGCGGTAGGATCGGTAAGCGGTTCGACGATCTTCAGCTGCTCGATGACGGAGCCGGGCCAGCCGTGCGTCACGACGAGCGGCAGCGCGCTCTCGTCGCTCGACCGCACGTGAATGAAGTGGATGTCCAAACCGTCAATCTCGGTCACGAACTGCGGCAAAGCCCGAAGCCGCTCCTCGCAGCTCGACCAGTCATAGTCTGCTGCCCAATAGCGCGCGAGGTTCTGAACGGTCGCGAGCTGGACGCCCTGCGATTGGTCCGCGACTGGCTCCCGCTCCGGCCACTTGGTGGCGGCGACGCGCTGTCGGAGATCGACGAGCGCCTCCTTGGGGAATTCGAGGACGACCGGGCGGATCGCATTGGCTTCGGATGTCGCCATTGATGAGTCTCCTTGGTTCGATGGTCCCTCTGTCGCCGCGGCAAGGCGTCCGGGAAGCAGGCCAACAGCACCCGCGGCTACCGTTGCGGCCAATACATCGCGCCGCGTCGGCGCCGAAGAGTCCGATGACATGGTGGTTCTCCTGGTAGTCCGCGTCTGTCGGTGGCCAAGACGGCCGCGCGTCAACGTTTAATATTCGAGTATATCCGAATACATGGTACGATAGTACCGACGATACCTTCGTATCGCCCCGACTAACCGGCATGGCAGTTTGACAGGTCGATACGAAGGTATCGTCGATACCATCGTCCAATCGATTGAATGCACTGCGCCGGATGAAACTGGCGGCCTCCGGGATCAATGACGATCGCGGGCGTCACCATCAAAATGGGGAACCAGACCATGAAGACCACAATCGCCGCCATCGCCGTCGCGGCCAGCCTCCTCGGCGGAACCGCCAACGCGCAGGACATGTCCCTGGCCAATCAGACCATGGAGGTCGGGCTGTCGATGCTCGAGCTCTCCGCCAATATGGCGCTGAAGCAATACGGCTACGGAGATCAGAACGTGATGGATCTCACGCTCACCCAGATTGCCGCGATCAAGGGCGTCACGTCGAGCAACGACTACGGCGACAGCGAGCGCAAGCAGCACATCGGAGTCATCCTGGCAAACTGACGCCAGGATGAGCATGGGCAGCCGGGCGGCCTGGAGCCGGCCGGCCCTCCCCGCCGAGCTGGGCCTGAATGCTCGGCGCTGCCCCGGGTCTCGACTGCTCCAGCGATCGAGACCCGACAGGGCGAAGGATGAGGTGCAGTCGATTCCAACATCGGCTTGCATTTGGAACCGTCAGAGTGGTGGGCGAGGACATTCACCCCGAGAGACTGCCACTCAGCGCGTTTCAGAGGGGTCTCTTGGGACGAGATGTCAGGTCCGTCGTTCAAGGTGCGCGAGCAGGCTAACGGCGCCTCGCAGATCGAGCCACAGCCCCCGCGGCGTGCGGGTAACGCGAAGCACCGCATCGCCGCACCCCGCACAGCGCAGAACGGCGCCCATCGATCCGCCGTAGAGCGGCGCCGCACCGATCGCGAACACTTCGCCGCAACCGGCGCAGGTGATCTCCGCCGAGGTCGCCTCGAAGGCGAAGATCTCGCGCAGCAGACCGCCGGCGGCGTTTCCGTCGAGCATCAGGTCGGACGCCCTCGCCTCAGTTCGTTCCATCCTGGTCTCCCGTCGCCCCGAACCTTTCCGCCCTGATCTGGGCTGGCGCATGGCCTAGCGAAATCAGTGCCTTCGTCGCCTGCTCGACCATCGCCGTCGGCCCGCAAACATAGATCCACGGCCGCTCCGCTGGGGATATCCCCAGTTCGCTCAACATCGCCAGGTCGATGCGCCGTGCCGGGGCAGTCCAGCCCGCGGGCTGCCGTCGGGTGAGCGTGTGCACCACGCGCAGACCATCGCCATCGGCTGCAAGCCGATCGAGCTCGTCGCGGAAGATGATGTCCTCGGCGCTGCGGGACGAGTACAGGAGCAGCGCCGGCGCCGTGCCTCCCGCGGCCGCACGATGACGAAGCATCGACATGAGGGGCGCAATCCCCGAGCCGCCGGCGATCAGGAACAGCGGCCCGCCACGATTGTTTGTCCAGACGAAGTAGCCGCCGATCGGCCCGCGAAGCTCGAAACGGTCGCCGGGCCGCGCCTCCTCGGTCAGATAGGGCGAGACCTCGCCGCCCTCGATCCGCTCGACGGTGACGACAAGATGCGGCGACTCCGGCGAGGAGGCGATCGAATAGCTGCGCTGCGCCTGGTAGCCGTCCTCGGCGGTCAGCCGGATGTCGAGATGCTGGCCGGGCCAGTGCGTCGTCCAGCCGGGCACGTCGAGAACAAGGCTGCGAACCCGCGGCGTCTCGTCGATCACTTCGAGGATCTCGGCCGTCAGCCAGACGAGCCGCGGCGGAAGCGCCGGCCGCGGCTCAGTCTCCGGCATAGCGTTGCTCGTGCCAGGGATCGCCATAGATGTGGTAGCCGAGGGTCTCCCAGAACCCAGGCTCGTCGCGCTTCATGAAGCTGCAGCCGGCGCACCCATTTCGCACTTTTCCAGAAGTATAGATGCGGCACGAGAAGGCGGGCCGGCCCGCCGTGTTCGGGGGCCAGCGGCTCGCCTTCATAGTGCGTGGCGATCATCGCCTTGCCGTCGATGAGGTCTTCGGTGGGCACGTTGGTTGTGTAGCCGCCATCGCAGTGCAGCATTGCGTAGGCCGCCGGCGGGCCGTCGAGTCCGGCCGCGGCAAAGAGATCGTCGATCGTGACGCCACGCCAGCGCGTGTCGAGCTTCGACCAGCTCGTCACGCAGTGGATGTCCACAGTTGTCTCGGTCTGCGGCAACGCCCCGAATTCCGCCCAGCTCCACTTGCCGAGCAGCGATCCGCCGTCCTGCAGAGAAAAGGTCCAGCTCCCGAGATCGGGAGATGGCGTTGGTCCGGCCGAGAGAACTGGGAAGTCACGCGTCAAGTGCTGCCCGGGGGGGATGCGGCCGGTCAGGGAAGCTTGCGGATGGCCACGGAAGCCTCGCGCCACGGGGGGATTCTGCATCTGTCGCTCCTCCTTGGCTTCGGTGCGAGAATGCCGGAATGACGTGGGCGAAGTCCATGATACCAAAGTGTCACCTGCCATCTTTCCAACTCGCCGGCTTCCGCAACAGGCCATGCGAGCCGAGACAGGATCAAAAGAGGCGATACGGAGAGTCAGCACGTCTCGCCAGGCGGCATCCCGCGGAGTGCATGTGAATGTCCGCTTCGGATGACCGCAGCGCAGCGTCCTGATGCGCCCCGAAGGTCAGGTCTGGGCCGTTCCGATCGATAATTGAGACACCATTCGCCGCAATCCAGGCACCGCGATCGCTGCCGTCTCGTCGCAGACCCAGCGTTCGGCGGAAGACCTCATTGATCGAACGGGCGAGTAACAACGTGAGCGCGGGCGTGCCTGGTCCAGGTGCAGCGACTCGCGGTCGCCCCGGCCGATCTTGTTTTGCATGGCGACGTCGTGCGGGACCATGCGTGACCGCTCGAGGCCAGCTTGTTGATCGGCTTGCAGGATTTTGCACGCCGATCTGGGGTCCCGACCCCGTGCCGACTCACAGCCAGTTCCCGCCCTTGTCTCCGCAGATCGCCTCAGGCCTCCAGCCGCGCCACCTCCACGAGAGCCGTGTGTGCGCTGCAGCCCTGCCCGAGCCGGGACGTTCCGACGTCCAGCGTTAGGACGTTCGGATTGCCGTGCGGATCAAGATTGCCCCCCGGATCCCCGAACCAGACGCCCGTCGGCAGAGCGACGACTCCCGGACGAATGCCATCCGAGATGCAGCGCACGGGCCCGGCACGCGCCGCGGGGTTGAAGACGCGCACGAGGTCGCCGTCGGTGATGCCCCGCGCCGACGCGTCGTCCGGATGGATCATGATCCGCTGCGGCCGCGCGCCCGGCACGTCGGCCAGCGCGCTTTCGAGCTGGCTGTGCAGCTTGTCGCCGGGCTGCGGCGAAACGAGATGCAGCGGCGCCGCGGCCGTCGCGGTACCGAGCCATTCCCGCGGCGGCATCCACACCGGATGCCCCGGGCAATCGTCGTAGCCGAACCCGTCGATCGTCTCGGAGAAGATCTCGATCCTGCCCGACGGCGTCTTCAGCGGCGCGGCCTCCGGGTCCTCGCGGAACGGCGCGAAGAGCGTCCGGTTCGGTCCCGGAACCCGGATCGGCAGGCGGAGCCAGTTCCGCGCCCTCAGCGTCGTCGAGTTCCGGCACCTCGATGCCCTCCTCCGCCGCCAGCTGGCGGTATTCGCTCGTAGAGCGCGGAGACCCACTCCCCGGCACTTCGCCCCTCGGTGAAGGCGGGCCCGGCCCCCAGCCGGTCGGCGAGGCCCGACAGGATCGCGTAGTCGTCGCGCGCCTCGCCGACCGGCGGGATCAGCTGCGGCATATGGATAAGGTAGTCGTCGAGGTTCGTCCGCCCGATATCCTCGCGCTCGTAGGGCGTCGTCGCCGGGAAGACGATGTCCGCCCGCTTGGCGGTCGCCGTCCACCAGGGCTCGTTGACGATGATCGTCTCCGGCCGCTGCCAGGCCTCGTGGAACGCGTTCAGATCCTGGTGATGGTGGAAGGGGTTGCCGCCCGCCCAGTAGATCAGCCGGATGTCGGGGAAGGGTCCGCGCCGGCCGTTGAAGTCGTAGAGCTGTCCGGGATTGCGCAGCATGTCGGCGATCCGGGCGACCGGGATAACCGTCCGGACCGGGTTCCGGCCCTGCGGCAAGGTCATGCCGCGGAGCCCGAGGAGCGACCGCCCGATCCCGCCGATGGCGCCGTAGCCATAGCCGACCCCGCCGCCCGGGAGCCCGATCTGGCCGAGCATCGCGGCGAGCACCGCCGACATCCAGTAGGGCTGCTCGCCGTGCTCGCCACGCTGAAGCGACCAGGAGAGCGTGACGAGCGTGCGGGTTGCCGCCATCCGCCGGGCCAGCGCCCGGATCGCCTCGGGCTCGGCGCCGCAGAGCGGGGCCGCCCACTCGGGCGACTTGGGCTGGCCGTCGGTCTCGCCCATCAGGTAGGGGCGGAAGCGATCGAAGCCGACAGTGCAGCGCGCGAGGAACTCCCGGTCGGTCAGCCCTTCCGTCTCGATCACGTGGGCGAGCGCCAGCATCAGCGCGGTGTCCGAGGCCGGCCGCACCGGCAGCCACTCGCAGCCTTCCGGGGAGTCGCCGCGCTGCGGGCCGACGTTGATGCAGCGCATGCCCCTGGCGGCGAATCGGCCGAACCATCCGGCGGTCTCGTGCTCGGTGATCGCCGCCCATGCTGACCTGGGAGTTCTTCGGGTTGATGCCCCCGAACATCACCAGCGTCTCGGTGTTGTCGTGGATCGTCTGCCAGTCGTCCTGATGCTCGTAGAGCAGTTCGAGGAAGTTCACCCCGATAACGTGGGGCATGATCGCCTGGGCGCAGCCGGTCGAATAGCTGCCGAAGGAGGCGACGTAGCCGCCGATGCAGTTCAGGAACCGGTGCAGCTGGCTTTGCGCGTGGTGGAAGCGGCCGGCGGAACCCCAGCCGTAGGAGCCGCCGAAGATCGCCTCGTTGCCATGCGCCTTGCGCACCCGGTCGATCTCGGCAGCAGCAATGTCGAGCGCCTCGTCCCAGGGGAGGGCTACGAACTCCTCGGCGCCGCGCCCGCCGCGCGCCCGGGTCGCCAGCCAGCCGCGCCGAATCGAGGGGCGCAGGACGCGGCTCCGATGGTGCACCGCGGCGGGGATGATGGCGGAAATCGCCGACGGGTGGGGGTCCGCCGCGAACGGCCGCGTCGCGACGATCCGGTCGTCCTCGACGTCGACCTCGAAGGCGCCCCAGTGGCTCGACGTCACCCGTGTCTTTCGTCCTGATCCTTCGGCCATTACAGCCTCGCGCCCTTGCCCGAGATCGTCTTTTGCCCGCGAGCCTAAGCTCGCACTCCGGGAAAGGACAGTTCAACCCACGGCACGATCAAGGCGCGACGTGCCGTGGCCACCGGCGCTTAAGGCTGGCGCCTATGGCACGGAAGCCAGGGC
>CAVTSR010000013.1:0-4458 GCA_963737485.1 uncultured Alphaproteobacteria bacterium | reverse complement strand
CCGAGGTGCAGGAGCTCCTCGGGCTCAAGGATTCGAACAAGGTGACGCTGCTCGACCGGGTCGGATCGAAGACGACGACGACGGTCGAGGCGCTGATCCTGCCCGACTGCAAGCTGGTCGGGCGGTCGCTCGGCAGCCTGCGGCTGCGCCGCCGCTACGGCGTCTATCCGCTGGCGGTGCACCGGCGGAACCAGAACATCGGCCGCCAGCTCGACGAGGTGGTGGTGCGGGTGGGCGACACGCTGCTGCTCGAGGGTGCGCCGGAGGATATACGCCGCCTCGCGGCCGACATGGACCTGCTCGACCTGAACCAGACCACCGAGCGACCCTTTCGGCGCGGACGTGCGCCACTGGTGCTGCTGGTGCTGGCGGCGATCGTCTTTTGCGCGGCGATCAACCTCGCGCCGATCCAGATTCTCGCGATGCTGGGCGTGGTCGCGCTCCTGGTGACGGGGACGATCGAGCCCGAGGAAGCCTACAGCACGGTCAACGCCTCGCTCCTGGTGCTGATCCTGTCGATGCTGGTGGTGGGCGACGCGATGGACCGCTCGGGCGCAGCGCAGCTCGCGGTCGACGGAATTTCGCCGTGGCTGCATCGGCTGTCACCGCATGCGGTGCTCTTCGTGCTCTATTTCCTCACCCAGCTCCTGACCGAGCTCTTGTCGAACAACGCGGTGGCGGTGATCGTGACGCCGGTTGCGATCGCGCTCGCCCACAGCCTCGGGCTCGATCCGCGGCCTCTGGTCGTGGCGGTGATGTTCGCGGCGACCTTGGCCTTCGCGACGCCGATCGGATACCAGACCAACACGATGGTGTATGGACCGGGCGGCTACAAGTTCCTCGACTTCACCCGCATCGGCCTGCCGCTCAACTTCATCACCGGCATCACGGCCTGCCTGATGATCCCGGTGTTCTGGCCGCTCGTCGCGGGCTAGGTCGGAGTGCCGCGCGCGACTTGCGCGTGAGGCCAGGACCGTTTTGCAAAGGCGCCCTCCCGCCCGCGTTCATGCGTGGCTTTCCTTCCCGGCCGAACGCCCGGTCGCGGCGGCCCAGGCGTCGTAGAGCGGCTGGCGGTCCGGCGGCTGGCGGGGAAAGTCGAGGAGCGACGGGTCGATGTCGATCCAGGCAAGCCTGGCGTCGGTCCAGATGTTGGCGACCGGAGCCGCCCACCGCGGATCGTCGAGCGTGGCGGGCTTGAGGACGAGGATATCGGGCGAGGCGAGCGGCTGGTTCCAGATCTTCGCGCCGCAGCGGGCGCAGCGGAACATGCGGACGATGCGGCCGCTGTCGGCGGTCTTCTCGGCGCAGACGACCCCGCCCGCGGTATGCCGGAAGCTGTCGCGCCGGACCGGCATCGACATCTCGAAAGCGCCGCCGCCGGCGCGCTGACAGTCACGGCAATGGCAGTTGTAGACGGCGAGCGGCGGGGCTGCGAGGCGGTAGCGCGCCGCGCCGCAGGCGCAGCCGCCCTCGACGGGAAATGTCGGCAGTTCGATCCGCATCGGCCGCACTCCCGGTCGTTCGCCCGGGCGCGAGGTTGAGACGTTTCCCGGCGCGCGTCCAGACGCGGCGCATCCTCTTCCGCTCTGCCGCGGCCGCGATCACCCGGCGGGCAAGGGCCCTTCGAGCGGCACGTGGCCGGGACGGTCGACGGGGGCGAGGACGGCGTTGAAGGCGCCCCACTCGCGGATGGCGGCGATCTTCGCCTCGAGCGGGGACCAGTCGTCGTCGCGGTCGATGGCCGACCAGATCGCTTCGACCTCGGCGATGACCAGCGTCTCGGGGCCGTTCGCGGGCGGCGCGCGGGTGGGCGAGGGCGGCGGCGAGGCCGGGGGCAGGGGCGAGGGCGCCGAGGGCGTCGATCACCTCGGCCCAGGCGGCGGTCTCGAAGGTGCGCCGGAGCGGGCTCGCGCGCAGGCGCTCCGGCATGCCGCCCCCGAGGAGGTCGAAGAAGACCTGCTGGAAGGGCGGGCTCGTCTGCTGCATCGCGCCCCAGAAGGCGTGCATCAACGCCCGGGCAGGCTCCTCGGGGCCGGGGACGAGGCCGAGCCGGGCGAAGGTGCGGCGGGTCAGCGCGGCGATGAAGCGGTCGGGGAAGGCGTCGAAGGCGGCCTCGATGGCGGTGCGGGAGGAAAGCGGCAGCAGGCATTCGGCGAGGCGGGCGAGGTTCCAGTGCAGCGCCTCGGCCTGCCGCGCGAAGGCGTAGAGCCCGGTCTGGTCGAAATAGGCGGCGGTGAAGCCGGGGTCGAAGCGGTCGAGGAAGCGCCAGGGGCCGTAGTCGAAGCTCTCGCCGGTGATGTTGACGTTGTCGGAGTTGATCACGCCGTGGACGAAGCCGGCGGTGAACCATTCGGCGCCCATCGCCGCCACCGCGCCGGCGATGCGGTCGTAGAGGCCGGCGACCGGGTCGGGGTCATCGGCGGCTTCGGGCCAGAAGTGGGCGATCGAATGGTCGACGAGGCGGCGGAGCGCGTCGGTCTCGCCGGTGGCGGCGAGGCGCTGGAAGCTGCCGATGCGGATGTGGCTGTGGCTGAGGCGGACGAGGACGGCGGAGCGGGTGGGCGAGGGCTCGTCGCCGCGGGTGAGCGCCTCGCCGGTCTCGATCAGCGAGAAGGTCTTCGAGGTGTAGACGCCGAGCGCCTCGAGCATCTCGGTGGCGAGGATCTCGCGGACGCCGCCCTTGAGGGTGAGGCGGCCGTCGGCGCCGCGCGACCAGGGGGTCTGGCCGGAGCCCTTGGTGCCGAGGTCGAGCAGGCGCCCGTCGACGAGATCGCGCGCCTGCGCGAACAGAAAGCCGCGACCGTCGCCGAGATCGGGGTTGTAGGCGCGGAACTGGTGCCCGTGGTAGCGCAGCGCGAGCGGCTCGGGAAAGCTGCCCGGCAGCGGCTCGAAGCGGCCGAAATGGCGCACCCAGTCGGGGTCGGAAAGCCCGTCGAGGCCGAGGCGGGCGGCCCAGCGGTCGTTGCGGAAGCGGAGCCGCGCCAGCGGAAAGTCGGCGGCGCGCACGGGATCGAAGAAGGCCGGGCCCAGGCGCGCGTGGGTCTGTTCGGGGCGGAAGCGGGGGGCGGCCATGAAGGAGAACTAGCGCCCCATGCCCGCCGACCGCAAGCGGGGCGGTCGGGCCGCGTGCAACTGCGGCGGGAACCTTGTGCGCCGATCGACGTTTCGGCTGGATCAGGGGGCGGGTAATGCCTCCGAATTGAATGTCTTCGAAAGGACTAATCGTGAAACGCACATTGATTTCGGCTGCTTCCGTCGCGGCGCTGTCGGCCGCGCTGATCGCGGGCACCCCGGGGTATTCGGCGAGCCTGACCGAGTTTGCCGCACAGGGTCTCGCCGTGCTCGGCGTTCCGACCCCGCCGCCGGACAGCCTGACCAACGAGCAGACGCTGCAGATCATGAACGTGCTCTCGTCCGGCGAACTCGAGCAATCACCAGCGCGACCAGATCGAGACGATCATCGGCGAGAACGATGCCGCGGGCGGCGGGATCGGGAAATACGGGGTGGCACAGCTCCGGTCCTCGGTTTCGTCCGACCTCGCGGCAATGGGGATCGACGCTTCGGGGGTCGACATGCTGACGCTGGGCCAGCTTACCCAGATCGAAAACGTGACCGGCTCCAAGGCCACGGACAGCACCAAGAAGCAGCAGATCGCCGAGATCATGGGCAACAGCGAGGCGACCGCCACCGGTCGGCTCGGCGTGCGCCAGCTCTCCGATTCGACCAAGGCCGATCTCGCCAAGCTCGGCATCGACGCCGATCAGGTCGACTCGCTGACCCTGTCGCAGATCGCCCAGATCGAGAACGTGACCTCCTCAGGCGCGAGCGACACCTCGAAGCGCGCGCAGATCAACACGATCGTCTCCAAGTAGGGGGCGTCTCCAGTAGGGGGCGTCTCCAAGTAGGGAGCCGCGGCCCTCTGGGGCGGACGGGACGGGCCGGCTGTCAGCCGGCCCGATGCCGTTAGACCGAGACGTTTGCGCCGGTCATCTGCTGCAGCTGGGCGACGGTGGCGCCGTCGAGCCCGAGCGCGCTGGCGAGGTCGGCGAGGTACTTCTTCTCCTGGTCGGTATCGGCATCGATCGCGAGGATCGAGGCGGCGTAGATCTGCGCCGCCTGCGCCGGGTTGCGCGCCTCCGCGGCGAGCCCGGCGATGTCGATCGGTGCCGCCATCTCGTCGAGGACAAACTGCTTCTCGGCATCGGTGACGCCGTCGGCGCTGATCTTGCCGACGATCTTCTGCATCTCGCTCTGGTCGATCTGGCCGTCGGCCTTGGCGGCACTGATCATCGCCTTGAGAAGCGTCTTTTCGGCCTCCGGGCCGGTGACCGCCTTCACCTCGGCCTCCGCTACCGGGGCGGCGGCCGCCGCATTTGATGCCGCATTCGGGTCGGCGTGCGCCGCCTGGGCCCGCTTGAGCGCACTGATGGCGAGCGTGCCGAGCACCGCCATGGTTC
>CAVTSR010000012.1:0-300559 GCA_963737485.1 uncultured Alphaproteobacteria bacterium | reverse complement strand
ACTTGAAGCGTGCGCCCCCGAAGATCGCCTGTCCATTCTCGTAGGCTGGCAACGTTGTCGGAGTAGTCATAGGTCCTGTAGGTCAGCCAAAGCTCGGTGTTGGCGCGGTCAATGTTCTGTACCAACGACACTCCAAGGGAGTTGCTGGACGAACTGGTGATGCCGGCGTTGGTGTCGAGGTAGATGTCGTCGCCCGAGTAGTAGTCGACGGCCGCCGCCGTAGCGCCCCAGGAGACAAAGTCGCGCAGCAGACCGAGCTTGCCGTACCAGTAGCTGCCGCCGCCGCCATTGGTATCCTGCCCGCCCACCGCGAGCGTGGCGTTGAGCCCCGTGGGGGTGTGGAGCGCGGAGACCGAGCCGCCCCAGTTGCGGGTGTCATTCTCCTGCCAGTAGTAGCCGAGCCCGCCCTTGACCTCGACATCGCTGAAGGTGTTGGCGTAGGTGACCGAGGCGTCGAAGATGTTCTCGTCGCGCACCGCGGCATCGTCGCTCAGAAGGTTGCGGCCGTAGGACGCGGCGAACGTGAAGCCGCTGAACTCCGGGGTATCGTAGCGGATGCGCACCCGGCGGGGGCCGTCGTAGTTGGTGAAGGCGTCGCCGATGGTAATGCCGCTCAGGCTCTGGTCGAAGTCGAGGTTGGGATTGCTGAAGCGGATGATCTGCGCCGAGGCGCTGTCCGCGACGCTGGAATAGTCGATTGACCGTGGTGCCCGAGAGGTCGATCTCGTAGATGCCGTCGGTCGCCATGCTGCCCTGGCCGAGCCAGAACTTGCCGTATCGGTCGTTCTGCAGCGTGAAGTCGAGCTTTCGGATGTTGCTGTTGCTGAACTCCCAGTTCGCGGCATCCGGCGACTGGTGGATGATGCTGGTGTTGTCGGTGGAGAAGGGCGCGTAACCGATCTCGTTGACGTTCTCGAAGTGCCAGGCGCCGAAGTCCTGGCCGTAGCGCAGGCCGACGCGGGTGTTGGAGTTGGCGTTGTCGATGAGGCCATAGGTCTCGCTGTCGATGCCGTCGTCGTAGTTCAGCACGCCCTTGTTGATCTGGCCGTAGAAGCGCAGCGTCGCGCCGTTGCTGAACTCGTGCTGGACCGGCGGCAGGCCCTGGGCGGAGGCCGCGGTGGCGACCAGTTGAAGAGCCGTCTGCATCGATAGGAGCAAGCCGGCCTTGAGAGTGCAGCGAGGCAACATCGCAATCCTCCAATCAGGTGACGCGGCGGCTGTCTGATGATCGCTCCCGCGAAGCAGAATGCGGCTCCCAAGCGATCCTTCTCCTGTCTCTTCGGCGTTTGCCGTGCGCGGGTATCTCACCCTTTGACACCGCCATGGCTGGTAAGGCCGGGAAAACAAGACCCATCGCATGTCCCCTCCCTCCGCGCGTTGCTGCCGATCGACGCTGTTCTGTCATGGGCTATGCCATCAGGATGACGATGAGGCTTCCCCAGACCGTGAGCAGGACCTGGGCGACCGGATAGGCGGGAGTGTAGCCGAGGACGGCGACCGGGCTGTCGGCGCGGGTCTGCACCGCGGCCATGGCGGCGGTCATGGTGAGGGCTCCGGCGAGGCCGCCGAGAAGCAGCACGGGTTCATGCGCAGCACCCAGTGGCCGAAGGCGAGGCCGACGAAGAGCGGCACCATCGTCACCACCAGGCCGCCGAGCAGGAGGCCGAGGCCCGCGTCCTTGAGCGCCGGGAGGAAGACCGGGCCGGCGTGGAGGCCGGTCATCGCCACGAAGGCGGCTAGGCCGAGCGAGGTCATCAGCGCCACTGCGCCGTCCGGGATACGCCCGAAGAGCGGGTGGCGGGTGCGGAGGTGGCCGACGACGAGCCCGGCGACCAGCGCGCCGACGCTGGTGCCGATCACGACCTCGATCCCGGCGATCTTGAAGCGCAGCAGGGCGCCGAGGAGGCCGCCGAGGAAGATGGCGAAGCCGAGAACGATGAAGTCTGTCGCTGTGGTCGGCGAGATCACCGGGCCGATCTGCGTCGCGCCGCTTTCGACCGCGGCCTGTGGGCCGGTGAGCTTGAGGACGTCGCCGCGCTCGACGGAGAGGTCGGCCGCGAGCGGCAGGGTCTGCGAGCCGCGGCGAAGGGAGTTCAGGTAGATGCCGCGCGCCCAAGGCGCATCGGCCAGCGACTGGAGGCTCTTGCCGATGACCGCGGGGCCAGTCACCAGAATCTCGGCCGTGAGGAAGGGGCAGTCGAGGAGGTCGCGGTCTTCCACTTCGACGGCGTTGGGGCCGAGGATCGCGACGAGGGGGCCGCGGCGCCCGCCGAGGGCGAGGACGTCGCCCGCCTCGATGCGCAGGTCGGGCGCGACCTCGCGGATCTCGCCGCGGCGGCGCAGGCGCAGGACGAAGATCCGGGCGTCGGGAAAGCGGCGCTCGGCTTCCGGGACGCTCAGGCCGACGATCCGCGCGTCGGCAGGCACCTCGTAGGCGCGCAGCTCGAACGGGCGGTAGCCGGACTGGACCCCTGGGCGTGGTGCGGCTCATGCCGAGGCTCTGCTCGAGTGCGAGCGATTCGGCCTTGAGGTCGATGCCGAGGAGACGTGGCGCTAGCGCGCTGCAGAACCAGATCATGCCGATGGCGCCGAAGACGTAGCAGATCGCGTCGGCGATCGCGACGTGGGCGATCATCCGGTCGCGGTCGAGATCGGCCAAGCCGAGTCCGCTGATGGCCTCGGTGGCGGTGCCCATCGCCGGGCTCTGGGTCAGGCCGCCGGAGAGGAGGCCGGCCGAGTAGCCGGGGTCGAGACCGAGGGTCCGTGCGACGACCACCACCGTTGCGAGCCCGGTCAGGGCGCAGACCAGCGCCAGCAGCAAGGGCTTGACGCCGCCCTGGCGCAGCGCCTGCAGGAACTGCGGGCCGACGGAATAGCCGATGCCGAAGAGGAAGAGCAGGAAGAGAAACGACTTCGCCATCGCCGAGACCGGCACGTCGGCAACCTGCCCGATGACGAGGCCGGCCACGAGCGACCCCGTGACCGGCCCGAAGGAGAACTCGCCGAACTTGACGCCGCCGACGAGGTAGCCGAGGGCGATGGCGAGGAAGACCGCGAGCTCAGGGTATTTGACGAGGAAGCCGGCCAACCACTCCATTTAGGCTCCCCTCGTTATTGCCGATTGCTCAGGTCAGCAGCAGGACGATGACCAGGCCCCAGAGCGTCAGCAGGGTGTTGCTGACCGCGTAGGGCACGGTGTAGCCGAGCATCGGCACGTCGCTCTTGGCGATATCCGCCACCATCGCCACCGAGGCGGTCGAGGTCCGGGCGCCGCCGCAGCAGCCGAGGTTGATCGCCGGATCGAAGCGGAAGATGTACTTGCCGATGTAGGGTGCGAGCAGCATCGGCAAGCCGGTCGCGAAGATGCCCCAGAAGAAGATGCCGAAGCCGGCTTCCTTGAGGCCGGCGATGAAGGTCGGGCCGGAGCTGATGCCGACGACGGCGATGAAGACGTTGAGGCCGACCGAGTTCATGAACCAGAGGGTCGCCTGCGGGATGTTGCCGATCTGCGGCTTGAGCGTCCGGAGCCAGCCGAAGAAGATGCCGGAGATCAGCGCGCCGCCCGAGGTGCTGAGGGTGATCGGAACGCCGGCGACCGGGATCACCGCGGCGCCGATCAGGCCGCCGATCACGATGGCAAAGCCGACCAAAACCATGTCGGTAATGGTCTGCGGCCGGTCGGCGTAGCCTGCCGCTTTCACGAAGCGGTCGACGTTGGCCTTTGTTCCCGTGACGCGCAGGATGTCGCCGCGGTTGAGCTTGGTCTGCGGCAGCACGGGGATGTTGACCGCCGCCGAGCCGCGCCGGATCGAGGAGAGGAAGACGCCGCGGGTGTAGGGCTGCTGCGAGGCCTCGACGAGCGTGCGGTCATCGAGGTCCTTGCTGGTGAGGAGCACGTCGACCGCCTCGACGGGAACGTCGAGGAGGTCGGTGTCGTCGACCTCAACGCCCTCACCGAGGAGGCCCACCAGCACCTCGCGGCGGCCGGAGATGGCGACGACGTCGCCGGCTTTCAGCACGGTCTCGGTCGTGTAGGGGGTGACCTGGCCGCCGCTGCGAACGCCCTCGACGAACAGCCGCTCATTGCCGCCGAGCGCCTCGGTGGCGGCGACGGTCATACCGGCCACCTTGCCGTTGTCGCGGATGGTGTAGGCGCGAAGCTCGCGGGCGCGGCGGGCGCTGATGAAGGTGGCCTTGGGCGCGCCGCCCGACATCTCGCGCTCGTAGCGGGCGCATTCGACGGCGACGTCGACGCCGAGGAGCTTCGGGCCGAGGAAGGCGAGGATCCAGCCGGTGCCGATGGTGCCGAAGAGGTAGGTGATGGCGTAGGCGACCGGGATGAGGTCAAGCTGGGCCTTGGCCGCCTCGGGGGTAAGGCCGGACGTATTGATCGCGTCGGTGGCGAGGCCGATCGAGGCGGAGATGGTCTGGGAGCCGGCCATGAGCCCGGCGGCAAGGCCGGGGCCGTAGCCGGAGACGATGGCGGCGAGATAGACCGCGAGGAGGCAGAGCACCGACACCACGCAGGCGAAGATCGCCTGGGGCGCGCCGTCGGTGGCGATGCCGCGCACGAACTGCGGGCCGACGCCGAACCCGACGGCGAAGAGGAACATGATGAAGAAGATCGACTTCACCTGGCTGGAGATGTCGATCCCGAGCTGGCCGATGATGATGCCGGCGAGCAGCGTGCCGGTGACGGCGCCGAGGCTGAAGCTACCGAACTTTTTCTGGCCGACCCAGTAGCCGACGGCCAGCGTCAGGAAGATCGCGAGCTGCGGGTTGGCGCGGAGCGTGTCTGCGATGTAGCTGAACATGTCAGGCGCTCACTTGTTGTGCCGGTCAGCGGCATGATCGGGGCGGATGAGTTTCAGGCCCTTGGCGCTCTCGTAGCCGTGGATTTCCTTCACATCGAGCTTGCGCATGAAGTCGATCGTTTCCTTGGTGATGACCTGCCCCGGGACCATGATCGGGAAGCCGGGCGGGTAGGGGATGACGAAGTTGGCGGAAATCATCTCCGGCCCGTCCTTCAGCCGCTTGTCGCATTCGGCGCCGTTGATCGGCACGTACTCGCAGCCCTCGGGGTAGTAGGCGCCGTAGAAGGCGCGGCGCATATCACCCTCGGGGGTGAGCTCGCCCGCGTCGTTGCGGTAGGCCTCGTGGAAGTGGCTGAAGTTCGGCAGGTCGGGCACGTCAGTCATCAACGACTTCACCCGCGCCGCGAAGGCCGCGCGGCCGTTTTCGCCTTCGCTGGCCAGCTGGTCCTCTATCGCGCTGCTGATCTGCATGAGCACGCGGATCAACTGGGCCACGTCGCTCCTGGTGTTGTTGATGTTGGACTGCAGCAGAACCGAGTTGCGCGAGGTCTTGTTGAACTGGATGTCGTACTCGTCCGCCATCAGCTTCTTGAACTGGGTGCCGTCATAGCCGGCGGTGCCGCAGACCAGTGTCATGCGCGTCGGGTCCAGGCAGAACTCGTCCTCGTGCATGCTCCGGACCTGGTCCTCGAAAGTGAGCCCGGGAGTCAGGAAGTCGATGAAGCCGCTCTCGCGGTATTCCTGCGGCACCATCGCGTCGGCGCCTAGAACCTTGAAATACTTGGAGATCAACGGGTGAGCGTTGATCTCGCGACGGATGTCGAGGGCGATCTCGATGGCGTTGGCCACGAGGCCGTAGCCCTCGAGCTCCATCTGCCGGCGGGCGACGTCGAGGCTCGCGATCAGCTGCTGGTTGGGCGAGGTCGAGGCGTGGGTGAAGACCGCCTCGTGGAACTGCGCCTCGACGTCGCGGAAATCGATGTCCTTGACCAGCAGCATCGAGCCCTGGCGCAGCGCCGACATCGATTTGTGGGTCGAGTTGGTCTGGTAGACGCGCAGTCTGACCTCGCGCGGGTCCGGGATCAGCCGCGTTGCAAGGAGCGTCTCGTCGGAGGGATCGTCGCCGAACTCGGCCTGCTGGCGCTCCCAGGCATCGACCGAGGCAGGGTCGGCGATCCACTTCTCGATCGCTTCCGCGGCGCCCATGGCGGTTCGGGGGCGCAGGAAGGGCGACCAGCGGGCGAAGCCGAACCAGGCTTCGTCCCAAAGGAAGATCAGGTCCGGCTTGATTGCGAGGCATTCCTCCATCACCCGGCGGGTGTTGTAGATATGGCCGTCGAAGGTGCAGTTGGTGAGGTCGACCATCTTCGCCCGGTCGAGCCGGCCCTCGGCCTTGAGGGCGAGGAGCGCCTTCTTGATGCTGGCGAGGGGCACCGCGCCGTACATCGAGTACTCGGTCATCGGGAAGGCGTCGATGTAGAGCGGCTGCCCACCGGCGAGCACCAGGCCGTAGTGGTGCGACTTGTGGCAGTTGCGGTCGAGCAGCACGATGTCGCCGGGGGCGACCAGCGCCTGGTGCACCATCTTGTTCGAGGTGCTGGTGCCGTTGGTCACGAAGAAGACATGGTCGGCGCCGAACGCACGCGCGGCCATCGCCTGGGCTTCCTTGATGTTGCCGGTGGGCTCCAGCAGGCTGTCGAGGCCCCCGGTGGTGGCGCTCGAATTCGGCGAGGAAGATGTTCAGACCATAGAATTCGCCCATGTCGCGGATCCAGTCGGACTTGAACACCGACTTGCCCCGCGCGATCGGCAGCGCATGGAAGGTGCTGATCGGCCGCATCGCGTACTTCTTCAGGTTGTCGAAGAACGGTGTGCGGAAGCGGTCGGCGACGCCTTCGAGCGCCGAGAGGTGCAGCTCCAGCAACTCCTCGACGGAGTAGAGCACGCGGCGGATCTCGGACGCGCGGGGATCGCCGGCGATGCGCTCCACGCGGCGGTCGGACAGCAGATAGACGTCGAGGTCGGGGCGCAGCCGCTTCAGGCCGGAGGCAAGCGCCAGCGCCATGTCGTCGCCGTCCACGTTGTCGGCGTCGAAGCCGGCAGCGGCAAGGACGTTGCGGAGCGCGGGGGCGTCGTGGCGGGACGAATAGGCGAAGCCCTCGTAGATCGTGACGCAGGTGATGACCGGGTTGAGCAGGATGGCGCAGACGGCATCCTCGAAACTGCCGACGGGCACTCCCTCGTAGACGAAGGCGTCCTCCGGCCGGCGCAGGCGGCGCAGTTCGGCCACCTGTTGCAGCCCGCGATCCGCGGCACCCGGAGAGACGACGAGCATCTCGAAGTAGGGACGATGCCCCGGTCCGTGACGCATCGTTGCGGCCCCGTACTCGGGCGGTGAATCGGCAAGTTGCTCCGCTGCCTCCCACGCACCGGTGTCGTGCTTGTAGGCCCGGGTGAGGATCGCCTCCGAGACCCTCCGGGACAGGCTGGCGGCGCCTTCGGCCTCTCCGGTTTCGATCCGCTGGCGCAAGGCCGAAAACAGCCGCGCACCGGGATAGGCGAAGAACTCCTCGTAGGCGCCGAGTTCCTCGAGCGCGGCCTCGACCGGCCCGCGGTCGGATCGGCCGCTCGCCCATGCCTGGGCGGCGGCATGCAGGCCGCGCCACCTGTCGGCGCGGGCGCCCGGCAGCGAAAAGAGATTGTCGATACGGTCGCGCTTTTCAGACTGCATCGCCGAACGCTTGTTCATTCCCTGATTTCCCTGTTTTGGGCCGCTTCGGCCGTCCTGAGCGTCTCGTTCTCGCTGGCCGGGTTGGCTCCCGCACCCGCCTCATTTCCCGATCGTTGTTGATCCGAGGAACTGCCGGATCTCCTCCTCGAGCTCCGCGATCACCGCTCGATACTCCGCGACCTCGGCGGCCCGGTCGGGGCTGACCTGAAGCCGGCCGTAGCTCTTGCGGGCCAGGTCGTATTCTTCGCAGAGCGCACGAAAACTCTCGTCGCTGCGCGCCAGCCGAAGAATGCTCGCCTGCTGGTCGGGAAAGCGCTCCACCACCGGGGCGAGCATCTCGTGCCTGACGTCTGTCTGGGGCATTCGGGTCCACCGCCGCACCACGCCGCCAACACGGGGCGCTCAGGCGAGTGATTCTCGAAGTACGTCACGGTTTGCTACGAGAGCTTTCGTTTGATAGCTTGCAGATGCGGATACGTGGCAAGAGCTTGGCGGGACTATGGAAGCGTTCGAGCCGTGTCTGGAGCCGGGTGCGATCCGGGCCGCCTTGGAACGAGTGCTCTCCTCGACCGACTTTGACGCGTCCGAGCGGAACCGCAGGTTTCTTCGCCACGTGGTCGAGGAAAATCTCGCGGGGCGCGCCGACCGCATCAAGGCCTACAGCATTGCCACCACGGTCTTCGGGCGTGACGATGACTTCGATCCGCAAATCGACTCGATCGTCCGGATCGAAGCAGGCCGCCTGCGCCGGTCGCTGGAGCGTTACTATCTGACGAGCGGACGCAGCGATCCTGTGCGGATCGACATCCCGAAGGGGTCCTATATCCCCGCCTTCAGGCGGGACGCGACGGCGCCGGTGCCCATCGCCGCGCCGGCAGCGCGCGCGGCCCCGGGACCGGCGCTGCTCGTCGCCCCCTTCGACGAGGAAGGTGATCCGGCCGCCTTCCCGGGCTTCAGGCGCGGCTTTGTCCGGGCGCTCGTCGTCTCCCTGACCCGGTTTACCTCGCTGCGCGTTTTCGATGGCGAGACCATGGGGCGGCAGCCCGTCGCCGGTAGGGATTTAGCGGCGGAACTCGGCGTGGATTATGTCCTGACCGGGGGCGTTACGCTGGACAGGGACAGCTTCGAGGTCGATGTCCTGCTGGTGAACGCCCGAACGGGCCGGTCCGTGTGGGCCGACAGCTTTCAGCGAAACCGCCTGCCGTCGGAGATCGTCGCGGTGCGTAACGAGGTGGCGAACCGCATCGCCCGTTCCATCGCCCAGCCCTATGGCATCATCTACAGCGACCGGTCGCACGACGCCGAGGGTACACCGCCGGAGAGCCTGGACAGCTACGGCTGTGTGCTGCGCTTCTACCGTTACTGGCGAACCTTCGAGCGGGACGAGCTCGAGCCGGTCAGGGCGTGCCTCGAGCGCACCGTAGCCGCCGAGCCCGAATATTCCGAGGCTTACGCCTGCCTGTCGCTGGTCTATTCCAATGCCCGGCGCTTCGCGCACCCCTTCGAGGGGAGCGCTGACGCTGTCGGGGCACGTGCGATCGCCCTTGCCCGCCAGGCGGTCGCCCTCGCGCCCGGCTCGAGCTGGGCGCAATACGCCCTCGCTCTGGCCTTCTGGTTTTCCGGTGACGTCACCCGCGGCCTCGAGGCGCTGGAGATCGGTCACGCGCTCAATCCCAATGACACGACGATCGTCGCCGATCTCGGTCAGCGCTACGCCATGCTCGCCGACTGGGATCGAGCGGTACCGCTTCTCGAGCAGGCCTACGCCTGCAACCCGGCGCAGCCGGGCACCTATCGCATCGGCATGTTTCTCTATCACTATGCCCACGGGCGCTACGAAGAGGCCCTGAAGGAGGCCCGCAGCGTCGGTGCCCGGCACATCGTGTACGAGTGGGTCGCCATCGCTGCAGCCGCGGCCAAGCTCGGACGCTCCGAGGAGGCCGCTGCCGCCGTCGATGCCATACTCGCGATCGACCCGCTGTACGGGCTGCACGTGGTCGACGACCTCAAGGCGCGACACCTGGAGCCGGGGCTGCTGCGCGCCGTCACCGACGGCCTTCGGCTGGCGGGCCTGCCCATCCCGGAGACAATGGGCACGACAGCCACGAAGTCATAGGCATCGCCGCTGCGGATACCGCCCGGCGACAGCGTTAACCCGTCAATAACACCCCGTCCCGCGACACGGCCGCGGCGCCCGTGGTACGGTGCGCGGACTGAAATCGGGAGGAAAACATGAACCGCTTGCTGGCCATTTCCGCCGTTTCTCTGTCCCTGGTCCTCGGCGCGCCGGTGTTGGCGCAGGTTCAACTGGACCACGGCACCGCCCAGAAGCTGACCGACCTCGGGATCGACACCTCGCAGGTCGTCCAGCAGGAAGACGTCGGCTACATCAACCAGATCCTCGCCTCCGACGCCGACGATGCGACGAAGAAGGCGGAAATCATGAAGCTCCTCGAAAAGAAGTAGTTAGGCCGTTGCCGCACGGGAGGGAGTTCGATGCTCGAAGGAGCCGCCGAAGAGGGCGCGGCGGCGTCTCGAGTCCGGCCTGCCAAGCATGCGACGTCGTATTATAGCCCAACCTGTTGATCAGCGTGGAATACGGGCTCTGACTCACTTTCGGTGCAGTTGATCGGTTTGACGGATAGTCTCCCCCTCTGGGTTGAGGGGAGCGAGGGATGGGTCGAAGCCGACTTCCGGCGGCATTGTTGCCGCCAGGGCTGATCATCGAGCAGGTGCAGTTAGGTGATGGTGGAGTGGCGGCGCTCGCCCGTTCCCGGGATGTCGGGTCGGCCTGCCCCAGGCTGCGGCAGGCTCTCACGGCAGGTTCACAGCCGCTACGTTCGGTCCCTCTCCGATCTTCCGCCCATGGCCGGCGCGTCAGCATCGCGCTCACCGTCCGGCGGTTCCGATGCGGCAACGACGTCTGCCCAAGGGTGATCTTCGCCGAGCGGTTCGACGCCGACATCGTCGCACCCTACGCTCGCCGTACGGCGCGGCTGCAGACCATCGTCCACCATCTCGGGCTGGCGCTCGGCGGCCGTCCCGGCCAGGGGCTCGCCCGCCGTCTGCTGATGCCGGTGAGCAAGGACACGCTGCTGCGGACCGTCCGGGCGCGGGCACCGAGGGAGCGGCCGGCGCCACGAGTGATCGGCATCGACGACTGGGCGTGGAAGCGCGGGCATCGCTACGGCAGCATCGTCTGCGACCTGGAGCGGCGCGCGATCATCGATGTGCTTCCCGACCGCGCGGCCGCCACCGTCGAGACCTGGCTGGCAGATCATCCCGAGGTCGAGATCGTGTCGCGAGATCGCGGCGGCGGCTATGGTCAGGCGGTCGCCCGAGCGGCGCCGGATGTGGTCCAGGTCGCCGATCGCTGGCACCTGATGGCGAACGCAAGCCAGGCCTTCCTTGGCGTGGTGCGCCGGTCGATGACGCCGATCCGCCGCGCGCTCGGCGCGGGCACCGTGAACGCGGAGCTGCTGACCTCAGCCGAGCGGCTGCAATACCAGGGCTTCTTGCGGCGCGAGGAGATGAACGCGGCGGTTCGGGCGCTCGCAGGGAGGGAGTTTCGTTCAAGCAGATCGTCCTGCGGACCGGCTGCGGCCGGCAGACTGTCCGGCGGATTCTCCGCGGCGAGCGCGACGATGTCTTCCCGTATCCGCATGAGCTCGCTCGAGCCATGGCTCGTCCAGCTCGACGAAGCCTGGTCCGGCGGATGCCGCAACGGCGCCGAACTCTGGCGGCGTCTCCGCCTCGCCGGTTTCGGCGGCAGCCTGCGTGTCGTCGCCGAGTGGGCCACCGGCGCCGGCGCACCGAGGCGGCACAGATCTCCGGTCGACGCCGTTGAGCTTTGCCGTCTCGATCAACGTGTAGGCGATGGCGGTGGCCTTCCCACCAGCCTCGGAGCCGACGAAGAGGCAGTTCTTCCGGCCGAGAGCGATGGCGCGCATTCCGCGCTCGGCGGCGTTGTTGTCCAGCTCGAGGATGCCGTGGGCGAGATAGGGGCGCATCCGTTCCATCCGCGTCAGGGCATAGCGGATCGCGGCGGCGAGGGGCGACTTGCTTGAGATGCGGGTCAGCTGCTGGGCGAGCCAGGTTTCGAGATCATCGAACACCTGGACGGCCTTGGCCTGGCGGAGTTCCACGCGGCGCTCGGGCGGTGAGCCCCGCGCCTCCTTCTCGACGGCATAAAGCTGGGCGATGCGCTGGATGGCCTCCTCGGCGATCGGCGAGCCCTGCGATCGATGGATATCGACGAACTTGCGCCGGACATGGGCCATGCAGGCGACTTCGCGGATCGCGCCGGATCGGTAAAGCTCCTCGAAGCCGGCATAGCCGTCGGCGTGCATCCATCCACGGAAGCGGGCGAGATGATCCTTTGGATGTTGGCCTTTCCGATCGCCTGAGAAGCGATACCACGCGGCCGGTGGCGCCGCCCCGCCCCAGGGGCGTTCATCGCGGGCATAGGTCCAGAGCCGGGCGGTCTGGGTCTTGCCCGTGCCGGGCGCGAGCATGCGGATGGGCGTGTCGTCGGCGAAGACCGCCTCGGCCGCGAGCACGTGCCGGCCGATGGCGTCGGCCAGCGGCGCGAGCAGCGCGGTGGACTTGCCGACCCAATCCGCGAGTGTGGAGCGGTCGAGGTCCAGCCCGTCGCGTTCGATGGCACAGTGCAGCTATCTGCGCGGCGGCGGCTACTACATTCGCGGCGGCTCGCAAACGCTGAGCGATCGTCTGGTCGCCACATCCGCGAAGAAGGTGGAGAACGCTGACCTGCGTCGAGGCGACGGGAGTGGAACTTTCCTCAGATGGCACCATCGCCGGTGTGCGCTACCACAGCGCCGAAGACGGCACGGAAACGGTTGCCAATGCGCCGGTCGTCTTTGCAAATGCCGCGCCCAGCGTGATCTCAAGCCTGCTACCAGCGTGCGCACGGGAGGACTTCGAAGCGCAGTTTGCCGGGCGCAATCCGGAAAAGCACGGCACTCTTCGCGGACGCGCCGGACGCGCCGGGCGCCCAACTGCCCGTCCTTTGGAGATCGCGGATTTCGCGCGGACGGAGCATCATGCGGTGAGGACCGAGGCGACTGCCCGCCGGTAGCGATAGCTCGTCCTGTGATGGATACCGAGGCTGATCACCGCGAAGCTCCCCTCGAATTCATGGCGGCAACCCCCTGCTGGGTCAGCCCAACACGGGCGGTCAATTCTCCGCACTGACCCATGTTAGCCAGGCCCTGGCTGCGAAACCCACCGGATCCCCGCCGAGCTTCGGACTCTGCCGGTCGGCCATCCGCTATCGCCGTCGAACCGAATTGCCGCCGTCAATGATGCGGTGGATGAGGTCGGCTACGGCGGCATGCAGCGAGGCCTGGCCGTCGTCGCCCGGGTGGTTCGCATGTGCCGCCGCCGCATCCTGAAGGATGCCGATGATCTCGCGCTCGGGCAGGACTTTGCGGTCGTTCAGCGCCAGCATCAGCGATTCGCAGATGGCCAGGGCCGCGGCCGCCGTCACCTCGGGTCCGAGCGGAGGGGCAGTCGGCAGGGTCGAGGATGGCACTCGGGCCTCCATTTGCGGAACCTTTTCATAGTGCGGCCGCCGGCAGAGCGCTCGTCGATCCTGCAGGAATTTACATCGCAACTCTCGCAGGTCTGGCGTAGAAGAAACTGATCCACGGCAGGTTTGGCGGGATGAAAGCCTGACAGACAGAAGAGGATATAAAGGCCGCGCTTCCGGACGCGGCATCCGAAGGGACGTTCAATGTCCACCGCGCACAGCGCTCTTGCCCGAAAGCTGGGCAACTTCGTCGCTCTTTCCCATGCCGAGCTCGAGGTGCTTGCAGGCCTGCACCGACGCCGCCGCAATTTTGCTGCGGGTCGCGATCTTGTGCACCAGGGCCAGACCCATCAGGCAGCCTATATCCTCGCCGAGGGCTGGGTCTGTTCCTATAAACTGTTGCGCGACGGCTCGCGACAAATCGTCGACTTCCAGATCCCGGGCGATTTCTTGGGGTTGCGCTCGGTGCTCTTCCGCACGGCAGACCACAACATCGAGCCGGTGACGGCGGTCGAGGCCTCCGAGGTTCTGGAGAGCGACCTGCTGGAGGCTTTCGCCACGACACCGCGCCTGGCCACGGCAGTTCTCTGGGCCGCGTCGCGGGACGAAGCGATGGTCGTAGAGCATCTGGTCGGCATCGGACGGCGAAACGCCTTGGAGCGGACAGCACATTTCCTGCTCGAACTTAGCGCCCGGCTGACCCTGGTCGGCCGCGGAACGCGCGAAGGTTTCGCCTGTCCGCTGTCACAATACATGCTGGCCGACGCTCTGGGGCTCAGTGCCGTCCACATCAACCGGGTGCTGCGCGAGCTACGCGAGGAGGGGCTGCTGACCTTCCAGAAGGGCCAGGTGACCATCCACGACTTCGACAGGCTGGTCGATCTGGCCGAGTTCGACCGATCCTATCTTGATCAGGAAGGCCCGCTGTTGCGGTAGCGGCTCTGTCTCATCCGCCGTTATGGGCAGGCTGGACCGGCAACGAAGCCGTGCGGACTTTCGACAGCCGAGGTGAAATCCGCGGCCGAGATGCCCGGCAGGACATTCAGGAAGGCGACCAGCGCCCAGACCTGTTCGTCGGTCTTGGTCGGACCGAAGGCCGGCATACCGGTCATCTTGATGCCGTGCTTGATAAACTGGAAGTTTTCTTGCGGATCCGGCTCGCGGTCGGCTCGGAACAGGTCGGGCGGCGTCGGGTTCAGACCCTGCGAGATCGACGTGGGCTCCATGCCCGGACGGCCATGGCAGACCGCGCAATTCTCGACGAAGATCTGCCCGCCTTCGGCGATCTTCTGCGGTGCATCAAGGCCCTCGGGAACGACATTCGCCCCGAGGCGGCGGGCCACCGAATGCTCCATGGTCTGGTGCGTGGCCCAATAGACGAGACTCGAGTCCGGCGTCGTGGCCGAAATGTCGTATACGCCGGAATTGACGAAGGCGTAGGTCGCGACCGCACCGGCGACAGCGGTGACGGCCAACGTGCTCAGGACGATCATGGGCATTTTCATCTTTGGTCTCGCTTGCCTATCTGACGCGTTGGAGGGGTCGGCGCGGGACATCCGCCCGCGCCGGGCAAATCAGGTGGTGATGATGACCTTGAGCGCCTTGGTCTTGGCGGCGTTGCCGAAGGTCTCGTAGGCCTTCTCGCCTTCGGCCAGCGTGAAGCGGTGGGTGATGAGCAGCGTCGGGTCGATCTTGTTTGCTGCCACGGTCTTGAACAGCATCGGAATTGTCGCGGTGTCGACCAGACGCGTGGTGATCGCGATGTTGCGGTCCCAGAGAGCCTCCAGATGCAGGCTCGCGGGTTTGCCGTGGACACCGACATTGGCAATGGTGCCACCCGCCGCGACCAGTTTCTCGCAGAGCTCGAACGTCGCGGGTATGCCGACGGCCTCAATGGCCGTATCGACGCCCGCGCCGCCGGTCAGCTTCATCACCGCCTCGACCACGCCTTCGTTCGAACTGTTCACCGTGTCGGTGGCGCCAAAGCGTCTGGCGATCTCCAGCCGGTTGTCGTCGAGGTCGATCATGATGATCGAGCCGGGCGAGTAGAACTGCGCCGTCAGGAGTGCGGCCAGGCCGATCGGCCCCGAGCCGACAATGGCCACCGAGCTGCCCGGCTGGACCTTGCCGTTCAGGACGCCGCATTCGAAACCGGTGGGCAGGATGTCACTCAGCATCACCAGCGCCTCTTCATTGGCACCTTCCGGGATGTGGTAGAGGCTCATGTCCGCGTGGGGCGTGCGGACATATTCGGCCTGGGTGCCGTCGATCGCATTCCCGAGAATCCAGCCGCCGGTGGTGCAGTGCGAATACATCTGCTTGCGGCAGAATTCGCAGGTACCGCAGGCACTGACGCAGGAGATCAGCACATGGTCTCCCGGCTTGAACGCGGTGACGGCGGCGCCGACGCTGTCGATCACGCCGACCCCCTCGTGACCGAGGATGCGGCCCGGTGTCGCCGTCGGCACGTCACCTTTCAGGATGTGCAGGTCGGTGCCGCAGATCGTGGTCTGAGTGACCCGCACGATCGCGTCTCCGGGAGCCTGGATGACCGGCCTGGGGCAATCCTGCAGCTCGATCTTGCCTGGCCCCGCATAGACCATCGCCTTCATCTGGGTGACTCCCCCGCGGTCGGCTGTCGGTGCGGGCGCATCGGAACGGGGCGCATTGGGCGTCGATTTCAACAGCGTGGTCATAGCGGTTCTCCATGTTGGCGGCTTTCAATTGGTGCGATCCGCCAACCGCTTTTGCGGGCCGGACGAATGACGTCGTCGGTCCAACAAAAATCAGAAGCTGAGAACGGACGTCGCACCGCTGGTAAGAGTGTCGCCTTCTCCGATGCACCGCGCACTGATCCACGTTGGTGGAGCGCGGAAATGTCCGCTCCCGCTCGCTTCTGCGACGGCTCCGCGCTACGAACCGTCGCCGGATCGGCCTACCCGACCTGGGCTCAGGACGGGACTTTCTCCAACTCGCGGTGGGACGCCTCGCTTTTCGTCTGGGCGGGGCCGGCAAAGTCGAGAACGACCCGTGCCGCGACCTTGCCGTGTTCCAGGCGGTCGAAGACTTCGTTGATGTCGCTCAGGGGCTGCAATCCGATGTCAGCCTTGACCTTGCCATCAGCGGCGAAGGCCAGCGCCTCGGCCATCTCCTCGCGGTTGCCGACGAACGAGCCCCGGATGGTGATGCACTTGGCCACAACATCGAACAGCGGCACCGGGAATTCGCCCGGCGGCAGGCCGACCAGCGCGCAGGTACCTCGTTTGCGGGTCATCGCGATCCCCTGCTGGAAGGCAGCCAGCGACGGTGCGGTGATAAGCACACCGTGCGCGCCGCCATCAGTGCCCTTTTGGACGGCCTCGATCGCTCCCGCGTCCTTGGCGTTCACCACCAGATCCGCACCCAGCCTGGTGGCATGGCGTCGGCCAGCGGCGCGAGCAGCGCGGTGGACTTGCCGACCCAATCCGCGAGTGTGGAGCGGTCGAGGTCCAGCCCGTCGCGTTCGAAGATCTGGGATTGGCGATAGAGGGGAAGGTGATCGGCGTATTTGCTGACTAGCACATGGGCGAGCAGCCCCGGGCCAGGACAGCCGCGCTCGATCGGCGGGACGGCAGCGGGGCCTGGATGAAGCGCTCGCAGCTGGAACAGGTCAGCCGGGGGCGAACGATCCGGTTCACGATGAAGCGGCCTGGTACATACTCCAGTTCTTCGGTGACGTCCTCGCCGATGCGACGCAGCCCGCCGCCGCATTCGGCACAGGCGTCGGCGGCGGGGCTGAGTTCCACCTCCATCCGCGGGACATGGTCCGGGATCGGCCGGCGCTTCGGTTGACCCTTCTCCTCGATCTCCGGCAGACGCAGCCGGGCGGTCATCGCCGCCGCGGCGATCTCGCTCGTTTCCAGGGCCAGCTGGAGTTGTTCGGCTGTCTCCGAAGAAGCGCCAAACCGAGATGCCCTGTGGCCTGCGAGCTGATGCCGGAGCTTCTCGATCAGGATCGCCTGCGCCTTCACCTCGGCCAGAAGCCGCGCCGTGAAGGCGCGCAGTTCCTCGGGGTCTTGGGGCAAGGGGACGATCTCGTCGAGCATGATCGAGTTTATCCCACGGGATTCCCTCTGGGAATCCTCGGGATGAGCGCGATCGCAATTATCCCGCCGCCGCAGGCTGCCAGGTCCGTCGCGGCATTCGCCAGTCGATACCTTCGAGCAGCATCGCCAGTTGCGCCGGCGTCAGCGACACCTTGCCTTCCTTCGCCGAGGGCCAGACGAACTTGCCCCGCTCCAGTCGCTTCACGAACATGCAGGCTCCCTGGCCGTCCCACCAGATCACCTTCACCAGATCGCCGCGCCGGCCACGGAAGACGAAGAGATGCCCGTTGAAAGGGTCCTGCTGGAGCGTCGCTTCGGCCTGAGCGGCGAGCGCGGCGAAGCCTCGGCGCATGTCCGTCACCCCGGCCGCGAGCCAGACCCTCGTGGTGGCGGGGACGGGGATCACCCCGACAGGCCCCGGATCAACCGGGCCAGGGCCTCGGGATCGTAGCGGCCAGTGATCCGCATCCGGTGGCCGCCCGCCAGATCGATCTCGATCGTGCCGCTCGGGTTCCGGGCATCGCCCGACGAAGGAGCATCTCCTCGAACCGGGTGCTCGATGACCTCGACGGGAAGAAAGAGGGGACCCGCCGTCGGGGCGGCATCCGGGTCCGGCGCAAACCGCGGGTCACGCAGCCATTTGAAGATGATGTTGGCGTTCAGCGCATACCGCCGCGCCACCTGCGCGACGGAAACATCCGGCGCCCTTGTCTGCAGACAGATCGACCGCTTCTCCTCAACGCGTCCAAAGCCGCTTCGCTCGACGCGCCATCGGCAGGCCCATAGTGTCCGCTATCCACAGCGGACACTATCCGACGCTCCCATCCCTCAGCAGGGCGGTCACCCCGGACGCTTACGGTGAAGCCGATAACGTAGGCAAATCAAAGCGTTCATGCGAGATAATGGCGGAGAGGAAGGGATTCGAACCCTCGAGACGGTTCCCCGCCTGCACCCTTAGCAGGGGTGTGCCTTCGACCGCTCGGCCACCTCTCCAAGGCGCCTGTTACTGGCTTTGCCAAGAAAGGACAAGGCCGCCTCGCCGCATTGAACCGCACCGGGTGTCCCGGAGGCTCCAACATCTGAGAGAGTGGGCCATGGAACCAACAGGACGGTTAAGCCGTATCCGGCCGAGCTGCTTGCGCTCGGTTCGGACGGTTCGAGAGCATGCGCGTGAGCACGGCTCGGAATGGGCGGCGATGCGCTCGATGGCGGCGAAAGTGGGCTGCCCGGCCGAGACGCTGCGGCGTTGGGTACGATGGGGAGCGCCACCGGGGCGAGCGGGGTGGGCTGACGAGCGAGGGCGGTCGAGGCTGAAGGCGCTGGAGCGGGAGAACCGGGAACTGCGCCGGGCCAACGAGATCCGACGCAACGCAGTTTGGTCGTCTTCCAGTGGCGATGAGGAACGGCGGCCCGACATCGGTCGCCACGTGGACTGCGGCCGCGTAGCCTTGCCATCATGGTGGTCTCGTCGATGAAGACCGGCCGCGCGGGATCGAGATCCGGCTGTGCCGCACTGCTCACCCATCCGGACGTGAAGGGCTGCACCGCCGCAGCCGGCCAAACCTTAGACTGACGCCCGCCGGACAGCGGCGGCGACTTCGCTCGTCGCGACCTGGTGCAACATGTGGCCGATCCCGGGAAGCCGGGTCAGTCGCGCATGGGGAACCTGACGGCTCAGCGGAACGGAATGAATTTCGAGCCCCACCGTTTCGTCGGCTTCGCCGTGCACAATCTCCACGGGCATGGCCAAGCCCGGGTAGGCGGAGATCATCGGCCTGAGCTCTTCCTTGAGCGCGTTGAGCTGGCGGGCGTTTTCGCGCAGGCTCGCCGGCTGGAGCACCAGCGACAGATCGAGATGGTCGAGATAGCCCGCGGGCGGGGTCTGCGGCGCGAAGACGCCGGCAACGGCACGCTCGGCAAAGCCGCGGGTGACGAAATGCGCCGCCGCCCAGGCAAGCAGCGAGCCGGTGAACGGGCTCGCCAGCAGGTCGTTGGTCATCCCCACACCGCCCTCCCAGACCTGCGACGGGGCGGCGAGCAGCACGAGGCCGGCGACCGACTCCGGCGCGTCGACCGCCCAGGCGAGCGCGACCGAGCCGCCGTAGCTGTGGCCGACGACGATCGGGCGCGCGATGCCGGACTGCGCGACTGCCCCGCGCAGCATGTCGGCCTGCGCATGGATCGAGACGCCGCCGCCCGAGGGGAGCCCGCTCAGACCGTGGCCGGGCCGGTCGAAGGCGATCACGTCGTAGCGCTCGGCCAGCATCGGAGCGAGCCGGAACGTCATGTCGTTGAGATTGCCGCTGGCGCCGTGGATCAGGACCACCGGTCGGCCGCCGCCCTGGCGCTCGAAATGGATCGGCACGCCGTCGACGGTGCAAAACCTCTCCGACGCAGCCGCGGCGCGAGCGGTCACCTCCGCCGCGCCGGAGCCCGCGGCGATTGCCGCGGCGCTGCCCGCGAGGAACCTGCGGCGGGAGAGCCGGGGCACGTCACCCTCCAGCTGGGCGGATGGTGCCGACCAGTTCGCCGACGAGGTTGCCGAAGCGGCGGAATTGCGCGCGGTTGACGATGACGCCGTCCTCGCCGCGATAGAGCCAGTCGGTCACGTCCACCTGCCAGCCGCCGGCCGCTTCGGGCAGGCGCAGTCGATAGCGCAGCGTAGCCGCGGCGCCCGACACGGTTCCCTCACCGGGGCCGACCACGTCATCGGCGGTCGCGGTGAATTTGCCGTCGTCGCCGGGCGCGGTCAGCCGCCAGCCGCGCTCCTGCGCGCCCCCGGACGCATAACGGAACGATTCGCTGAGCGTGCCGCCGGTCTCGTCCCAGTGTCCCTCCATGTCGGCGACAAAACGGGTGGCGACCCGCCCCGTGGGGCCATAGATCACGCCGCTCGCGACGAGCGGCCCGGAGAGGTGGGTCTTCAGATCGAACGCCGGCCCGGTGTCGGCATAGTCCGCCGGCTGCTGCGCCATGAAACCGAAGAACAGCCGCTGCGCCAGGACGAGGCCGAGGGCGAGCAGCGCAAGGATGAGGACGATCCTGGCCAGTCCGTTCAGGGCTTCAAGCATGGACCAACTCCACCTGAACGACATTGGTGCGCCCGACCACGAAGGCCGCTGCGCAGGCCTCGAGATAGTAGCGCCAGTGGCGCAAGGTCGGTCCGCCATAGCCAAGCGCGGTCACCCGATCGCTGCTCGCGGCAAGCCGCTCGGCCCAGGCCCGACAGGTCAGCGCGTAGTCGGGACCGAAGGCGAAGCTCGCCTCGGCCCGCAGGCCGGCCCGCGCCGCCTGCCCGGCGATCGCCCGATCGCAGAGCAGCATGCCGCCGGGAAACGTCGAGTGGCGGATATAGTCGCTGCCGCGGCGGTAGCGCGGGAAGTCCGCGTCGCGCACGGTGATCGCCTGAAGGACGGCGCGGCCGCCCTCGGCCAGCCGCCGCTTCAGCGTCGCGAAATAGGTCGGCCAGTAGCGCTCGCCGACCGCCTCGATCATCTCGATCGATACGATGCCCGGATAGCGTCCCTCGGTGGCGCGGTAGTCACAGAGCCGCACGTCCGCGCGGCCGTCGAGGCGGGCGTCGGCGTACGCCTTCTGGCTCGGCGAGATCGTCACCGCGGTCACCGCGTGGCCACGGTCGGCAGCGCGTTCGGCGAAGCCGCCCCAGCCGCATCCGATCTCGAGGATCCGCTCGCGGTCGCCGAGCCGGTCGAGGATCCGGTCGTACTTTCGGGCCTGGCCCCGCGCGAGATCGGTGTCGTCGCCGGCGAACAACGCCGAGGAGTAGGTCAGGCCGGGATCGAGCCATTCGCCGTAGAACTCGTTGCCGACGTCGTAGTGCGCCCGGATGTTGCGACCCGACCCCGCCGGCGAGTTGCGCCGCACGATCCGGTCGACCACGCGGAAGCCCAGGGCATGCCAGGGGCCGGGAAAGGCGTAGCGGTGCATCGGCTCCTCGTTGAGCAGGCCGAGCTGCACCACCGCCTCGATCGACGGCGTGTCCCAGAGCCCGGCGACATAGCCTTCGCCGAAGCCGATGTCGCCCCGGGCGAGGAGTGCCGTCACCGCCGACCAGTCGTTGAGCTGCAGCTCCGCCTCGGTCCCGGCGGTTCCGAAATCGTGGACGTGGCCCTCCGGCGTGCGAACCCGGAGCCGTCCGGTCTCGATCCGCTCGCAGGTCGCGAGAAAGTCGGTCTCGATGCGCTTGGTCAGGCGTGACGGCATGGTGTGATGTCCTCGGCGGGCGGCAGCGGCCGCGGGCGGAAGGGCACGCCCTTGCGCGCCAAGCGCAGGGCCTGCCAGTGGATGAGGGCGAGCGTGCGGATCCCCGCGAGCGGGAACCGCAGCGCGGAAAGCAGGGTCCGCGACGTCGTCAGCGGGCGCCGCGGACCGGTGAGCGTCGCCACCAGCGCCTCGCCGCCGTCGTGATGGGCGATTCGGATCGCGATGGCCTGCGGGCCGATGTCGAAGCTGAAGGCGTAGCTGCCGGCGATGTCGCGGAACGGCGACACGTGCAGGACCTTCGTCGCCGTCAGCACGTCCCCGGGACGGATCGGGGCGAAACCCGGGCCGGGCGCAGAGATAGCTGTGCCGGTCGCCATAGGTGTTGTTGACCTCGGCGATCGCGGCAACCAGCGCTTCGTCGCGGAAGGCGAGCCAGAAACTCACCGGGTTGAAGACATGACCGAACCAGCGCGGTTGCGCCAGGAGCCGGAGGGTGAAATCGCCGGCGAGACGCTCGGCCAGCACGCGGCGCGCCCAAATGCGCCTTCGCCCTTGCCGCGCGGACCACCGTGGTCGCGGTCATGCACGCTCGCGATTCCCCAGCGGTTCCGGGCGATCCCCGGGAGGGGAGACGGCGCCTCCGGATCGATCAGCACATAATCGAGCCGGTATGCGAAGGCGTGGCGCACGCTGCCGCGACGCCCGTGCCAGGTCCTCGCCGCCACGTGCTCGGCTGCCGGGGCTACCATGCCGGCACGCCGCATCTGCCGGGCGATCCGCACCGCGCTGGCGATGCCGTCCTCGTGGAAGCCGTTGCGAAGCCAGGCGCCGGCGAACCAGGTGCGGTTCTGGCCCTGGATGGCGGCGATCCCCTTTTGTGCCTCGATTGCGGCGTCTATCGAAGATCGGGTGGCGGAACACGGTCTCGTCGTAGACCAGGGCGTCGGGAATGGTGTCCGGCGGATTGAGCGACAGAAAGAGCGGGTCGTCCGCGGGGATGTTCTGCAGCCGGTTCATCCAGTAGGTGACGCCGATCCCATCGGCCGGCTCACCGACGCGCGATAGACCCAGCTCGACCAGCATTCCCGGCGGCGGGGCATCTGGCCCGGATCCCGGTGCAGCACCGCGCGGTTGGCCCGGGTGCGGAAGCTGCCGAGCAGGCGCGCCTCGGCGGCGGTCGGCCGATCGAGCAGCGCCAGCGCCTGTTCGGCATGGCAGGCGAAGACGACCTGGTCGAAGGCCGCCGGCGCGTGCCCTGCCGTATGCACCACGCAACCGCTCTCCGCGCGGACGACGCTCCTGACCGGCGCCCCGAGGGCGATACGCACACCGTCCGCCGCCAGCCGCCGCTCCAGCCGCCGGACGTATTCGATGCTTCCGCCCTTCACCGTCCACCACTGGTGCTGGCCGGTCAGTCCGAGCTGGCCGTGGTTGCGAAAGAACCGAACCAGCATCGCGGCAGGAAAGGCCTCGACGTCCATTTCCGGGGTCGACCAGATCGCGCCGCAGAATGGCCGAAGGTAGTGGTGGCGAAACCCCTTGCCGAGGCCGAGGCTTGCGATCAGCTCGCCGACCGTCTGAGTCGTCCGTCACCACCGCCTCGGCGCGGCGGTTGAAGCGATCGATGTCGCGGAGCATCCGCAGGAAGCCCGGGCGCAGCAGATTGCGTCGCTGGGCGAAGAGCGACGCAACGCTGCGCAGCGCGTATTCGACCCGGCCGCCGTCGATGCTGACGCCGAAGCTCATGTCGCTGCGCTCGATCGGGAGCTCGAGCTCGCGGAACAGCCGGCCGAGGTGGGGATAGGTCGCGTGGTTGAACACGATGAAGCCGGTGTCGACCGGCCTGTCGCCGCGCAGCCCCGCGATCACCGTGCGGGCGTGGCCGCCGAGACGCGGCTCGGCCTCGAAGAGCGTGACCGCGGCGCCCGACCGCAGCATCAGCGCCGCCGCCATGCCGGAAATGCCGCCGCCGATCACGGCGACGGTCGGGCGCGTCGGGGCGGCGTCGAACGGCATGGGCCTCTCCCTGGCTTTCGGGAAGGGTTACGGCCGTTCGCGCGAGCCGGATCAAAAACAAATCCGTCCCCGGCGGGGCGACGTAGTGCTGATCATGATGGCCCGCGCTCGCATCATCGGCCGACCGGTCCCGCAATACCGGCGATTGCGGCGGGCAGGGTTTCCGGGCCAAACGGGAGGCATGGAGACGAGAGAGCCAAACGGGCTGTCGGAGCAGACGGTGTGGATGCTCGCGGTGCGCGACGCTGGCGACCGCGAGGCGTTTGCGCGGCTGTTCGACTTCTATGCGCCACGTCTGAAGGCGATGGCGATGCGCGGCGGCACGCCGGGGGCGGTCGCCGAGGACATCGTTCAGGACGTCATGCTCAAGCTCTGGCGCAACGCGGCCCAGTTCGACCCCGCCCGGGCCCAGGTCTCGTCCTGGATCTACCAGATTGCCCGCAACCGCCGCATCGATATCGCGCGACGCGAGCCAGAGCCGCTGCCTGAGGACCTCGCCGCACCTTCGCGGGTGGAGGACACCGCAGCCGCGCTCGCGCTCGAGCAGGAGGTCGAACGCCTGAGGGCGGCGCTCGACGCCCTGCCGGCGGCGCAGCGGGAGATGGTCGACAAGGCCTATCTTGGCGAGCTGACCCATCAGGAGATCAGTCGCCAGACCAGCCTGCCGCTCGGCACCGTCAAGTCGCGCCTGCGGCGGGCGATCGACCGGCTCCGGCACGAGCTTCGGGAACTGAGGAAATGAACGAACCCGTCCACCACGTTCCCGATGCCATGCTCGCCGCCTGCGCGGCGGACGCACTGGCCTATCCGTTCGCTGTGCTGGTCGCAGCGCACATCTCGCTTTGCGATGACTGCAGGGCACGGCTCGAGGCGCATCGGCAACTCGGCGGACTGGTGCTGGAAGGGCTGACACCGGCACCGGTGTCGGCAGATGGCCGGGCGAGGACGCTGGCCGCACTCGACCGTCCTGCGACCGCCGCGCCGCCGCGCGCCGGATTCGACATCTATCCCGCGCCCCTCGCGCAGCTGCTCGGTCATGCGCCGCCGCGGTGGCGATCGCTGGGCTTCGGCGCGAAGCAGGCAATTCTCTGGAAGGGATCGGCGGGCAGCGTGCGTCTGCTCTCGATCCCCGCCGGCCAGGAGGTCGCCGATCACGGCCACGCGGGCCTCGAACTGACGCTGGTCCTTTCCGGCGCCTTCTCGGACGAGGGCGGTCTCTACAGGTCGGGAGACATCGAACTGGCCGACGAGACCCTCGAGCATGTGCCGCGCGCGACCGACGACATGGCCTGCATCTGTGCAGCAGCGACCGATGCTCCCCTCAGGTTCCGCGCCCTGATTCCGCGGCTTCTGCAACCGATGTTCCGCATCTGACGCTCGTCCTTGCGCGCCAGGTTACGGCACCATCGAGGCCGGCCGGCCTGCCCTCGCTCGAGGTCGATCACTAGCGCGCTTCCGTCGAACCGAGGCATGTCCGCGGCGCGACCTTACGCGGCCACGTGCTCCCGGTGATTTCCTCGGGGATCAGCCCGCGTCCGAGGCGTGCGGCTCCGACTTCTGCAGCCGGGGGACGCGATAGAGCGCGTTCGCGCGGTTCAGGTGGTCCTGCATCTCGCCGGCGGCGCGACCCTCGTCGCCGGCCTCGATCGCGCCGAGGATCTTGCGGTGCTCCTGCAGGGTCACGCTCTCATGTCCGGGGCTCTGCACCAGGTGGACGTGGAAGTTCGCCAGCCAGCCGAAGAGGGCGTGGCTGAGGGCACCGAAGATCGGGTTGCCGCCAACGAGCGCGATCTCGTGGTGAAACCGGCCGTCGAGCGCCGTGAACTCGGGCGAGGGCTGAGGGGCGCGCGCCTGCTGCTCCAGGGCCTGGTGGAGCTTGTCGATGTGGGTCTGCGTCCGAAGCCGGGCGGCGATCCGGGCCATCTCGGTCTCGAAGAGAAGGCGCGCCTCCTTGAGGTGATCGAGGCTTCCCTCCGAGTGGACGATCACCTGCTGAATGGTGTCGCCGAGATCGCCGACCGCGCGGGTGAGCGAAGGCATCGCGACCCGGGCGCGCTCGCCATGGCGGATTTGCACGAGGCCCATGCGCTGCAGGTTCTGCATCGCCTCGCGCACGGCCGGCCGGCCGACCTGGTAGAGGGTCATCAGCTCGCGCTCCGAGGGCAGCAAGTCCCCGGGAACGCGGCGGCCGGACTGGATGTCTTCGAGGATCCGCTCCTGGATCAGATCGGGCAGCTTGCGCCGCGCGAGGGGCGTAACGGATTCGGGTGCCATGGCCGTGCCCTTGGAGCCGCTGACTACATCACGCGCGAGGGGACGATGCGCGCCAGCGTCTCGGCGTCGAAGACGTGCGCCTTGAGCCGGTCGGGCAGGACCTTGACCACCTCGCCGGGCTTCACCGCCAGCCGGTCGTGCACCACCATGACGAGGGTGCGGCCGGCGAACTCGAGAACCACGTGGGTCTCGGCGCCGGTCGGCTCCACGACCGAAACCGTCGCCGGCGTGCCGGACGGGTCGAGGCGAAGACCCTCGGGACGGACCCCGTAGATCACCTCGCGGCCGGGCGCGAGCCTGAGCCCGACCGGGAGCGGCCAGGTGCCACCTCCGCCGGCGGCGTCGAAGACGGGTGCGTCGGCGGCGCCGCCGATCCTGCCGCTCAGAAGGTTCATCGAAGGCGAGCCGATGAAGCTGGCGACGAAGGTGTTGGTGGGGCCGTCGTAGAGATCGAGCGGCGTGCCGATCTGTTCGACGTTGCCGTCACGCATCACCACGATGCGGTCGGCCATGGTCATCGCCTCGATCTGGTCGTGGGTGACGTAGACCGTGGTGGTCGCGAGGCGCTGGTGCAGCGCGCGGATCTCGGCGCGCATCGCGACGCGGAGCTGGGCGTCGAGATTGGAGAGCGGCTCGTCGAAGAGGAAGACCTCCGGGTTGCGCACGATGGCACGTCCCATCGCGACGCGCTGGCGCTGGCCGCCGGAGAGCTCGCGCGGCAGGCGCTTGAGGTAGCGCTGCAGGTCGAGGATGCCGGCGGCGCGGCCGACGAGCTCGTCGATCTCGGCGCGGGGCCGGCGCGCGAGCTTCAGCGAGAAGGCCATGTTGTCGGCGACCTGCATGTGCGGGTAGAGCGCGTAGTTCTGGAACACCATCGCGATGTTGCGCTCCTTCGGCGGGAGGTCGTTCACCACCCGCGCGCTGATCGAGATCTTGCCTTCCGACATCTCCTCGAGCCCGGCGATCAGCCGCAGCAGCGTGGACTTGCCGCAGCCCGAGGGACCGACGAGCACGACGAACTCGCCGTCGGCGACCTCGAGGTCGATGCTGTTGAGCACCTGCACGGCGCCGAACCGCTTCACCGCGCCCTCGACCCTCAGTGATCCCATTCCCTCACCTCCCGATCCCGGCCCGGCGGGCGGCTTCGGCGCGCCGTGGCTCAACTGGTATAATGACCTGTTGACAGCCTGTCGATCGGTGCGATTACATTGCCGCAAGGCCGCCGGAGACGGTCGGGTGCGTGGGGAGCAAGACATGGATCGGATCGCCCTTTTCGGCGCCGGCGGCAAGATGGGCGTCCGGCTGGCCGGCAACCTCAAGGGGTCGCGCTTCCGGGTGAAGCACGTCGAGGTGTCGCCGGAGGGCGTCGAGCGGCTGCGCGCCGCGGTGGGCGTCGAATGCGTCCCGCAGGCGGAGGCGCTCGCCGATGCCGAGGCGCTGATCCTGGCGGTTCCCGACCGGCTGATCGGCAAGGTGCTGCACGCGATCTCGGAGGACGTGCGGCCCGGCACCCGGGTGATCGTGCTGGACGCGGCCGCACCTTACGCCGGCGAGCTGCCGGACCGGCCGGATCTCAGCTACTTCGTCACCCACCCGTGCCATCCGCCGATCTTCAACGACGAGACGGCGCCGGAGGCGCGCAACGACTTCTTCGGCGGCGTGCGCGCCAAGCAGCACATCGTCTGCGCGCTGATGCAGGGGCCGGACGCGCACTACGGCGAATGCGAGGAGATCGCGCGCACCATCTACGCACCGGTCATGCGCGCCCACCGCTGCTCGCTCGAGGCGATCGCGATCCTCGAGCCGGCGCTGTCGGAGACGGTCGGCGCCACGCTGGCGCTCGCGATGCGCGAGGCGACCGACGAGGCGGTCCGGCGCGGCGTTCCGCGGCAGGCGGCGCACGACTTCATGCTCGGGCACCTCAACATCGAGCTCGCCATCGCCTTCGACGCCTTCCCCGAGGGCAAGTTCTCCGACGGCGCGCTCCAGGCGATCCGGGAGGCGCGGCCGATGATCTTCCGCGACGACTGGAAGGAAGCCGTCTTCGATCCCGAGGCGGTGCTCGCCTCGGTGCGTCGCATCTGCAATCCCCCGTCCTGAGCGGGCGATGCGAGACCAAGAAAGCAAGCGAACCCAGGGAGGAGTTCACATGTCGGCACGATTGAGGGCACCGACGCGCATCCTGGCCGGCGTCGCGGCGGCGCTGGCGCTGTCCGCGGCGGCGGCCGCGGCGCAGCAGACGGTGCGGTTCTTCAACATCTTCGACGCCCCGGCGACCGAGGCGTGGAAGCCGGTGATCGCCGAGTTCGAAAAGCAGCATCCCGACATCAAGATCGAGCTCGAGTCGGTCGCCGGCAGCGGCGCCGCGGTCTATCCCGACGTGCTGCGCACCTCGCTCGCGAGCGGCGACCCGGCGGACGTCTTCTTCATGTGGGGCGGCTCGATCGCCCGGCCCTTCATCGATGCCGGCCAGGTCAAGGAGCTCTCCGCCGAGTACAAGGCGCACAACTGGGCGGAGCGCTTCCCCGACTGGGTGATGAAGCAGCTGACCGTCGACGGCAAGATCTACGGCGTTCCCTACCACGCCCGCGGCATGGGCCTCTGGTACCGCAAGGACATGTTCGCCGAGTACGGCATCGAGATCCCGACGAGCTACGCCGAGCTCGAGGGCGTCTGCGCCAAGCTGAAGGAAAACGGCAAGTACTGCGCCTCCTTCGGCGGCAAGTTCGGCTGGCACACGATGCGGCTCGTCGACTACTTCCTCGAGGACTCCTGCGGGCCGGAGGTGCATGACGCGCTGAACGCGCGCACGCAGTCCTGGGACCAGCCGTGCGTGGTCGAGGCCTTCGGCCGGCTGAAGAAGTGGGTCGACGAGGGCTGGCTGGTGCCGGACTTCCTCACCGTGGCGCCGAACGACGCGCGCATGCCGATGTATCTCGGCGACGCCGCGATGGTCTACGAGGGGCCGTGGTTCGAGGGCGTGCTGATCAGCGACCAGCAGGATCTGGCGAACTTCGACTTCTTCCTGCCGCCGACCCCGAGCGGCCGCTACCACGGCTTCCCGGAGCAGTGGATGATCCCCGCCGCCGCCAAGAATCCCGAAGGGGCGGTGACCTTCATCGACTGGATCACCAAGGCCGAGAACGAGAAGCCGTTTCCGCTCGCCTTCGCCGGATCGGCCACCATCGGCGTGACCCCGGACTGCACCGAGTCGCCGGCCGGCTGCAAGTGGACCGAGATCCTGAGCAGCGACACCGGAACCTATCCGCCGACCGACCAGGCCTTCTCCAAGGAGCTGATCGACAGCTTCTTCGAGGCGCAGGACGGCGTGGTCGCCGGCCGGGTAAGCCCGGAGGACGCGGCGAAGCTGATCCAGCAGCGCGTCGAGGCGAGCAAGAGCTGAGCCGCGACCAGGCTTCGGAGGGCCGGCAGCGGCCCTCCCCACCCCTACCCTTCCCGGCGATCGCAGCAGAATGCCCCAGTCCCGCGCGCATTTCCTGAGGGCACTCTCGCCGTGGCTGTTCCTCGCGCCCGCGCTCCTGGTCTATACGGCCTTTCTCGTCGGGCCGATGCTCTTCACGCTGCAGACGAGCTTCTTCGACTGGGACGGGCTTTCGGACACCTGGACGTTCGTCGGGCTGAAGAACTACGTCGACATCCTCTTCAATGACGAGGTGTCCCAGCTCGCGCTGAAGAACAACCTGCTCTGGACCGCCGGGGCGATCACCATCCCCACCGCGATCGGGCTGGGGCTCGCGATCGGACTGAACGGCAACACCGGCTATCACAAGACGCTGCGGACGCTCTACTACGCGCCGGCGGTGCTGCCGCTGGTGTCGGTCGGGCTCATCTGGGGGTGGATGTACAACCCGCACTTCGGAGCCATCAACCTCTTCCTGAAGGCGGTGGGGCTCGGGCACTTCGCCGGCGGATGGCTGTCGAGCTACACGATGGCGCTGCCCGCGACGTTCATCACCTACGTCTGGAGCCACGTGGGCTTTGCGATGATCCTCTATCTCGCGGGGCTGCAGGCGATCCCGCGCGAGCTCTACGAGGCGGCCCGGATCGACGGCGCGAACATGTGGGACACCTTCCGCCACATCACGCTGCCGGGCCTCGCCGAGACGCACGTGATCGTGCTGTCGCTCGCGGTCTTCAACGGCTTCCGGGTGTTCGACCTCATCTACACGATGACCTACGGCGGGCCGGGCCGCTCGACGCACGTGCTCGGCACCTGGATGTATTTCCAGACCTTCCAGTACTACAAGGCCGGCTATGGTGCCGCGATCGCCTGGGTGATCGCCGCGATCGTGCTGGTGATGGCAATCCCCTACATCCGCCGCATGTCGCGGGACTGACGCATCATGATCGCGTCCGGCCGTGACCGCAGCATCCTCCTCTTCGCCAACCTCGTGCTGATCTTCTTCGCGATCCTCTGGGTGATGCCCTTCGTCACCATCCTCTTGTCGGCGACGCGGACCCAGGGCGACCTGATCAGCCACGGGGTCTTCTCGATCCCGAAATCGATCCGCTGGGCGAACTTCTCCGACGCCTGGGCGACCGGCGGCTTCACCCAGTACTTCAAGAACAGCCTGATCCTGATCCTGGTGAAGGTGCCGCTCGGGCTGCTGATCGCCTCGCTCGCGGCCTATCCGCTGGCGAAGATGCGCTTCCGCGGACGGAGCGCCGTCTTCATCTTCTTCCTGATGGGGCTGGCGGTGCCGGTGCAGGTGACGCTGCAGCCGCTTCTGGTGATGATGAAGCATCTCGGCATCGCCAACAGCATCGCCGCGCTGATCCCGCCCTATCTCGCGTTCGGAATGCCGTTCCAGATCTTCGTGATGCGCGGCTTCTTCCGGCTGCTCCCGACCGAGCTGATCGAGGCGGCGCGGGTCGACGGGGCCTCGAACGCGGTGATCTTCTTCCGGATCATGCTGCCCCTGTCGCTGCCGCCGCTGGCGACGCTCGCGATCATCGACACGCTCGCCACCTGGAACGAGTTCCTGATCGCGCTGGTGCTGATCAGCGAGCAGTCCTCGCGAACGGTGCCGGTCGGGCTCCTGCAGTTCCAGGGGCAGTTCAACAGCCAGTACACGCTTCTGATGGCGGGCGTGCTGATCTCGATCCTGCCGGTGCTGGTGATCTTCATCCTCCTGCAGCGCTACTTCGTGGCGGGGCTGACCGGCGGCGTGAAGGGCTGAGGGCTGGGACAGAAGAGGACGGGCATGGCCGAATTCATCAGACGACAGGTGGCGGAGTGGTCCTTCGAGACCTCCCGCCGATACGAGAACCCGTTCGCCGACGTGGCGGTCGACGTCGCCTTCACCGCCCCGTCGGGGCGGGTCTCGGTCATGCCGACCTTCTACGACGGCGACGGCATCTGGAAGGTGCGCTTCAACCCCGGCGAGGCCGGCCGCTGGTCGGCACAACTCTCGAGCCGCCCCGCCAACCCCGACTTCGGCACGGCCTTCGAGTTCGAGGTCGCCGACGCGGACGGCCCGGGCTTTCTCCGCGCGACGCCCGGCGACGCCTGGGGCTTCCGCTTCGAGAGCGGCGCGCCGGCCTTCCTCTCCGGCGACACCACCTACGACCTCTTCGGCATGCACTACTGCGGCGGCGACGTCGAAGGCTTCCTGCGCCGGCGCAAGGCGCAGGGCTTCAACCTCTTCCGCACCCGGCTCCACGTCAGCTACTTCCACCCGCCGCACGGCACCTTCGACTGGCAGACCAAACGGATGTGGCCCTGGGGCGGCTGCGAACACCTCGCCGCGCTTCGACCTCTTCAACCTCGACTGGTTCCGCTCGGTCGACGCCTCCGTCGCGCTGGTCGAGGAGCATCGGCGGGCTCGGGCTCGAGATGATCATGGAGGGCTGGGGGTTCGAGTTCCCGTTCAACCACCGCGCCTGGTTCACCGCCGAGTGGGAGGCGCTCTGGATGCGCTACCTGATCGCGCGCTACGACGCCTACGGCTGCGTGTGGTTCTGGACCCCGCTCAACGAGTACGAATACTACCCCAACGGCGACTGGCACTGGACGCCGACCGCCGACCGCTGGGCGCTCAGGATCGGGCGCTGGATCAAGGAGACCGCGCCGCACGGCCACGTGCTCTCGATGCACAACGGCCCGCGGCTGCCGCCCTTCGCCGAGCGCTTCCGCGCCGATCCCGAGGCGGTCGACGCGATCATGTTCCAGGAGTGGGGCACGCGCGACAAGGCGGACGGCTGGCTCGCGGCCGGCATCGAGGATGGGATCGCACGCGGCCTTCGCGGGCTGGCAGGGCAGCGCCGTCTTCGCCGAGTGGGGCTACGAGCGGAACCCCGACTTCGAGCTGAAGCTGCCGATCCACGAGTTCTGCGACCGCAGCCACACCCGGCGCAGCGCCTGGCGCGGCGTGTTCTGCGGCCTCGGGATCATCGCCGGCTTCGAGAACTCCTGGGGTCCCTGGATGGACCTCGAGCACGACCTGCCCGGCGTCGACGACCTGATCGTGCTGAACCGGTTCGTGCGCGGCCTGCCGTTCGAGGCGCTGCGCCCGGCGCCGGACGCTCGTGAGCGGCAGCTTCGAGACCGGACACCGGCCGCTCGCGCTGCGCGCCCCCTCGGGGCTGACGCTGGTCTACTTCCCGACCGGCGGCGCGGCGGCGCTGTCGATCGACGGGCCGGCGGAATGGTTCGACCCGCGGACCGGCGACCGGCGGCCGGCCACGCCCGAAGGCGGGCGCTTCACCGCGCCGGCCGAGACCGACGCCGACGGCCATCCGCAGGACTTCGTGCTGGTCGCCGGGGCGGACTGAGCCGATGGGCGAGCGGATCACCGCGCACTACCTGCTCGAGACCGGCGTCGACCCGCGGCAGGCGGCCGAGGCGATCGCGGGCGAGCAGTCCTCGGGCACCTTCCTCGCCATCCCCGGCGAGACCGCGGAGCTCAAGGCAGCGCGCCGGCGCCCGGATCGAGCGGCTGGAGGTGGTCGAGGAGATCGCCGCGCCGTCGCTGCCCGGCGCCGCCGCCGGCCCCGACGGGCGCTACCGCCGCTGCGAGATGACGCTGAGCTGGCCGCTCGAGACCACCGGCCCGTCGCTGCCGAACCTCGTCGCCACGGTCGCGGGCAACCTCTACGAGCTGAAGCAGGTGACCGGCCTGCGCCTCCTCGACATCGAGCTGCCCGAGCCGTTCTTCGCCCGCTACCCCGGGCCGCGGTTCGGGATCGAGGGCACGCGCCGGCTCAGCGGCGTCGAGGGGCGGCCGCTGATCGGGACGATCGTGAAGCCCAGCGTCGGACTCGACGCCGAGGCGACCGCCGCGCTGGTCGCGCGCCTCTGCGAGGCCGGCATCGACTTCGTCAAGGACGACGAGCTGCAGGCCGACGGCCCCTCCTGCCCGTTCGACGAACGCGCGCGCGCGGTGATGCGCGCGATCGACCGCCATGCCGAGCGCACCGGCAAGAAGGTGATGTTCGCCTTCAACATCACCGACGACCTCGACGCGATGCGCCGCCACCACGACCTGGTGCTGCAGCTCGGCGGCACCTGCGTGATGGCGAGCCTCAACTCGGTCGGCCTCGTCGGCATGGTCGAGATCGCCCGGCACGCGCAGCTCCCGATCCACGCCCACCGCAACGGCTGGGGCTACCTCAGCCGCCACCCGGCGCTCGGCTGGTCCTATGTCGCCTGGCAGAAGCTCTGGCGGCTGGCCGGCGCCGACCACATGCACGTGAACGGCCTGCGCAACAAGTTCTGCGAGAGCGACGACAGCGTGATCGCCTCCGCGCGGGCGTGTCTCACGCCGATGTCGGCGGCAAAGCCCTGCATCGCGATGCCGGTCTTCTCGTCCGGCCAGTCGGTGCGGCAGGTGCACGACACCTACGCCCGGCTCGGGTCGGTGGATCTGATCTTCGCCGCCGGCGGCGGGATCATGGGCCACCCGCAGGGACCCGCGGCCGGCGTGCGCAGCATTCGCCAAGCCTGGGACGCGGCGATCGCCGGCGTCACCCTCGCCGAGCGCGCGCGATCGCAGCCCGAGCTCGCCGCCGCGCTCGAAGCCTACCGCTGATCACAACGAAGGACAGACCGATGCCGTCCACCGTGGCGAAATGGAACATCTTCGAATTCGAGGCCGCCGGCCCCGAGGACGGCAACCCCTACGTCGACGTGACCTTCGCGGCGGACTTCTCCAAGGGCAGCCGGGTCGTCCCGGTGCCCGGCTTCTACGACGGCGACGGCATCTACCGCCTCCGCTTCATGCCGGACGACGAGGGGAGCTGGACCTTCCGCACCCGCTCGAACCGCCCCGAGCTCGACGGGCTGACCGGCGGCTTCGACTGCACCGCGGCCGAGCCCGGCGCCCACGGCCCGGTCCAGGTCGCGGGCCGCTTCCACTTCGCCTATGCCGACGGCACCCCCTACTTCCCGTTCGGGACGACCTGCTACGCCTGGACGCACCAGCCGCTCGAGATGCAGGACCAGACGCTCGCGACCCTCGACAAGGCGCGCTTCAACAAGATCCGGATGTGCGTCTTCCCGAAGGACTACATCTACAACACCAACCCGCCGCTTCATGACGTCTACCTGCGCGGCGCGGACGGCGAGATCGACTTCGACCGGCCGAACCCCGAGGCGTTCCGCCACTTCGAGACGCAGGTCGCGGCGCTGATGCAGCGCGGCATCGAGGCCGACATCATCATCTTCCACCCCTACGACCGCTGGGGCTACGCCGAGATGACGCCGGAGCAGGACTTCCGCTACGTCGCCTACCTCGCGGCGCGGCTCTCGGCCTACCGCAACGTCTGGTGGTCGCTGGCGAACGAATACGACTTCCTGCTCAACACCAAGCCGATGGCGCAGTGGGACCGCTACTTCCACATCCTCGAGGAGAACGACCCCGCTCGGCACCTGAAGTCGATCCACAACGGCGACGTGCGGATGAACTTCGACCACCGCAAGCCCTGGGTCGACCACGTCTGCATCCAGAACGCCGACGTGCGCAGGACCGACGCCTGGCGCGAGGACTACGGCAAGCCGCTGGTCAACGACGAGCTGCAGTACGAGGGCAACATCGTCCAGGCCTGGGGCTGCATCAGCGCGCGCGAGCTCGTGCACCGGTTCTGGACCACGGTGATGCGCGGCGGCTACGCCGGGCACGGCGAGACCTACGCGCATCCCGAGGACCTGCTCTGGTGGGCCAAGGGCGGCGAGCTCCGCGGCGAGTCCTGGCCCCGGATCGGCTTCCTGCGCGCGCTGATCGAGGCCGACGTGGCGCACGGCCTGAACCCGCTCGGCAAGCCCGGCGAGTGGCCGTGGACCAAGATCTCGGCCGCCGGCGACGGACCGGTGCGCTACATCTACTTCGGCGAGCACCAGCCGGTGCAGTGGGCGATGGGGCTGCCGCTCGAGGACGGCGACTTCGAGATCGACCTGATCGACCCGTGGGAGATGACGGTCACGCCGCTGGAGAAGGTGGCGGCGCCGAAGACCCATCCGACCCGGCACGGCTCGGTGGTGCGCGGGTTGAAGCCCGATGCCGCTTTCGGCGTGAATCTGCCGGGCAAGCCTTACCTCGCCATCCGCATCCGGGATCGCGACGCGGGCTGAACGCCGGCGCTCAAGGGCGAGAGCCCGTTGCGGCCACCTGGCCTTGCCTGCCCGTCAGTCAACGGGCTCCGGGGTCGCCGCAGGCCGATCCGCGATGCAGGCGATAGGCGGCCATGAGGACCGCCTGCCCGTGATCGGCGACGGCCTTCGAGAGCGCGAAAGCCTTCATGCCACCGGCGCGATCACCGCCTGCCCGAAGCGGGTCGGGATGCGGATCGTCTCCAGGCTCGCCCGACCGTTCGCGCCCTGGCGGTAGACCAGCTCGAACGGGCACTCGGGCGGGTCGATCGGCGTCAGCGGCTCGCCGCCGAGCCGCAGGTAGTCGCCGTCGCAGGTGATCCGGCCGTCGGTCTCGCGCGGCTTTCCGAGCGTCAGCCGCACGCGGCGAGAGCCGTCGAAGACCTCGAACGCCGTGTCGCAGGCCCCGTTGTCGCCGAATAGCCGAATGAGCGCCGAGACCGGATCGAGCGAACCCGCAGCGCTGCCGGGATCCACCGTATCCGCGCGAGGCGGATCGACGGCGACGTACGCGGGCGCCCCGTTCTCCCAGTCGATGCGGGTGTGGCGCAGAGCGCGCGGCGACCGGCTCGTCGCGGTGAAGCGATCCGGCGTGAGGGCAGGACCTGCGATCCGGCCCTGGGATTGCCCGTCGAACGAGTAGTCGAGGATGCCCGCCAGCCCGGTGGTCTCGAACCGGGCTTTCGCATCGTAGGTCGGTCCGGCGATCGCCCGGTCGACCACGAGCGTCCCGATCGAGAACCCGGCGAGGGTCAGGGAGTACCGTGCCGGTGCCGCGACCGCTGCGGTGGCGGCGACGAGTGCGAGCGCGGTGATCGCGGGAATACGCATGCTTTGGGGTCCGGGGCTGTTTCTCTGGCGACACGATCAGCGCAGACTTAGCCGATGATTAGGGCGGGTCGCAGCATCCCTTGTGGATTGCTGAGCTTCAGCGTCCGGCAGCCGCTTCGAGCGGAGGATGATTCCAGGTTCGACCGGGTCGTGACGTAGCTGGCAAACGGGGGATGCCTCGGAATCTTCATGCTCATGCTCGCGGAGGCCCTCGTCCCGCCGATCCCGTCGGAGCTCGTGAGGCCGCTCGCGGGGTTTCTCGCGGCAGAGCGGAAGTTGTGGCTGCCGCCGACGATCGTGGAATCTGTAACCTATGTGTCCGGGCCGTACCAAAGGGTGCGGGCATCGTTAAAATCCGGTAAAAGTTAAAAAATTTAATTGTTCAATTTCAGTGACTTACCGGTCCGCTCGCACGCGCGCAGTGCGAGCGGATGCGCCGCCTCATTCGAGCGCGAAGACCACCTCGATCTCCGCCGAAAGCGTGACCGTGCCCGCCTCGACCGGCGGCGCGGGGGCCTTGTCGGCGCGGGCGAAGACCGGCACCGGCCCGCCTCCGCCGCCGCCCTCTCGCATCGAGAGCACCGCCCCGAGCCTGACCCCGGCGGCGGTGGCGAGAAGCTCCGCCTTGTGCCGGGCGTCGGCCACCGCCTGCTGCCGCGCCTTGTCGAGCACCGGCCCCGGGTCGGCGACGTCGAAGCTCACCCCGTAGAGCCGATTGGCGCCGGCGCCGGTCACCGCGTCGACGACCGTCCCCAGCATCGCCACGTCGCGCACCCGCACCGTCACCATGTTGCTCGCCTGGTACCCGCTCACCACCGGCGCGCTGCCGTCCTGCGGGTTGTCGAGCACCGGGTTGATGCTGAGCTCGCTGGTCTGCACGTCCCTGCGCTCGACCTTCGCCGCATCGAGCGCCTTCAGCACGTCCTCCATCGCGCCGCTGTTGGCGCCCAGCGCCTCGGCGGCGGTCGCGCCCTGGGTCTCGACCCCGGCGGTGACGGTGGCAAGATCGGGCACCGCCTCGACCCCGGCCGAACCCGTCACCGTCAGCTGGCGCTGCGGCGGCGTCTGGGCAGAGGCGGCGCCGGCGAGCGCCAGCGCAAACAGGACGGCAACAGCGCTCGAGCGCATTCGGATCCCCCATGGCTCATGGCCGTCTCGGCCGATCGGCACGCAAGATCTGCGCTGCAACCGGCCGAAGGGCAACCAAAAGTTGCGTGAGGGGCCGCAACGGACTGGATCGGTCGGAAGAACTCCGCTATGCTCGGCGGTGAGGCAGAAAATACTCGACAAAGATCGGGGCAGGCATGAGCAGCAGCAGATTCCGCAAGCCGGAGTACCGGCTTCGTTTGGGCTATCCGGACATCATCCTGGAGCGCGCGGGCAGCACGACGCCCCTCGCGGTCGCATCGCCCGGGCCGGCCGGCTACGCCGCCGGCCTCCGCGAGGTCGCCGCCGCCGCGCCCCCCGGGCGCACGCCGGTGACGGTGGTGCTGCCCGAGTCCGCGGTCTGGCGCGGGCAGCTCGAGTTGTCGAACGGCTCCCGCGCCGCCCGCCGGCGCGCCGCACAGGCCGCGGCGGCGCGGCACCTCGACGTGCCGGCCGACGCGATCGTCGTGGCCCTCGGCGTACGGACCGCGAGCGGCACGCCGGTCGCGGCGGTCGCGCGCAGCGCGCTCGCCGACACGCAGGCGCTGGTGGCCGCGAGCGGCCTGCGCGCGGCGGCGATCACCGGCGCCGGCGACTTTCCCGGCTTCGCCGACCCGCCCCGGCTGGCCGGCGGCTGGCGCCCGCAGCGGGCCCCGGCGCCGATCGCCGCGGCGATCGGTGCGGGAGCCCTCGCGGCACTGATCGCGCTCATCGCCGCTCAATCGGGCACCGCGACCCGCGGAACGGCCCCCGTCTCGCCGGCCATGCTGGCCGAAGCGCCGCAATTGACGCCAGCGCCGGTGGTGACGCCGGTCGTGACGGCCGCGCCGTCGCCCAGCCCTGCGCCGGACCGGCGCGCCGAGAGCCGCGTGCCGTCGCCCCTGCGGGTGACGCCGCCGCCGGTACGGCCCGCCGCCCCCCCGGCAGGAGCGGTGACGGTCGCCACGCGCAACGTCACGCTGGTGGCGCCCTCCAATGGCGGGCCGCCGGCTTTACGTCTGCCGCCGATCGCGCGCTCGTCGGGCCCCCTGCCCCGACCGCATCCTGCGCTGGCCCCGGCGCCGGTCTCGACCGCCGGAGATCTGCGCCCGCGTCCGCGCCCCGGGCATGCCGAGGCGGCCCCGGCCGCGAAGCCCGCCGACGACGCGCCGCTCTCCGCCGCCGATGCGCGTCCGCTGCCACGTCCGAACGCCGGCACCGGAGTGAAGGTCGCATCGCTCGAGCCGACCGCCGGGATCGCCAGCCTCGCGGCCCTTGCCGCCGAGCCGGCCCCGCCGCCCCGTCCTGCCGGGCTGCGCCACAAGGCCGCCGCCGTGCATGCCAAGCCCAAGGTGGTCCACGGGCAAGCCGCGAAGAAGCCCTTGGCCAAGGCCAAACCCGCGCCCGCAGCCGCGCCGCAGCGCGTGGTCACGGTCCGCAAGGCCGCCAAGCCCGTCGTCAACACAGCGCCGCTCCGCGTCGCCAGCGCCCCTTCCTTCACCGTGGCGCCGGTGCAGAAGGCCCTCGTCGTCCAGGCGCCCCGCGTCTCCCCGGCCGCGCAGTATCCCGCGCGGAAGGTCCGGGCCGTGGCCGCGCCGGCGCGCTCGACGAATCCCTCCTCGCCGCGGGCGGTCGCCGCGGCGACGCAGCGCGTCGGCGTCGATCGCGGCGGGGTGACCCTGATCGGCATCTTCGGCAACGGCGCCGGACGGCACGCGCTGCTGAAGATGCCGAACGGCCGCGTGCAGCGCGTCGCCGCCGGCGACCAGGTGGCGGGGATGCAGATCGCCGCGGTCGGTGCCGACTCGGTGCAAGTCAACAACCGCGGCCGCGCCTCGATCCTGACGCTGCCAGACTGACGGCGGCATCCGCCCCTACTTCGGGAAGACCACGGTCTTCTGCGCGTTGAGGAGCACCCGGTCCTCAAGGTGCCACTTGACCGCGCGCGACAGCACCCGCCGCTCGGTGTCGCGGCCCTTGCGCACGAGGTCGTCGGGGGTGTCGGCGTGGCTCACCTGCTCGACGTCCTGGGTGATGATCGGTCCCTCGTCGAGATCGCCGGTCACGTAGTGCGCGGTGGCGCCGATCATCTTCACCCCGCGATCGTAGGCCTGGTGGTAGGGCTTCGCCCCCTTGAAGCCGGGCAGGAAGCTGTGGTGGATGTTGATGCACCGTCCCGACAGCCAGGCCGAGAAGTCGTCCGACAGCACCTGCATGTAGCGCGCCAGCACCACGAGCTCGCTGCCGGTCTCCTCGATCAGCGCCTTGATCCGCTCTTCCTGCGCCGCCTTGGTGTCGCGGGTGACCGGCAGGTGGTGGTAGGGGATGTGCGCGTGCTCGCTCCGCCCCAGCGTGGTGCGCGGATGGTTCGAGACGATACCGGTCACCTGCATCGGCAGCTCGCCGATCCGCATCCGGTAGAGCAGGTCGACCAGGCAGTGATCGAACATCGAGACGAGGATCAAGACCCGCCGCGGCCCGTCGGTCGGGCGCAGCGTCCAGTCGAGCCCGAAGCGCCCGACCTCGGCCGCGAAGCCGTCGCGGAAGCCGTCGACCGGCGCGGCCATCCGGAAGGCCACGCGCATGAAGAACTTGCCGGTCACCGCGTCGTCGAACTGCGCCGCCTCGGTGATGTCGCCGCCGTTGGCCGCCAGCCGCGTCGCCACCGCCGCGACAATGCCCGGACGGTTGTCGCACCGCAGCGTCAGCACGTATTCTGCCATCTTGCCTCGCCTCCCTCGTTGGCGCGATTGATCGCAGGCTCCCGCGCACGAATCCAGCCGGTTTGCGACGCTTCGTGGTAAGCTTCCGTTCAGCATTGCAGGCGGAGAAAGGAAGCTTGAAACTGCCAGGATGGCACCGATGACCTCCCTCACCTCGATCGTCGCGGATCCCACGGAGCCTCTCGCCGGATCGGTGACGCCGGTTGTGCTCTGCGGCGGCTCGGGCACGCGGCTCTGGCCGCTCTCGCGTCGCAACCACGCCAAGCAGCACGTCGCGATCCTCGACGGCACCTCGCCCTTCCAGCGGACGCTCGAGCGACTGGCCGCCGAGCCCTTCGCCGCGCCGATCGTGATCAGCGCCGCGGACTCGCGCTATCTCGTCGCCGAGCAGGCCGCCGAGATCGGCGTCGGGATCGAGCTTGTGCTCGAGCCGCAGGGGCGCGACACGCTCGCGGCGGTCACGCTCGCCGCCTGCCTCGCCGCTCGCCGCGACCCGCTCGGGATCGTGCTCGTGCTTCCGTCCGACCATCTGATCCGCGATCTTGAGGCCTTCGCCCGCTCCGCCGGCGAAGCCGCCCGTCTCGCCGCCGGCGGCCGGATCGTGGTTCTCGGCATCGCGCCCGACGGGCCCTCGCCGGCCTACGGCTATATCGAGCCTGGGCCTGCGCTCCCGGGCGGCGGCCACGCGCTCGCCCGCTTCGTCGAGAAGCCCGATGCCGTCCGTGCCCGCGAGCTGGTCGCGCAAGGCTGCCTCTGGAACGCCGGCATGTTCTGCTTTCGCGCCGAGGTCGGCTTGGCCGAGATCGCCCTTCACGCCCCGGAGGCGCTCGCGGCCGTCGAGCGCGCGATCCGCGAGAGCGAGCGTGACGACGAAGCCGGGGTTCTCGAGCTCGGCAAGGCCTTCCTCGCGGCGCCGAAGATCAGCTTCGACCGCGCGGTGATGGAGAAGACCCAGTGCGGTGCGGTCGTCGAGGCCGGCTTCGACTGGTCCGACATCGGCGACTGGAAGGCGGTCTGGGAACAGGGCCCGCGTGACCGGACCGGCGTCGTGCGCAAGGGCCGCGTCCGCACTCGCGACGTCGCCGACAGCTACCTCCGCTCCGACGGGCGCCTGCTCTGCGTTCTCGGCGTGACGGGCCTCGCGGTCGTCGAGACGCCCGATGCCGTCCTAGTTGCTCCGATCGAGCGCTCGCAGGAAGTGAAGGCGCTCGTCGCCGACCTCGAGGCCGAGGGCATGGCGGAGGCGCACACCCCCGCGCGCGTCTCCCGGCCCTGGGGCTGGTTCCAGACCGTCGATCTCGGGGAACGCTTCCGGGTCAAGCGGATCGTGGTGCTGCCGGGCAAGCAGATCTCGCTGCAGTTCCACCAGCACCGTGCCGAGCACTGGGTCGTGGTCAGCGGCACCGCCGAGGTGACCTGCGAAGGCGCGGTGCGGACGCTCTTCGAGAACCAGTCCGTCGACGTCCCGATCGGCGCAGTACATCGGCTGGCGAACAGCGGCCGGATTCCGCTCGAGATCGTCGAGGTGCAGACCGGCACCTATCTCGAGGAGGACGACATCGTCCGCATCGACGACGACTACGGCCGCAGCTGATCCCGTCTACACCCCGCGCGCGAAGACCTCGGTCAGCGTCTTCACCGGATAATGCTTCGACGCCACGTGGGCGACGATCGAAAGGAAGCTCGCCACCGGATACTCGGTGCTGCCGCCGCCGTTGCCGATGTCGTGGAAGGTCAGGATCAGCGTCTTCTTCGCCGCCATGCAGGCGTCGATGAGCGCGGTGACCGTCGCCACCGGCGAGGGCGTGGCGCCGCCGGTCACCGCACACTGCCGCAACCGCGTCGTGTCGGCGAACGGGTAGATGTCGGCCTCGAAGCGGTTGAGGCCGGTCCGAAACGTTCGCTGCGACGAGAAATACCGCGCGGCGACGTCGCGCAGCGGCCGGGTATGCTTGCCGCGCGGCCAGGCGAAATGGTCGGAGTCGAACCCGTTCGCGATCTGCCAGCCCTTCATTGCGACACAGGCGGCCTCGAACGCCGCCGGAGAAAGCGCCGCGAAGCCATTGACATCGTTGTGATGCGCCACGGTATCGGCATGGCAGCCGACATCCCAGCCCGCAGCCTGCAGCGCGTGCAGCTCGGCCCGGTTCATATAGAGCGCGCCGCCGGTTGCGCCGTGCTGGTCGCAGATGACGTAGACGCAGCCGGGCAATCCCGCGGCGGCCATCGCGGGAAAGGCGTTTGCGGACTGCCCCTTCCAGCCGTCGTCGAAGGCGAAGACGAGGCAGCCCGATGCCGGCTCCGCGCGGGTCGCAATGCTCTGCACGTTCGTTTGCACCGGGCTCGCGGCCACCAGCGCGCTCTCGCGCAGCATGATCCGGTCGACGGCAGCCATGTTCACCAGCGGCTCGCTCAGGTCGCCCTTGGCGATCTCGACCGTCACCCACTCCCCGTCGTCGGCGACGCCGCTGTCGTTGGTCAGAAGGTCGACCGAGCTGTAGTTGCTGTTGCCGGTATTGAGGAAAGCCAGCCGCGCATATCCCAGTCGAGCAAGCAGGTCGGCCCGCAGGCGCACCCTGACGATCCTGCCGGCGAGATCCTGCTTCGGATTGAGCCCGCTCACGTGCGCGTCCGCAGCCTGGGCTGCCACTTCGGAGAGCACCTTCAGGCTCTGCGCGCGGCCCGTGTCGGCGACCGTGGCATCGAGGGCGATCACGCCGCTGGTGCTCGACCGTCCCCAGCCCTGCAGGCCGTTCGCGAAGTCGAAAACCGTGGTCGCGGAGAACGGCGCCGGGGGTTCCTGCCACGGCGCGAGCGAGCGCCGGCAACCGGCCGCGCGGCCCGCGGAGAGACCGAGTTCGATCATGGAAATCCTCCAGGGGGTGGCGCCGCGTCGCCCGGATGGCCGCCTCCGCCCCGGAGCCGGCGATCCGCTCGCGGCGGCCCGTCTCTAGTCGAACTTCGTTAACATCCGCTCCCCAACGTCGACCGCGGCCGCGAAAAGCTGGACCGCCCGCCCGATGCGGTCCACCATCGGAAAACGAGCGGCACGTTCAGGGAGGGGCGGTTCGATGGCGAAGGCGGCGGCGCGCAGGCGACAGACCGACCCGCGCGAGATCGAGATCGACACCGCCCGGGTGCTCGCCCGCGTGCAGCAGCATTTCGCCGTGATCGACATCGGCTCTAACTCGATCCGCCTCGTCGTCTACGACGACCTCAGCCGCGCCCCCTTCCCGCGCTTCAACGAAAAGTCGTTCTGCGCCCTTGGCGCCGGCCTCGCCGAGACCGGGCGGCTCGCGCCCGAAGCGATGGATCTCGCAGTCAATGCCATCACCCGCTTCGCCGCCATTGCCCGGGCGATGCAGGTCGAGACCATCCACGTCCTCGCTACCGAGGCGACGCGCCGCGCCTCGAACGGCGGCGAGCTCGTCGCCCGCATCCGCGACGCGACCGGTCTCGAGGTGCGCGTCCTCGCTGGCGACGAGGAGGCGACCTATGCCTCGCTCGGCGTCATCGCCGGCTTCTTCCAGCCCAAGGGCCTCGCCGGCGACATGGGCGGCGGCAGCCTCGAGGTCGCCGAGGTGCTCGGCGACCGCGTCGGCGAGCGCAAGGTCTCGATGCCGATCGGGGCGCTGCCGGTGACCTCGATGCTCGCCGAGGGCATCGACACCGCGAAGAAGCGCATCGACGAGATCCTCGACGCCTCGCTGCCGCCGCTGCTCACCGACCCGGTCTTCTACGCCATCGGCGGAGGCTGGCGCGCGCTGGCCCGCGTCCACCTCGGCCTTACCGACGCACCGATCAGCGTGGTGCACGGACACGAGGTCGAGGCCGGCGAGCTCCAGGCGCTCGCCAAGCGCATCTCCCGGATGTCGCCCGAAGAGATCGCCGCCCTCCCCGACGTCCCGAACCGCCGCATCGGCACCCTGCCCGCCGCCGCGGCGGTGCTGCACCGCCTGCTGAAGAAGCTCAAGCCCGAGCGCGTGGTCTTCTCGCTCCTCGGCCTGCGCGAGGGCTGGCTCTACGCCCAGCTCGACCCCGACGAACGCTACCGCGACCCGCTGCTCGAAGGCGCGCAGGCGATCGGCCTGCCCGCCGCCCGCGTCCCCGAGTTCAGCGCCGCGCTCGCCCGCTGGACCGACGGGCTCTTCCCCGCCGAAACGCAGTCCGACCGCCGGCTGCGGCTCGCCGTCTGCGCACTCACCGACATCTCCTGGCGCGACCACGAGAAGGTGCGAGCGCTCGAGAGCTTCCGTCGGCTGCTGCAGTTCCCCTTCATCGGCCTCACCCACCCCGAGCGCGCCTTCATCGCGGTGGCGGTCATGGCGCGCTACGGCGGCAGCGTCGACGACGGGGTGCGCGCCGCGACCCGCGGCCTGATCAGCGACAGCCAGCTCCGCCGCGCCGAGATCCTCGGCCGAGTGCTGCTGCTCGGCCACCGCTTCTCGGCGAGCGTGCCCGAGATCCTCGACCAGGCGCGCGTGGTCATCGCCACCAATGCCGTGCGGCTCGAGGTCGACCCCGCCGCACAGGTCCCCGACAGCGAGGCGGTCCAGACGCGCCTGCGCCAGCTCGCCCGCGTCAGCGGCGTCGACGGCACCGAGATCGTCGAGGCCGAAGACTGGGGAGACTGATCGCGCCGGCACCGCGCCGGTCCCCGCTCAGCCTTGCGCCGCCCTTGCCGCCGCCACCGGCTGCGCCAGCGCCGCGAGGTCGCGCGCAATGGCGAAGCTGCCGGTGAGCCGCGCCCTCGCCTCGGACCAGTCGCGGCGGATCACGATCCGGTTGTCCTTGACCCGCGCCAGCCCCTTCTGGTCGGTGAGGAACTGCACCAGCCCGGCCGGGCTCGCGTACTTGTCGTTGTGGAATGCCACCGTCGCGCCCTTCGGCCCGCCGTCGAGCCGGGCGATCCCCGCCCGCTTGCAGAGCGCCTTGATCCGCACCACCAGCAGCAGCGTCTCGACCTCCGCGGGCAGCGGCCCGAAGCGGTCGATCAGCTCCGCCGCGAACCCTTCGAGCTCGACCTTGCGCTCCAGTCCCGACAGCCGCCGGTAGAGCCCGAGCCGCACGTCCAGATCCGGCACGTAGGCCTCGGGGATCAGCACCGGCACGCCGAGGTTGATCTGCGGCGACCACTCCCCCTCGTCGATCATCTCGATGTCGCCCGAGCGCAGCCGCGCGATCGCCTCCTCGAGCATCTCCTGGTAGAGTTCGAACCCGACCTCGCGCACCTGGCCCGACTGCTCCTCTCCGAGCAGGTTCCCCGCGCCCGCGGATGTCGAGATCCTGGCTCGCCAGCGTGAACCCCGCCCCGAGCGAATCGAGCGCCCCGAGCACCCGCAGCCGCTTCTCCGCCTGCGGCGTCAGCTTCTTCTTCGGCTCGGTCATGAAGAACGCGTAGGCGCGCAGCTTCGATCGCCCGACCCGCCCGCGGATCTGGTAGAGCTGCGCCAGCCCGAACATGTCGGCGCGCTCGACGATCAGCGTGTTCGCCGCCGGAATATCCAGCCCCGACTCCACGATCGTGGTCGACACCAGCACGTCGTAGCGCCCGTCGTAGAAGGCGTTCATCCGCTCGTCGAGCTCGTGCGCCGGCATCTGCCCGTGGGCGACGACGAACTTCACCTCCGGCACCTGCTCGCGCAGGAAGGCCTCGACCTCGCCGAGGTCGGCGATGCGCGGCACCACGTAGAACGCCTGCCCGCCACGATAGTGCTCGCGCAGCAGCGCCTCGCGCACCGTCACCGGATCGAATTCGCTGACATAGGTGCGGATCGCCAGCCGGTCGACCGGCGGCGTCGCGATCAGGCTGAGCTCTCGCACCCCGCTGAGCGCCAGCTGCAGCGTGCGCGGAATGGGCGTGGCGGTCAGGGTCAGAACGTGCACGTCCGAGCGCAGCGCCTTCAGCCGCTCCTTGTGCGCCACCCCGAAATGCTGCTCCTCGTCGATCACCAGCAGCCCCAGTTCGCGGAACTTCACGCTCTTCGCCAGCAGCGCATGCGTGCCGATGACGATCTCGATCGACCCGTCCGCCAGCCCGTCCCGCGTCTCCCCCGCCTCCTTCGCCCCCACAAAACGCGACAGCTGCCGCACCCGGAACGGCAGCCCGCGGAACCGCTCGGCGAAGTTCTTGTAGTGCTGCCGCGCCAGGAGCGTCGTCGGCGCGATCACCGCCACCTGCATCCCCGAAGCCGCGGCGACGTAGGCCGCTCGCAGCGCCACCTCGGTCTTGCCGAAGCCGACGTCGCCGCAGACGAGGCGATCCATCGGCCGCCCGCTCTCCATGTCGCCGAGCACGTCCGAGATCGCGTTCAGCTGGTCGTCGGTCTCGGCATAGGGAAAGCGCGCGCAGAACTCCTCCCACGCATGATGATCGGGCGGGACCAGCAGCGCCCCCTTGCGCAGCGCCCGCTCGGCGGCGATGCGGATCAACCGCTCGGCCATGTCGCGGATGCGCGCCTTGAGCTTCGCCTTCTTCGCCTGCCAGGCGCCGCCGCCCAGCCGGTCGAGCAGCCCCTCGTCGTGCCCGTAGCGCGAGAGAAGCTCGATGTTCTCCACCGGCAGGTAGAGCTTGGACCCCTCGGCATATTCCAGGCGCAGACACTCGTGCGGCGCCCCCATCGCGGTGATCGTCTCGAGCCCGTGGTAGCGCCCGATGCCGTGGTCGACGTGCACCACGAGATCGCCCGGGGTCAGCCCCGCCGCCTCGGTCAGGAAGTTCTCCGCGCGCTTGCGCCGCCGCGCCGGCCGGATCAGCCGCTCGCCGAGCACGTCCTGCTCGGCGATCACCGTCAGCCCCGGCGCCTCGAAGCCGTGCTCGAGCGGCCAGACCACCAGCCCCAGCGCGTTGCCGCCCGCAAGATCCGTCGCCCGCGCGATCTCGCGCGCGTCCGTCACGCCCGAGTCGGCGAGGAGCCCGCCGAGCCGCTCGCGGGCGCCGGCGGAATAGCTCGCGACCACCACGTCGCCCGTCCGCCGCCGCGCCGCGACATGCGCCGCCAGCGCCCCGAAGAGGCTCACCTGCTCCTGCTGCCGCTCCGGCGCGAAGTCGCGCCCGATCCGGCCGCCGGCGTCGATCACCCCCGGCCCGAGCGGCTGCGGCAGCGTCGCGAGCCGATGCTCGGGCCGCGATCCGAGGGCGGCATCCCAGCCCGCCTCGTCGAGGTAGAGCTCGCCCGGCGGCACCGGCTTGTAGACCGTGCCGAGCTTGGATTTCGCCGCCAGCGCCACCGCCCGCGCGTCGTACTGCTCGAGGAGCGCCGCCCAGCGCGCCGCCCGTGCTGCGCCGGTCTGGTCGTCGAGCAGCACCGGCGCGCCGGGCAGGTAGTCGAAGATCGTCTCCAGCTGCGCGTGAAAGAACGGCAACCAGTGCTCGTGACCTTGGTGCTTGCGCCCCGCGCTCACCGCCTCGTAAAGCGGGTCGTCCCGCCCCGCCGCCCCGAACATCGCCCGGTAACGGGTGCGGAACCGCTCGATCGCCGCCTCGTCGAGGATCACCTCCGAGACCGGCGCCAGCTCGACCCGCTTCACCGCCTCGGTGGTGCGCTGGGTCTCGGGATCGAACCGCCGCGCGCTGTCGAGGAGGTCGCCGAAGAGGTCGAGCCGCACCGGCGCCCGCGCCCCCGGCGGCCAGAGGTCGATCAGCCCGCCGCGCACCGCGAACTCGCCGGGCTCGGTCACCGTCGGCGCCTGCTGGTAGCCCATCCGCGCGAGATAGCCGCGCAGGTCCGCCACGTCGACGCGCCCGCCCACCTCCGCGGTATAGCTCGCGTCCCTGAGCACCGCGCGCGCCGGCACCCGCTGCGTCGCCGCGTTGAGCGTGGTCAGGATCGCCGACGGCCGCGCGAAGCCGGCGGCGAGCGCCGCCAGCGTCGCCATCCGGCGCGCCGCGATCTCCGGGTTCGGCGAGATCCGGTCATAGGGCAGGCAGTCCCAGGCCGGGAAGGTCAGCACCGGCAGCTCGGGCGCAAAGAAGCGCAGCGCCGCCCGCATCGCGGCGAGCCGCGCGTCGTCGCGCGCGACATGGATCACCGGACCCTTCGCCCGCGCGACGGTCCCGGCGAGCCAGCGCGCGTCGAATCCCTCGGGACAGCCGCCGACGATCAGGCGTCCGGGGCTCAGGGGCCGCAGCTCGGTCATGCGGCGCGACCTAGCGCAAGCCTCGCCCCCCCGCAAGCGCCGCCCGCAAGCGATGCTCAGAGCGGCGGCAGCCGGCTCACATGCAGCCCGAGCGCCAGGACCGCGGCGGCGAGCATCGCGAGGATGCCGATGAACTGGTGCCACATCCGCCGTCGCGCCAGCGCCAGCAACAGCTCCGGCCCCGCCATGCCGTGCCGGCGGATGGCGAGCGCGAGACGCAGCTTGGAGTAGAGGATGAGCGAAAGCGGCAGCAGGATCAGGAAGGCCGCCTGCGCGAACTCGATGTGGCTGGCAAAGCCGATCGCCGCGAGCGCCGCGAGCGCAAACCCCGCCACGCCGGCCAAGGGAACCCCGGCGCGATCGTGGATCCCGCCCATCCGCTCCGAGGCGAGCCGCGCCAGCGTATCGACCCGTGCCTCGATCTCGGGCAGCCGCCGTGCCCTGAGCAGCATGTCGTGCGGCACGCCGAGCGTGCGGTAGCAGGCGAGCGTCCAGACGACGACGTGCAGCACCCAGTACCAGATGCTCTGAAAGCTGGCGGCGGCGAAGATCTCGAACAATCCGGCAGGAACCCGATGCGGCGGCGGCCCCTTGTCACCGCACCCGCCCGCCGCCGTCAACCCGCGCGCGGCGGGTTGGACGACGGCAGCCGCAACCCGCGCCGCCGCGGCTGCCGCAGCGTCAGGTTGCAGTCTACCGAACGCGCGAGCGCGTTGTCCGCTCATTCACCCTGGCGCTCCCTCCTCGGGATGCAACGGCCCGCAGAAAGTGAAGAAGCGAACCGCCTTGTTCATGATCATCCGGTGGGAATCATCTTCGAACCGGAGGTAGTGCGGCATGGTCAGATGGCGGTCGAAGGCGGCGCGATCGGTGTAGACTTCGTAGAGCACCACCTGCGGCGCCGCGCCGTCGTCGCAGGCGAGGACGTCGAAGCGAAGGCACCCCGGCTCGAGACGCAGCGAGTCGGCGGCGTTCGCCTCGATCATCGGTCGGAACGCGGCAGCCCATCCGGCCGCAATCTCGATGCCGACGATAACGGCGAGGCGGTTTCGACCGATCGGGCGTTCGGGATCGCCGGCATCCATGGCTCAGTCCTCCCCGTGGCGCCTGGGCAAGGTCGTTCGTCCGGATCCGGCGGCCCGGTATGCGGCGTCGACCAGTGCGAAGGTCTTCAGGTTGTCGACGCCCGACGTCTCGGCCGGTTCGCCCGCGCGCAGGCGGGCGAGGAAATGGCGGCAGGCCGCGAGCGTGCCCTCCTGGCTCACATGCCAGGGGTGCGAGGTCCAGGACAGGAGCGGCGCACCGATCGCTTCCTCCCACACCAGGTTCTGCGAGGTGACGCGGGCGCGGCAGCCGGGAAGGACGACGATCGAGCCGGCGTCGCCCTCGATTTCCGCAAGCGTCTCGGGAAAGGCGTCCGGGATGCGCCGAGCCTCGTAGGTCGCCTCGACGACGCTGACGCCGCCGCTCTCGTGGCGGAGCAGCATCGTCGCGGTATCCTCGGCGCGAACCTTCGGATTGCGGCGCTGAGTCTCGCAGGAGAGGCGCTCGACCTCGCCCATCAGGTAGCGGGCGACATCGAGCACATGAATGCCGACGTCGGCGATCACCAGCCTTTCCTCGTCGCGGAAGTAGGGCTGGGTGCGATAGACGTCGTATCCGGTGCGGAAGCTGATGCGCGCCCAGCCAGGCGTGCCGATCGCCCCGCTGTCGATGATGCGGCGAACCTGCCGGAGGGGCCGCTGGTAGCGGAAGTTCTCGTGCACCGCGAGCCAGACCCCGGCCGCCGCCGCCGCATCGACGATCGCCACGGCGTCATCCCAGGTCGTCGCGAAGGGCTTCTGCACCACGGTTGCGACGCCGTGGCCGATGGCAAGCTCGGCCAGCGGTCGGTGGCTGTCGTGGCGGGTGACGATATCGGCGAGGTCAAGCCCTTCGGCGGCCAGCATCGCTGCGGGATCGACGTACCACCGGACGCCGAAGGCGCTGCCCGCGCGCTTCGCCGCCGCCGGATCCCGGTCGCAGACGGCGGCGAGATCCGCTCCCTCCGCCGCCAGGTTCGTCCAGGCGTGCAGGTGGTTCTGGGCGTAGAACCCGCAGCCGATGACGCCGATCCGCACGCGGTCCACAAGGCTATTCCGCGACGATCGGGGTCCTGAGCACCCCGAGCCCCTCGGCCTCGATCTCGACCACATCGCCCGGCTTCATGAAGATCTGCGGGCTGCGGAAGACGCCGACGCCAGCGGGGGTGCCGGTGGTGACGACGTCCCCCGGTTCGAGCGGCATCACCTGCGACAGCGAGGCGATGACCCGCGGCAGCGAGAAGAGCCAGTCCGAGGTGCTGCCGTCCTGCATCGTCTCGCCGTTCAGCCGGGTCCGGAGCCGGACGTTCCCCGGCGTCGTCAGCTCGTCGCTCGTGACGATGCACGGTCCGATCGGGGCAAAGCCCGTGAAGTTCTTGCCGAGCGTGATCTGCGCGTCCTTGAACTGGACGTCACGCGCCGAGATGTCGTTGAGCAGCGTGTAGCCGAAGATCGCCGGGATCACCTCTTCCTCGGCCGCATGCAGGAGGCGCCGGCCGATCACCGCCGAGAACTCGACCTCATAGTCCATCTGCTCGGTGCGGCCGGGCTTTGCCACCGGCACATCCGGCCCGACCACGGAGCTCGGAAGCTTGGCGAAGAAGAACGGCTCGTCGGGCATCTTCGCGTTCGGATTCTCCTCAGCGTGCGACCGGTAGTTGATGCCGCAGCAGAGAACCTTGCCCGGGACGAGCGGCACCTGAAGCGCCACCTTCTCCAGCGCACGCCGGGGTGCGCCGGGCAAGGCAAGGGCCAAACGGGGCAGCTCCTCGGCGGCCGCTTCGATCAGCTCGCGCATGCTGCCGCCGAAGACGCCGGAGAGGTCGGCGATCCCGCCGTCGACGAGCGCGCCGAGCCGCAGCGTCTGCGAGCCCTCGGTGAAGGTGACGAGCTTCATGCAATTCCTCCCAGGGACCGCCGCGCCGTCAGGCCGGCTCGGTGACGAAAACCGCCTTGTGCAGCGCAATCGGATTTGCGGCGAGCCGGGCGAAGACTCCGGGCGCCTCGGACAGCGCGAATCTGCTGGCCACCTCGGGGTAGCGGATGGCGCCGCCGGCGAGCAGCTGCAGCGCCTCGGGGAAGCAGTCGACCGAGGCGCGGGAGCCGAGGATGGTCATTTCCTTGCGGGTCAGGTCGAGCCCCGGCAGCGTGACCGGCCTGCCGGCAGCGACCAGCCCGAGGATCACCACCCTCCCGCCAGCCGCGACGAGGTCAAAGGCGAGCTCCATCGCCGGAACTGCGCCGGTCGCCTCGATGACCACCGGCATCCCCTCGCCCCCGGTCATCTCGGCGATCCGCTGGCGCAGGCCCTCCCCGCCGGCAACGGGCTCGGCACCAAGATCCGCTGCGATCGCGAGCCGCGCATCGGACAGGTCCGTGGCGAGGACCTTCGCGCCGCGGGAGCGCGCGACCTCGACGATGGCGAGGCCGATCGGCCCCGCGCCGAGCACGAGCACGGTATCCTCGGGCCCGACCTCGCCCCGCCGGCAGCCCTGCACCCCGATCGCGACCGGCTCGGCGAAGGCGGCGTGGAAGTCGTCGAGCGTGTCGGGAACCGGAACGAGATTGGCCGCCGGCGCCGTCAGGCAGTCGGCGAAACCGCCATCGCGGTGAACGCCCACGATCCGAAGGCTGGCGCAGCAGTTCCGCTTGCCGATCCGGCAGGCGTAGCAATGTCCGCATCCGATGAAGGGATCGACCACGACCCGCGTGCCGGGAGCCGGGGCGTCAACCCCGGGCCCGAGCGCCTCAACCCGGCCGGCGATCTCGTGGCAGCCGATCCTCGGATAGGTCACATAGGGATTCTTGCCGGCGTAGATGTAGAGATCGCCGGCGCAGACGCCCGCCGCGGCGACGCTGACCAGCGCCTCTCCCGGCCCCGGCTCCGGCCGGGCGATCTCGTCGAGACGCAGCGTCCCCGGCTCGTCGAAGATCAAGGCCCGCATCACTCGACCATCACTCGGCCGCCGCGGCGGACACGACCCGCCCGTTGCCGTCGACCGAGATCCAGTCGCCGGCGCGCAGCAGCACCGGCTCGGCGATCCGCTCGCCTCGCGCCCGGACGGCGCGGTGGTGCTCCATGTAGGCGGCGACGTCGGGATCGCCTTCGAGGGTGATGTAGTGGCAGGGGAGCACGGTCTCGAGGCCGAGCCACCGGGTGGCGAGAACGCCCTCGTAAGGGCTCATCTCGCCGGTCAGCATCTCACCCGGCATGGGGTTTCGGTCCAGGATCTCCCGCGGATTGGCGATCCCGATGCAGCCGATGTTCGGGCGGTAAATCTCGCCCTGCAGCTTGAGGTCGGAGAAGATCGCGGTGTCGCCGTAGTGGTAGAAGCGGACGCCCTCGTCGGGATAGACGATGAAGGCCATCGGCACGCCGGAGATGAAGCTGCCATCCTTCAGCCGGATTTGCGACCAGTGGTGGCATTCGAGCGGCTGCACCTCGATGCCGGCCACCTCGACGCGGATGCCCCAGGTCGTGGCGCGGATCTGCCCGGCCGGAATGCCGCGGTCCGTCAGCCATGCCTTCACTTCGCCGCCGCAGATCACCGGGCAGCCGTAGTGTGCCGCGATCCGGTCGGTATCGCCGAGATGGTCGAAGGCGGCATGGCTGACGATGACGAGGTCGACCTTGTCGAAGTCGGTCGAGCCGGTGGCGGCGCCCGGGTTCTCGTCGAGGAACGGGTCGCAGAGAATGCGCAGCCCACTGCGCGTGACGATCTCGTAGGCGGCGACTCCGTGGAACCGGATGCGGGTATGGGCGTGCAACGGCGTCACTCCTGGTGAGGTCCGGCGGCGGTCGGAACCGCCACCGGTGTGCTTTCGAGGGCCGCCCGTCAGTTCTGGCCGAGCGCGGTCAGCACGCCGTCGACATTGTCCTTGGTGACGAGGAGAACACCGGTGTCCACGCTGTCCGGGATCGGCCGGCCGCCGGCCTTGGCATCGAGACCGGCGGACTTGAGCCCGCTGTTGTTGAAGTCGTGCAGCAACTTCACCGCGTAGTAGATGAAGAGCTCGCGGTTCTGGACCACTATGCCGTCGACCCAGCCTTCCTTCGCGGTCTTGAAGAAGTCGGGCGTCTGCTCCATCGCGGTCACCTTGATGTCGCCCGGATTCTTGCCGGCCTCGCGCAGGGCGGTGACGATGCCCGCGCCGGATTCGGAGTCGAAGCCCGCGATCCCGGCGATGTCGGGATGTGCGGCGAGCACCGCCGCGGTCACCTGCGCCGCCTTCTGCGCGTCGCCGCCGTCGTCCTCGTTGGTTACGATCTCGTATTTGTCGCCGCCGTTTGCCGCGATGTACGCCTGGAAGCCGGCCACCGCCTCGCGCATGTTGCCGGCGTTGATGATCGACATCATCGCGAGCTTGCCGCCGTCCGGCAGCATCTCCATCATTTTCTTCGCCTGGCTCACGCCCACCTGCGTCCAGTTGGTGCCGATGTAGGCCAGACGGCCGGAATTGGGCAGGTCGCCGTCATCGACCACCGTCGGGACGCCCTGCTCCATGCACTTGCGGACCGACTCCGTCAGCGACGGATCCCAGCCGCCGACCACCGAGACGCCCGACGGCTTCTGCGCGCAGACCTGGTCGACGGCGGCGATGAATCCGGGCAGGTCGAAGTCGGTCGGACCGGCGACGACGACCCTGACGCCCAGCTCCTCGGCGACCTTCTTCATGCCGACATAGTCGTACTGCACGAAGAGCGGCAGGTTCGCCTTGTTCGAGATCCAGTAGTACGTCTCCTTGGCGTCCTTCGGGCCGAAGGACGATTCCTGCGCCACCGCGACGTGCGCGAGCGAAAGGGCGGCCGCGACGGCTGCGCCGCCGAACAGACGCATTGTAATTCCGGGCATTCCCATTCCTCCATCCGTTGTTTCCTGGCGGGCCGGTTGGCTCCGGTCGCGATCGCCCATCGGCTCAGAGCCGGTTGACGCTTTTGTACCTGTCGAGAGAGACCGCGAGCAGCAGCACGCCGCCGACCACCAGCCCTTGCCAGAACACGCCCACGGCGTTGATGATCATCGCGTTCTCTATCAGCGCGATGAAGAGCACGCCGAGGAACGCGCCCCAGATCGTGCCCTCCCCGCCCTTGAGGCTGGCGCCGCCGAGCACGGTTGCGGTGATGACCTTGAGCTCGATCCCGACGCCGGCATTGACCACCGCCGAGTTGAGCCTCGCCGCGCCGAGCACGCCGGCGAGGCCGGCGAGGCAGCCGGTGATGACGAAGGCGATCAACGTCAGCCGACCGACGCGGATGCCGGAGAGCTGGGCGGCGCGGGCGTTTCCGCCGATGAAGTAGTAGTGACGGAAGAACCTCGTCCGCGCCACCAGCCAGCTGCCCACCACCAGCACGATCAGCGCGATCCAGAACGGCGACTGGATGCGGAAGATCGGATCGACGGCGCGGCCATAGGCGGCGAAGCCGTCCGAGATCGGGGTCACGCCGGTGCCGGCGGTGATGTAGGTGAGGCTACGGTAGATCGCCATCGTCGCCAGCGTGCAGATCAGTGCGTTGATCCCGAGCCGGGTGACGACGAAGCCGTTGAATAACCCGCAGAGGCAGCCGACCAGAAGGCCGACCAGAAGGCCCGTCGCCGGGGGCCAGTGCCACCACCCGACCACGACCCCGGCCCAGACCCCGGCGAAAGCGAGCGTCGAGCCGACGGAGAGGTCGAAGGTGCCTCCGATCATCAGCAGCATCATCCCGCAGGAGAGGATCGCGACCGGGGCCAGATTCAGCAGCACCGCCCGCATGTTCGCTGCGGTGGGAAAGTTGTTGGGGTAGAAGGTGCTCATCGCGATCGCGAGCAAGACCACGAGGACCAGAAGCGTCAGCTCGCGGGAATCCGCCAGCGTCCGCACCAGCCGCATCGGCAGGGACTCGCGATGCCGGTCGCCGGCCTCGATCGCCTGCTCGTCCATGTCGCCGCGCGCCTCGATCATGACCGCACCGCGCTTGCCGCCGACAGGTTGCGCGCGGCGACGACCGAGGCGGTGAACTGGGTCGCCAATGCCAGAACCGCCTCCTCGGTGGCGCCCTCGCCGCGGAGCTCGCCCACGGTGCGCCCTTCGGCCATGATGACGATGCGGTCCGCCAGCGCCAGAACCTCCGGCAGGTCCGAGGAAACGACGACCAGCGCCACCCCCTTCGCCGCCAGTTCGCGCAGCAGCCGGTAGATCTCCCAGCGCGCGCCGACGTCGACGCCGCGGGTCGGCTCGTCGACGATGAGCAGGCGCGGCTCGGCGGCAAGCCACTTCGCGATCAGCACCTTCTGCTGGTTGCCCCCCGAAAGGTAGCCGACCAGCCGTCGCACGCTGGGCGTCGCGATGCGCATCTCGTCGACGTAGTGCTGCGCCAGCGCCTCCGCCTTGGCGCGCGAGAAGACGATGCCGTTCGAGACCTTGTCGAGCACGGTCACGGCGACGTTGTTGGCGATGTCCATTCCGGGGAAGAGCCCCGAGGTCTTGCGGTCCTCCGGCACCATGCCGATCCCCGCCGCCTTGCCGTCCCAGACCCCGCGCGGCGCGATGCCAACGCCGTCCACGCGCACGCTGCCGCGGGTCATCCGGCGCGCGCCGATCAGCGTCTCGCAGAACTCGGTCCGGCCGGCGCCGATCAGCCCGGCGAGGCAGACGATCTCGCCGGCCCGCACGGTCAGCGACGCCTGCCGCACGTAGGGCGGCGCCGCGACGTCGTGCGCCTCCAGCACCACGGGGCCCACCGGCCGCGCCGCCGCATCGCGGGCGAAATGTACGTCGCGCCCGACCATCATCCGGATGAGCTCGTTCGAATCGGTGTCGGAAACCTGCCGCGTCCCGACCAGCCGTCCGTCCTTCAGCACCGTCACGCTGTCGCAGAGCGCGAAGATCTCCGCCAGCCGGTGCGAGACGTAGATCACCGTCACCCCGTCCGCCGCCAGCCGGCGCACGATCTCGAACAGCCGCTCGGTCTCGGTCAGGGTCAGCGCCGCGGTCGGCTCGTCGAGGACGAGGATGCGCAGGTCGTGCGACAGCGCCTTGGCGATCTCCACCACCTGCGCCTGCGCCGGTGAGAGCTGGGCCACCCGCCGGGCGGGATCGATCGCCACGCCGAGCTGCGCGATCAGCGCCCGCGCCCGCTCGCGCATCGCCCGCCGGTCGACCTGACCGAAGCGCAGGACCGGCTGGCGCCCGGCGAAGATGTTCTCCGCCACGCTCAGCTGCGGCACCAGCGAGCCTTCCTGATGCACGATGCCGATCCCGCGCTCGCCGGCCGCGCGTTCGTCGAGGTCGCCGATGTCCTCGCCGTCGACCATCACCCGCCCGGCATCGCGGGCGTAGACGCCGGTCAGCACCTTCGCCAGCGTCGACTTGCCGGCGCCGTTCTCGCCGAGGAGCGCGCGGATTTCGCCGCGCTCCACGGTCATCGAAACGGCTTCGAGCGCGCGCACGCCCGGAAAGGACTTGCTGAGCCCGGCGATCTCGAGCCGCGAGGTCATGCCGGCTTCGCCAGGTACTTCGCCTCGAGCGCCCGAACCATCCAGACCATCGCCTGGTTGAAGGGGGTGGCGACGCCCGAGCGACGCCCGGCATCGACGATCGCGCCGTTGATCACGTCGATCTCGGTCCGCCGCTCGGCCTCCACATCCTGCAGCATCGAGGCCTTGCCCCCGACGGCCTTCTCCAGGAGGCCGGTGATCGCCGCCCACCGCTCGTCGCGGTCGAGCGCGATGCCCTGCGCGTTCGCCACCGCCACTACTTCGTCGAGGATCGCCGACATCATCTCCTTGATGCCCGGATAGGCGACCAGCTCGTGGCTCTGGAATCGCAGGAGGCTCGCGGTGGGCAGCGTGCAGGCATTGAGGGCGAGCTTCTTCCAGACTTCGTCGAGGATGCGCGGCGACTCCGTCACCTCGAAGCCGCTGCCGCGCAGCGCCTCGGCGATGCGTTCGAGCCGCGGGGTCTTCGCGCCATCGAGTTCGCCCACGTAGGTCATCCCACTGCCGGGATGCTTGACGCGTCCCGGCGCGACCAACGTCCCACCGTGATAGGTGAGCCCCACCACCACCCGCTCCCGCCCGGCGACCGCGGCGATACGATCGGCGTTGCCCCAACCGTTCTGCAGCGAAAGAATCGTCGTGTCCGGGCCGATCATGGGCTTGGCGGCGCCGACAGCCGCCTCGGTGTGGTAGCATTTGACGAAGTTGACGATCAGGTCGACCGGCCCGACCGCTGCCGGATCGTCCGAGGCCGGCACGCCGATCTCCGCAACCGACCCGTCCTTCTCCTCGATCGCGAGCCCGTTGGCGTTGATCGCCGCGATTGCCGGCCGCGAGACGTCGATCAACGTCACGTCGTGGCCGCCACGGCTCAGATAGCCGCCGAAAAGCCCGCCCATAGCGCCGCCGCCGCCGAGGATCGCGATGCGCATGCAACCTCCCTGAACGGCGCGCCGTCCGCTTCCGGCGCTTCCCGACCGGTTGGATCAGGGGTGCCAGCCTGTTGTGCTGTTGTCAAGCATGATGGTATGAAAGCTTCATGATCGATGGAATGAAGATCGAGCGCAGGAAGCTCTTCGAGCAGGTCGCTGACCACCTTCAGGGCCAGATCCTGACCGGTGCGCTCAAGCCCGGCGACGTCCTGCCGCCCGAGCGCGAACTTCAGGCGCACTTCGGCGTCGGCCGCCCGGCGATCCGCGAAGCGCTGATCACCCTGCAGCGCGCGGGGTTGCTCGAAATCAGCAACGGAGCGCGCGCGCGCATCGCAACCCCCACCGCCTCGAACATCTTCTCCGGCATGGCGCCAGCGGTGCAGGCGCTGCTCTCGAGCGAAGTCGGCCAGCGTCAGTTCCAGGACGCGCGGCTCTTCTTCGAGACCGGCCTCGCCCGCGTCGCGGCTCGCACCGCCTCCGACGAGAACCTTGCCGCGCTCGCCGCGGCGCTTGCGGACAATCGCGCCGCCATCGGTGACCGCGATGCCTTCACAGCCACCGACATCGCATTCCATTACGCTCTCGCGCAGACCGCGCAGAACCCGATCTTTCTGGCACTGCACGATCAGATCTCGGAATGGCTGAAGGAGCAGCGCGTCGTCACCTTGGCCGCCCCGCACCAAGACGAGCGCGCCTATATCGCGCACGCAGCGATCTACGAAGGCGTAGCCGCGCGCGATCCCGACCGCGCCGAGGCAGCGATGCGCACCCACCTTGAGCAGCTCGCGGCCGAATACTGGCAACTGCGCCGAGCAAGGGATGTCGAATAGGCGCGAGCAGGGGCGCGGCACCGGCAGCGCGCACTCCCAGACCACGGCGACTCGCCGGCCTTCCTCGGCTCACTGCGGCCACGGCGGCCGAATTTCGAACATCGTTCTGGTGCGCCCAGCGGAACACTTCCGACCCAATGTGAGTTGAGCTTTCCACCGACCGTGCGGGTTGATCCATGTCGCAAACCTCGAATTTGGCCGAAGGGCCGCTCGCTGCCGGGGCCTTTCATCTCGATGGGCCGGCGCGCGGCAGCGATCTGCCAATGCAACCGCGGCTGCAGGGCGTCGATCGAGAGGGCCCGGCGTTCGGCGAGGTTCCGCGCGGCTTGCACTCTGCGGTCCAGTCACCCGCTTCGGCGCTAGATCAACGTGCGATCGCCGATCTTGCGGCCACGTATGCGCACGGGCCGGAAATTGCGCCGACCACGTCACCTTCCGGGTATGGGCCGAACGAGCGCGCGCCGTCAGCCTGGTTCTCGGCGAGCGGCGGGAGATCGCGCTCGTTCCCGAACCGGATGGCTGGTTCGCGGCCCGCGTCGGGTCCGTCGAGCCCGGCACCCGCTACGCATTCCGGCTCGACGGCGGCGCGCCGCTCGCCGACCCCGCGTCCAGGGCGCAGGCAGCCGGCCCCGACAGTTGGTCGGTTCTGGTCGATCCCACCGCGTATACCTGGAAGTACCGCGACTGGCCGGGTGTCCAGGGGCACGACCAGGTGCTCTACGAACTCCACGTCGGGACCTTCACCAAACACGGCACCTGGGCCGCGGCCGCCGAGCGCCTGCCGCATCTCGCGGCGCTCGGCGTCACCGTCATCGAGATGATGCCGGTCGCCGAGTTCCGCGGCCGCTTCGGCTGGGGCTACGACGGCGCCCTCAGCTACGCGCCGACCGCGCTCTACGGCACGCCCGACGACCTGCGGGCCTTTATCGACGCGGCGCACGGCCACGGCATCGGCGTGATCCTGGATGTCGTCTACAACCATTTCGGCCCGGGCAACCGCTTCGTCGATTTCAGCGACCGCTGGTTCACCGACCGGTATAAGAACGAATGGGGCGCCTCGCCCAACTTCGACGGCGATGGATGCGGCCCGGTCCGCGACTACGTGGCCGAGAACGCCGCCTACTGGGTCTGCGAGTTCGGGTTTCGACGGACTCCGCCTCGACGCGACCCAGGCGTTGTTCGATGCCTCCGAGGAGCATATCCTCGCCCGGATCGCCCGCGAGGCGCGGGCGGCCGCGGGCAGCCGCAGGATCCTCCTCGTCGCCGAGAACGAGCCACAACACACGCGTTTGGTGCGTCCGGCGGAGGAAGGCGGCTACGGTATCGACGCGCTCTGGAACGACGACTTCCATCACTCCGCCTGCGTGGCGCTGACCGGCCGGCGCGAAGCCTACTATCACGACTACCGCGGGAGCCCGCAGGAGCTTATCTCGGCAGCGCGTCACGGCTATCTCTTCCAGGGACAGCGGTACGACTGGCAGAATGCCCCGCGCGGGAAGCCCGGACTCGACCTGCCGCCCAATGCCTTTGTGAACTTCCTCGAGAACCACGACCAGGTCGCCAACTCCGCAGGCAGCAGCCGGTTGTTCGCCCGGGCGGCGCCCGCCAGAATGCGGGCGCTGACGGCGCTTCTGCTGCTCGCGCCGCAGATGCCGCTCCTCTTCCAGGGACAGGAATTCTGGGCCTCGAGCCCCTTCTTCTATTTCGCCGACCAAGGCGGCGAGCTCGATCCGCTGATCGCGACCGGCCGGGCCGATTTCCTCGGCCAGTTCGCGAGCTTAAGGAACGAGGCCGTTCGCGACCGGCTCGCCGTGCCCTCCGACCCGGCGACCTTCGAGCGAAGCCGGCTGGATTGGGACGAGGCACGGACGCACGCGGAAGCCCTGGCCCTCCACCGCGACCTGCTGCGTCTTCGCCGCGAGAACGCCGCCTTCACCCAGCCGAGGAGCGGACTGGACGGCGCGGTGATCGGCGACCACGCCTTTCTCCTGCGGTACTTCGCCGATGACCCTGCGAACGAACGCCTGGTCTTGGTCAATCTCGGGCCGGATCTCAGTCTGTCGAGCGTCCCGGAGCCGCTTTTCGCTCCGCCGGAAGCCACCGACTGGCGGGTCGTGTGGTCGAGCGAGGATGTCGCCTACGGCGGCGGCGGGCAGCGGCCCGTGGACACCGCGCGACGGCTCGTGCTGAGCGCCGACAGCGCCCTGGTGCTGGCCCCGGGACCGCGCCATACCCGGCCGGAGACAGCCGACCTCGATGCCTGGCAGACCGAGATCGGCTGAAGCTTGGCCGTGCCGATAGGAAGTACATGACCCCGCGGGCCACCTACCGTCTGCAGTTCAGCGCCGACTTCGGCTTCGGCGACGGGGCGGCGCTGGCGCCCTACCTCGCGGCCCTCGGGGTCAGCCATGTCTACGCTTCGCCGATCTTCGCGGCGCGGCCGGGCAGCACGCACGGCTACGACGTGGTGGACCCGTGCCGTATCAGCGCGGAGCTCGGCGGAGAGGCGGGGTTCCGCGCCATGGTCGCCTCGCTGCGCGCCGAAGGTCTCGGGCTGATCATCGACGTGGTTCCGAACCACATGGGCATCGGCGGTGCGGCAAACACGTACTGGCTGGACGTGCTCGCATGGGGTCCCGAGAGCCGCTACGCGGCCTGGTTCGACATCGACTGGAACGCCCGGCACCCCGGGCTCGCCGGCAAGGTTCTCGCGCCCGTGCTCGGCGAGGCTTACGCCACCGCCCTCGCCGCAGGCAAGCTGGAGCTCCGCGCCGACATCGTCGAGGGCAGCTTCTCGGTCTGGGCCGAGGGCACCCACAAGCTGCCCGTCTGCCCACGCCACTACCACGAGATCCTGCGCATCGGCGGACCGGCGCAGCTGGCCGAGCACGCGGCGGGACTTACCGGGGCCGCTCCGGGAGATCCGCGGTGGCCGGCGCTGAGCGCAGCCGTCGCGGAAGCCGCGGCCGCCGGCGAGCTCGATGCGAGCCTCTCCGCCTTCAGGGGAAGGCCGGAAGAGCCGTCCTCGTGGGCGCGCCTCGACGCCCTCATTGAGCTCCAGTTCTGGCGCCCGGCCAAGTTCAGCCTCGATTCCGACGCCATCAACTTTCGTCGCTTCTTCACCATCAGCGACCTCGCCGGCCTCAGGGTCGAGGATCCGGCCGTCTTCGAGGCGACGCATGCCCTCGTCTTCCGCCTCGTCGAAGAAGGGCTCGTCGACGGCCTCCGCATCGACCATATCGACGGCCTCCGCGATCCCAAGGGCTACCTGAGACGGCTGCGCGCCCGGGCGTCACGGCCGTTCTACCTCGTGGTGGAGAAGATTCTCGGCCCCGGCGAGGCCCTGCCGGCGGCCTGGGGCGCCGACGGCACCACCGGATACGATTTCACGAACCTGCTCGCCGGAGTCCTGGCGGACCCCGCGAATGCAGCGGCCCTCACCCGCGCTTACGTCGATTTCACCGGCTGCGACGCCCCTGTGGAGGCAGTGGTTCGGGGCTGCAAGCGGCGGATCATGCTCGGCCCGATGCGGGCAGAGCTCGAAGGGTTGACCGACCGGCTCTTCGCCCTCGCCTCCCGCGATCCTCGCTTCGCGGATATCGGAAGGGGCGCGTTGCGGGCGGGGCTCGTGCAGGCGCTGGCGGCGCTCGACGTCTATCGCACCTACGCCGATGCCGACGGCATCACCGCGGACGACCGGGCCAGCATCCACGCGGCCGTTGCCCGCGCGCGCGCCGCGGCTCCCGATCTCGACCCGGACGTCTTCGATTTCATCGCGGGCGTGCTCACACTTGATCATGCGTCGGGCAGGCCCGAGGATTCGGCGGCAGTGCTCGAGATCGCCTTTCGCACCCAGCAGCTCACCGGCCCGGTGACGGCCAAGGGGCTCGAGGACACTGCGCTCTACCGCCTCAACCGTCTGATCGCTCTCAACGAGGTGGGGAGCGAGCCCGGGCGGTTCGCCGTCTCCGTGGCGGAGTTCCACCGCGCGAACGCCGACCGCCAGGCCCGGACGCCCGGGACGATGCTCGCCACCTCGACCCACGACACCAAGCGCGGCGAAGACGCGCGCGCCCGCATTCTCGCCCTCGGCGGGCAGGTGCCGCTCTGGGCCGAGAGGGTCGAGGAATGGCATCGGCTCCTTGCCGATCCGGCTCGGCCGATCGATCGCAACGAGGAGTATTTCTTCTACCAGTCGTTGCTCGGCGCCTGGCCGATGGGCATGCATGAGGAGGCCGTGCCGACATCCGATGCACTTCACATCCTCGCCGACCGGCTCGACTCCGCCATGCTCAAGGCCGCGCGCGAGGCCGGGGTGAACACGCGCTGGGTCTTCGGCGATCCCGGCTACGAGGCCGATCTCTCCGCCTTCGTTCGGCGGGCTCTGCACCCGGAGGGAGCGTTCCTGCGAAGCTTCCGCGCCTTCGAGGCCGTCGTCGGCCCGGCGGGAGTTCGCAACGCCCTCATCCAGGCGGTGCTCAAGCTCACGGTGCCCGGCGTGCCGGACATTTACCAGGGAGCGGAAATCTGGGAGCAGAGCCTGGTCGACCCGGACAATCGACGACCGGTCGATTTCGCACGCCGCGCAGCAATGCTGGACGAGATCGGCGAGCACCCGCCGGCGGAGCTCGGCGGGGCGGCGGTCAAGCTCGCGCTGACCCGCACCCTTCTCGCCCTGCGCCGCACCCGACCGGCGCTTTTCGCCCAAGGCAGTTACGAGCCGCTGGAGCCCCCCGGATCGGCATCCGACGGCCTCTGCGCCTTCGCGCGCCGGCATGGTCGGGAGGTTCTCGTCGTAGCCACGAGCCTCCGCCCCGGAGACGCGGGCACCGAGATCCCCGCGCCACGCGGCACGGCTGGACCGTGGAAGGAACTGCTGAGCGGGTCGATGCATCGGACGCTCGCCCTCCCAGGCCTCTTCGCGAGGCTCCCCGCGTCGGTCTGGAGTGGGCCCCTCGGGGAGGACAGTTTGGGCGAAGTGAATTGACCGGTGCGCCGGAGTTCCGGGAGGATGGAAGCCATGGTGAAGCACCGATCTGACAGCATCGAGTTCAAGCGGCAGGTCGCCCAGGAGTTTTCTGGCCGGCGAGACGTTGCATGGTCTGGCCAAGCGCCACGACGTTTCGCGAAACTTGGCCCGGGTCTGGGTCGAGAAGTACGAGGCCGGCGCGTTCGACGAGGACGCGCGAGCAGCCGACATGATCCAGGAATATGCGGATGATCGGCTACGAGCGGGTCTCGACGGCCCGGCAGGGCGCGAGCGGTCTCGGGATCGAGGCGCAGCGGCAGGCGATCGACGGCTTCGTCGCACAGCGAGGCGGCACGCTCCTCGCCCGCTTCACCGAGGTGGAGAGCGGCCGCAATCCGGACCGGCCGGAGCTGAAGCAGGCGCTGCACCTCGCGAAAGTCACCGGGACGAGGCTGGTCATCGCCAAGCTCGACCGGCTGTCGCGCAATGCCGCCTTTCTGCTGACGCTGCGCGATGCCCGGGTGAAGTTCGCCGCGGTCGACCTGCCTGAGGCGAACGACCTCACCGTTGGCATCATGGTGCTGGTAGCGCAGCAGGAGCGGGAAGCGATCTCGAAGCGCACGAAAGAGGCGCTGGCCGTGGCGAAGGCCCGCGGGGTGAGGCTCGGCAACCCCGACGGCATCGAGGCGATCCGCCGGGCAGGCAAGGGCTGGGGCACCGCTCCGGGCGGCGATCGCGCGCAACGCCGATCGGCATGCGCACGACTTGGCGACGGTGGTCGAGGACATCCGCGCGAACGGCGCTGTGAGCCTCCGGGAAATTGCGGCGGAGCTCAACGAGCGCGGCATGCTCACCCGTCGCGGCGGCCAGTGGCATGTCTCGACGGTGACCAACCTGCTCGATCGGCTCGGGTTCAGGGAGGCAGCATGCGCCAGCCCCGCCTGATGTCGTATGTCGAGGCCGGGGCGAATGTCGTCATGGGGTACGGTGTGGCAGTCACGACGCAGGGGCCGGTGTTCCCATTGTTCGCTCTCAAGACCTCACTCGGCGAAAACCCGGCGATCGGCGCGATCTTCACGGTCGTCTCGCTCGCGCGGAGTTATGTGCTGTTTAGGGCGTGCGAAGCTCTTCGCCGATAATGGCTGGTTGATGGCCGCGGACACAAGCTGAACGCCTGGGTAGATGGCCAAGGTTGCTCAGCAGCTCATTGCGGGCGGTCTGTAAGCTCTCTAGACTAGTCGCTTCGATTAACCCGATTGCGGCCTCAACAAACTGTGATACTTTCAATATTTAAGCCGATTGGCCGGCCACAGGGGGATTGCCATGAATAATCCGCTATTGGTTTTGGCCTTCGGCATGGCGACGATTTCGGGGTAGCGTCCAGACTCTTTCGCACTTTCGCTCACGCGACGACGGCTCCGTAGGCTTCGTTCTTCGCCGCGTGGAGCGGCGCCATGTTCATGTACTTGCGGGTCGACCACTGGGTGCCGGCGATGTGCCGGAGCCGGGCCGCGGCGAGGTTCAGGCAGGACTGACCGTCGGGGAAAGCACCGACCACGCGGGTTCGTCGCCGGATCTCGCGCATGATGCGCTCGAGCGGGTTGTTGGTGCGGATCTTGATCCAGTGGCAGTCCGGGAAGGTGTAGTAGGTCAGGGTCTCCGCGACGTGCGCGTCGACGAGGTCCGCAGCGCGCCCCATACGCTGGCGGCGGAGCTCGTCGACGACCGCCGAGGCCTTGGCCTCGGCGGTTGCCTTGGTCTCCTGTGCATGGATCGCCTTGAGCATGTGGCTGACCTCCCGGACCTTCGTTGCCGGCACGTGGCTGAAGACGTTGCGGTAGAAATGCACGACGCAGCGTTGCCACCGGGCGTCCGGCAGGAACTCGTCGATGCTCTCGACCAGCCCCCTGCAGGCGTCCGAGATGATCAGCTCGACACCCTTGAGACCGCGGTCGACCAGGTGACGCAGGAACGCCGACCAGCCCGACTTGTCCTCCTTGGCGCCCTCGCAGATGCCGAGGATCTCGCGGTAACCCTCGGCATTCACGCCGATCGCCACCAGCAGCGAGACGTTGCGCACCTCGCCGGCCCAGGTTCGCTTCATCACGATGCCGTCGAGGAAGACGTACGGATGCTCGCCCTCGATCGGCCGGTTCCGCCAGGCCTCGATCTTGGCGTAGATCTTCTTGTTGAGGTTGGAGACCGTGCTCGGGCTGACCCGCGTGCCCCAGAGCGCCTCGGTGATGTCCTCGACCCGCCGCACCGAGACGCCGGCGAGATACATCTCGATCAGCGCCTCCTCGACCGAGCTCTCCCGGCGACGGTAGCGCTCGATGATCGCCGTCTCGAACGTCTGGCGCCGCAGCTTCGGGATCTTCAGGCTGACCTGGCCGGCTCGTGTCTCCAGCGATCGCTCATAGCTGCCGGCCCGCGTGTCCTTCCGCGTCTCGCTGCGCTCGTAGCGTCCGGCGCCGCAAAGCTGGTCCGCCTCGGCGTCCAGCATCGCATTCAGCGCCTCCTCGACGGTCCCGCGAACCATCTCGCCGAGGTGATCCCTGATCCGACCCTCATCGATCTGGATCACCTGTCCCATCAGCTTCATCTCTGGCTTCTCGTCCATCCCAGGCTCCTCTCAGCTATCCTGAAAGGAGCCGCCTCGCCCGGCAATGTGCGAAAGATCCTGTACGTTATCGATTTCGGGCGCTCAGGCTGCGACGATCTACACGGGGGCGCTGGTGTCAGGCTTGGTGCCGGCGGCTGGAGGTGGATTTGAACAGGCTGACGACTCCGACGATCAGTTCTCTGATGACACGGCCGTCACTGGCGGCAGCCGTACTAAAACGGAAGCGCTCTAGAGCAGTGCTTAGGCCACCTTCGCCAAACGGGCAGCAACCGCCTCGCGCTTTGCCAGTGATGTCGTCTTAACCAGCGCCTCGCCCTCGATGACCACCAGGTCGCCGACCCGGCAAGTAGTTTCTAAAACGACACGGCTCCTGGCGAGGATGATTTCCTTCACCAACACGGTCGCCTCGACGGTATCGCCGGGGCGTACCGGCGCCTTGAAACTCATCTGCTGCGAGATGTAGACCGCGCCGGGTCCGGGCAGGCGGTTCGCGACGGCGGCCGAAATGACGCTTGCGGTCAAGAAACCGTGCGCGATCCGGCCCGCCGAACGACGTGGTCTTCGCGAACTTTTCGTTGATGTGGACGGCGTTGTTGTCACCGGAAGCAGCGGCGAACAAGACGATATCCGCCTCGGTGATGGTCTTGGCAAAGATCGCGGTCATGCCAACCGCAAGATCCTCGATGTCGTATCCGTTCAGATCGTTCATGGCCTGGTTCTCCTTGAACCTTATCCGTTGGCATGCGCCTCGATAGCGCACCCATGGCCGCTCACATCCCACCGATATAGTTCGGCCCGCCGCCGCCCTCGGGGGTGACCCAGTCGATGTTCTGGGTCGGGTCCTTGATGTCGCAGGTCTTGCAGTGGACGCAGTTCTGCGCGTTGATCTGCAGGTGGCGGGCGCCGTCGACCCCAGCGACGTATTCGTAGACCCCGGCCGGGCAATAGCGCTGCTCCGGGCCGTCGTAGCGGTCGAGGTTGATCCGCTCCGCGACGCGTCGGGTCCCTGAGCCGCAGATGCACCGGCTGATCTTCCTCGTGGTTGGTGTTGGACAGGAACACCGAGGAGAGGCGGTCGAACGTCAGCTTGCCGTCCGGGCGCGGGTAGGCGATCGGTGCGCACTCTGCGGCGGGCCGCAAGGTCGTGTGGTCGGCCCGGTGCCCGAGCGTCCAGGGTGCGTGGCCGCGCAGCACGTAGGTGTCGAGGGCCGAGTAGGCCACGCCGGGCCAGAGGCCCCAGTGGAACGCGGGCCGGATGTTGCGCACCCCGCGCAGTTCGTCCCAGAGCCAGCTCCGCTCCAGCCGCTCCGGATAGGCCGTCAGCTCGGGGGCCTCGGCACCGTCCTTGAGCGCGTCGAACGCGGCCTCCGCCGCAACCATGCCGGACTTCATCGCGGTGTGCGTGCCCTTGATCTTGGGCACGTTGAGGAAGCCCGCCGTGTCGCCGATCAACGCACCGCCGGGGAAGACCAGCTTCGGGATCGACTGGAACCCGCCCTCCGACAGTGCCCTGGCCCCGTAGGCGATCCGCCGCCCGCCCTCGAGGATCGGCCGGATCGCCGGATGCGTCTTGTAACGCTGCATCTCCTCGAACGGCGACAGATACGGGTTTTCGTAGTCGAGCCCCACGACGAACCCCACCGAGACCAGGTTCTCGTCGAACATGTAGAGCCACGAGCCGCCGTAGGTGCGGCTGTCCATCGGCCAACCGATGGTGTGGACCACCTTGCCCTTGACGTGCTGGGCGGGCTGGACCTCCCACAGCTCCTTGACGCCGAGCCCATAGGTCTGCGGCTGCTTGCCGTCGCCCAGCTTGAATCGCTCCATCAGCGTCTTGGTGAGCGAGCCGCGACAACCTTCCGCGAACAGGGTCAGCTTCGCGTGCAGCTCCATCCCCGGCTGAAAGTTGGGACCCTCCTCGCCGGCCTTGGTGACGCCCATGTTGCCGGTGGCGACCCCACGCACCCTGCCGGCCGCGTCGTAGAGCACTTCGGCCGCGGCGAAGCCCGGATAGATCTCGACGCCCAGCGCCTCGGCCTGATGTCCGAGCCAGCGCACGACATTGCCGAGGCTGACGATGTAGTTGCCCTTGTTGTGCATCTGCGGCGGGGTCGGCAGGCGATAGGATTTTGTGGCGGTGAGATAGAGGAACTGGTCTTCGGTCGCGGCCGTCTCGATCGGTGCGCCCTTCGCCTGCCAGTCCGGGATCAGCTCGTCCAGCGCGCGGGTCTCGAGGCAGGCGCCGGAGAGGATGTGGGCACCGACCTCAGAGCCCTTCTCGAGCACGCAGACCGATATCTCGGCCCCGCTCGCCTCCGCCAGCTGCTTCAGCCGGATCGCCGCCGCCAGACCCGACGGACCCGCGCCGACGATCACCACGTCGTAGACCATCGACTCGCGTTCTGTGTCCATCGTGCCCACTCAGAACGTCGCGTCCGCAAGCTCGACGATCGGCTCGGCGCCATCGACGACCGTGCGGGCCAGGGCAGCGGCATTCGGCAGGACGCTGGTCGCATAGAAGTGGGCCGTCTGGATCTTGCCGGTCAGGAAGACCTGGTCACCCGTTCCGGCCGCGATCATTTCCCGGGCGCGCAGCGCGGCGCGATCGAGCTCGTAGCCGCCCAGCACGGTGCCCGTGAGTTCGAGAAGCGGCACCGACGACGCCAGCGCCAGGCGCAAGTCGCGTCCGCCGGCCTGGAGAACCCAGCCGATGGCCGTCTCCAGCTCGCCGACGGCAGCCGCGAGTGTGCTTCGCAACGCCGGGAAGGGTTCCGCCGCCTGCGCCGCGAGCGGCTCGTCCAGCGCTCGGATGGTGTCGATCACCGAGCGTATCGCCACCCCGCCGTCGCGCAGGATCTTGCGACCCACCAGGTCAGCCGCCTGGATGCCGGTGGTGCCTTCGTAGATCGTCGCGATCCGGGCATCCCGGTAGTGCTGCGCGGCGCCGGTCTCCTCGGCATAACCCATGCCGCCGTGCACCTGCAGGCCTGTCGATGCGATCTCGATACCCCACTCGGTGCACCAGCCCTTGACGATCGGGGTCAGCAGCTCGACCAAAGCCTGCTGGCTGCGGCGCTGGGCGGGTTCGGGACTGCGATGGGCCTGGTCGACAGCGGCAGCGCAGGCATAAGAGACGGCGCGCATCGCCTCGATCCGCGCCTTCATGCTCATCAGCATGCGCCGGACGTCGGGGTGATGGAAAATAGCCGCACGCTGATCCGCGGGCTCGCCGATCACCCTGCCCTGGACGCGATCGCGGGCGAACGCGAGCGCCTGCTGGTAGGCACGCTCCGCGATGGCGAGGCCTTCGATCCCCATGCAGAGCCGGGCAACGTTCATCATCGTGAACATGTACTCGAGGCCGCGATTTTCCTCGCCGATCAGCGACCCTATCGCCCCCGGCCCATCCCCGAAGGCGAGCACGGCGGTGGGGCTGCCGTGGATGCCGAGCTTGTGCTCGAGCGAGACGCAGCGCACGTCATTGTCGATGCCGGGCGCGCCGCTCGCATCGGGCAGGAACTTGGGCACGACGAAGAGGGAGATGCCCTTGACCCCCGCGGGGGCATCGGGCGTCCTGGCCAGGACCAGGTGGACGATATTGGGCGTCAGATCGTGGTCGCCATAGGTGATGAAGATCTTCTGCCCGGTGATGATGTAGTTGTCGCCGCTGCGGACGGCCCGCGTCTTGACCGCAGAAAGATCCGAGCCGGCCTGCGGCTCCGTGAGGCACATGGTGCCGGTCCATTCGCCGGAGACCAGCTTGGGCAGATAGAGTTGCCGCTGGGCGTCCGAGCCATGGAACAGGATCGCCTCGATCGCACCCTGGGTCAGCAACGGGCAGAGGCCGAAGCTCATGTTGGAGGCGTGCCACATTTCCTGCACGGCGGCGTTGACGAGCCAGGGCAATCCCTGACCGCCCCACTCCGGATCGAACACCAGCCCGTTCCAGCCGGCCTCGACGAATGCCTGGTAGGCCTCCTTCCAGCCCGGCGTGGTGTGCACCTGCCCGTCGACGAGCCTGGCGCCATCGACATCGCCGGCGCGGTTCAACGGCGCGAGGACGTTGGAGGCGAACTTCGCGGCTTCCTCGAGGACGGCCTCGACCAGATCGGGCGTCGCGTCCTCGAGGCCGGGCAACTCGCCGACCGCGCCGAGCCCGGCGAGCTCGACCATGACGAAGCGCATGTCGGCGATGGGGGCGATGTAGCTCATGATTCCATCTCCACGAGAGTCCGCGTCGCTTTGGCCTGCGCGAGTTCCCGCGTCAGCTCCGGGACGACCTGGAAGAGATCGCCGACGAGGCCGTAGTCGGCGACCTGGAAGATCGCCGCCTCCTCGTCCTTGTTGATCGCGACGATCACCTTGCTGTCCTTCATGCCGGCCAGGTGCTGGATCGCACCCGAGATCCCGACCGCGATGTAGAGGTCCGGTGCCACGATCTTGCCCGTCTGACCGACCTGGTAGTCGTTGGGCGCGAACCCGGCGTCGACGGCGGCGCGCGATGCGCCCACCGCAGCGCCGAGCACCTCGGCGAGGCTGTCGAGCAGCTTGAAATTCTCGCTCGAGCCCAAGCCCCGGCCACCCGAGACGACGATGCGGGCGGACGCCAGTTCGGGGCGCTCGGACTTGTGAACCTCGCGGCCGACGACGCTCGCGAGACCTGTGGACGCAACCGGCTCCACGACGGTCACTGGCGCGCTGCCACCTTGCGACGAGGCAGCTGCGAAAGCCGTCGTACGCACCGTAAGCACGCGTTTGGCGTCGAGGCTCTTCACGGTAGCCAGGACGTTGCCGGCGTAGATGTAGCGCTTGAAGGTATCCGGGCCCAGCACCTCGATCACATCGCTGATCTGCGCGGTATCGAGCAGCGCCGCCACCCGCGGCATGACGTTCTTGGCGGTGGTGGTTGCCGCGGCGACCAGATGGTCGTAGCCGCCCGCGAGGCTGGTCAGCAGCGCCGCGACGTCCTCGGCGACCGGATTGCCGAAGGATTCGTGTTCGACGTGCAGGATCTGCGACACACCCGGCACGTTCGCAGCCTCTGATGCCACTGCAGCGGCATCAGAGCCCGCAACGAGTAGATGAATCTCACCCCCGAGCTTCTGCGCGGCAGTCACAGCATGCAGCGTCGCTTCCAGGAGGCGGACATTGTCGTGTTCAGCGAGGATCAGCACGGTCATCTCAGATCACTCCCGCCTCGATTTTCAGCTTGCCGACGAGTTCCCGCACCGAGGCGACCTTGACACCCGCCTGCCGCTTCGCCGGCTCTTCGAACTTGAGGTACTCGAGCCTTGGCGAGGGATCGACGCCGAGTGACTCGGGAGCCATGGTTTCCAACGGTTTCTTCTTGGCCTTCATGATGTTGGGGAGGGACGCGTAGCGCGGCACGTTGAGGCGGAGGTCGACCGTCACCACGGCCGGCAGCTTTACCCGCAAGGTCTCGCTGCCCTCGTCCACCTCCCGGACCACGAGCGCATGGCCGTCTTCGAGCGTGATCGTCGACGCAAAGGTCGCCTGCGGCCAGCCGAGGAGCGCGGCCAGCATCTGTCCGGTCTGATTGCTGTCGTCGTCGATCGCCTGCTTGCCGAGAATGATGAGCCCCGGCGCCTCGCGATCAGCCACGGCCTTGAGAAGCTTGGCAACGGCCAGCGGCTGCAGCTCGACGACGGTCTCGACGAGGATGGCGCGGTCCGCGCCCATGGCGAGCGCGGTGCGCAACGTCTCCTGGCACTTGCTCTCACCCAGGGATACCGCGACCACCTCGGTGGCGTTGCCCTGCTTCCCTGAGGCGGATGGCCTCCTCGCAGGCGATCTCGTCGAAGGGGTTCATCGACATCTTGACGTTGGCGATGTCGACGCCGGAGCCGTCCGTCTTGACACGAACCTTGACGTTGTAGTCAACCACTCGCTTTACAGCCACAAGGACTTTCATACGGATATTCCATCGATCGAATTCGGAAATATAGGCATCGATTTTGGCGCCACGTTTGTCTGCGCACTGCTGTCGGAGCGCACCGGCGTTCATGACAGGCTCCCGAGCGCCCTGGCCTGTTCGCGGAGCGCAAACTTCTGGACCTTGCCGGTCGCGGTTTTCGGCAACGGTCCAAGCACCACCGTGCGCGGCACCTTGAACCGCGCCATCTGCTCGCGGCAGAAGAGGATGAGCTCGTCCTCGGTCGCGACGGCACCGTCTTTCAGGGTCACGAAGGCGCACGGGGTCTCGCCCCATTTGACGTCCGGCCGGGCCACGACCGCGGCCTCCAGCACGGCAGGATGCCGGTAGAACACCTCCTCGACTTCGAGCGAGCTGATGTTCTCGCCGCCGGAGATGATGATGTCCTTCGACCGGTCCTTGATCTCGACATAGCCGTCGGCATGCCAGACGGCGAGGTCGCCGGAATGAAGCCATCCGCCGCTGAACGTAGCGGCAGTGGCGGTCGGATTCTTGAGGTAGCCCTTCATGACCACGTTGCCGCGCATCATGATCTCGCCCATCGTCGAGCCATCGCGCGGGACAGGCTCCATGGTGACCGGGTCGGCCACCATCAATCCGTCGAGCATGGGCGATCGCACGCCCTGACGCGCCTTCAGGCGCGCTCGTTCCTCGAGCGGCTTCTCGTTCCAGGCCTCGTGCCAGGCGCTCACCACGCACGGCCCGTAGGTCTCGGTCAGTCCGTAGACCTGGATGACCTCGAAGCCCATCCGCTCCATGCCCTCGATCACCGGCGCGGGCGGCGCGGAGCCGGCGGTCATCACCCTGACCTGCTGGACGATGCCCTCCTTCAGCGCGGGCGGCGCGTTGTTGAGCATGTTGAGGACGATGGGTGCGGCACAGAAATGCGACACCTGCTCCTCGCGGATAGCGTTCAGGATCGCGTCCGCCCGAACATGCCGGAGGCAGACATTCGTGCCGGCGACGGCAGCCAGCGTCCAGGGAAAGCACCAGCCGTTGCAGTGGAACATCGGCAGGGTCCACAGATAGGCCGGATGGGGGCCCATGCCCCACGACAGCACATTGGACACCGCGTTCAGGTAGGCGCCGCGATGATGGTAGACGACGCCCTTGGGGTCGCCGGTCGTGCCTGAGGTGTAGTTGAGCGCGATCGCCTCCCACTCGTCGCCGGGTGGGGTCCAGGCGTAGTTGGGATCCCCCTCGGCCAGCAGCTGCTCGTAGGTGAGCTGGCCGATGCGTCGACCGCCCTCGAACGAGGCATCCTCGATATCGACGACCAGCATCTTGCGGCCCGAAATATGCACGGCGCGCTCGGCGACATCCGCGAACTCGGGGTCGACGAGGATCGCCTTGGCCTCGCCGTGCTGCAGCGTGAAGGCGAGCGCCTCGGAATCGAGCCGCGTGTTGAGCGTGTTCAGGACCGCCCCGATCATCGGGATGCCGAAGTGAGCTTCGAAAATCTCGGGAATGTTGCTGGCGATCACCGCCACGGTATCGCCATTGCCGATGCCGCGCCCCGCAAGGGCCGAGGCGAGCTGGCAGCAGCGACCGTACGTATCGGCCCAACTGCGGCGCACCTCGCCGTAGACCAAAGCCGTGTGTTCTGGATAGACCGCCGCTGCCCGCTGAATGAATGTCAGCGGCGTCAAAGCCGCGTAGTTCGCGGCGTTGCTGTCGAGACCGATCTCGAAAACGCCACTCAGCGGTACCGTGTTCATCTCGTTCTCCCATCGTCAGCCCAGTCGATCCGGCGCCCGGCTTTCGTCGGTGCTCCGGATCGACCATTCATGGGCGGGTCTCGTCCTGTTGCGGGACGGTCGGACCCTTGGCCACGCCTAGGCGGCGACGGTCTTCAGCGCGTCGGCCCAGCCGGTCTGCAGCCGCTCGAAGGCGTTCTGCGTGGCGGTCTGCATTTCCTTCCAAGCGCCTTCGTTCGCCTCCCGGACCTTCAGCAGGAGCTTGCCGGTCTTCTCGGCGTTCTCGCGCATGCCGACCACGGCCTTCTCATAATTGTCGCGACCGTCCGCCCCGGCCTGGCTGAGGCGTTCCTGGTGATCCTTGATCTGCCCCTGCCAGACACCGATCTGGCTTTCGATCAGCGTAGCAAAGTCCTGGCTCTTCAGTGTCATGCTGGTTTCTCCTCCTGGTGAGTCGCGATATTTTATAATTCTGGCTACTCTACGTAGGACATTCGATATGACCCCTCGCTAACTTGCATCAGTGTCGCTATTTTTTGGGCTGGATATTTCGTCGGTATTGCGAGGCAGGGATCAGGAACGGGCACCGGCTCCACGATCTTTCAATCAGGGAACCGGTGAGCGGCGCGGCTCATGTGAGGACCACAAAGCGGCGGGTGGACTAGCTGAGGGGTGCGTACGGCCCGACCGGCAACATCGCCTCTCCACGCGTTTCGTTGATGACCTCGGCCGCCGAGAGATAGAAGGCCAGCGCCGCGGTCAGCATGCCGAGGTAGCCGCCAACGACACGGATTTCCGCAATCCCGGTCCAATCGCCCACTGCGAGTACGCCGAAGGTGAGCCACGCAGACAGGAAGATGAGCTGCACGGCGCGGTTCAGCCGCAGCGTCGCGATCCACAGGTAGAAGGTGAAGATGCCCCACATGAACAGATACCAACCGACGAACGTGGCCGGCACGTCGGTCGCGAAGAACTTGACGAAGAGGGCGTAGGACCACCAGAACGCGCCGTACCCGCAGAAGGCAACAAATCCGAAGGTGTTGCCGCGCGGAAACTCCAGCAGGCCGGCGCAGAACTGCGCGGTGCCCCCGAACGCGAACGCAAGCGCGAGCACCATGGGAACCGACGCGCCGGCGTACCAGCCGACGTTCACCATGCTGAGCATCCAAGTCGTAAGCGCGAACCCGGCAAGACCGAGCGGCGCGGGATTGGCAAATTTCATCCTGGATCCTTCGTTCCATGGCGTTCAAGCGCGCGCCCACACCATTCACCGCCGAAATCATATCCAAAAAACACGACAAAGCTCCGCGTTTTCCTCCATTCGGCAAGTGGACAGACCTCTATCTTAGTTTGTTGAAAACTGCCGCAAGCTAAACTGGGTCAGTTTTGATAGAAAATATTTCGCTATTTTGGGCCACTTGGTTAGGACGAGAGCTGAAATTACTGACGCCGCGCCCCCTTTTGGATGGCGCGGTTGGGAGCCAAGGCTTGCGGAGGGCACGTGGACCGGCCCTTTTGGCCCTGCTTTTCGAGCACGTAAGTTCCTGGGGCGCCGGCGATCGGCGGATGGAGCCTGCTGCCAACGGCAGACGCCTTGGATTTTCCGCCCGAACGCTCGGCGAGCCAACTGGTCACCAGCTGCCCTCGTGCCGCGGGGCGCGCTCCTGCCATTCCTCCGGGGTATGGGCGGTGAAGTTGAAAGGCTTTGAGAGTGTCCTGTCGCCGGAGTCACGACGCCACAAAGGCCGGGACCATCGAGGGAAACGCCTGTCAATTGCCGTCGGTGACAACCATCGGCAAACCGACTGCGTCAGCGCCGGGCGCCTGGCTTTCAGTCAGGGTGTGCCTTGGCAGCCGAATGCCCGTCGACCAATGCGGTGACATCAACCGCGCTTCACCCAGAAGACCGACAGCCGATTGGACTGGAGGTGTCATATGGCGCAATATCAATAGCTTATGTCCCATCCCGGTAGGGACGCAGGTTTCACCCTGCGCCCCCCGGACAGATCCGAGCGGGCGCTGCTAACGCACTCGGCTCCCACCTCGGGTGTTTGACGAGGAAGCGGTATTGCGGCCAGGGATGGCTGATCCTGGCGGGTGGCAGCCAACGCGCGGCGATCCGTCCTATCTGCGCCCACGTGACGCGACCCTTCTGGCTTCGGCGCGAGAGCGCGCGTCGCCAGTGCCACGTGACGTGATATTTGAAGGACGTGATCTTTCGCGAATTGGTCGGCACGGCGTGGTACGCGAGATAGCCGCGCACCACCTGCCCCAGCCAGCGCCCCTGTTCGGGCACCGGCACGTGACGCATGCGGTTCAGCGCCTCCTTGATCTCGACGAGTTTGGCTCGCACCCGCTTGGCGATGGTGTGCCGCACCAGGGTGAACCATCCGCCTTCCTTTGCCTTCCCGCAGATGTGCGTGAAGCCGAGGAAGTCGAAGGTCTCCGGCTTCCCCAAGCCCCGGGCCGATCGCCGCTGGGCCGCGTAGCGGCCGAACTCGATCAGGCGGGTCTTGTCGGGGTGCAGCGCCAGGCCGAACTTCGCCAGCCGCTCCCGCAGATCGCGGAGAAACCGCTCGGCATCCGCCTGCCGCTCGAAGCCGACGATGGTGTCGTCGGCGTAGCGGATGACGATCACCTCGCCGGTCGCTTCGCGCTTGCGCCACTGGTCCGCCCAGAGGTCGTAGACGTAGTGCAGGTAGATGTTCGCCAGGAGCGGCGAGATCACCGCGCCCTGGGGCGTCCCTTCCATGCTTTCCGTCAACGCCCCCTCCTCCATGACCCCGGCCTTCAGCCACTTGGCTATCAGCCGGAGCACACGGCGGTCGCCGATCCGATGCTCCAGGAACCGCATCATCCACGCATGGCTGATGCTGTCGAAGAACGCCCGGATGTCGGCGTCGAGGACCCAATTCACCGCTCGCCGGGTGATCCCGAAGGCGAGCGCATCCAGCGCATCGTGCTGGGAGCGCCCCGGTCGGAACCCGTAGGAGAAGCCGAGGAAGTCCGCCTCGTAGATCGCGTTCAGCACCTCCACCAGCGTCCGCTGGACGATCTTGTCCTCGAGTGCTGCGATGCCGAGCGGCCGTTGCCGGCCGTCGGCCTTCGGGATGTACTGCCGCCGCGACGGCTTCGCCCGGTAGCCGCCGCGCATCACGCGGCGGTGCAGGTCGTCGATGTTGCCATCGAGCGCGCCCGCGTACTCCTCCCACGTCACCCCGTCGATGCCGGGAGCCGCCCTTGCCTTGAGCTGATGGAAGGCCCAGGCCAGCAACTCCGGCGTCACGTGGTGCATCAGCGCGGTGAACCGTTCGTTCCTGTTCCGCTTTGCTGCTTCTCGTACGCAGGCCAGCGCCTGTGACACGGTTTCCCGGCTCTGAGTCCGGCCCGTGCTTTGCCGCCCTGCGGTTCCCTTGGCCCCTCCCCTTCCCTCCACGGCCTCCGCGCCCGGTCGCCCGGGTTTGTTCGGCCGCTTCCCTGGTACTATGGGCGGGTCTGACTTCCCTGGACCGTGCATCAGCGGGTTACGGCCGTAGCCTTGCCGCTGCGGCCTGGCGCGACCGCGCCAGGCAATCCAGGGACCTCCCGGTTTCCGTGTGGATGGTGTCCCGGCGTGCATGGGGTCTCGGACCGCGCGGGGCCGGCGTACACCTCGCCATGACGGTGCCCGCCGTGTTGCCTTCCGCTTTTCTCTACAGCGTCGGCGCCCCGGAGATTTAACATTACGCGGCTCAATACCCAGCCCGCCGTTTCCCCTGTCAACGCTTCGACACCGCCCTCGCGAGCGACGCCGCATGACTCGGGGCCGTTGTGGGCGGCTACCCCTTCAACGTACGACTCTTTCATTCGCATCCATCCACCGGCCTCCCGGCGCGCAGAGAGTGTTCGACCCCAGTCCCCGTTGCTCCGCCAACCTGCCGACGCAACCAGGTCTCCGCTCGTTCTCGGGGGTGTTCTCTTATCGGCTCGGGGCCGGAAGCGAGTCGTAGGCCTCCCGGAAGCTGCCCATCTGCAGCGGGATACGGAACGAGCCGTGAGGCTCTTGTTTCATGAAGAACAGTACGCTGACCGGCGCCCCGCGCCGAAGGTCGGCAAGGTCGCCCCTGCTCAGCCCGATCTGGGCCGCGCAGTTGGTCTCGTAGCACATCATGCTGCTGCGCACCGTGGCTTGCCCTTGGCCGATCGTAAGGGTCAGGCCGCGGTCGATGTCGGTGCCGGCCGGCGTGGTGATCGACAGCCCGGCGACCGCCTCGCCGGGCGGGTCCGGTACGACCATCGCGGTCACGTCGTGACCGGCGGCATCGCGGACGGACTGCAGCGTGGCGCAGAAGCCGCCGTCCTGGTCGCAGAAGACCTGCCAAGGCCCAAAGGCCCTTATCGCCTTCATCTCCTTGGCAGCGGCGGGTGCCGGTGCGGTGAACGAGGCGGCAGCGAGAATGCCAAGCGCGGCGACCCGAAGAATGTACATGAACGAAATCCGCGTTCTGAATAGTCTCCTGGCAGCATAGCCGGGAGTGCCGCCACGCGCGATGGAATTCCGTGAGGACATATGGTCGGCCGCGGACCTGTTGAGGGTAACGCTCCTGATACTGCTGCTCTTGTCCGGATGCTCGCCGCAGGGCCTTGGACACAGCGCCAAGGTCGAAAACAAGCCCGACACATCCACCGGCATCACCTTCTTCGGCGATGCCCGCCTCGGTGTAGCGATCAACTGAGGACAGATGCGAAGCTATACGCTGCGGTTGTCCGAGGTCTGGCGGACATGATCGTAAGGGAAGCGGTCATGAAGCGCCCGGCCCTGCTGTCGGTCCTGCTCGTCCGGCCGGGCCAGCCACGGCAGAAGATCTCCACATCATCGGTCATGCCTCCGTGGTCGATGGCGACACGCTTGACGTCGGCCCGGTCCGCATCCGCCCGAACGGGATCGACGCGCCCGAAATCGGCCAGACCTGCGGACGAGCCGGGGGCGGCGAACCGGACTGCGCCACCACTGCCGCCAACCGCCTGGGGGCGCTCATCGCAGGCGGCCCGGTCGGCGGCATCGCGATCGGAAAGGCGGCAGTCGGTCGACGTCATCCTCCGTGTGAGCGGCTTGCGTCCTGCGCGGCGATGATCCGGTCGAGGAGGCGGTTCTCGGCCGAGTCCTCGAGGGGGGTCGCCTCGATCCGCGCGCGGCAGTGCGCGATCGAGTCGTGCAGGATCTCGTCGATGTCGCGGGAGGCGTCGAACTCGCCCACGACGCTCTTCACCTTGGAATTGTCGAAGAGCGCGGACCAGCTCTTGTCGCCGAGGAGCGGCCCCTCCCAGGCCTTGTCGTAGGAGACGAGCACGTCCGTCGGCACGTGGGCGTGGATCGCCTCGACGCCGAAGCCCCGCGCGATCGCCTCGTGGACCTGGTTCCAGCTGAAGCCGCGGTCGGTGGTGATGTGGAAGTCCTCGCCGAGTGCCGCGTCGTTGCCGAGGAGCCGGGTCAGCGCGCGGGCGACGTCGACGGAGCGGGTGAGCGTCCAGAGCGAGGATCCATCGCCGGTGACGATCACCGGCTTGCCGGCGATCATGCGGCGGACGGCGTTGTCGGCGTCGCCGACCTCGATCGGCAGCATCGTGCGGACGGTGTGGCTCGGCCGGACGATGGTGAAGGGAAGCGCGGTCCTGCCCGCGCAGCAGCGCCTCGCAGGCGGTCTTCTGGCGGCTGTACTCCCAGAAGGGGTTCTCCTGCGGCGTCCGCTCGGTCATCGGGCAGTCGCGCACCGGCTTCTGGTAGACCGAGGCCGAGGAGATGAAGACGTACTGCCCGGTCCGGCCGCTGAAGGCGTCGATGTCGCGCCGCATCTGCTCGGGGGTGAACAGGCGGAACTGGGCGACGACGTCGAAGCGGCGGTCGCCGAGGTTGCCGTAGGGATCGCCGGCCATGTCCCCGGCAATCGTCTCCACGCCCTTCGGCAGGAGGTCGGAGGACTTTGCCGCGGTTGAGCACGGTGACCGCGTGACCCGCCGCGACGGAAAGCTCGACGCAGGGCAGCGAGATCTGGCCGGTGCCGCCGATGTAGAGAACGCTCAGTGCCACGAGAACTGTCCTTCCTGGATGGGGATCCCGGCGGCGGCGACCTCCCCTGTCGATCACCGGGAACCGCAGCCGACGATTCTATAGATTATCGCTTACATCATATGTGATCGGAAGTGGAAGAGCGGTTTGGCGCCGTCGCGCAAACCGCGCGGCGCTCCGCCGTCACCCGCGTCCGCCCGCCAGGGCCGAGCTTCGGGGACGGACCGGCGGTGCGGCGCCGCCAGCGTCCGCGGCGCGGTTCGACGCCGACCGAACCTGCCGCATCTGCGCCAGCATGTCCTCGCAGGCGGCGCGGATGTGGGCCGCCGCCGCCTCCACCGCCCGGTCCGCGTCTCCCGACTCGATCGCGTCGATGATCTCCTGGTGCTGGCGCACGCGCTGGCGCAGGCTGGTCGGCGGGATCGGCAGGGTGGCACGGGTCGCGTTGATGATGCCCGCGTAGCGCTCCATCGTCTCGAGCGCCTGCAGGTTGATCTCCCCGTCGGCGATGACCGCGTGGAAGGTGCGGTTCGCAGAATCGAGCGCCGCGAAGTCCGCGACCGGTCGGCGCGGCGACCTCGGCGAAGGCCGCTGCGGCCCCGCGCAGGCGGTCCATGTCCTCCGGCGTCGCCCGCGCGCAGAAGCGGTGGACGATGACCGGCTCCAGCGCCTCGCGGATCTCGAAGATGTTGCGGACGAAGTCGTCGTCGACGACACGCACCCGCGCGCCCTGGTTGGGGTTGGCGACGACGAACCCCTCGCCCTGCAGCCGCCACAGCGCCTCGCGCACCGGGTTGGCGCTGACGCCGTAGCGCGTCGCGAGATCCTCGGTCTTCAGCCAGTTGCCGGGCACGAGGACCCCCGCGACGATATCACGGCGGAGGTCGTTGGCGACGCGATGCGAGAGGCTGTCTTTCTTGGACATCGGCCCGGACGAGCTGCGGCTCGCCCGAGCAGGCTGCAATCCGGATTCGCTGTCAACCGGCAAAACTCTATAGATTTCTGGCGGAATAATATGTAAACGGGATTGCGGGTCACTGGCGGGCCGCGTGGGGAGCCAGGGTGTGAAGGTCAGCCGCGTCGAGGTCTTCCTGGTCGGTCACGGGTGGAACAACCTCGTCCTCGTGCGCGTCCACACCGACAGCGGCCTGACCGGCGTCGGCGAGGGAACGATGCAGTGGCAGGCGCGGACCGTCGCCGCCGCCATCGACCACATGACCTCGCGCTATGTGCTCGGCGCCTCGCCCTTCGAGATCGAGCGGCTGGTGCAGGCGATGTACCGCAACGAGTACGCCCGCGGCGGACCGGTGCTGAACAGCGCCATCGCCGCGATCGAGTTCGCGCTCTGGGACATCTGCGGCAAGGCCCTCGGCCAGCCGGCGCACAACCTGCTCGGCGGCCGCGTCCACGCCGACATCCCGGCCTACGCCAACGGCTGGCACCCCGCCGGCGGCGGCACCGGCGGCGATGTCGCGGCGGCGGCGCGCAGCGGTCGCCGGCGACGGCTACGGCGGGCTCAAGTTCGATCCCTTCTGGGGGCTCGGCCGCGACCCGGACCGCGCCGAAATGCGGCGCGGGCTCGACGAGGTCGCAGCGGTGCGCGCGGCCGTCGGTCCCGACGTCCGGGTCTTCGTCGATGGCCACGGACGCTTCAGCGTCGGCACCGCCAGCCAGATCGCGCACGGCCTCGCCGAGGCCGGTGCCGACTGGTTCGAGGAGCCGGTCGATCCGGAGAACTTCGCCGCCCTCGGGCAGGTGGAGCGCCCGCGCGGCTTGCAGATCGCCTCCGGCGAGCGCTGCTATTCCCGCTACCAGGTGCCGCGCCTCATCGCGGAGGGCCGGCCGCACGTGCTGCAGCCGGACCCGATCCAGGTCGGCGGCCTGCTCGAGGCGAAGAAGATCGCGGCGCTCGCCGACAGCTCCTATCTGACCGGTCGTCGTTCCATGCGCCCTTCGGCCCGGTCGCCACCGCGGCGATCCTGCAGCTCTACGCGGCAACGACCAACGTCGTGCTGCAGGAGTCCTTCTCCGCCTTCGACGCACCGTGGCGGCGCGAGCTTGTGCGCAACTGTCCGATGCCGGTCGCGGGCCGCTACCCGGTGAGCCTCCTCCCGGGCCTCGGCGGCATCGAGCTCGACGATGCGGTCGTGCGCGATCACCCGTACCAGGAGCGGGCACTGCAATCGATGTGGGCGATGAACGGCCCGCTGCGAGGCGAGCGCAACGCCGGTCGCCCCGGGCAACCCCGCGGTCGGCAGGGGACGCGCACCGGCGCGGGAACGGGAATTCCGAGTGCCTAGAGAAGCCGAACGGACAAACACACTAGGGGAGAAGCTCTCATGAAACGACTTGTCGCGGCCGCCCTTCCGGCCTTGCTCGCCTCGGTCGCCTGGCCGGCGCTGGCCGACACCACGCTCCACGTCATGAGCTGGCAGCCGGCCTATGTCGCGGGCACCGACTACTGGGACAAGACCATCGCCGGCTTCGAGGCCGAGAACCCCGGGGTCACGGTCGAGAGCAACTTCGTCGCCGTTCAGCCAGTACCTGCCGACGCTGACCGCGATGATCGCCGCGGGCGAGCTGCCCGACGTCTTCAACGGCGGCACCAAGACCGGCGAGCTCGGCCGCTCCGGCCACCTCGTGAACTACAAGGACGTCTTCGACGCCGCCTTCTTCGACCAGTTCTACGACGGGCCGCTCCGCCAGTACACCTTCGACGACAAGCCCTACGGCCTGCCGGACATGGCGCAGATCTTCGGCGTCTTCGCCAACGACCGGATCATGAAGGAGGTCGGCCTCGAGGTGCCGGAGACCTGGGACGAGCTGATCGCCGACGCGCCGAAGTACAAGGAGGCCGGCTACATCCCGCTCTCCTGGGGCAACCTCACCCGCAACACCTGCCCGGACTTCTTCCTGCCGCTCGTCGCGCAGTATGGCGGCGACGTCTACGCGCTCGACGACCACACCGAGCCCGGGCTCAGCTGGGACTCGAAGCCGGTCGTCGACGCGCTCGGGCTCCTGCAGCGCCTGGCGAAGGCCGGGCGTCTTCCCCGATGGCATCAACGGCATCGACGACCCGCAGAGCCGCCAGCTCGCCTATCAGGGCCGCGCCGCCATGTACTACGGCGGCTCGTGGACGCCCGGCGATCTTCCAGCAGGACGGCAGCAAGGACTGGCTCGACAACTACTCGGTGCACAAGGTGCCGGCGCTCACCGCCGGACGCGGTCCACTACACCGGCGACGGCGCCGGCGAGGCCTGGTCGGTGAACGCCGACAGCCCGAACAAGGACCTCGCGGTCAAGTTCATCGCCTACATCTTCCGGCCCGACGTCTACAACTGGCGCGCCAAGGGCCTGCAGTCCTTCCCGTCGCTCGAGACCGCCGTCGACCAGATCGACAATCCGAAGGTCCGCACGATGATCTCGTGGATCGCCACCGACTCGGCCGACCACATCCTCTTCGGGCCCGGCAGCTGGGACGCGGTCTCGAACGTCTGCCAGAGCACCCTCGACGGCTCGATCACGCCCGAGGAGGGCGCGAAGAAGATCGAGGCCGACGTCATGGCCGCGCGCGCGCCAACTGAACGCCTGCCGCGACGCGCCGCCCGGCTCCGTCGCCGCCGCGTCGAGCGGCGGAGCAGCGATGCGCAAGAACCGCCACTGCCGGCCCGGTCCGACCGCACCGCCTGCAGGCCCTACCTCGCGCCGGCGCTGTTCATCGCCCCGGCAGCGCTTGCGCTGATCGTCACCATGGCCGTGCCGATCACCGACGCCGTCATGCTCAGCCTGCAGCGCTGGAACGGCATGACGCCGCCCGGTCTGGGTCGGGTTCGGCAACTACTGGAACCTGCATCCACGACGAGACCTTCTTCCGCGCGCTCTGGCACACCGTCTACTTCACCGGTCTGCGACGGTGGTCCTTCAGACGGTGCTGCCGCTGCTGATCGCCAGCCTGCTGAACTCCGGCATGCGCGGCAGCACGGTGTTCCGGACGCTCTACTTCATGCCGGTCATCATCTCGCTGGCCATCAGCGGCCTGCTCTGGGCCATGCTGTTCGAGCCGAACTTCGGCGCCATCAACAGCATGCTGCGCGCGATCGGCCTCGGGGGCTTCACGCCGCTCTGGCTCGCCGAGCCCCAACAGCGTGATGCCGAGCGTGATCATCGTCTCGGTCTGGCAGTCGCTCGGCTTCTACCTCGTCATCTTCTTCGCCGCGCTGCAGGGCGTGCCCAAGGAACTCTACGAGGCGGCGGAGCTCGACGGCGCCAACGCCTGGCAGCGGTTCCTGAACGTCACCGTCCCGACGCATCCGGCCGGTGATCCTGATCGTGATCGTGCTCAACACCATCAACGGCATCAAGGTCTTCGACCAGATCTGGGTGATGACCGCCGGCGGCCCCAACTACGCCAGCACGACGCTCGGCACCTACCTCTACTGCATCGCCTTCGGGGCGATGGGCGCGTCGAATTCGCGGCTCGGGTATGCCGCCGCCATCGCGATCGTCATCCTGGTGCTCAGCATCGTGGTCTCGACGATCCAGATCCGTCTCGGCCGGCGCCGCGATCTCGACACCCAGATCGAGCTGTGAGGGACGAGGGATGAACGGCGGTGCGGCGCTGCGGTGCCGACGCTCAGGGTCGCGGAGTTCGGCGGCACGCGGTCGCTCAACCTCACCCGCGGGCTCGTCTACGCGATCCTGCTGCTGATCGTCGTCGTCGAGGCGTTTCCGCTCGCCTGGATGATCGTCACTTCGCTGAAGGACCCGCACGAGGTCTTCAACACCGTGCTGCCGACCGAGATCATGTGGCAGAACTACCCGCGCGTCTGGTTCGCGATGAACTTCCCGGCCCACCTCGGCAACTCGCTCTACGTCACGGGCCTGACCGTGGTTCTCGTCGTGCTCTTCGCGACGCCGGCCGCCTACGGCTTCGCCCGCTACCGGTTCCCGGGCCGCGAGATCATCTTCTACGCCTTCATCGGCGCGATGATGATCCCGCCGCAGGCGATCCTGATCCCGATGTTCCAGTTCCTGAAGTCGCTGCACCTGCTCAACTCGCTGACCGGGCTCGCGCTCTCCTTCGTCGGCGGCGGCACGGCCTTCGCGGTGTTCCTGATGCGGACCTTCTTCCTCAGCCTGCCGCGCGAGCTCGGCGACTCGGCCCGGACCGACGGCTGCAACGACTGGCAGGTGTTCTGGCACATCTACCTGCCCCTGGCGCGCCCGGGCATCGCCACCGTCGTCATCATCCAGTCGCTGCACACCTGGAACGAGTTCATGTTCTCCAACACCTTCATCATCTCCCCCGGGCGGAAGACGGTGCAGTCGGCGGTCTTCCAGTCGGTCGGGCAGTACTCGACCGACTACACCGCGCTCTGCTCCGGCCTCATCATCGCGCTGGTGCCGGTCGTCCTCGTCTACCTCGCGCTGCAGCGCCACTTCATCAGCGGCCTCACCGCCGGCGCCCTGAAGGGCTGAGGGGTGCCGCTCTCCCCCGAGGTGAAGGCGGTCGGCGTCCTCGGGACCGGGTCCATCGCCGACGTCTACGTGCGGAACGCCGCGCTGATGCGCAACTACCGCATCGCGGCCGTCGCCTCGCGCGACGCGGAGCGGACCCGCGCCCGGGCCGCCGCCTGGGGCGTCGCGGCGGAGACGCCGGAGGGGCTGCTCGCGCGCGACGACATCGACGTCGTCCTCAACCTGACGCCGCCCGCGGCGCATGCCGCCACCACGATGGCGGCGCTCGCAGCCGGCAGGCACGTCTTCTCCGAGAAGACGCTCGGCGCCACCCTCGCCGAGGCAAAGGCCCTCGCGCGCGCCGCCGAGGCGCGCGGCCTCCGGCTCGGGGTCGCGCCCGAACTCGATCCTTGGCGCCGGCATCCAGAAGGCACGGGCGATGATCGACTCGGGCGCCATCGGGCGGCCGCTGATGGCGACGGCCTCGATCATGTACCACGGCGCCGACGGCTGGCATCCGAACCCGTCCTTCTTCTACCGCGAGCCCGGCGGCGGGCCGGTGCACGACGTCGGGCCCTATCCCCTCGCCGCGCTCGTCTCGCTCCTCGGGCCGATCGCGCAGGTCCGCGCCACCGGCTTCCGCGGCTTCGACACCCGCACCTTCACCGCGGACGGTCCCGAGAAGGGCCTCACCGTTCCGGTGGAGGTCACGACGAGCGTCCTTGCGCTCCTGAGCTTCCGCTCGGGCGTCGAGGCGGTGCTGACGGTCAGCTGGGACGTCTGGAAGAACAGTCAGCCGGACCTCGAGATCCACGGCACCCTGGGCTCGCTCTCCCTGCCCCACCCCAACTGGCACGGCGGCCCGCTGCGGTTCGCGGCCGCGGCGCGGAGCGTGGGAGGACGTCCGGCTCGAGGACTCGCCGCTCGCTCGGCCGAACTGGCCGCCCGAGGCGCCGTCGAGCGCGAACTACCGCGGGATCGGCATTGCCGAGATGATCGACGCGATGCAACGCGGCGAGCCCCACCGCACCGCCGCCGACCTCGCGGTGCACGTGGTGGAAGCCGCCGATGCCATCGTCGCCTCGGCTCGCTCCGGCGAGCCCGTCTCGCTCGCCCTCCAACCGCTCCGACCCGCCCCCTTCCTCCCGGCCGACGCCGCCTGCCTGCTCGGCGAATAGAGCCTTCGCCGAGACGTTATATTGCTCCACGAGGCGCATTTGAGTTTCGCTGCGAAGGCGCAACTGAATGCAAATGACCGGGTCAGCCCACCCGGTAGACCGGGCGCAGGAAGCGCGCTTCCGTTACATGCGTGAGACAAGGCGAGGCGTAGGCCCGACGCCCGCCCCTTGCCCGCCGTCAAACCGCAGCCGGGTCACACCCGGCGGCGGCGGCCCTCTCGGCGGCCGCGGGCGCCGGCTTCGACCTCGCCTTCGCCAAGGGGGGCCTTGTTGGCGGCGATCCAGGCGGTGCCCCAGGGGTCGTTGTTGGTGAGCAGGTTGGCCGCGCGGATCGCATGCATCTCGGCCTCGCGGGTCGGGTTCATGATCGCGCTGGTCATGCCCGAGGCGATCGCCATCGGCAGGAAGGCGGCGTTGATGCCGTGGCGGTTCGGCAGGCCGAAGGAGATGTTGGAGGCGCCGCAGGTGGTGTTGACGCCGAGCTCCTCGCGCAGGCGGCGCACGAGCGCGAAGACCTGCAGGCCAGCGGTCGCCATCGCGCCGATCGGCATCACCAGCGGGTCGACGACGATGTCGTGCGCCGGAATGCCGAAGTCGGCGGCGCGCTCGACGATCTTTTTCGCCACCGCGAAGCGGACGTCGGGGTCCTCGGAGATGCCGGTGTCGTCGTTGGAGATGGCGACGACCGGCACGTCGTATTGCTTGACCAGCGGCAGCACGAGCTCGAGCCGCTCTTCCTCGCCGGTCACCGAGTTCACCAGCGGTCGGCCGTGGGCGGCCTCAAGGCCGGCCTTGAGCGCGCCGGGCACGCTCGAGTCGATGCAGAGCGGCACGTCGACCACGGCCTGGATGCGGGCTACGAGCTCGGGCATCAGCATCGGCTCGACGAAGTTGTTGTCGGCGTAGCGGGGGTCCTCGGCCATCTTGTTGGTGAAGACCGCGCCGGAGTTGACGTCGAGCATCAGCGCGCCGCAGGCAACCTGCTGCAGCGCGTCGGCCTCGACGGTGGAGAAATCGCCCATCTCGAGCTGCGCGGCGAGGAGCTTGCGGCCGGTGGGGTTGATGCGCTCGCCGATGACGCAGAAGGGCTGGTCGAAGCCGATGAGCACGGTCTTCGACTTCGAGGCGACGGTGGTGCGGGTCATGCGGCAGAGGCTCCGAGGCGTTCGAGGCGCGCCCAGAGCGCGGGATCGGTGAAGTCGTCGATGGTCTCCTGCGCGCCGGCCGCGACGAGCTCGTCGGCGGAAAGGCCGGTCCGCATCCCGAAGACGTGGGCGCCGGAGCTGCGGGCGGCGCGGAGGCCGGAGCGCGAGTCCTCGAAGGCGAGCGAGCGCGCGGGCGAGGCGCCGAGCGCCTGCATCGCGGCGAGATAGGGGGCGGGATCGGGCTTCGGCCGTGCGCATTCGTCGCCGATGACGAGGGTGGACAGCCGGTCGGCGAGGCCGGCGGCGGCGAGCATCGCGACGGCGTTCGCGCGCGGCGCGTTGGTGACGACGGCGCAGCCGACGGCGTTGGCCTCGGCCCAGTCGAGCAGCGCGTGGATGCCCGGCACCGGCTCGACCTCGCCGCCGAGGCTGTCGCGGAACATCGCCTCCTTGCGGTGCAGGATCGCGCCATCCTCGCCGGCGAAGAAGCGCGCGAGGATCGCGTCGTTCGGGTGCCCCATGATGTGGGTGCGGTACTCGGCGAGGCTGAGCTCGCGCCCGCGCTCGCCGAGAATCGTGGCGAAGGCCGCATGGTGCAGCGGGTCGGTGTCGACGAGCGTACCGTCGAGGTCGAAGAGAAGCGCCGTCCCGCTCATCCCTGGGCGTCGCTCAGGTCGCGGCTCATGCCCTGGCGCGGCGCGGTCCGGCGGTCTGCGCACCGGTGTAGTCGGTCGTCGCGGTGATCCCGCCGAGCGGGAAGAAGTGCACCCGCTCGATGGCGAAGTCCGGGTTGGCCGCCCGGTGCGCGGCGATCTTGGCGAGAAAGTCGGTCGGCTCGAACGGCAGCATCAGGTTGGTGAGATCCATCGCCCGCCGCTGCAGCACGCGCAGGGAAGGCCCGACGCCGCACGACATCGCGAAGCGGATCATCGTCTGCAGTTTCGCGGGGCCGGCGACGCCGATGTGCACCGGCAGCGTCACGCCCGCGGCGCGGACACGGTCCGCCCAGGCGATCACCGGGACGGGATCGAAGCAGAACTGCGTGGCGATCGCCATCCGCGCGTCGGTCTCGCGCTGAAAGGCGGCCTTGCGGCGGAGCGCGTCCATCGCGACGGCGTCCCCGCCCGCGGGGTCGATGTCCCTGTTGCCCTCGGGGTGGCCGGCGACATGCAGATCGGTGAAGCCGTGCGCGTCGAAGAGCCCGGTCTCGAGCAGCTGCGACGCTTCGCGGAAGGCGCCGCGCGGACGGTCGATGCCACCCGCGAGCACCAGCGCCTGGCGCACGCCGACGTCGGCATAGGCCGCGACGCGCGCGGCGAGCTCGGTCCGGTCCGCGATGCCGCGGGCCGGGAAGTGCGGCATCACCGCGAAGCCCTCGTCCGCCAGCCGGCGGGCGGTGGCGAGCATCTCGGCGAAGTCGGTGCCGTCGATATGGGCGAGATAGACCCGCGTGCCCGCAGGGAGAAGGTCGCGGAAGTCGGCGATCTTGGCGGCGGTGCGCGGCATGACCTCGATGGAGAAATCCTGCAGCAGCCCTGCCATCGCGGCGCCCGCCGGGGCGGTCGCGGTGCGGCGGACGAAGCTCAGGAGTTGCGCCATCGAGGTCTCCAGGGTCAGGGTCGCGGGGTGGTCCAGCCGTTGTTCGCGATCAGGACCTTGATCGCGTCCGGACTAAACTCCGCTTCGAGCCGGGCCGCTTCGCCGGAAGCGACATCCGCCGCTTCGCCCTCGACAACGTAGGGCTCGCCCTTGCGCCACTCCGCCAGGTAGGCATCCGATTCGCGGGCGCCGGCCCGCATCGCGCAGCGATCGATGGCGGTTTCAAAGCGCTCGGTCATCGGCATCTTCGAGGCGCGACGGCCACTTCCGACGATGACCTGAGCCGGGATGTCCCGCCAGTAGACAATCGTTACTTCGGGCATGCGCCCTCCCCAAGCTAACCCCCGAACCCGTCCGGGTGGGATTCAGTTAGGCGTTGCCGGATTCGATTTCCAGCGGTAATCTCGCCATCGCAAACTTCATTGTCGGTACGGACCGGTGCACCCATGACCAAGGCGACGAAGGCTCTCCCGAGCCTTTCCTTCGAATTTTTTCCCCCACATTCTCCGGAAGCGAGCCTGCGGCTTTGGCGGTCGGTCGAGCGCCTGGCGCCGCTGGCGCCGCGGTTCGTATCGGTGACCTACGGCGCGGGCGGGACCACGCGCGACCGCACCAATGCGGCGATCCAGACCATCGTCGGGCGCGCCCGGCTGAACGTGGCGGGGCATCTGACCTGCGTCGGCGCGAGCCGCGAGGAGACGCTCGAGGTGGCGCGCGGCTACGCCCGTCTCGGGGTCCGGCGCATCGTGGCGCTGCGCGGCGATCCGCCCAAGGGCGAGACGAAGTTCGTGCCGCACCCGGAGGGGTTCGCGAGCGCGGCCGAACTGGTCGCGGCGCTGCGCGCGGCCGGCGACTTCGAGATCGCGGTCGGCGCCTACCCCGAGGTGCACCCGGAGGCGGCGAGCCCGGTGGCCGACGTGGAGAACCTCAAGCGCAAGCTCGACGCCGGTGCGAGCATGGCGCTGACCCAGTTCTTCTTCGACATCGAGGATTTCCTGCGCTTCCGCGACGCCTGCGCCAAGGCGGGGATCACCGCGCCGATCCACCCCGGCGTTCTGCCGGTGGAGAACTTCGCCAAGATGGTGAACTTCGCGGCGCGCTGCCGGGCGGCGGTGCCCGAGTGGATGCACGCGGCCTATGCCCGTGCCGACACGCCGGAGGCGGCGCATCTGCTGTCGGTGTCGATCGCCGCCGAGCAGTGCGACGCGCTGATCGCGGAAGGTGCGGAGCACCTGCACGTCTACACCCTGAACAACCCGGACCTGAGCTTCGACGTCTGCCAGGCGCTGGGCTACCACGCGGCACCGCTGGCGCTGGCGGCGGACGGAACCGGCGCCGCCTAGGACGGGGGCTGCGCGGGCCGCGGAGGGTTCTTCCGCTGCGGCTCGCGCGTGAGGGATGCGACACCAACCGAGGCGAATCTTGCCTTGGCAAGGGGGGTCATGTAACCTTCACGTCAAATCCGCGGACGTCTCCGTGGAATCCGAAACCGGTTAGACATGGCGCAGGACTTGAACGGGTCTGCGCAGGATAGTGTCGCACTGGCGCCGACGCGGCGCAGGCATGCGCCCGAGCCGTCGGAGCCGGATCTGTATGCGGCCCTCGACCTGGGCACGAACAGCTGCCGGATGCTGATCGCATCGCCGGACCGCGGGCGCCTGCGCGTGGTGGACGCCTTCGCGAAGTCGGTGCGGCTCGGCTCGGGGCTCGAGCGGACCGGGCACCTGTCGCGGGGCGCGATCAGCCGCACGCTGGCGGCGCTGGAGATCTGCGCCGACAAGCTCAGCCGCCATCACGTCCGCAACGTCCGGCTGGTGGCCACCGAGGCCTGCCGGCGGGCGCGCAACGGCAACCACTTCCTGGCGCTCGCCGCGCGCGAGACCGGCCTGCGGCTCGAGGTGATCCACCCCGAAGAGGAGGCGCGGCTCGCGGTGATCTCCTGCGCGCCGCTGGTGGCGCCCTCGGCGGAGCAGGTGCTGGTCTTCGACATCGGCGGCGGGTCGACCGAGCTCGTCTGGCTCGATCTCAGCGAGATCGAGCCAGAGGAGCGGGTGCATGCGATCGTCAACCTGCGGATGCCCGCGTCGGGCGGCGGCGGTCCGGGGGCAGCGCGGATCGTCGACTTCATCTCGGTGCCGCTCGGGGTGGCGACGCTGCACGAGCGCTATGCCGACGTCGCCGACGACGGCGCCCGCTTCGCGCTGATGTCGTGGTACTTCGAGGAGCAGATCGCCGGCTTCAAGCCCTATGGCGAGGCGATGATGCCGACGGCGGCAGGCGCCTTCCAGATGATCGGCACCTCGGGCACCGTGACGACGGTGGGTGCGGCGCACCTTGGGCTCAAGCGCTACGACCGGCGCAAGGTCGACGGGATGCGGCTTTCGGCGCGGTCGATCGAGGCGGTGATCACGCGCTTCCTGCGGCTGGGGCCGGAGGGACGGCGCTGCGACATCGGGCTCGGGCGCGACCGGTCGGAGCTGATCATGTCGGGGGCGGCGATCCTGCAGACGCTGCTGCGGATCTGGCCGACCAACTCTATGCGGGTCGCCGACCGCGGCCTGCGCGAGGGGATGCTGTTCGCGATGATGAGCGCGCACGGCGCCTTCTCCGAAGGGGTGCGGCTCGAGTGACGCGCACCGGCGGAGGTGGCGCCGGAGGAGCGGGCGCCAAGTCGGGTTCGGGTTCGGGGCGCGGGCGGCGCGACCTGCGCGTGCGGGTCAAGACCGCCAAGGGGCGCAAGCTTTCCTCCACGCGCTGGCTCGAGCGGCAGCTCAACGACCCTTATGTGGCGCAGGCGCGGGCCGAGGGCTACCGCAGCCGGGCGGCGTTCAAGCTGATCGAGATCGACGACCGCTTCGGCTTTCTCAAGCCGGGAGTGCGGGTGGTCGATCTCGGCGCCGCGCCGGGCGGCTGGACCCAGGTCGCGGTGGCGCGCGCCAATGCCGACGGCAGGCAAGAAGGGCAAGGCTGTCGGCCGGGTGCTGGCGCTCGACCTGCAGCCGGTCGAGGCGATCGCCGGAGCGGAGATCCGGGTGATCGACTTTCTCGCCGACGGGGCCGATGCCGAGGTCCGCGACTGGCTCGCCGGGCGGGCCGATGCGGTGATCTCGGACCTCGCGCCGTCCGCCTCCGGGCACGCCGGGACCGACCATCTGCGAATCATGGCGCTCTGCGAGGCGGCGGCGCTCTTCGCGATGGAGGTGCTCGAGCCGGGCGGGACCTTCGTCGCCAAGGTGCTCGCCGGGGGAGCGGAAGCCTCGCTGGTGGCCGAGCTCAACCGCGCCTTCGCCAAGGTGGCGCACGTCAAGCCGCCCGCGAGCCGCAAGGACTCGTCGGAGAAATACCTGGTCGCGACCGGGTTTCGCGGGCGGCCCGAGCCGCCGCGGGAAGGCTGAGCCCGCGTCAGGCGGCAGCGAAGAGCGCCACCGAACCCTGGCGGCCGGTCGTGCGGCCGCCAGCCGGGCGCAGGACCGGCGGCGGCCCGGCGCCGACGGCGCGCCCGGTTCGCGCTGCTCGCTTACAAGCGGCGGGCGGCAGGCGGGCTTTCCTTTTCCGGGCGTGCGTGGAATAGGACGGGCCCACCAGCTGACCGGGAATCTCAGGCGATGGAACTGCGCGAGGCACTGACATTCGACGACGTGCTTCTGGTGCCCGGCGCCTCGGAGGTGCTGCCGGCGGCGGCCGATACCCGCACCCGGCTCACCCGCGAGGTGGCGCTGAACATCCCGCTGATGAGTGCGGCGATGGACACCGTCACCGAGGCGCGGATGGCGATCGCGATGGCCCAGGCCGGCGGGATCGGGGTCGTGCACCGCAACCTCGACATCGACACGCAGGCCGCCGAGGTGCAGCGGGTCAAGCGCTTCGTCTCGGGCATCGTCTACGCGCCGGTGACGCTGCGCCCGGACCAGACGCTCGCCGACGCCAAGGCGCTGCAGGAGCGCTACCGGATCACCGGCTTTCCGGTGGTGGACGATCGCGGCGTGGTGCTCGGCATCGTCACCAACCGCGACATGCGCTTCGCGAGCGACGACCGCACCCCGGTGAGCGCGGTTATGACGAGCCGGAACCTCGCCATGCTGCGCGAGCCCGCCGACCTTGGCGCGGCCAAGGGCATGATGCAGGAACGGCGCATAGAGAAGCTGCTGGTCGTCGACGACGGCGGGCGGCTGACCGGGCTGCTGACGCTCAAGGACACCGAACAGGCGGTGCTGAACCCGCTCGCTGCAAAGGACGAGCTCGGCCGGCTGCGCGTCGCGGCCGCGTCGACCGTGGGCGATGCGGGATTCGAGCGCTCGGTGGCGCTGGTCGAGGCCGGGGTCGACGTCGTGGTGATCGACACCGCGCACGGGCACTCCAGGAGCGTGGCGGACGCGGTCGAACGGCTGAAGCGGCACTCGAACCGGGTGCAGATCGTCGCCGGCAACGTCGCCACCGCGGAGGCGACCCGCGCGCTGATCGACGCCGGCGCCGACGCGGTGAAGGTGGGGATCGGGCCGGGCTCGATCTGCACCACGCGGATCGTCGCGGGCGTCGGCGTGCCGCAGATGACGGCGATCCTCGACTGCGCCGAGGCGGCCGGGCGCAGCGGGCACACGATCATCGCCGACGGCGGGATCAAGTTCTCCGGCGACTTCGCCAAGGCGATCGCGGCGGGAGCGCACTGCGCCATGGTGGGCTCGATCCTCGCCGGCACCGAGGAGGCGCCCGGCGAGGTGATCCTCTTCCAGGGGCGGAGCTACAAGTCCTACCGCGGCATGGGCTCGGTGGGCGCGATGGCGCGCGGCTCGGCCGACCGCTACTTCCAGAAGGAGGCTTCGGCCGAGAAGCTGGTCCCCGAGGGCATCGAGGGGCAGGTTCCGTACAAGGGCGCGGTGGCGGCGGTGCTGCACCAACTGGTCGGCGGCCTGCGCGCGGCGATGGGCTACACCGGCAAGGGCACGATCGAGGCGATGCGCGGCGGCTGCCGCTTCGTGCGCATCACCGGCGCCGGGCTGCGCGAGAGCCACGTGCACGACGTGCAGATCACGCGGGAGAGCCCCAACTACCGGATCGGATAGCCCGGGAGTTTCCGCGGGCATCCCGCTTCGTCGCGGCCGCCGGGAGCGAGGCCCACGACGGCTGCAAGGCCGCGGTGACCGCCGCCGACGTCGGCAACCGCGATTCGCGCAGGAACGCGTCGTGGGCGCGGTCGAGCAGCCCGCCGTAGAGTGCGGGATCGGACACGGAGCCCCGGCCTCGGCCGTTCGCGAGATTGCCATTGTTCGGGATCGGGGCGCCTCCGAGCCGGTGCGCGCCTCGAAGTCCGCCATGGCGCCGCCCGGCGGTCGATCTCCTCCACGACCCGTCCGGACCGACGGGCCGGCTGCCGCCTGCACCCGGACGGCCGCGGCGTCGACGGCCGCGGCAAACCGGTGGGTGCTCAGGCGAAATCGAAGTTGTCCACGGTCGCCGGAGCGTTTCCTCCGAACAGTCCGACCAGGGTCAGTTCGTTCGCGGACGTCTCTCCGCCGCCGGCCTGCACCCACTGCCAGACCGAGAAGTCGTTGCCGTTCGTGTCGTTGACGACCAGCAACGCATCCTCGCCATTGCTCGCAGTGATATTGAAGTGGGTGTTGAACGCCGCGGAGACGAGCGAAGCATTGCCGAGGTTGGCGTTCGTGACCCCTTCCCCGCCAGCACCGGTCAGGAGCAGCGCCTCGATGTCGCCGTTGCCCTGCCCGACGGCCGCGTTCACCGCCCCGGCAACGCCGTTCCCGACGGCAAAGAGGAAGTTGTCGTTGTTGTTGCCGTCGTCGAAAGCAGTGTTCAGCGTCCCGCTGAATTGAACGAGATCGTCGGTCGTCGTCCCGTCGGTATCGAAATTGGTGACCGTGTCGCCGAAGTCGGCGGCGGCGGTGAAGCGAACGAAGTTGCTCAGGTTGTCGTTCAGGCCACCGGTCACGACGGTGTCCGCCCCCGCTCCGCCGATCAGGATGTCGCCGCCGCCCGCGCCCTGGATCGTGTCGTTGCCCGCGTTGCCGTTCAGGATGTTCACGCTGCTGGTGCTTCCGACGAGCGTGTCGCCCGCCGCGCCGCCGGTGACGTTCTCGATCCCGGCAGTCGAGGCGAAGCCAGAAGCCGACCCCGAAGCCAGGTTCACCGTCGCGGCGGTGGCCGATCGGGCGTAGCTCAGCGTATCGGTTCCTGCCCCGAGACTTGCATTGACCGCCTCGACCCCGGTCAGGGTGCCGTCTTCGAAGACCGTGAGGCTCGATCCCGAAAGCAGCACGTGGAGGGTATCGGCACCCCCGGTCCCGGCAATGTTGAGCACATCGCCGTTGCCGGCACCGCCGTCGATCACGTCCGCTCCGCCGCCGATGGTGTAGCTGAAGGTATCGTTGCCGCTTCCCCCCTCGAGGCGGTTGGCCGCCGAACTGCCGGTGATGCTGTCGTCGCCACTGCCTCCGGTGACGTTCTCGACCCCGGCCAGCGAGGTGAAGCCCGAGGCGGTGGACGCGAGCAGGTTGACGGTCACGGCAGCGGTGGTGTCGGTATACTCGAGCGTGTCCGTGCCGCCGAGCAGATCGGCGACGACCGACTCGACGTTCGTGACCGATCCGCTGCCGCCGACCTGCGTGATGGACGTCCCGTTGAAGTCGACCGCCAGCGTGTCACTGCCGGCGGTGCCGAGAATGAGCAGCGTGTCGACGTCGGCGCCACCGTTCATCGTGTCGCCGCCGTCACCGACGACGTAGTGAATGGTGTCGTTGCCGGTGGCGCCGAGGACGGTATCGTTGCCGAGGCCGCCGGTCAGGTCGTCGTCGCCCACGCCGCCCTTGATGGTGTCGTCGCCGGTCATCCCCGACAGCGTATCCTGGCCCTCGCCACCGTTCAGCGTGTCGTTGCCGGCACCGGTTGCGGCATCGTCGTCGCCGGCGGTGCCGGTGAAGGTCTGCGACCCGCTGTCCGACCGGTAGAGGTCGCCGACCACGATCGTCGGAGCGGAGGTCACGGTCTCGACGGTTCCGCCGCCATCGGTGTAGCTGGTGAGAACGTGCAGCTGCCGGTCCACCTGCGCCTGCGCCGGGGTGAAGCTCGCGGCCCGGGCGCCCGCGATATCGGTCCAGACGCTTCCGACCAGGCTCTGCCACTGGTAGCTGAAACCGGAGCCGATGCCGTCCGCATCGTGGATCCCGTCCGTGGCCGCGGTCAGGACCTGCCCCTCGGTCGGGCTGGTGTCGCTGATCGTCGGCTGGCCGGTCGGCGCCTGGTTGCTGGAGGTCACCGTCGCGCTGACCGTCACCGGCCCGGCGCTGCCACCGTCGCCATCGGTGACCGTGGTCTGGAAGGACCCGGCGGCGGTCCCCGCGCCGTTGTGAACGAAGAAGACGCTCCCTGCGGCCAGTTGCGCTTGGCTGAAGTTCACGATCGCCGTGCCGAGCGCCCCCTGCAGCGCCACGTACCCGTTGACCGTCTTGCTGACGCCGAAGGTGAGATCGGAAGCGCCACTCTGCACGTCGCTGGCAGCGAGATCGTCGATGGTCAGCGCCACGCTGCCACCACGCGCCACCGTCACCGAGAGGTCGCCGGAGAGCACCGGCGGGCTGCCGTCGGCGACGTCGGTCACCGTCACCGCCAGGTTCTGCACGGCGCTCAGCCCGCCGGAGTCGGTAACGGTCACCTGGACGTTGTAGACGTTGTTGCTGCCGGCGTCGGCCGGCGCCTCGAAATCGGGCGCCGCGAGGAAGGCCAGCGCACCGGTTGCGGCGTTGAGGCCGAAGAGCGCGGCATCCGGCCCGCCGGTGATCGCGTATCTCAGACCGGCACCCTCGCGGTCGGCGTCGTCGGTCGTCGCGATGTCGATGACCGCGGTGGTGTTTTCGGCGACGCTCGCGGTCGCAGGCGTGGTGATCACCGGCGCGGTGTTCTCCACCACGTCGGTCACGGTCACGGCGATTGCCTGGGTGTCGATGCCGCCCTGGCCGTCGGAGACCTGGACGGTCACGTTATAGACGTTATCGCCGTTCGCGTCGGCGGGCGCTTCGAAGTCCGGCGCGGCCTTGAATGCGAGCCCGCCGGCGCTCGCCCCGATGGAAAACCGCGCCGCATCGGACCCGCCGATGATCGAATAGCTGAGCACGTTCCCGGCGTCCGGGTCGGTTGCGACGACCGTGGTCACCGAAGTGGAATTCTCTGCGACGCTGACCGTCGCCGACGCCGCGCCGCCATTGGACACGATGGTCGGCGCGACGTTTGCAGGACCCAGCACCGCCTGTGCTTGGGCGAGCGAGGTGCCGAGCGGAACGATCGGATTGCCGGCGATCGTCCAGTCCGCACTGGAATGGGACACGGTAAACCAGTTGGCGTCGGTGGCCAGCGGCTCCTTGTGGGTGACGTTGCCGGTCACGGAAACGTTGGTGGCGTTGGTGTTGACCCGGATGCTCGGCGTGCCCGGGACCGACATGAGGCCGAGGTCCTTGAGGATGATGTTCCCGTGGATATCGAGGTGGTTGGTCTGTCCCCAGGACAATCCAAAACCGTCCCCGGAAAGGATGGTGTTGCCCTGAATCGTGACGTTCTGGAAATAGGTGCTGGGCCCGCCGCCATCGTTCGCGTTGAGGTTCCACATGTAGATGCCGTGGCTGGCCGAGTTGTGGGTCTGGATGAGGTTGTTCTCGATCAGAAGGTCGGTGGTCGCGTCATCCGTCGGCACGTTCCAGAGCTGGATCCCGTCCGAGTGCAAGCGGCCGCTCGGGGCGGCAAGGCTGATCGAGTTCCCGGAAAACACCGTGTTGTGGAGATCGCCGCCGGCGAAGCCGTCCGTGCCGATGTTGGTCAGGGTGTTCGCCCGCAGCACGAGGCCGTCGTTGTCGCTGAGATAGGCGCCGACGTCGAACCCGTGTATCGTCATGTTCGCGATTTCGACATCGGTGCTGTGGGTAACTTTGAGGCCCCGGCCCAGTCCGGTGCCGCTTGCCACGCCTTCCATGTCCCCGTTGCGGATGGCGATATTTTCCGATCCGGAAACGGAGAAGGCGTTCGCCGCCCCGTCGGCGCCATTGAAGTCGACATTGTCGATGGTGATGTTCGATGACCTCTGCACCGTGACGCTGTCGAATATCGCCCCGCCGCTTGAAGTGATGGTAAGGGACTTCGAGCTGTTATTGACAATTAGGTCGTAGTGACCGCTGGACAATGTAATCCTATCGCCGCTCGCAGCCGATTTGAGCGCTGCCGCAAGCGCGCTGTTGCTCGATACACTGATGTTGGTCATCTTCGTCGCCCCCGATGGTCTCGCTAGAGACAGTATAACTTGCGGATGAAGTGAAATACGGACAAGGCACGCGAAATTCCCGACCCACGCGGCGGCGTTTCACGCGCTAAATTCTTACCGATTCAGGGACGATGCTCTCGCTAGAATCTCGTATTAGAGTGAGACCTGACGTACATCAATAATATGGAGGATGAGTTCGTCCGATAGGCAACATTTTGCCTATCGGAAAGAAATCGCTTTACGGATAGCTTTATTATCCATGTGCAAATAGAACGGCCGTCCAGCATACAAGCTCGGCGAGTATAGATACAGAAATTGCGTTTCTCTTTCCCGGCACAATCAAATTTCGTATCGCGCTCGTGTTTATCGATTTACGATTAATATTTTCGATGGAAGATCGTCAAGGCCGCATCATCGTCGTCGCCGCCTGCGGGCAGGGGCATTCTGTTTAGCATTTGACCCGACGACACCGTCGCCTCGGCCCGCGTCCTCGGCGCCGCCATCCACCACTGCCAAGGCGAGGACACCCGCATCGAGCGCAGCCTCGCCGATGTCGACGGCCTCGTCGCGCTCAAGGACGTCGGCGGCGTCGCCAACCGCGCCTGGAACTACGTCGCCGTCGGCGCCGACCACGACCTGCATATGATGGAAGGAATTCTTCTCCGTCGTTCGCATGGTCGGCTACAACGGCTGGGTCAGCCCGGAGATGGAGGACTTCACCATGTCGACCGATGCCGGTATCCAGTCCTCAGTCGACGCCCTTCAGGCCACGATCCGCCGGCAGCCCGCGAGTGTACAGGTTCATCATCACCCTTCAGCTTCAGCCCGTCCCGTGCGACGCGATCCTTGCCGGCGCGCCAGCGGTTCAGGCCACGACGCGGGCCGAGCCGGATGCACCGCCTGCGACTGCTTCACCTGCACCAACGACGCCGACCGGCTGGCCCTCATCGATACCTGGAGGTCAAAAGACGCCCACGCCGCCCACCGTTCCGAAGACCAAACCCATGCCTGAATCGCCATCCACGAGCCGAAGCGCACCCTGCAGCCGGGGGGCGACGATATCTCGAACCCACTCCTGCCGTCCTGGCGACGCGTGCTCGACGAGGCGGCGGACGCCGGGTTCGGCGGCCTCGAACTCGCCCCCGGCAACCATGCGCCCCTCGCCGCAATCGGCGATGGCGGCTACATCAGCATCGCGCCGGAACGCGACCGGCGAAACGCCGACCTCACCGCGGGGCGCGACTTGCTCCGCCGCGTCGGCTTCCGCGACCAGGGACTTGCAGCATGAAGACCCTCGACCTCATCACCATCGGCCGCTCCTCGGTCGACCTCTACGGCGACCAGATCGGCGGCCGGCTCGAGGACATGGGCTCGTTCTCGAAGTACATCGGCGGCTCACCCACGAACATCGCCTGCGGCACCGCCCGCCTCGGCCTGCGCGCCGCCGTCATCACCGGCGTCGGCGACGAGCACATGGGCCGTTTCATCGTCGAGCAACTCGCCCGCGAGGGCGTCGACACTCGCGGCGTCAAGGTCGATCCCGACCGCCTCACCGCCCTTGTCATCCTCGGCATCCGCGACGACGAGCATTTCCCGCTGATCTTCTTCCGCGAGAACTGCGCCGACATGGGCCTCACCGAGGCCGACATCGACGAGGCCTTCATCGCCGAGGCCGGCGCGCTCGTCGTCACCGGCACCCACCTCAGCCATCCGCGTACCGAGGCGGCGGTGCTGAAGGCGCTCGAGCTCACCCGCAAGCACGGCGGCCGCACCGCGCTCGACATCGACTACCGGCCCAACCTCTGGGGCGTCGCCGGCCACGGCGAAGGCGAGAGCCGCTTCGTCGCGAGCGCCGCGGTCACCGAGAAGCTGCAGTCGACGCTATGCCGCTTCGACCTCATCGTCGGCACCGAGGAGGAGTTCCACATCGCCGGCGGCTCCACCGACACGCTCGAAGCGCTGCGCGCCGTCCGCGCCGTCTCCGACGCCACTCTGGTCTGCAAGCGCGGCGCCCGCGGCGCCTCGGCCTTCGAGGGCGCGATCCCGGCCAGCCTCGACGACGGCCAGACCGGCCCCGGCTTCCCGATCGAGGTCTTCAACGTGCTCGGCGCCGGCGACGGCTTCATGTCCGGCCTGCTCAAGGGCTGGCTCACCGGCCAGGACTGGCCGACCGCGCTCAAGTACGCCAACGCCTGCGGCGCCTTCGCCGTCTCCCGCCACGGCTGCACCCCGGCCTATCCCTCGCTCGCCGAGCTCGAGTTCTTCCTCGACCGCGGGGTCGTCCGCCCCGACCTCAGGAACGACCCCGAACTCGAACAGATCCACTGGTCGACCAACCGCCGCAGCCGCACCGCCGGCGACTGGTCCGAGATGCGCGTCTTCGCCTTCGACCACCGCATGCAGCTCGAAGCGATGCCCGGCGCCACGCTCGAGAAGATCGCCGCCTTCAAGCAGCTCTGCCTGCAGGCGGCGCTCGAGGTGCAGGACGGCCGCCCCGGCTACGGCATTCTCTGCGACAACCGCCTCGGCCGCGCCGCGCTGCACGCCGCCTCCGGCACCGGCCTCTGGATCGGCCGCCCCGCCGAATGGCCCGGCTCGCGTCCCCTCACCCTCGAGCCCGAGCTCGGGCTCGACTGCGGCGGCCTCAACCAGTGGACCCGCGAGGACGTCGTCAAGGTCCTCTGCTTCTGCCACCCCGACGACGCCGCCGAGATGTGGGCCGAGCAGCTCGCGACCGTAAGGCGGCTCTGGGAAGCCTCCCGCCGCAACGGCCTCGAGTTCCTGCTCGAGATCATCCCCTCGAAGGTCGGCCCCACCGACGACGACACCACCGCCGCCCTGATCCGCCGCTTCTACGCGACCGGCGTCTACCCCGACTGGTGGAAGCTCGAACCGATGACCTCGCCCGCCGCCTGGAAGAACGCCATCGCCGCGATCGAGGCCAACGACCGCCACACCCGCGGCATCGTCGTCCTCGGCCTCGACGCGCCCGAAGCCGAGCTCGCCGCCAGCTTCGAGACCGCCGCCCGCTTCCCGCTCGTCAGGGGCTTCGCGGTCGGGCGCACCATCTTCGGCGCCGTCGCCCGGTCCTGGCTCGCCGGCGACACCACCGACGCCGACGCCATCGCCGAGATGGCCCGCCGCTACGCGCGGCTCTGCACGATCTGGGACAAGGCACGCGCCGCCACGCGGCAGGTGGTGGCATGATGGACGATACGGGAGGGGACATGATGACCGGAACCATCCGGCTGACCGCCGCACAGGCGATGATGCGCTGGCTGAGCGTGCAGATGACCGAAGACGGGACGCGTTTCATCGAAGGCGTCTGGGCGATCTTCGGCCATGGCAACGTCGCCGGCATCGGCGAGGCGCTGCACGGCATCGGCGACGCGCTCCCCACCTGGCGCGGCCAGAACGAGCAGACCATGGCCCACGCCGCCATCGCCTACGCCAAGGCCAAGCGCCGCCGCCGGGCGCACGCCGTCACCTCCTCGATCGGCCCCGGCGCCACCAACATGGTCACCGCCGCCGCGCTCGCGCACGTCAACCGCCTGCCGGTCCTGCTGATCCCGGCCGACGTCTTTGCGGGCCGCCGCCCCGACCCGGTCCTGCAGCAGATCGAGGACATGGGCGACGGCACCGTCTCCGCCAACGACTGCTTCCGCCCGGTCACCCGCTACTTCGACCGCATCTCCCGCCCCGAGCACCTGCTGACCGCGCTCCCCCGCGCCATGCGCACGCTGACCGACCCCGCCGACTGCGGCCCGGTCTGCCTCGCCTTCTGCCAGGACGTGCAGGCCGCGGCCTTCGACTACCCGCAAGCCTTCTTCGAGCCGCACGTCTGGCGCATCCGCCGCCCCGAGCCCGACCCGGTCGAGGTCGCCGCCGTGGTCGCGGCGATCCGCGCCGCGAAGGCCCCGGTGATCGTCGCCGGCGGCGGCGTCCTCTACTCCGGCGCCGAGGACGCGCTCGCCGACTTCGCCGCCCGCCGCAACATCCCCCTCGTCGAGACCCAGGCCGGCAAGGGCGGCGCCAGCTGGGAGCACCCGATGAACTTCGGCTCGCCCGGCAGCACCGGCTCGGCCGCCGGCAACGCCGCCTGCGAAGCCGCGGATCTGGTGATCGGCGTCGGCACCCGCTTCCAGGACTTCACCACCGGCTCGTGGACGGTCTTCGCCAACCCCGACCGCCGGCTCGTCTCGATCAACGTGACCGGCTACGACGCGCTCAAGCACGGCGCGCTCGGGGTCGTCGGCGACGCCAGGGTGACGCTGGAGAAGATCGACGCCGCCCTCGGCGACACCCGTTTCGCCGCCGCCGACGCCCGCGCCCGCACCGACTGGCACGCGACGGTGGCGAAGGTCACGGCCGCCCCGGCGAGGGACGCCAACAAGCTCCCCTCCGACGCCCAGGTCATCGGCGCCGTGCAGCGCGTCGCCACCGACAAGACCGTCGCGATGTGCGCCGCCGGCACCATGCCCGGCGCCCTGCAGGTGCTGTGGCAGTCGGCCAAGGGCGGCTACCACATGGAATACGGCTATTCCTGCATGGGCTACGAGATCGCCGGCGCCATGGGCATCGCCCTCGCCGATCCGTCCAAGGAGGTGATCTGCTTCGTCGGCGACGGCTCCTACATGATGGCCAACTCCGAGCTCGCCACCGCGGTGATGCGGCGGGTCCCTTTCACCGTCGTCCTCACCGACAACCGCGGCTACGGCTGCATCAACCGGCTGCAGCAGGAATGCGGCGGCGCCGAATTCAACAACATGTACAAGGATGCGAACGTCGAGGCGCAGCCCGAGATCGACTTCGTCGCCCATGCCGCCTCGATGGGCGCCCATGCCGAGAAGGCCACCGGCATCGCCGACCTCGAGGCCCGCATCGTCGCCGCCCGCGGCCGCGACATCCCCTCGGTGATCGTCATCGACACCGAGGCCGTCTCCGGCACCGGCGCCGGCGGCCACTGGTGGGACGTCGCGGTCCCCGAGGTCGGCGGCCCCGAGCGCCTCGAAAAGGCCCGCGCGCGCTACAGGGCCAACGCCGCCCGCCAGCGGGTGATCAACTGATGCCCCGGCTCCTGCGCAAGCCCTTCGGCAGCCACGGCAAGGTGCACGAGATCACCCCCGCCGCCGCCGGCTGGCGCTACGTCGGCTTCTCGCTCTACCGCCTCCGCCCCGGCGAGACCGCGGCCGAGGCGACGGCCGACCGCGAGGTCATCCTCGTCCTCGTCGAGGGCAAGGCCCGCCTCCGGGGCGCCGGCCAGGACTGGGGCGTCCTCGGCGACCGGACGTCGGTGTTCGAGAAGTCCCCGCCGCACTGCCTCTACCTGCCGAACGGCAGCGACTGGACCGCCACCGCCGAGACCGACTGCACCCTCGCGGTCTGCTCGGCCCCCGGCCACGGCGGCCACCCGGCCCGCCGCATCGGCCCGGACGGCATCACCCTCACCGAACGCGGCAAGGGCAGCAACACCCGCCACATCAACAACATCGCGATGGAGGCCGAGGACTGGTGCGACAGCCTCCTCGTCACCGAGGTCTTCACCCCCGCCGGCCACTGGTCGTCCTACCCCAGCCACCGCCACGACGAGGACGACTTCCCCCGCATCACCTACCTCGAAGAGACCTACTACCACCGCCTCGACCCCAAGGACGGCTTCGCCGTCCAGCGCGTCTACACCGACGACGGCGGCCTCGACGAAACCATGGCCGTCCGCGACGGCGACGTCGTCCTCGTCCCCCGCGGCCACCACCCCTGCGGCGCGCCCTACGGCTTCGAGCTCTACTACCTCAACGTCATGGCCGGCCCCCGCCGCAACTGGCGCTTCGTCCCCGCCCCCGAGGTCGCGTGGATCATGCAGCGCGACGCCTGACCGCGCCGCCGACGGAAACCGCCGCGAGCCGCCGTCTCAGACCGCTTCCGGTTGATCCTGTCTCTTCCAAGACGTGACATGCGCGGCCGCCGGTCGCACTTCGCGGATTTGTCCGTCGACAAATCCGCGCGCGCCTGCCTGCCCCCGGCAGGCGCGTCTGCGACGCACCAGCCAGGCAGGCGCGCGCGGATTAACGACCCTTCGGTCCCGGCGGCACCCCCCTCGGCCTCCGCGCTCACGCGCTCCGGCCGACGAACCTGCGCGACGCAATGCGTCGCAAGAGCAGGTTCGATTCCGGTCCGCCAGCGGGCGATTCAACCGGAAGCCGTCTCAGACCGTCACCCGCACACCCTCCCGCCCCGAGCGGTCGATCGCGTGGATCACCCGCTCGAACGCCAGCGCGTCGCGGAAATCCGGGTAGGCCCGCCGCCCGCCCGCGATCGCCCGGAGGAAGTCCGCCGCCTCTATCACCTTGAGATCGTTGAACCCCAGCTGATGCCCCGGCGCCGGCGTGAAACCCGCATACGGCGGATGCGCCGGCCCGCTCAGGATCGTCCGGAACCCCTGCTCCGCCACCGCGCCCTCGTTCACGAAGAGCTGGAGCTCGTTCATCCGCTCCTGCTCGAAGACGATCATCCCCCGGTCGCCATGCACCTCGAACCCCAGCCGGTTCTTCCGCCCCCAGGCCGACCGCGAGCTCGACACCACCCCGGTCACCCCGCTCTCGAACCGCACCAGCGCACTCGCGATATCCTCGTTCTCCACCCTCCCGCGCCCCGAGCCGTCCGCGAGCGGCCGCGTCGCATGCACCGTCGCCGTCTCCGCCACCAGGCTTTCGATCGGCCCGCACAGCCCGTACGCGAGGCTCACCAGATGGCACCCCAGGTCTCCGAGCGTCCCCAGCCCCGCCTCGTCCAGCCGGGCGCGCCAGGTCCACGCGAGCTCCGGATCCGCCTGATAGTCCTCGTCCACGAAGCCGCGGAAATGCACCACCCGCCCGATCGCGCCCTCCGCCACCAGTCGCTGCGCATGGGCAAACGTCGGATTGCGCACGTAGTTGTATCCGACGATCGTGGTTACGCCGGCCTTGTCCGCCGCCTCCGCCATCTCCTCCGCATCGGCCACCGTCAGCGCCATCGGCTTCTCGCACCACACGTGCTTGCCCGCCGCGATGGCGCCGAGCGCCATCTCGCGGTGCAGCCGGTTCGGCACCGTGATCGACACCACCTCCACCTCCGGATCGCTCACCAGCGCCTGCCAGTCGTCCGTCGCACGCCCGAACCCGAACTGGCGCGCCATCGCCGCCGCGCGTTCGAGCGGCGTGTCGCACAGCGCCACCAGCCGCGGCGCCGCCACGTCCCCGAACACCCGCCCTACCGCCGCGAGCGCCAGCGCGTGGCACTTGCCCATGAAGCCGGTGCCGATCAGCCCGACGCCAGGTCCCGCCATTTTTCGATTCCCCAAGCCGCAATCTTTGGAATAGATATTCCAACGCGCCATGCGCCGGATCCGAACGAGCTGTCAAGGGGAAGGCCCCCGCCATGAGCCCGCCGCCCGCTCCCGCCGCGCCGGAAACCGTCGAGGCGCTGTTCGCCGCCATCGCCGAGCGCGCCGGGGCGCTTCCCAAGCGCCTGCGCCAATGCGCCGATTTCATCCTGCACAACCCCGACCGCGTCGCCGTCTCCACCGTCGCCGAACTCGCCGATCTCGCCGAGGTGCAGCCCTCGGCGATGATGCGCTTCTGCCAGGATCTCGGCTTCTCCGGCTTCAGCCAGATGCAGCGGCTCTTCCGCGAAGAGTATGCCCGCAAGTGGCCCGACCATTCCGCCCGCCTCCAGAGTCTGCGCCCCTCCGGCGAGCGCCGCGCGGCGGTCCTGCTCGCCGATTTCGTCGCGGCCGGCCGGACCTCGCTCGACAACCTGATGAGCACTATCGACGCGGAAACGCTGGAAAGTGCGGTGGACGTACTGGCCGTGCGCGCCGATGATCCACCTTGTCGGCTACCGCCGCTCCTATCCGGTCGCGAGCCACCTCGCCTATGCGCTCGAAAAGGTGGGCGTCCCCTCTTTCCTGCACACCGGCGTCGGCCTCTTTGCCACCGGGCATGCCCTCCGCCCTGGCGACGCCGTGCTCGCGATCACCTTCGCCCCCTGCGGTGCCGAGACCCTGGCCTTCGTCGCGGCGGCACGCGACGCGGGCCTTCCGGTGGTCGCGATCACCGACAGCCTGTCGGTGCCACTGGAGCGGCTCGGCGTGCTGCCGCTCCTCGTCTCCGAGGTTGACGTCGGCGGCTTCCGCGCGCTCTCGGCCACCTTCGCCCTCGCGACCGCGCTCGCCGTCGCGATCGGCGCGCGGCGCGAGGGCGGCGCCGAATTTGCGGTTTCCTAGGCGGAATATCTGTTCTATTTCTATTCGCTGAAAGGCGCGCCCGAGTCGCGGCACGGGGGGGAACGAACCGCGACGGTTGGCACGTCGCCGTCTCGGGCCTGAGTACACTCGGGGCCGGGGATTACAAAGCGCGTGAACTCCAGCTGGCGGACGTACCCATGATCCTCTACGGCACCAATCCCATCGCCTGGTCGAACGACGACGACCACAGCCTCGGCGGCGACATCAGCCTCGAGCAATGCCTGCGCGAGGCTGGCGAGATCGGCTTCGACGGCATCGAGAAGGGTCACAAGATGCCCAGCGAGCCCGCCGCGCTGAAGGCGGCGCTCGATCCCAACGGGCTGAAGTTCATCTCCGGCTGGTACTCGCTCAACCTCCTCGTCCGCTCGGTCGAGGACGAAAAGCGCGCCATGCAGCCGCATCTCGACCTGCTCAAAGCAATGGGCTGCAGCGTCTGCATCGGTTGCGAGACCTCGAACGCCATCCACGGCCATGACGGCCGGCCGCTGGTCGACGGCCCGGTGCTGCAGGACGACCAGTGGGCAAAGTTCGGCGCCGACGTCGAGGCGATCGCCGCCTTCACGGCCGCCCAGGGCCTGACGCTCGTCTATCACCACCACATGGGCACCGTGGTCGAGGCACCGCACGAGATCGACAAGTTCATGGCAAACACCGGGCCGGAGACGAAGCTCCTGTTCGACACCGGCCATTGCCTCTTCGGCGGCGGCGACCCGGCCGAGGTGGCGCGCAAGTACATGGACCGCGTCGGCCACATCCACTGCAAGAACGTCCGCGCGTCGATCGCGGCGGAGGTCGAGACCGACCATCTCTCGTTCCTCGATGGCGTCCGCCGCGGCGTCTTCACCGTCCCCGGCGACCCTGACGGCGCCGTCGACTTCCCCGCGGTGCTGAAGATCGCCGCCGAGCACGGCTACGCCGGCTGGCTGGTGATCGAGGCCGAGCAGGATCCGGCGGTCCGCAGCCCGCTGCTCTACCAGTCGATGGGTCTCAACGCGCTGAAGGAAATGGCGCGCGAGGCCGGGCTCGACCGATGAGCCGCTGAGGCTTCGCCGGCTCGGCCTCCGCCGCCTCGCGCGACCCGCCGCACCGGCTCGACGATCGCGGCTGCCGACCCCGTCGCGGTGCCGCTGCCCGAAGCCAACCCCCCGCTCCCGCCCGATCCGGGCGCTGCCCGTGGACAGCGCCCGGTCGGCTGCGCTACGGCTTGTCCTCGGGAACGCGGACGCGCGGAGCGCGCCAAAGCCGGCAACGGGGGACTGACATGAGCGAGCGCGTGGTTCTCACCTACGGCGATTCCAACACCCACGGCACGCCGCCGCTCGCGACGCTCGAGGATCTCGGCCGGCACGCGCCCGACGAGCGCTGGCCGGGCGTGCTCCGCGCCGGGCTCGGCGCCGGCTGGCGGGTCGTCGAAGAGGGCCTGCCGGGCCGCACCACCGTCTTTCCCGACCCGGTGGCGGGCGTCTACAAGAACGGCCTCGCCGTGCTTCCCGCGGTCCTCGAGAGCCACCGCCCGCTCGACGTCGTCGTCATCATGCTCGGGACCAACGACCTCAAGCAGCGCTTCGCGGCGCCGCCGGTCGAGATCGCCGAAGGGGTCGGCGTCCTCGTGCACCACGTGCTGCACAGCTACATGGGCCCGGGCGGCGGCCAGCCCAAGGTGCTGCTGATCGCCCCGCCCCCGGTGCTCGAGACCGGCTGCCTCGCCGAGATCTTCGCCGGCGGCGCCGAGAAGTCGCGCCGGCTCGCCGCCGAATACGCCCGCATCGCCGCGCGCCACAACACCAGCTTCCTCGACGCCGGCGGCATCATCGCATCGAGCCCGATCGATGGGGTGCACTACGACGCCGCCGAGCACGGCAAGCTCGGCCGCGCAGTCGCGAAAGCGGTCAAGGCCATCGAATTCTGAGGGAGGAATCACAATGCTCAAGGGGATCGACCCGATCCTGAACGCCGACGTCCTCTACGCGCTCCGCGCAATGGGCCACGGCGACGACCTCATCCTCTGCGACACCAACTTCCCGGCGGAGTTGGTCGCCCAGCAGACCGCGCTCGGAGAGCTCCTCCGCATCGACGCCCCCCTCGCCCGCGTGGCGCGCGGCGTGCTCTCGCTCTACCCGCTCGACAGCTTCGTCGACGATTCCGCCGCGCGGATGGAGATCGTGGGCAAGCCGGACGAAGTGCCCGAGGTGCAGAGCGAAGTCCAGGCCGAGATCAACGCCGCCGAGGGCAAGCCCTGGCCGATGGTCGGGGTCGAGCGCTTCGCCTTCTACGAGCGGGCGAAGCAGGCCTTCGCGGTGATTCAGACCGGCGAGCGGCGCTTCTACGGCTGCATCGCGCTGCGCAAGGGCGTGATCCCGCCGGAGGCCTGAGCATGGCCAACCCGAACCGGGTGGCGATCCTCGGCGTCTTCGTCGCCGACACCGCCTATCGCGCCGAACGGCCGCCGCGGATGGGCGAGACCATCCTCGGCAACTCGTTCAAGCTCGGCCCCGGCGGCAAGGGCTCGAACCAGGCGGTCGCCGCCGCCCGGCTCGGGGCGGAGGTGAGCTTCATCACCCGGCTCGGGCAGGACGCCTTCGCCGAGATGGCGCTTCGCACCTGGGCGGAAGCCGGCGTCACGCCCGCCGTGATCCGCGACCCCGAGAGCTACACCGGAGCGGCCTATATCTTCATCGAGGAGGCCTCGGGCGACAACGCGATCATCATCTGTCCCGGCGCCGCCGCGACCATCGCGCCGGACGACCTCGACCGCCACGCCGGGCTGATCGCCGAGGCTTCGGTCTTCGTGACCCAGCTCGAGCAGCCCCTCGACGCCGCGATCCGCGGGCTCGAGATCGCCCGGGACAACGGGGTGACCACGATCCTCAACCCCGCCCCCGGCCGCGAGCTGCCCGACCGGGTCCTGGCGCTCTGCGACTACGTGACCCCGAACGAGACCGAGGCCGAGGCGCTGACCGGGATGCCCGTCGCCGACGAGGCCGCCGCCCGCGCCGCTGCCGACGCGCTGCGCGCGCGCGGCGTCGGCAGCGTGGTCATCACGCTCGGGGCACGCGGCGCGCTGCTGCACGGGCACGGCCGCTCGGTGCTGGTGCCGGCGCTCTCCGCCGGGCCGGTGGTCGAGACCACCGGCGCCGGCGACGCGTTCAACGGCGGCTTCGCCACCGGCCTCGCCCGGGGCATGGCGCCCTGGGAAGCCGTCCGTCTCGGCTGCGCCACCGCGGGCATTTCGGTCACCCGTCCCGGCACCGCCCCATCGATGCCGACGCTGGCCGAGGTCGAGAAGCTGCTCGCGCGCAGCTGAAAACTTCGGATCAACAGGGGTATGGGCGACCGGCGGCAGCGGCGGATGCCGTCGATCCTGCCGACAAAATCACCGGCAGCTTGCGCTCGCCGCGGCGCAGCCCGTAAGTTCCCGGCGCAAAGCGGGCCATGAACCTCAGGGGTTTGTGGCAAGCGGGTGGGCTCGGCGGAGGATTGATCATGCAGAAGCGCAGGCTGGGGGCCGGCGGGCCGGAGGTTTCGGCGATCGGGGTGGGCGCGATGTCCTTCGCCGGGGTCTACGGACAGACGACCGAGGCCGAGGCGCACACGCTGCTCGCGGCGGCGCTGAAGCTCGGGATCGACCATATCGACACCTCCAACGTCTACGGCATGGGGCTGTCGGAGAGCATGATCGGCAGCTTCCCGGAAAAGGGGCGCTTCCGCATCGCCACCAAGGCGGCGATCCGCAACGACCCGGCGGCCGGGCGGCGCTGGTTCGACAATTCGGCCGATCACCTCGCCTCCGAGCTCGAGGGCAGCCTGAAGCGGCTCGGCGTCGAGACGGTCGATCTCTTCTACGTCCACCGCCGCGACCCCGAGATCCCGATCGAGGAGGTCGCCGGCTCGCTCGCCGGCCTGGTGCGCGCCGGCAAGACCCGCGCGATCGGCTTTTCCGAGATCGCGCCGGCCTCGCTCCGCCGCGCCGCCGCGGTGCATCCGGTGGCGGCGGTGCAGTCGGAGTATTCCCTCTCCACCCGGCTGCCCGAGCTCGGGATGGTGCAGGCCTGCGAGGCGCTCGGCACCGCGCTCGTAGCCTTCTCGCCGGTCGGGCGGGGGCTTCTGACCGACACGCCGCCTACGCCCGAACGGGTAGCGGCCTCGGAGTTCATGAGCAGCAATCCGCGCTACACCGGCGCGAACTTCGTCGCCAACCTCGCCGCCACCGACGGTTTCCGCCGGCTCGCCGCCGAGATGGGCACCAGCGCCGCCGCGCTCTCGACCGCGTGGCTCCTCGCACGGAGCCCGTCGGTGATCCCGATCCCCGGCACCCGCTCGCCGGCGCACCTCGCCGAGCTCGCCGCCGGCGTCGAGCTCGAGCTCGATTCGGCCGATCTCGCCCGCATCGAGGACGTGCTGCCGGTCGGCTGGGCGCACGGCGACCGCTACTCGCCGACACAGAACGTCGGGCCGGAGCGCTATTGCTAGCGAGGCGCTATTTCGGCGCCTGCCACCAGACCTCGGGCAGCCAGCCGATCCAGTCGCCGTAGACCGGCAGCCGCTCGGGGAATTTCAGGTCGGCCTTGTAGGCGATGTCGCTCTTGTCGGAGAAGCCGAACGGGATCACGTAGCGCCCGGTCGTCAGCACCCGGTCGAGCGCCTGCACCGCCGCCTGGAACTCGGCCGGGTCGCGGGTCGCCAGCATGTCGGCGATCATCGCCTCCGCGGCCGGGCTCGCGATCCCCATGTAGTTGCGGGTGCCGGGCTCGGTCACGCCGGCGCTTCCCCAGTAGAGCGTCTGCTCGTTGCCGGGCGAGAGCGACATGTTCCAGGTATTCACGATCATGTCGAAATCGTAGTCGTTCTTGCGCTGGTTGTACTGGGCGGCGTCGACCGACTTCACCTTCGCGGTGATCCCGAGCTGGCGCAGCGCGTCGGTGAAGATGTTCGCCGCCGCCTCGTCCTGGCCCGAGACGAGCAGGATCTCGAAGCTGAAGGGCTGGCCTTCCGCGTTGCGCAGCACCCCGCCCTCGACCTTCCAGCCCGCTTCGGCGAGCTCCTTGGTCGCGATCCGCAGGTTGGCGCGGTTGCGCTCGCTGCCGTCCGAGACCGGCAGCCGGTAGGCGTCGAGCGCGTCCGGGGTCAGCGAGGCCGCGAAGGGCGCGAGCAACTCCTGCACCCGACCCTCCGCCGGACCGTCGCCCATCCCGAGCGCCGAATTCGAGAAGTAGCTTGCCCGGCGCGGCAGCGTGCCGCCGTTCAGCGTCTTGTTGACGAACTCGAAGTTGAAGGCGTGCAGCAGCGCGTCGCGCACCCGCCAGTCGGCGAAGACCGGACGGCGGGTGTTGAAGACGAAGCCCTCCATGCCGGACGGGCGCCCGTTCGGGATCTCCGCCTTGACCACCGCGCCGGAGCGCACGGCGGGGAAGTTGTAGTCGCTCTGCCAGCGGGACGGACTCGCCTCCCGGTAGACCGAGAGCTCACCGGCGGTGAAGGCCTGGAACATGACCCCGGGGTCGACGAAATACTCGAAGCGGATGGTGTCGAAGTTGCCGGTGCCGCGATTGATCGGGAGCTTTGCCCCCCAGTAGTCGGGATTGCGGACAAAGCTGATCGAGCGGCCCGGCTCAAAGGCGCCGATCCGGTAGGGGCCCGAGCCGACCGGCACCTTCAGCCCGCTCGCGGCGAAATCGCGTCCGTCCCAGTCGGCTTTCTTCAGGATCGGCCGCAACCCGATGATCAGCGGCAGTTCGCTGTCGGCGGCGTCGAAGCTGAAGCGCACCGAGCGCGGGCCGGTCTTCTCGACCTTCGTCACCTTTTGCCAGGCATTTCCATACCTTGGAATGCCTTTCTCCGCCAATGTCTGCATCGACCAGATCACGTCCTCGACGGTGACCGGGCTTCCGTCGGAGAATTTCGCCTCCGGCCGGAGCGTGAACTCCACCCAATCGCGGTCCGGCCCGGTCTCGATCGATTCGGCGAGCAATCCGTAGAGCCCGAACGGCTCGTCCCAGTTCCGCGCCATCAGCGGCTCGAAGACGAAAGACTGAATCCCGGCCGGCGCCCGGCCCTTCAGGATGAAGGGGTTGAGCGAGTTGAAGCTGCCGACCTCGCCGAAAACGATCGTGCCGCCCTTGGGCGCATCGGGATCGGCATACGGCAGCGACACAAAATCCGGTGGCAAGGCCGGCTCGCCATACATAGCTATGCCGTAGGTGGGCGCAGCGAAGGCCGGAGCGGCCGCGAAAACCGCCGTCGCGAGGAGCAGCCCCGCCGATCGGAGCCAGCGTGTCATATCCGTCACATCCTCACGATCGATTTACCAAGCGCAGCCTAAACCATGCCCGCGAAGCGCCGCATCAAGATTTTTGGCTTGGCGATAGGTCTTTGATTTCGTATAAGGGTTCCACTGCTCGATAGGTTTCTTGCCTGTATGAAACCTGCCTCAACGACTTGGCGCCCTCCTCGTGAGGGCGTCTTTTTTTTGCCCTCGCGCCTTGCGGACCGCCGGCCGCGAAAGCAGCCTTCCCGGCCATCGCCGACCGTCCCGAGGAGCACCGATGCCCCCACCGCCGAATCCCGCGCCGCAAGCCGGCCGGCCGCGCCGCTTCCGGTCGCGCGGGCGCCGGCGCCCGCCGCGCCGGCCACCGCGTGATCAACCTCGCGTTGCAAGGCGGCGGCGCGCACGGCGCCTTCACCTGGGGTGCGCTCGACCGGCTGCTCGAAGAGGAATCGATCGAGATCGAGGCGATCAGCGCCACCTCGGCCGGCGCGATGAACGCCGCCGCCCTCAAGCACGGCTGGGTGCTGGGCGGCAGGGCCGGCGCGCGCGCGTGGCTCGAGCGGTTCTGGCTCCGTCTGGCGGGGCTCGACGGCATCAGCGAGGCGATCCTCGACTGGATGCGCGGCGCCTCCCCCTCGCCGGCGCTGACCGCCCGGCTGCTCGAGCTCAGCCCGCCGGTCATCGCGGCCGACGCGATCACACGCGTGCTCTCGCCCTACCAGTTCAACCCGGCCAACTACCACCCGCTGCAGGCACGTCGTCGAGGAGATGTTCGATTCCGACGCGATCTGCTCGGACCGCGGCCCGCGGCTCTTCATCAACGCCACCAACGTGCGCGACGGCAAGCCGCGGGTGTTCCAGGGCAAGGAGGTCACCCCCGACGCCATCCTCGCCTCCGCATGCCTGCCCACGCTCTATCAGGCGATCGAGATCGACGACCCGACGACCGGCCGCCGCGAGGCCTACTGGGACGGCGGCTACGTCGGCAATCCCGCGCTCTACCCGCTGTTCTACGGCACCGCCTCGCAGGACATCGTCATCATCCACATCAACCCGCTCTACCGCGAGGAACTGCCCCGCACCGCGTCCGAGATCGAGAGCCGCATCAACGAGATAAGCTTCAATGCTTCGCTCCTGCGCGAACTGCGCAACATCGCCTTCGTCAACCGGCTGATCGAACTCGGGCGTGATCGCGCAAGGGGTGATGAAGCGGAACTTCGTGCACGCGGTCAGCGACGACAGGCTGATGAACCAGCTCGGCATGGTCACCAAGATGGCGATCAGCCGCACGCTGCTGCTGCAGCTTCGCGACGCCGGCCGCGCGGCGATGGAGGGGTTTCTTGAACGATCGTCCGCCAACATCGGCGAGCGCTCGTCGATCGACCTTGTCGAGGTGATCCGATCCGAAGGCGGCACCGTCTGAGGCGTGCACCGATCAGCGCGCCGCCAGCGTCTTGCCGAGCCGCGGAAGGCCGGCGCGCTTGAGCAGCGGCCGCAGCTCCTGCGGGCGACCGGAGCGGCGCGCGCTCCGCGCCCGGACCGCCTCGGCCACCGCGGTCAGATCCAGCCCCTCAGCGTCGATCTCGGCGAGAAAACCGTCCGGCTCGCGCAGGACGATCCCGTGGCGCGCCAGCGTCCGCGTCGGGAAATCGGCGCGGTTGAGGGTGAGCAGCACCCCGGCCCCGCCGCCGATCGCCGCCGCGAGCACGTGCCGGTCGGCCGGGTCGGGAAGCGACAGCATCGCTTCGAGGTCGGGGTCGGCGGCCACCATCGCCTCGGGCCAGGCGGCAGCGAGCCGTGCGATCTCGCTCCGTGCCTCGGCCTCTGCCGCGCCCGGCAGGCGACGCGCCGCCCGCGCCCATTCCTCGAGGATGCGGGCCGACCAGAGCGGCGCGAACCCGCCGGCATCGGCGGTGGCGAGGAGCATCGCCCGCAGGACCGACGGCAGCAGCACGCAGGCGTCGAGCAGCACGCGCACCGGCGGCGCGGCGGGCTCGGTCACGGGCCGAGCCGCAGGAAGAGCGCCTTGAGATAGGAGGTCTCGGCGAGGCCCGGGTGCACCGGATGGTCGGGACCGGCGCTGCCGGTGTGCAGGAGCTGTGCCGAGCGTCCGGCGCGGCCGATCCCGCGCAGGCTCGCCTCGCGAAAGCGCGCGAGCTCGGCCGCATGGCTGCACGAGCAGAGCACCAGGAAGCCGTCCGGCTCGACCAGCGCCGACGCGAGGCGCGCCACCCGCTCGTAGGCGCGCAGGCCGGCTTCGAGCGCCGCCCGGTTCGGCGCGAAGGACGGCGGGTCGCAGACGACGAGGCCGAAGCGGCGCCCTTCCGCCGCCAGCGCCGCCATCGCCTCGAAGGCGTCCGCCCGCCGCGCCTCGAAGCGGTCCGCCAGCCCCGACGCCGCTGCGCCCCGCGCCGCGAGATCGAGCGCCGGGGCCGAGCCGTCGACGCCGAGCGCGCGCGTGGCGCCGGCGGCGAGGGCTGCGAGTGCGAAGCCGCCCACGTGGGTGAAGACGTCGAGCACCGTGCGACCCCCCGCGAGCCGCGCGGCAAAAGCGTGATTAGGCCGCTGGTCGTAGAAGATGCCGGTCTTCTGGCCCTCGGCGAGGTCGGCGAGGTAGACGGCGCCGTTCATCGGCACCTCCACCGGGCCGTCGAGCCGCCCGACGAGAACCTTGTCCTCGCCGTCGAGCCCCTCGAGCGACCGCGCCCGGCCGCCGGCATTCTTCACGATCGTCGCGACCCCGGTGACCGCTTGCAGCGCCTCGGCGAGCGCCGGCAGCCGCGCGTCGGCCCAGGCGGCATTCGGCTGCACCACCGCAGCGTCGCCGAAGCGGTCGATCACCACCCCCGGCAGTCCGTCGGCCTCGGCATGCGCCAGCCGGTAGAAGGGCGCCTCGAACAGCGTCCGGCGCAGCGCCAGCGCCCGCGCGAGGCGGCGCGCGAACCAGTCGGCGTCGATCTCCGCCATGGGGTCCGCGTCCAGGAGCCGCACCGCGATCTTCGAGCCGGGATTGAAGGCGGCGGCGCCGAGCGGATTGCGCTCGGCGTCCTCCAGCACGACCACCGCGCCCGCCGGAACCGCGCGGGTGCGCCGGTCGAGCACGATCTCGTCGACATAGCGCCAGGGCGCGCCCTGCCCCGCCGCCCGGCGCGACTGCGGGCGGAGGCGGACGACCGGGCGGGTTTCGGGCATCGCGGACATCCGGCGATCTCTGGCCGCCCGCGGCGGCAATGTCCATCCACCGCTTCCCCCCGCGCCGCGCCGCTGCTATGGCGGCGGGCCAAACGGAAGGAACGCCGGATGTCCGCCATCGTCGAGATCGAGGGGCTGCAAAAGACCTATGCCTCGGGCTTCGAGGCCCTGAAGAACGTCGACCTCGCCATCGAGCAGGGCGAGATCCTGGCGTTGCTCGGCCCGAACGGCGCCGGAAAGACCACGTTGATCTCCACCGTCTGCGGCATCACCGTCCCCACCGCCGGTCGGGTGACGGTCGGCGGGCACGACGTCGTCACCGATTACCGCCAGGCGCGCGCACTGGTTGGCCTCGTGCCGCAGGAAATCGTCCTCGAGCCCTTCGCCAAGGTGATCGACACCGTGCGCTTCACCCGCGGCCTCTTCGGCAAGCGGCGCGACGACGCCCATACCGAGAAGCTGCTGCGCCAGCTGTCGCTCTGGGACAAGCGCGATTCGCCGACGCGCGAGCTCTCGGGCGGCATGCGGCGGCGGGTGCTGATCGCCAAGGCGCTGGCGCACGAGCCGAGCGTCCTCTTCCTCGACGAGCCGACCGCAGGGGTCGACGTCGACCTGCGCAAGTCGATGTGGCAGGTGGTGGACGAGCTGCGCGCCGCCGGCACCACGATCATCCTCACCACCCACTACATCGAGGAGGCGGAGGCGATCGCCGACCGGGTGGCGGTAATCAACGGCGGCCGCATCCTGCTGGTCGAGGACAAGGCCCGGCTGATGCAGCGGATGGGCCGCAAGCAGCTGACGATCGAGCTGCAGGCGCCGGTCGAGGCGGTACCGGCCGCGCTGGCAAGCTACGACCTCGAGCGCTCCGAGGACGGCCTGCGGCTGATCTACGTCTACGACCGCAGCGCCGAGCGCACCGGGATCGTCTCGCTGCTGCGCGACCTCTCCGAGGCGGGGCTGCGGCTGCGCGACCTGGAGACACGGCAGAAGTCGCTCGAGGACATCTTCGTCGGCCTCGTGCGCGGCGACATGGAGGCCGCGGCGTGAACTGGCATGCAATCCGCGCGATCTACGTCTACGAGATGTCGCGGACCTTCCGCACCATCATCCAGAGCCTCGTCGCGCCGGTGATCTCGACTTCGCTCTACTTCGTGGTCTTCGGCACCGCGATCGGTTCGCGCATCCAGGAGGTCGAAGGCGTCAGCTACGGCGCCTTCATCGTGCCGGGGCTGATCATGCTGACGGTGCTGATGCAGTCGATTTCCAACGCCTCCTTCGGCATCTACTTCCCGAAGTTCATCGGCACGATCTACGAGCTGTTGTCGGCGCCGATCTCCTTCATCGAGATCGTCATCGGCTACGTCGGCGCCGCCGCCACCAAGTCGTGCATGATCGGCCTCGTGATCTTCGCGACCGCGCACCTCTTCGTCACGCTGCCGGTGCTGCACCCGCTGGCGATGCTCGCCTTTCTCGCGCTCACCTGCCTGAGCTTCAGCCTCTTCGGCTTCATCATCGGCATCTGGGCGAAGAACTTCGAGCAGCTGCAGCTGGTGCCGCTGCTCGTGGTCTCGCCGCTGGTCTTTCTCGGCGGCAGCTTCTACTCGATCACCATGCTGCCGCCGCTCTGGCAGAAGATCACCCTGCTCAACCCGGTGGTCTACCTGATCTCCGGCTTCCGCTGGGCCTTCTTCGGCAAGGCGGACGTGAACCTCGGCCTCAGCCTCGCGGCTATCGGACTCTTCTCGCTCGCCTGCCTCGGCATCATCTGGTGGATCTTCCGGACCGGCTACCGCATCCGGGCCTGACCCGGTCCTTCGCTTGCGCGCCAGGTGCGGGCATCGTTAAAATGCGGTAAAGACTAAAAATTTTTATTGTTCAATTTCAGATACTTGACTGTCTGCTCGCACGCGAGCAGTGCGAGCAGACTGCGCGCGCGAGCTCACGCACCGTGGGTGCCGCGATAGCCGTTCCGCGCCGGCTCGCGCCATCCGTCGGGCGGGGCGGCCGGTGCGAAGACCTCGACCGTCAGCGGGTGACAGGTCGCTTCGTCGCTCGAGTGTCCCGCCGCGCAGTCGCCGCCCGGACAGGCCGAGAGCGCGGCGAGCAGGTCGATCTCGGCGAAGAGCTCGAGAAAGTCGCCCCGCCGCGCCGGACTCGCCTTCATCAGGTATCGACCCGTGGTGCGGTCGAAGCCCGTGCACATGAAGACGTTCAGGACGTCATGCACGTGGCGCTCCGCCTCGCCGGGCGGCAGGCCGGTCTCCGCCGCCAGCGCCCGGGTGAGGTTCGAGTGGCAGCAGCGGTGATAGTCGCCGCCCGAGAGCAGCCGGTTGGTATAGGGGTCGCAGCGGGTGCCGATCACGTCGTGCACCCGGCAGCCCCAGGCGTCGACGCCGTACCAGTCGAGCGTGTCCTCGGTGATCGTCGCCATCGGCCGCAGGTACGGCAGGCACGACCAGAGCCGGTCGCCGGCCGTGAGATGCGTGCCGTGGAGCGCCCGCGTCTTGCCCGAGAAGAACCGCTCGTCGAGATCGCCGGCGGCCCAGAGATTGAGGTCGCCGACCTGCGTCCCGTGCTCGAGCGAGATGCGGAAGAAGTGCCCGGCAGGCACGGCGAACGCCCGCGCATCGCGCGGCGGCACCGTGACCGTGGTGCTCCGCGCCGCCCCGGCGCGTGCCGCCCGGTAGCTCGCGAGGTCGGGCGGCGCCAGCGCGCCCGCCGGATAGACCTCGACGGGCCGGATCGCGCGGCGGGCGGCGGCGTCGTCGGGCGGAGCGTGCTCGGGCTGCATCCGCGATGCCTAGCCGATCCGCCCGCACGGCGCGAGGCGAATTGCATTCGCGCCGTCGGGCGGATAAGGCGCGGGGCGCGGCGAGTTGGAATTCCCGCGAGGGGCAAGGAAAACCGGAGGAACGAGGAATGCGGGTTTACTACGACCGCGACTGCGACATCAACCTGATCAAGGACAAGAAGGTGGCCGTGGTCGGTTACGGCAGCCAGGGACATGCGCATGCGCTGAACCTGCGCGACAGCGGGGTCAAGAACCTCGCGGTGGGCCTGCGGCCGGGGTCGCCCTCGGCGAAGAAGGCCGAGGCCGAAGGGCTCAAAGTCATGTCGATCGACGAGGCGGCGAAGTGGGCCGACGTGCTGATGATGACGATGCCGGACGAGCTGCAGGCCGACACCTACCGCAAGCACATCCACGACAACCTGCGCGACGGCGCGGCGATCGCCTTCGCGCACGGGCTGAACGTGCACTTCGGGCTGATCCAGCCGAAGCCCGGTGTCGACGTGATCATGATGGCGCCGAAAGGCCCGGGGCACACCGTCCGGGGCGAGTTCGTCAAGGGCGGCGGCGTCCCCTGCCTCGTCGCGGTGGCCAACGACGCCTCCGGCAATGCGCTCGAGATCGCCAAGAGCTACTGCGCCGGGATCGGCGGCGGCCGGTCGGGGATCATCGAGACCGACTTCCGCCAGGAGTGCGAGACCGACCTCTTCGGCGAGCAGGCGGTGCTCTGCGGCGGGCTGGTCGAGCTCATCCGCATGGGGTTCGAGACGCTGGTCGAGGCCGGCTATGAGCCGGAAATGGCCTATTTCGAGTGCCTGCACGAGGTGAAGCTGATCGTGGACCTGATCTACGAGGGCGGCATCGCCAACATGAACTACTCGATCTCCAACACCGCCGAGTACGGCGAGTACGTCTCGGGGCCGCGGATCCTGCCGCGCGAGGAGACCAAGCGGCGGATGAAGGAGGTGCTGGCGGACATCCAGTCGGGGCGGTTCGTGTCGGGCTTCATGGCGGAGAACGCGGTGGGGCAGCCTTATTTCAAGGCGACGCGGCAGGATGAACGACGCGCATCAGATCGAGCAGGTCGGCGAGAAGCTGCGCGGGATGATGCCGTGGATCTCGGCCGGCAAGATGGTCGACAAGAGCCGGAACTGAGCGTGATGTCCCGGGCGGCTCTCCGGCTGGCGCTCGCGGCGCTGCTCGCCGCGGCGCCGGCCGTGGCCGAGACGATCGACGTGCGGCCGGAGCTCACCTTTCAGGGCTCGACGCCGTTGCAGGCGTCGGCGGAGGCGCACGTCGGCGACACCATCCGGGTCGACCTGCCCTCGCAGGCCGGCAACGGCTATGCGTGGACCGCGACGGTGCAGGGCGATGTGGTGCAGGCCGGGCGGACCGAGACCCGCCCGGCGGCGCGCCCGGGCGCTCCGGTGCGCAAGCTCCTGACCTATCTCGCGACGGCACCGGGGACGGCGCGGATCTCCTTCGTCTACAGCCGACCGTGGGAGACCGCGCAGGGACCGGCGCGGCAGGTGCTGCTCAACGTCACGGTCACCGAGGCGCCGCCGCCCGAGCCGCCGCTCGCACCGCAGGGGAACCCGTGATACCGTCCGGCGACCAGGCGGAGGTCGTGGGAATGAAGCGTCGTCGGTGGATCTGGGGGCTTGCGGTGGTGATGGTCGGGGCCGGCGGAATCGCGGCGGCCGATCGCGCGACGAGCCCGGGCGAGCCTGGGCCGGGCGCAGATCGGACGGCCCCGGCTGAGCGGGCGGGGCCGATGCCGGAGACGGGCGTGAAGATGCCGGGCACCTGCGCCAAGAAACTGGTGCTGTTCTGCGCCGACCCGTCGTGGCCGGACGCCGGCTGAAGCGGGCTCGGGGTGCGAGCGGAGACGGTTGTCCGCACGCGGGCGGACCGTTAAGTCATTGATTTTGAATGATATCTTGTTTTGATTTTAGTCATTCTTTAACTTCGCCCGCACTCCAAGTGCGGTCTTGGGGGCGCGATTCGGGCGGCGCGGCAAGGGCGAGGAAGAGCGGATGGTGAGCTTCGAAGACCTTCGCGCGATGGTTCTGGCGCTTCCCGAGACCGAGGAGACGACGTCCTGGGACGCGCGCTCGTTCAAGGTGAACGGCAAGGTCATCCTCTACTGGAACCCGACGCACGACTGTCCGGTGTTCAAGGTGCCGGTCGAGGAGCGCGACTTCCTGATCGAGGTCGACCCCGACACCTTCTTCACCACCGACCACCACCGACCGCACGGGCTGGTGCTGGCGCGGCCGGACCGGCTCGATCCGGGCTGGGCGCAGGCGACGATCGAGCGGACCTGGCGGGCGCAGGCGAAGAAGCGCACGCTGAAAACCTTCGACGCGGAGCGCGACGGCGCGGGATGACCTGAGTTGCGACGCCGGTGCGATCGCGCTGTGACGCGGATCACAGCGCACCGGGCCGCGCGAGGCGTAGGCTAGGGCGCAAGGTCAATCCTCCAGCCCAGGGAGCCCCGCCATGACCCGCCCGTCGAAGCCCGCCCTTTCCGCCTTCGCGCTGGCCACGCTCGTCGCCTTTGCCGGTGCCGCCGGTCTGTTGCGGCTGCCCGAGGCGACGGCGCCGGCACAGCCGTTCTGGCAACTGCAGGGGGCTGGCCCGGCGGTCGGATCGGAGCCGGCGGCGGTGCGGCAACTCAGGACAGCGCAGCGCGACCGCGACATCCCCGAACTGATGGCAAACGCCGACTGACCGGGACGCCGAGGTCCGCAGCGGAGGACCGTTCCGGCCGAAGCGGCTTGACCCGGGCCGGCCACGCGCCACCTTCGGGCGCACCCGGCGAGCGCAGGTAAACGGGCGCTCGAAGGTGTGGGACGCGAGGCGGGAAAGCCGAGATGACCGATGAACTGGCGCTCGCGGTGCGGAGCGGGCTGCCCGATCCGCTGCGCCTGCTGGTCGAGCGCTATCCGCGCATCGGCTGGGAGGCGCATCCGAACTTCACCATGCTGACCCGCTTCTGGCTCGACCGGCACCTCGGCTTTCGCCGGATGCAGGCGATGCTGGTGGAGGACACCCGCGACTTTCTCGATCGCGGCGAAGAGCCGCGGGTCTATGCCGGACGGCTCTACCGGGTGGCAGCGCGGCTGATCGACGAGCTGCACGGGCATCATTCGATCGAGGACCACCACTATTTCCCGCTGCTGCAGACGCTCGATCCGGGGATCGCCTGGGGGTTCGACCTGCTGGAGCGCGATCACGAGGCGCTCGACGGGCTGATCCACGGGCTGGCGGAGGGCACGAACGGTGTCCTTGCGGCGGTGCATGCCGGCGCGCCGGCGGAAACGGCGGCGGGCGGTGCTCGACGGCCGCATCGCCGAGCTCGGCCGGCTGCTCGACCGCCATCTGGTCGACGAGGAGGAGCTGGTGGTGCCGGTGATCCTCGATCACCCGGAGGCCGGGCTCTGATGCTGGTCTCGCTGCTCTCGGCCGGCAACTTCGTGATCGGGATGGGCGCCTTCGTCATCCTCGGCATGCTGAGCCCGATGGCACAGGGGCTCGGGATGTCGAGCGGCGAGGCCGGGCACGTGCTCACGGTCTACGCGCTCGCCTATGCGGTGAGCTCCCCGCTGGCGGTGGCGGCAACCGGGCGACTGTCGCGGCGGACGGTGCTGGCGGGCGGGATGGCGCTCTTCGGGCTGGCGGCGCTCGGCTCGGCGCTGGCACCGTCCGCGGGCACGCTCTATGCCGCGCGGATCCTCGGCGCGCTCGGCGCCGGGGTCTACACCCCGATCGCCGCCTCGGTGGCGGCAGCGGCGAGCGCGCCCGGGGAGCGCGGGCGGGCGCTGTCGCGGGTGTTCTTCGGCCTGACGCTGGCGCAGGTGCTGGGGGTGCCGGTCGGGAGCTTCCTCGCCTATTCGTTCGGCTGGCGGACGAGCTTTCTCGCGGTGGCGGTGCTGGCCGCGCCCTGCGTCGTGGCGCTGGTGGTGCTGGTCCCGGCGCGGCTCGCCTTCCAATCGACGCGGCTGGCGAGCCTCGCCGCGACCCTGGGCGACTGGCGGACGATGCTCGCGGTCGCGTTCACCATCACCTACCTGGCGCCGATCTACGTGGTCTTCACCTACCTCGCGCCGCTGCTCGAGACCACGATGGGCTTCGGGCGCAACGGGATCACCGCCGCCTTCCTGGCGCTCGGGATCGGGGCGGTGGTCGGCAACCTTGTCGGCGGACGGCTGTCGGACCGGATCGGGCCCGGACCGACGCTGGTCGGCATCGCGGTCGCCCAGGTCGCGCTGCTGCCGCTCTTCTCGACGCTGCCGATCCCGGCCGCGATGTTCTTCGCGCTCGCCTTCGTCTGGACGAGCTGCGGCTGGTCGCTGATCGCGCCGCAGCAGGCGCGGCTCATCCGCATCGCGCCCGACGCGCAGGCGGTGGTGCTGGCGCTGAATGCGGCGGCGATCTACCTCGGCGCGGCGGGAGGCTCGGCGGTGGGCGCAGCGGTGCTTGCGCGATTTGGGGTCAGGGCGCTCGGCGTCGCGGCCGGCGCGATGGCGCTCGCCGGCGTCGCGCACATCGTGCTCGCCCGGGCGTTGCGGCCGCGCAATTTGCCGTCGACAATCTGAGCCCCAGGCCCTAGAGAGCCGGCTGATCCGCGTAAATCCGGGACCCGTCCATGCAGGCCGTCATTCTGACCATCCATCTCCTGATCGCGCTCGCGCTGATCCTCGTGGTGCTGATGCAGCGTTCCGAGGGCGGCGGGCTCGGAATGGGTGGTGGCGGCGGCGGGATCATGACCAGCCGCGGGGCGGCGACCGCGCTCTCGAAGGTGACCTGGGTGCTCGGCATCGCCTTCTTCGCGACGAGCCTGACGCTGACGGTGCTGGCCGCGCACAACTCGCGCGAGGGCTCGGTGCTCGACACCCTGGGCGTCGGCACCACTGCTCCGGCGACGACGACCGAGGCGCCCGCGACGCCGGCGCCGCCGGGCCTCGACGGCGATCTGCTGCCGAAGGCGCCGGCCGAGGAGACCCCGGCCGCGCCGCCGCCGGTGAAGTAGAGCGCCGGGCTGCGGGGCAACTTCTGGTTGCCCTCGTTGCGACGATCCACAGGATGTTGCGTTCGGGGCTTGCCTCGGGCGGTCCGTTCGCGTATAGATTGAGTCCCGTGATGCCTTCGGCATTCGCAGAATAGTAACCGAGGCACGGGAGCAGCGATGGCGCGCTATATCTTCATCACCGGCGGCGTGGTTTCGTCGCTGGGCAAGGGTCTTGCCTCGGCCGCGCTCGGGGCCCTGCTGCAGGCGCGCGGCTATTCGGTGCGGCTGCGCAAGCTCGACCCCTACCTCAACGTCGATCCCGGCACGATGTCGCCGTTCGAGCATGGCGAGGTCTTCGTGACCGACGACGGGGCGGAGACCGACCTCGACCTCGGCCACTACGAGCGGTTCACCGGCGTGGCGGCGCGGCGGACGGATTCGGTGTCGTCGGGGCGGATCTACTCGAACGTGCTGGAGAAGGAGCGCCGCGGCGACTACCTCGGCAAGACCATCCAGGTGATCCCCCACGTCACCAACGAGATCAAGGAGTTCCTCGAGATCGGCGACGACGAGGTCGACTTCATGCTCTGCGAGATCGGCGGCACCGTCGGCGACATCGAGGGGCTGCCGTTCTTCGAGGCGATCCGCCAGTTCGGCCAGGAGCGGCCGCGGCATACCTGCATCTACGTGCACCTGACGCTCCTGCCCTACATGGCGGCGAGCGGGGAGCTGAAGACCAAGCCGACGCAGCACTCGGTCAAGGAGCTGCGCGCGATCGGCATCGCGCCGGACGTGCTGGTCTGCCGCTCGGAGATGCCGATCCCGCAGAAGGAGCGCGAGAAGCTCGCGCTCTTCTGCAACGTGCGGCCCGACGCGGTGATCGCGGCGCAGGATCTGCGGTCGATCTACGAGGCGCCGCTCGCCTATCACGCCGAGGGGCTGGATCAGGCGGTGCTCGACGCCTTCATGATCTCGCCGGCGCCGAAGCCGAACCTGGCGAAGTGGGAGGACGTGGTCGACCGTATCCACAACCCCGAGGGCGAGGTGCGGGTGGCGATCGTCGGCAAGTACACCCAGCTCGAGGACGCCTACAAGTCGATCGCCGAGGCGCTGACCCATGGCGGCATCGCCAACCGGGTGAAGGTCGAGGCGGAGTGGCTGGACAGCGAGCTGCTGGAGAAGGAAGCCGACATCGCGCCGGTGCTCGAGCGCTACAACGCGATCGTGGTGCCGGGCGGCTTCGGCGAGCGCGGCACCGAGGGCAAGATCCGGGCGGCGCAGTTCGCGCGGGAGCGCAACGTGCCCTATCTCGGCATCTGTCTCGGGATGCAGATGGCGGTCATCGAGGCGTCGCGGAACCTGCTCGGGCTCAGCGACGCGGGGTCGGAGGAGTTCGACCACGAGGCGGGCGAAAACCGCTACACCCACGTCATCTACCACCTCAAGGAGTGGCTGGAGGGCAACCGCACGATCAAGCGCGAGGTCAGCGACGACAAGGGCGGGACGATGCGGCTCGGCGCCTACGACGCGATCCTGGCGGCGGGCAGCCAGGCGGCGGCGATCTACGCGACGACGACGATCTCCGAGCGGCACCGGCACCGCTACGAGGTCGACATCGCCTATCGCGACAAGCTCGAGGGCTGCGGGCTGTCGTTTTCCGGGCTGTCGCCGGACGGACGGCTGCCGGAGATCGTCGAGATCCCCGGGCATCCGTGGTTCGTCGGGGTGCAGTTCCATCCCGAGCTCAAGTCGAAGCCCTTTGCGCCGCATCCGCTCTTTGCCGACTTCGTGCGGGCGGCGACGGAACAATCACGGCTGGTCTGAGACCGGCGAGCGGCTATATTCCCTCCCATGTTTGCCGACCTTCTCCGCCATCTGACCACGGCTTCCGACAACCGCACGCTGGCGCCGGACCAGGACCGCGTCGCACTCGCGGCGCTGATGGTGCGCGTGGCGCGGACGGACGGCAGCTATTCGGCCGATGAGCGGGCGCGGATCGACGCGCTGCTGATGTCGCACTACGGCATCGACCGCGAGGCGGTGGCGCAGGTGCGCATGCGGGCGGAGGCGGCCGAGGCGGCAGCGCAGGACACCGTGCAGTTCACCCGGCAGATCAAGCAGGCGGTTCCCTACGAGGAGCGGTCGGGGATCGTCGAGTCGCTTTGGCGGGTCGCGGCGGCGGGCGGGATCAACGCCGACGAGCGCGGACTGATGCGGCTGGTTGCCGAGTTGCTCGGCGTCTCCGACGTGGACAGCGGACTGGCCCGGCAGCGAGCGCTGGGGGAGTCTCGGTAGCGCCGTGTGCCGGTCGCGTCGCCGCGCCGGTTCCTCACAGACGACGGTTGGCACGCCGCTGCTTATCGGCGGCGATCGACCCGCGCTCTGGCGAGCCGGGCGAGGCGAGAGATCAGGGCACGTGCGACCGCGCCGGAAGCGCCCTCGGCGGACACGATCCGGGCCAACTTCGGACCGACGACCCGATATGCACGGACAAAGGCGCGCCCTGCCGGGTAATCGACGAGGATCTCGTCCCTGAAACGGCGAAGGTCCACGACATCCGGATGCCCGGGGTTGCCATAGACGGCCGTGGCCACGAAGCATCCGGCCCCGGCCTGGTGCGTCTGATCCTGCTGATCGTCGTTGGGGTCCTTCGGATCATCCGGCGTCGCTGGATCGTCGTCCGGGGGCGTATCGACGGGCTGCGGTTCCCCGACCGGCTCACCGCCCTCATAGGGCTGCAGGACCGTTTCTCCGTCGACCTCCTCCTGAACCAGGGTCCGCCCGTCCGTGCCGGCGAAATCCTCCGTCAGGTAGGCCATTTGCTGGTGGTCGCCGTCGATCGGGCTTTGCCCGATCGAAAGACCGATGCCGACGTAGGAAACGTCGGGGTCCAGTATATTCGCGAGATGCTCCGGGCTGTTCATGAGCCCCTCATGCATCCGGTCAACCTCGCCGGCGTCCAGACCCCCGCTTATGCTCGAGAACGCGATGTTCTCGGCGGTCCGCCAGGAACCGGCAAGGGGAAACGCCGCGTCATCGATTCGCTCGGTGGCACTGGAGCCGCCTTCGCCCGTGTGCGAGAAATCCCCCGTCTCGCCCATCCAGTCGGAATGGGACTGCGCCGAAGCGTTCAGATGCGCCTCGATCTTCAGCGCCGGAAGCCCCTCGGCGGCACGGGCAGCATTCACCGATGCCGCGACCCGCTGTTCCAGTTCGGTGGCGATCTCGATGCTCACATCCAGGTCCTACCTTCGGGGCGCTCGGCTGGAAGGCTCGGTGTCGCGGAATCCGTCAAGGCCGACGGCAGGCTTGCGCCGATCGGCGAAGGCCGCGCCCGAGGCAGCAGCCGTCAGAAGTCGAGGCTGATCCGGCGGGTGATGCCGATGCGAAGGCTGTACTGGTCGTCGGTACCCTGCTGGGTGATCGGCGAGTTGGCGGCGGAGTTCAGCAGCCGCTGCCAGTTGGCCGCGCCCTCGACGCCCCACCGCTCGTTGAAGAGGTAGCGCGCGCCGATCTCGACCCCGGCGCCGAGCAGGCCGCCGCTGGCGTTGTACGCCGGCAGGGTGCCGTTGGCCGCCGATTCCTGGTTCGAGATGCCGAAGTAGGTCTGGGCGAAGCGATCGTCGCCGAACGAGAGGCGCGGCCCCGCCGTCAGCGTGAGGCCTTCGATCGGATAGGCGATGCCGTCGGCACCGACCTCGCCCACCCAGGCGTTGTGGCCGACGAAGCCGTAGCGCACATCGGTGAAGACGCGCCAGTTGCGCTGCTCATAGCCGACGCCGAGGCCCGCCTCGGCCGACCAGTCGACGTCGTTGAGGCCCTGCAGCTCGTCCTTGCCGCTGCGACCACCGATGTAGCGGAACGATCCCTGCAGGCCCCAGCCCTGGCGGAAGCCCACCGTGCGCGAGGAGCCGTACTGGAAACCGCCGGGCAGGCGGAGGAAATCGATGCGCGCGGCAAGATCGGGCCCGACCGAATAGTCCTTGGAGCCAAAATAGGAGGGACTGACCTCGACGCCCGCACGCAGCGTCACCACCACGTCGGGGTTGGGCCGGTCGAGCGTGCCACCCGCGTCGAGCAGGCCGGGCTGGGTCGGACCGGCCGGGATCGCCGGCGGCAGCGGAACCGAAGGCTCGGCGGAAACCGGGGGAGCAAGCGGGGCGGGTGCCTGGGCGTGGACCGCCAGCGGAGCGGTGACAGACCCGCAAACGATCGCTGCTGCTGCCGCCGCGGATCGCCATCGCCCTGGTCCGGAATGCGGCGAATGCATCATCGACTGCCTCCGACCCCCAAGGTTGCCAGGGGCGTACCCTGATTGACTCGTCACAGTTAACAATCTGTAGCGTCGGCGAACGGATAGCAAGCGATCGGCTGATGTTTCTGCCGGAATCCGACCACATGTCGCCAAGGAGCTCGCCTCACGCCGGCCCGCGAACCGCGAGAGCCTCCCGCAGCAGATCGGCGACGGAGGCGGGGTCGACGTCGCGCGCGACGAAGGTCTCGCCGATCCCGCGCGCCAGCACGAATGCGATCCGCCCGTCGCGGACCTTCTTGTCCTGGCCCATCAGCTCGACGAGCGCTTCGGGGCCCGGCAGCGGGCCGGGGATGTCGCCGAGACGGCGCTTCATTCCCATTGCCTCGAAATGCGCGGCGACGCGGCTCGGGGCCTCCTGCGCGCAGAGCCCGAGGCGGGAGCTGAGCTCGAAGGCAAGGACGCAGCCGATCGAGACCGCCTCGCCGTGCAGCAGGCGGTCGGAATAGCCGGTGGCGGCCTCGAGCGCGTGGCCGAAGGTATGCCCGAGGTTGAGGAGCGCGCGGTCGCCGCGCTCGGTCTCGTCGCGCGCCACCACCGCGGCCTTCATCTCGCAGGAGCGGCGCACCGCGTGCTGGCGCGCCGCCGGGTCGCCGGCACGGAGCGAAGGCGCGTTGACCTCGAGCCAGGCGAAGAAGGCGGCGTCGCCGAGCAGGCCGTATTTCGCCACCTCGGCGTAGCCGGAGAGGAATTCGCGCGCCGGCAGCGTGTCGAGCAGGCTCGTGTCGGCGAGCACGATCCGCGGCTGGTGGAAGGCGCCGATCAGGTTCTTGCCGCTGGGCGAATTGATCGCGGTCTTGCCGCCGACCGAGCTGTCCACCTGGGCGAGCAGCGTCGTCGGGATCTGCACCAGGCCGACCCCGCGGCGGAGCACCGCGGCGGCGAAGCCCGCGAGATCGCCGATCACCCCGCCGCCGAAGGCGATGACGAGGTCGTCGCGGCCGATGCGACGGGCGATCAGCCACTCGACCGTCCGCTCGAGTGCCGCCCAGCCCTTGGTCGCCTCGCCGGGCTCGAGCTCCAGTGCCTCGGCGGTCACGTTGCGCTCGCCGAGGCTCGCGCGCAGCACCGCGAGGTGCAGCGCCGCGACGCGCGTCTCGGTCACGATCGCCACCCGCGGCTTGCGGGCGAGGCGGTCGATCTCGGTGCCGGCGCGGGCGAGAAGGTCCGGGCCGATGCGGATGTCGTAGGCGCGGGCACCGAGCGGAACGGTGACGGTCTCGATCATGGCTGCGGCTCCAGAGTCGAGCGCCCCTCGGGCCGGTCGCGGTCGTGGGCGCAGATCGCGGCGAGGATTTCGCGCGCCATGGCTTCGTGGGTGGCGCCGCGGCGACTGTCGACGATGACATCGGCCTCGGCATAGATCGGCGACCGGCGCCGCTCAAGGTCGGCGAGGACGGCGCGCGGGTCGGTGACCTGCAGCAGCGGGCGGCCGGGGCGGTCGCGCACCCGGTCCCAGAGCAGGTCGAGATCGGCCCGAATCCACACCGAAGTCGCGCCACCGGCGATCTGCGCCCGCGTGCGCGGCTCGATGAAGGCGCCGCCGCCGGTTGCGAGCACCACCGGCCGGTCGGCGAGAAGCCGCGCGATCACCCGCCGCTCGCCGTCGCGGAACGCGGCCTCGCCGAGCGAGGCGAAGATTTCCGCGATCGACATGCCGGCAGCCTCGGTGATCTCGTGGTCGGAATCGACGAACGGGACGTGCAGCAGGCCGGCGAGGCGCTTGCCGACGCTGGTCTTGCCCGCGCCCATCAGTCCCACGAGCGTGATCGTGCGCATCAGACGCGGCATGGCCGCGCCGTGCGGGTCGAGCGAGGGTCGCGGTACTTCGATCATCCCAATTGCCGTGTGGTCGCGCCCAAGCTAAACTGCCGCGGAGGCAGTCGCGGCGGTTTGCCCCCGTGATTGAACAGTTCACGATGCGGCGTCAAGCGGCACGGCCAGAGCAGGACAGATGCGCACGGTTTTCAGAATTCTTCTCTATCTCGTTCTGGTCGCAGTCGTCGGGCTGGTGGGATTTGCGATCTTCTCCGATCTGCCCGCTCCGGTACGTCAGGTCGAGCTGCCCGTCGAGGCGAAGTGACCGCGCGGGCGGGGCGGCTGGCGGGGCTCGCCACCGCCCTTGTCTGCGCCGCGCCAGTCTGCGCCGCGCTTTCTGCGCCGCCTTGTCTGCGCCGCCCCGGCGACCGCCGCCGAGCCGCGGAGTGCCATCCCCTGGCTGTCGCAGAGCATCGAGATCGGCTCGACGCCCCCTCCCCCCAGCCGGCCGCGTCCGGCGGCGCCGGCAGGATCGGACGAGATCACCGTGACGCCGCTCGGCGAGGTGCGCCGCGACGCGGTGGGCGTGCTGCCGCCGGAGGCGACCGGCTTCGCGCGGGCGCTCTGGGGGTCGGACACCGCGCCCGAGGTTCGGGCGCTGATCGAGGGGCATCCGGCGGCCGGGGTGCCGGCGGCGCGGACGCTCTTCCGGCGCCTGCTCCTCGCCGAGGCCGACCCGCCGGCCGATCCCGAACCGGGCGGCGCCACGGTGCTCGTTGCGCGCATCGACCAGCTGCTCGAAATGGGCGCGCTCGAGCCGGCCGGGGCGCTGATCGACCTCGCGGGGCCGGGCACGCCCGAGCTCTTCCGCCGCTGGTTCGACATCGGGCTGCTGCTCGACCGGGCGCAGGAGCCCTGCGCCGCGCTGCGGCAGAACCCGGCGCTGTCGCCGACGCTGCCGGCGCGGGTCTTCTGCCTCGCGCGCGGCGGCGACTGGAACGCGGCCGAGATCACCCTCACTCTCGGCGAGCAGGTGGGCTCGATCCCGGCCGACGAACAGGCGCTGCTGGCGCGCTTCCTCGACCCCGAACTCTTCGAGGAAGAGGATCCGCCCCCGGCGCCCGATCCGCTGACCGCGCTCGATTTCCTGATGCGCGAGGCGGTGGGGCTGCCGCGGCCGCCGGGGGCGCTGCCGCTCGCCTTCCTGCAGATGGACCTCGGCGAGCACGTGCCGATGCGGAGCCGGATCGAGGCGGCGGAGCGGCTGACCGTCAGCGGCGCGGTGGGCTACGGCGAGCTTTTCGCCGCCTACCGCTCGGGCGAGCCCGCGGCGTCGGGCGGGGTCTGGGACCGGGCGCGGACGGTGCAGGCGCTCGACGCGGCGCTGGCGGCCGGCGACGCGGCGGGCGTGGCGGCGCCGCTCCTCGCGGCCGACGCGGCCCTGACCGCGCGCGGGGTCCGCGTTGCGCTGGCGGAGGCCTATGTCGGGGAGCTCGCCGGGCTCGATCCGGCGGCGCTGACGCCCGAGGCGCGAACGGCGGCGGCGGAGCTGCTGCTGCTCGCGGACGCCCCCGACGCGGCGCGGCACATGGCGAACCCCGGCGATGCCGGCTTCGCGGCGCTGCTCGCGATCGCGGGCGCCGGGCCGGTGCCGGACGCGGTGTCCGATGCGCGGACCGCGGCGGCGCTCGCGGGGCTGACGGCCGAGGCGCCGGCGGACGACCGCGAGCGCGGGCTGGCCGCGCTCGTCGCCGAGGGGCGGCAGGGCCGGGCGCTGCTGCAGGCGCTCGATCTCGTGCAATCGGGGGCGCGGAGCGACCCGCCCGCGCTGCGCGCAGCGGTGCTGACGCTGCGGCTGGCGGGCCAGACCGAGGCGGCGCGGGAGATCGCGCTGCAGGTGCTGCTGAGTTCCGGGAGCTGAGCGGTGTCGGCGCACTGGCTCGAGCGGTTTCTGGAAGCGATCCAGGCCGAGCGCGACGCCGCGCGAAACACGCTTCTGTCCTATGCGCGCGACCTGAAGGACTTCGGCGCGTTTCTTGCGGCGCGCGGCTCGGGCTATGCCGAGGCCGGCCGCGCGGAGATCGAGGCCTATCTCGTCGACCAGGCCGAGCGCGGCATGGCGCAGGCGACGCGGGCGCGGCGGCTGTCGGCGATCCGGCAGTTCTACCGCTTCGCCTTCCTCGAGGGCTGGCGTGCCGACGACCCGGCGGCGCTGATCAAGGGACCGAAGCGCCAGCGCTCGCTGCCGGGAAGCCTCAGCGAAGGCGAGGTCGACCGGCTGCTGGCGGCGGCAGGCCAGCTCGGGCGGACCGAGGACGACCGGTTGCGCGACGTCTGCCTGATGCAGCTTCTCTATGCCACCGGGCTGCGGGTGAGCGAGCTCGTGTCGCTGCCGCTCGCGGCGGTGCGGGGTGATCCGCGGATGATCCTCGTGCGCGGCAAGGGGGGGCGCGAACGGATGGTGCCGCTGTCGGTGCCGGCGCGGGAGGCGCTTTCGGCCTGGCTCGCGCATCTCGACCGGGCGCACGAGGGACCGCTGCGGCCGCGCTCGCCGCATCTCTTTCCGGCGCGCGGCCGGCGCGGGCACATGACGCGCGAGCGCTTCTTCCTGCTGGTGAAGGATCTCGCGCGCTATTCCGGCCTCGATCCGGTGCGTATCTCGCCGCACACGCTGCGGCACGCCTTCGCGACCCACCTGCTGGCGCATGGGGCGGACCTGCGGGTGATCCAGACGCTGCTCGGACACGCGAGCATCGCCACGACCGAGATCTACACGCACGTGCTCGAGGCGCGGCTGAAGGAGCTGGTGCTCGAGAAGCACCCGCTGGCGGAGCCGGCGGGCTAATCTAGGGGCGTCCGCCGCAGACCGGGCATTGCGGACGGCGGCGGGCGCCGATGCGGCGGGGTTCGGCGGCGAGGGCGTCGTAGAGCAGGAGTGCGCCGCGGAGCGGCGTGCCGGCGCCGGTCACGAGCTTTATCGCCTCGAGCGCCATCAGCGAGCCCATCACCCCGGCGAGGGCACCGACGACGCCGGTCTGGGCGCAGGTGGGAACGAGGTCCTCGGCCGGCGGTTCGGGGAAGACGCAAGCGTAGCAGGGGCCGCCGCGTGCGGGATCGAAGACGCCGATCTGGCCCTCCCAGCGGGTCATCGCGGCGGCGACCAGCGGACGGCCGGCCGCGACGCAGGCGGCGTTGAGAACGTAGCGGGTGGCGAAGTTGTCGCTGCCGTCGAGGACGAGGTCGTGGCGCGGCACCAGCGCGGCGGCGACCGCGTCGTCGAGCCGGACGGCGTGGGTCTCGACCGCAACGTGCGGGTTGAGCCGGGCGAGCGCGCGGGCGGCGCTGTCGACCTTGCGCGCGCCGGTCTCGCCGGTCGCGTGCAGGATCTGCCGCTGCAGGTTCGAGAGCGAGACCGTGTCGTCGTCGACGATGCCGAGCGCGCCGACACCGGCGGCGGCGAGATAGAGCAGCGCCGGGCTGCCGAGGCCGCCGGCGCCGACGACGAGGATGCGGGACGCGCGCAGCCGCTGCTGGCCGGGGCCGCCGATCTCGCGCAACACGATGTGGCGGGCGTAGCGCTCGAGCTCTTCGGGCGCGAAACTCACCGGACTCACCGGGCGCCCGTGCCGGTCGAGCCGAACCCGCCGGTTCCGCGGGAGCTCTCCGCGAGTGCCGCGACCTCGGCCCAGGCGATGCGCACGACCGGCGCCAGCACCAGCTGGGCGATGCGCATGCCGTGCGCGATCGTCACCGGGTCGGCGCCGTGGTTGACGAGGATCGCGCCGACCTCGCCGCGGTAGTCGCTGTCGATGGTGCCGGGGCTGTTCAGCAGGGTCAGCCCCTGGCGCAGCGCGAGGCCCGAGCGCGGGCGGAGCTGGATCTCGTAGCCTTCCGGGACCTCGACCGCGAAGCCCGAGGCGACGAGCGCCCGGCCGCCGGGAGGGATCGCCAGCCCGGAGGCGCGGTCGTCCGGCGCCAGGTTGGCGCAGAGGTCCATGCCCGCCGCGCCGGCGGTTGCGTACGCCGGCAGCGGCAGGGCCGGATCGCAGCCCGGGAGGCGCAGGATGCCGACCGCGACCGTCATGCCAGCGCCGCGGCGATGCGGTCGACGAGACGCTCGGCGGTCGCCTCCTTGCTGAGCCGCGGCCAGGGCTCGGCGCCACGGGCGGTGACCAGCGTGACCGCGTTCTCGGCGCCGCCCATGATGCCGGTCGCCGGGCTCACGTCGTTGGCCAGCATCCAGTCGGCGCCCTTGCGCGCAAGCTTGGCGCTGGCGTTGGCAAGGATGTCGTCGGTCTCGGCGGCGAAGCCGATCACCAGTCCCGGGCGGCGTCCGGCGGGCAGATGCGCGACGGTGGCGAGGATGTCGGGGTTCTCGGCGAGGCCGATCGACGGCGGGGTGCCGGCGGCGGTCTTCTTCAGCTTCGAGGCGCCGGCGGCGGGAACGTGCCAGTCGGCGACGGCGGCGGTGAAGACCGCGACGTCGGCAGGAAGTGCCGCCTCGACCGCCGCGAGCATCTCGCGCGCGGTCTCGACCTCGACGACGCGGGCGCCGGGCGGGCGTGGCGCAACGGCGGGGCCGGTGACGAAGGTGACCGCGGCGCCGCGGCGGGCGAGCGCCTCGGCGATGGCGCTGCCCTGGCGCCCGGACGAGCGGTTGGCGATGTAGCGCACCGGGTCGATCGGCTCGTGGGTCGGGCCGGAGGTGACGAGCGCCCGCTTGCCGGCGAGCGCGCCGCCGCCGAGGGCGGCGTCGATCGCGGCGAGGATCGCCGGCGGCTCGGCCATGCGGCCGGGGCCGAACTCGCCGCAGGCCATCGCGCCGTCGTCGGGACCGACGACCAGCGCGCCGTCGCCGACGACGGTGGCGAGGTTGCGCCGGGTCGCCGGATGCAGCCACATGCGCACGTTCATCGCCGGTGCGAGCAGCACGCGCTTGTCGGTGGCGAGGAGCAGCGTGCTCGCGAGGTCGTTGGCATGGCCGTGCGCGAGACGGGCGATCAGATCGGCGGTGGCGGGGGCGACCACGACGAGTTCGGCGCTGCGCGAGAGCTCGATGTGACCCATCTCGGCCTCGGCGGTCAGGTCGAAGAGGTGCTGGTGGACGGTGGAATTCGCCAGCGCGGCGAGTGTGAGCGGGGTCACGAACTCGGCGCCGCCGGCGGTCAGCACCGGCACCACGGAGGCGTCCGCCTTGCGCAGCAGGCGCACCAGCTCAAGGCTCTTGTAGGCGGCAATGCCGCCGCCGACGACGAGCAGGATCCGACGGCCGGCGAGCATGGGGCGGTCCCTTCTGGGTCTGCGGGAGGCCAACTTATGGCCGAGGACGGGGCGGGGCAATGCCCTGTGCGAGAACCGGCCCGAGGGCCCTGAAAAGGCTCGGGAAACCGGACGCGCAGCGCGCTCGCAGCGCACGTGAGACGCGTGCGCCTGGCCGCTGACACGAGGTGAACGGCGGCCCGGCGGTGACCACGCGGCGCAGATGGTGTATGCTTGGCGGTGCGCGAGTGATTCTTCCGCGCAGACGGCAACGGGAGTGCATATTATGCACGAAGCCTGGCGCCTGACGTTCGTGTACGACGGCGACGAGTACCGACTCAGGTCTATCCGTAAGCTCGACAAGCGCCTGCCCAGCCGGCAGGACGCGGGGACCGAGCGGTCGATGCGCACGGTCGAGGTGCGTGGCCGCGAGAAGGCGGTGCTCTTTCGGGGCGGTATCGACCACCTGACACCCGAGACCATGGAGCATCCGACCGGCGACCCGGCGCGGCCCTTCGGGCGCGTGCGCGTCCCGGGGCCGCGGGAGGTGTCGGTGCTGGTGCCGCATCTGCCCGAGGCGCTGTCGGTTGCGATCGTCGAGCGCGTGGCGCCGGCAGCGACCGGCAAGCGCGGGCGCGCGGCGGAGCCGACGCGGCGCGACATGCTGGTGGTGGACCTCCCGCGCGGGGAGGACGCACGATGAGCGCCGCGGACGGAACGGTCGTCGGGATCACCAAGATCCGCGATGCCGGAACGCCGGGGACGCGGTGGAACCTGGTCTTTCTCTCCGACGGCTACCAGGCGGCGCAGCTCGGGCAGTTCGCGACCTCGGTCCAGTCGATCACCGACGCCCTGCTCGCCACCGCCGCCGTTCGACCGGCCGGAAATCCAGTGCGGGATCAACGTCTACCGGGTGGACGTGACGTCGACCGATCAGGGCGCCGACAAGCCCGATTGCGAGAACGACGGGCCGGCGAGCCCGCAGAGCCGCGACACCTACTTCGAATTCGACCTTCTGCTACGACGGCAAGACGCAGCGGCTGGTCTATGGCAACGACGGGCTGGCGCGCGACACGGTCGAACGACCTCCTGCCGGAGTGGGACCAGATCATCGTCGTCGTCAACGACAGCGAGCGCGGTGGCGGCGGCGGGCAGGTCGCCTGGACGACGATCGGCGGCTCGGACTGGCGCGAGGTGGCGATCCACGAGCTCGGCCATTCGGTCTTCGGCCTTGCCGACGAGTACGACTACGGCGGTCCGGACGCCTATACCGACCCCGAGCCGACCGAGCCCAACGTCACCAAGGACGGCAACCCGGCGACCTGCAAGTGGTCGGCGCTGGTGACGGCCGGCCCCGGCAACCCGACGCGGGCGAACCCGGACTGCACGACGACCGACCCGGGCCCGAGCCCGGTGGCGGCGGGCGTCGTCGGGACGTTCGAGGGGGCGGACTACAGCCATTGCGGCTGCTACCGGCCGGTCTGGAACTGCCGGATGCGCGACACTTCGCAGCCGTTCTGCCCGGTGTGCACCGGGGTCATCGTCGACGTGATGACCGAGTATGCCCAGCCGGCGCCGAGCGGCGACGTGACGCTCGCCTCCTCGACGGTCGATTTCAACGACGTGCCGACCGGGCTGAGCGTGGTGCGCGCGGCGCGCTTCGACGTGGCGAGCTGCCTGCCGGTGACCTTCCAGGCGATGACGACCCCCTCCGCGCCGTTCGCGCTGGAGAGCCCGGCGGTGCTGCCGGCGCCGATCGCAGGTCCGTCGCCCTGGCCGGCGCGGTTCTGGTTCCGCTTCACCGCCGGGGCGGTGGGGACGGTGGCGCCGCAGCAGGTGACGCTGCGCTGCCTCGACACCGGCGAGGACTTCGTCGTCACGCTGACGGCGAACGTGATCACGCGGCCGAGCGTCGCGGCGCAGCTCGTCTTCGACAAGTCGGGCTCGATGCTGGAGACGACCGACGAGGGTCGGACGAAGGAGCAGGTGCTGAAGGACTCGGCGAGCTCGTTCGTCGATCTGCTCTGGGACGACAACGGCATCGGCATCAACGCCTACGACCAGGATCCGCATCCGATCATGGACGTGGCGGTGGCGGGTGCGCCGGGCGCCGCGGGGGGGCGCGACTCCGCGATCGGCGCGATCGCGGCGCATGCCTCGAACCCATCGGGGTTGACGGCGATCGGCGACGGGATCGAGCTCGCGCGCGACAAGCTGAACGCGGCGGCCGGGACCTGGGACGCCAAGGCGATGATCGTCCTGACCGACGGCATCGAGACGGCGTCGAAATACATCGCCGAGGTGGCCGACACGGTGATCGACAACCGGGTCTTCGCGATCGGCATGGGGACGGCGGAGCAGATCCAGCCGGCGGCGCTCGACGCGCTGACCAGCGGCACCGGCGGTTACCTGTTGATGACCGGCAACATCGGGCCGGACGAGACCTTCCTGCTCGAGAAGTACTATCTGCAGATCCTGTCCGGGGTGAACAACGTCGACATCATCGTCGATCCGGAGGGTCGGGCGTTTCCGGGGGTGATCGACCGGGTGCCCTTCGACGTCACCGAGTCGGACGTCGAGATCACCGCGACGGTGCTGGGCCGGCCGGCGGACCTGCTGGCGATCGCGCTCGAGGCGCCGGACGGGCAGGTGATCGGGCAGGCGAACGCCTCGGTGATCGGGCGGACGACGGCGCGCACCGCGTTCATGCGCGCCGGGCTGCCGCTTCTCGCCGGCGGCGCCCCGGCGCATGCCGGGCGGTGGAACCTGCTCCTGACGGTGAACCGCAAGTACGCCGGAGTCGGGGTGCTGTCGGAGAGTCCGGGCTGGGCCGGGACGCCGGACGTGAACGTGCGCTATTCGGCGAGCGTCGCGGCCTGGTCGAACCTGCGGATGGCGGCGGCGGTGCATCAGACGAGCCTCGAGCCGGGTGCGACGCTGACCCTGACGGCGGTGCTGAGCGAGTATGGCGCGCCGTTCCTCGGCCACGGCACGGTCCGGGTCGAGGTGACGCGGCCGGACGCGAGCGTGGTGGTGGTGCCGCTGATCGCGGTCGCAGCCGAGCCGGGGCGCTTCGAGGCGCATCGCAATGCGGCGCAGGCCGGGATCTACACCTGCCGGTTCCTCGCTTCCGGCCGGACGAGCCGGGAGGAGGCCTTCACGCGAGAGGCGATACGGACCGCGGCGCTCTGGCGCGGCGGCGACCAGCCCGGGACCGGGACGTTTCCGGGTGGTTCGGGGCCGGGTGGTTCGGGGCCGGGTGGTTCGGGGCCGGGGGATCCGGACCGGGTGGATCCGGGCCGGGCGGCTCCGGGCCAGGCGGTTCGGGACCCGGAGGAGGATCCGGACCCGGCGGCGGCTATCCCGGCGGCGGTCCGGGGTATCCGGGCGGCGGCTATCCGGGCGGCGGCGTGCCCGACTGGTGCGGCCTGCTCGGCTGCCTGCTCTCGGAGGGGGTGATCGGCGAGCGGCTGATCGCCCAGCTGAAGAAGTCGGGCGTGGACGTCGACCGGCTCCGGGCCTGCCTGCGCGCGATCTGCACGCCGCGGGACGGGTGCCGGCCGTGCGGCTGCGGCGGCGAGCGCGGGTCCTCGGAGATGGCGGAACTCGTTCGGATGCTGGCGCGGCTGGCACGCTGAAGCGGCGGCGAGTTGGGCGTTGCGGGGCGAGGGGCGGCGGCTTAGGAGAAGCGCGTCCCTGCCCCCTGCGCCGGAGTGCTCCATGTCTGAACCGCTGCGTATCGGCCTCGCCGGTCTCGGCACCGTCGGCGCCGGGGTGCTGCGTCTCGTCGAAACGCATGGCGACTTGATTGCCGCCCGCGCCGGGCGGCCGGTGACGGTGACGGCGGTTTCGGCGCGATCGCGGCACCGCGACCGCGGGGTCGACCTCGGCCGCTACGGCTGGGAGGACGACCCGGTGGCGCTGGCGCGCCGCGACGACGTCGACCTCGTGGTCGAGGTGATCGGCGGCGAGGACGGGCCGGCGAAGGCGACCGCCGTCGCCGCGGTCGGCGCTGGCAAGCACCTCGTCACCGCCAACAAGGCGATGCTGGCGCGGCACGGGCAGGCGCTCGCGGAGGCGGCGGAAGCCGCCGGCGTGGCGCTGCGCTTCGAGGCGGCGGTCGCAGGCGGGATCCCGGTGGTCAAGGCCCTCGGCGAGGGGCTGGCCGGGAACGCGGTGACGCGCGTGCTGGGCGTGATGAACGGCACCTGCAACTACATCCTGACCCGGATGGAGGCCGAGGACGCCCCCTATGCGCAGGTGCTCGAGGAGGCGCAGCGCAAGGGCTACGCCGAGGCCGATCCCGCCGTCGACGTGGGCGGGATCGACGCGGCGCAGAAGCTCGCGATCCTCGCCGCCATCGCCTTCGGGACGCGCGTCGATCTCGACGGGATCACCGTCGAGGGGATCGAGCGGGTCAGCCTCGCCGATATCGAGCATGCCGCCGAGCTCGGCTACCGGATCAAGCTCCTCGGGGTGGCGCGGATGACCGCGGGCGGGCTCGAGGCGCGGATGCAGCCGTGCCTGGTGCCGGCGGGCTCGCCGCTCGGCCAGCTCGACGGAGTGACCAACATGGTCGTGCTCGAAGGCGACTTCGCCGGGCGGATCGTGCTCTCCGGCGCCGGCGCCGGCGCCGGGCCGACGGCTTCGGCGATCGTGGCCGACGTGATCGACATCGCGCGCGGCGCGATCCTGCCGGCTTTCGGCCGGCCGGCGGCAGGGCTCGCAGCGCCGGTACGGGCGCGCGACGGCGAGGCCGCTGCCTACTACCTGCGCTTCCTGCTCGCCGACGCCCCGGGGGTCCTGGCGCAGGTGGCGAGCGCGCTCGGCGAGGCGGGCATCTCGATCAACCGGATGCGGCAGGTCGAGCATGCGACCGCCGAGGCGCCGGTGCTGATCGTGACGCACCGCACCGAGCGCCCGGCGCTCGACCGCGCGCTCCGGGCGATCGCCGGGCTCGAGGTTTGCCAGGCGGTGCCGGTGGCGATCCGCATCGAGGAGGTCTGACGATGCAGGTCCGCGCGGCGGAGGAAGGCGACCTCGGCGCGATCCAGGCGATCTACGCACACCACGTCCTGACCGGGCTCGCCACCTTCGAGGAGGTGCCGCCGGACGCCGCAGAGATGGCGCGCCGGCGCGACGACATTCTGGCGCGCGGGCTCCCTTATGTGGTCGCGGTAGCGGACGGCCGGGTGCTCGGCTACGCCTACGCCGCACCCTATCGCCTGCGGAGCGCCTACCGCTTTACGGTGGAGGATTCGATCTACCTCGATCCGGGCGCATTGCGGCGCGGCATCGGGCGGGCGCTGCTGGTGCGGCTGCTCGCCGACGCGGGTGCCGCGGGGGCGCGGCAGATGCTGGCGGTGATCGGCGACAGCGGCAACGCCGGCTCGGTCGGGTTGCACCGGGCGCTCGGCTTCGAGCACGTGGGCACCTTCCGTGCGGTCGGCCTGAAGTTCGGCCGCTGGGTCGACACGGTGATGATGCAGCGGCCGTTGGGACGAGGTGACGCGGCACTGCCGTGAATTCTGCCGGTGGAGGAGGATCACTCGAAGTTCGCTCGCCGCGTCGGCGGCCTGGGCCCTCGGTAGGCCATCGAACGGCCTGCGGCGTCCCACCGTGCAGAGGCCGAGAAATCAGATTGCGCGTCGTCCCGCTAGGTGTAGGAGTGATGCTCCTGGTAGCTCAATAAGCCGGTATCTGCAGCGATTTGCGCTCGTTTATAGTCCGGTTTCGTTAGAGGGGGACAACCGTGGCACTACAAGTCGTCGGAGCGGGCTTCGGACGGACCGGCACGCACTCGCTGCGCGAGGCGCTCGGCGAGCTGGGTCTCGGGCCCTGCTATCACATGGTCGAGGTGATTCAGGATCCCGAGCGCAAGGTTCCGTTGTGGGTGGCCGCAGGCGAGGGAAAGCCCGACTGGGACGCGATCTTCGAGGGCTACACATCGACGGTAGACTGGCCGTCGGCCGGGTACTGGAAGGCGATCCACGAACACTATCCGGACGCGAAGGTCATCCTTTCGACCCGGAGCGCGGAGAGCTGGTACGACAGCTTCTCGGAGACCATCGCCTGGCTGATGGCGACGCCCGCCACGCTGCCGCCGCACCTCGGCCCGTGGCTGAAAATGGGCAACGACCTGATCGCGAAGACCACCTTTGGCGGCCGGCCGACGGACCGCGAGCACGCCATTGCGGTCTTCAACGCCTACGAGGCCGACGTGAAGGCCAGCGTGCCGGCGGATCGCCTGCTGGTCTTCCGGGCCGCGGACGGGTGGGAGCCGCTCTGCCGCTTTCTCGGCAAGCCCGTTCCTGCCATTCCCTATCCCAGGACCAATACCAAGGACGATTTCGTCGCGCGCTTCAAGCAACCGACCTGACCGGCCGCCGACCGGCTCCGATCGCCCATCGCGCGGCCGGCACGCGCGTGGGCTGGTTGGCGAACTGCCGACGTTCCGGGGTGGCGCGAGCGCGGCGGAACCCATGGTCTCAGGCCGGATACGACGTTACGCGATGGCATCGACCAGCGGCCGATCGACGTCGTCGCCGGCTTTTGCCCGCTTCGCCCCGGCCGAAATGCGTCATCGCGAGCCGGCGGCGGATGACGGCGCGGTCGGCGGACCGCGCGGAACCCAGCTTGCTCCCGCCTGCCCGGATCGCCTAGAAGCGCAGACAACCGCGCTGCGAGAAGGACCCATCCCCGATGTCCGACGACGTCATCTTCGCCGATCGCCTGCTGTCGCTTGGCCTCGCCCGGGTCTCGGAGGCGGCGGCGATCGCCGCGGCGAAGCTGGTGGGGCGCGGCGACGAGAAGGCCGCCGACCAGGCGGCGGTCGACGCGATGCGCACCCAGCTCAACCTCCTGGACATCCAGGGTGTGGTGGTGATCGGCGAAGGCGAGCGCGACAAGGCGCCGATGCTGTTCATCGGCGAGGAGGTCGGCACCGGCAAGGGGCCGGCGGTCGACATCGCCCTCGACCCGCTCGAGGGCACCACGCTGACCGCGAAGGACATGCCGAACGCGCTCGCGGTGATCGCGATGGGGCCGCGCGGATCGATGCTGCACGCGCCCGACGTCTACATGGACAAGCTCGCGATCGGACCCGGCTATCGCAACGGGCTGGTCAACCTCGACATGACCCCGACCGAGCGGGTGCACGCACTCGCCCGCGCCAAGGGAACGTCGCCGTCGGGGGTGATGGTCTGCGTGCTGGAGCGGCCGCGCCACGAGGAGCTGATCGCCGAGATCCGTGCGACCGGCGCGCGCATCCGGCTGATCCCCGACGGTGACGTCGCGGGCGTCATCCACTGCGCCGAGCCGGAAAAGACCGGCATCGACATGTACATGGGCTCCGGCGGCGCCCCTGAGGGCGTGCTGTCGGCGGCGGCGCTGAAGTGCATGGGCGGGCAGATGCTCGGCCGGCTCCTCTTCCGCAACGACGACGAGCGCAAGCGGGCGCAGAAGGCGGGGATCACCGACCTCGAGAAGGTCTACACCCGCGACGACATGGTGACCGAGGACGTGATCTTCGCGGCCACCGGCGTGACCGACGGCTCGATCGTGCGCGGAACCCGCCGCGACGGCGACTGGATCGAGAGCGAGACCATCCTGATGCGCTCGAAGACCGGCTCGGTGCGCCGGCTCAACTACCGCCAGCGCAACCAGTAGCGCGATGGCACGCCGCCCGGCCCGTGCCAGGGGGACGGAAATCGCCTTCATGGTGATCTGGATGGTGTTCTGGGCGGCGGGGATGGTGATCGTGGTCTGGCAGCTCGGCGCCGCGGCGCTCGACGGCGAGGTGGCGCCCGCGATCTTCATGCTCGCCTGGCTGGCGGTGGCGGCGATCGGGCTGGTCTCGGCCGGGCGGCGGCTGGCGAGGATCCTTACCGCGGGCGACCCCGGGCCCCGGCGCTCCACACGCGAGCACGCCTGGGATGACGGCATTCCGCCGTCCCCGCCTCCGCGCTGACCTCGGCCGCGGGTGCAAAGCCGGAAAATGCCGCTCACCCACCCCAACCGCGGGCCACTGCTGATGGTCGTCTCGACCGGTTGCTACGTCATCAACGACACGATGATGAAACTCGCGACCGAGGGTCTGCCGCCCTACGAGACGCTGACGTTGCGCGGCGTCGCGGCGGTGGTCTGGGGGTTGCCGTTGCTGCTCCTGCTCGGCTACCGGCGACAGCTACCGCTGATGTTCGAGCGTCGGGTGCTCGCGCGCAACCTCTGCGAGACCGCCGGGGTCCTCTGCTACGTGGTGGCGCTCGCCAACATGCCGATCGCCGACGTGGTGGCACTGGGACAGATCACCCCGCTGCTGGTGATCCTCGGGGCGGCGTTCCTGCTCGGCGAGCCGGTCGGACCGCTCCGGATGGCGCTGATCGGGCTCGGCTTCGTCGGCGCGCTCCTGGTGGCGCAGCCGAGCGGCGGCGGTATCTCGATCTTTGCGCTGCTGGCGCTCGGCAACGCGGTCTTCGGCGCCGCGCGCGATCTCGTCGGGCGGCGAGTCCCTGCGGCGGTGCCGGGAATGGTGGTGGCACTCTCGGCAGGGGTGGTCGTTCTCGGCGGCGCGCTGATCGCGCATCTTCTGACCGAGGAGTGGGTGGTCCCGACCGCGCGCGGACTGCTGCTGTTGCTCGGGGCTGGCCTCTTCCTGATCGGCGGGCATTTCTGCGTCTTCATGTCCTACCGGATCGGGCCGACGCGGACGGTGGCGCCCTTCTTCTATTCCTTCACCCTCTGGGCGGTGATCGCGGGGGTCCTCGTCTTCGGCGCGCTGCCGAACCGGCTGGCGCTCGCCGGCATCGCGATCGTCACCGTCAGCGGGCTTGCGGTGGTGCTGCTCGACGGGCGCAGCCGGCGGCCGATGCCGGTCGCCTGATCGGGCGGAAACGGCATCCGTCGCTGGCAACCCGCGCGGGATCCGGGCATCAGTGGAGCGTGCTCGAATCGCCCGCATTCCTCAGCGTCGAAGCCTCCGCGACCGGCCGGCGCTGGCTCGGACCCTCGCCGGAACATGCTCGGATGGGGGCTGCGATCGCGCAGGCGGCGGGGCTGCCCGAGGTGGTCGGGCGGGTGCTGGCGCGGCGCGGGATTCCGGTGGCGGAAGTGGCGGCGCATCTCGCGCCCGCCCTGCGCGACCTGATGCCCGACCCGTCGCGCCTGCGCGACATGGACGCCGCCGCCGAGCGCTTCCTGCGGGCGGCGCGGGGAAACGAGCGGATCGCGGTCTTCGCCGACTACGACGTCGACGGTGGCGCCTCGGCGGCGCTGATCCTGACCTGGCTGCGCGCGATGGGGCGAAGCGCGACGCTCTACGTGCCGGACCGGATCGAAGAGGGCTACGGGCCCAACGCGCCGGCGATGGCCCGGCTGGGCGCGAGCCACGACCTCATCGTCTGCGTCGACTGCGGCACGCTCAGCCACGAGCCGATCGCGGCGGCGGGCTGCGACGTCGTCGTGCTCGACCACCACCTCGGCGGCGAGACGCTGCCGCCGGCGCTGGCGGTGGTGAACCCCAACCGGCAGGACGAGGACGGCAGCCTCGGCTACCTCTGCGCAGCCGGCGTGGTCTTCCTGATGCTGGTCGCCGCCAACCGTCTCCTGCGACGGGCGGGCGCGCGCGAGCCCGCGCTGATCCCGCTGCTCGACCTCGTGGCGCTGGCGACGGTGGCGGACGTGGCGCCCCTCGTCGGGCTGAATCGGGCGCTGGTGCGACAGGGGCTGGCGGTGATGGCGCAGGGGCTGAGGCCCGGCATCGCCGCGCTGGCGGCGACGGCCGGGCTGTCCGGCGCGCCGACGACCTACGGGCTCGGCTTCGTGCTCGGACCGCGGGTCAATGCCGGCGGCCGGGTCGGCGTGGCGGACCTCGGGGCGCGGCTGCTCGCGGCCGAGGACGAGGCCGAGGCGGCGGCACTCGCCGCACGGCTCGAGGCGCTCAACCTCGACCGCCGGGCGATCGAGGCGGCGGTGCGGGTGGAGGCCGAGGCGCAGGCGGCGGCGCGGGCCGAGGGACCGCTGGTCTGGGCGGCGGGCGAGGGCTGGCACCCGGGCGTGGTCGGAATCGTCGCCGCACGGCTCAAGGAGACCTTCGGCCGGCCGGCGCTGGTGGTGGGTTTCCAGGGCGCCGAGGGCAAGGGCTCGGGGCGCTCGGTCAGTGGCGTCGATCTCGGGGCGGCGGTGGCGCGGCTGCAGCGCGAGGGGCTGATCGCGCGCGGCGGCGGGCACAAGATGGCGGCAGGCGTGAGCCTGTCGCGAGAGCAGCTCGAGCCGGCGATGGCGCGGCTGGGCGAACTCCTCGCGACCCAGGGGGCGGGTGAGCGTCCGCCGCGCAGCCTCCGCGTCGACGGGCTGATCGCGGCGGGCGGCGCCACCCCCGAGCTCGCCGCGCGGATCGCCTCCGCCGGGCCCTATGGTGCCGGGGCGCCGTCGCCGCGGCTGGCCGTCGCCGGCGCCCGGCTCGCCCGCCTGCGTCGGGTCGGCGACGGCCACCTGGCGCTGGCGCTCGCCGACCGGATGGGCGGTCGGCTCGAGGCAGTGGCCTTCCGCGCCTTCGAGGGGCCGCTCGGGTCGTTTCTCGAAGCCAACGTCGGTGCGGGCGTCCATCTCGCGGGCCGGCTCGAGCGCGACGACTGGGGCGGCCGCCCGCGGGTGAAGCTCCATGTCGAGGACGCGGCGGCCGTTGCCGACCGGGGCGACCCGGGGGCCGATGCCGGGCCGACACGGGCTTGAACCCCGCGGGGGCCGGCGATAAACAGCGCGCGGGCGCCCTTCGTCTATCGGTTAGGACACCAGATTTTCAATCTGGTAAGACGGGTTCGACTCCCGTAGGGCGTACCAGTGTTCTATAAGGCCACCGACTCGCGGCACCTTGGCCCCTTCGTCTATCGGTTAGGACGCCAGATTCTCAATCTGGAAAGACGGGTTCGACTCCCGTAGGGGCTGCCATCGAGATCGCCTCGGTCCTGCATCCTTGCACGACCCGGCGCGACGGCCTTCGCCTCGGCCCGGCCGGATCCCCTTTCGATCACGTCCCGCCGCCGCGCTTTCAGCCGACGCGCCCGCCCCTCCCGGGGCAGAAGCCGGCGCCGCCGGGAAGGAAACGGCCTTGCACAGGTTTCGCTCCGACGCGCACAGTTGCGCCGGGTGGCTGCCGTCCGCAGGTCAGGTTCTCTGCCGTCTCGCGGCAGGAAGCAGCGGTTGGTCGGGGTGGCCGCTCGAACAAAGTCGGCGGCACTCGGCGGGCTCCGGGTTGCCCGGGGGAGAATGGGAACACCGTGCAGAGCATCACTCTGGGCAATTCGGACATCCGGCTCTCGCGCATCGCGCTCGGGACATGGGCGATGGGCGACGGCGCCTACTGGGGACCGCAGGACGACAGCGACTCGATCAGGACGATCCATGCCGCCCTCGACCTCGGCGCCACGCACATCGACACCGCGGAAGGCTACGGCGACGGCCGTTCCGAGGAGATCGTCGGCCGCGGCATCCGCGGCCGACGCGACGCGGCGGTCGTCGCGACCAAGGCCTTCGGCAAGAACCTCGTGCCCGCCAATCTGCCCGCCGCGCTCGAAGCGAGCCTCAAGGGGCTCGGCACCGACTACGTCGACCTCTACTACATCCACTGGCCGAATCCGGAGGTGCCCCTGAGCGAGACCATGGGCGCCCTCGAGCGCCTGGTGCAGGCCGGCAAGGTACGCGGCGTCGGCATCTGCAACTTCGGTCCGCGCAACCTGGCGGGGCTCGCGGCGCTGCCTGCGAGTTCCGCGCAACCGCTGGTGCATCAGCTCCCCTACAACCTGCTCTGGCGGGCGATCGAGGGACCGATCCTCGACGCCTCGACCGAAGCCGGGATGCCGATCGTTGCCTACAGCGCGCTGGCACAGGGCCTGCTGACCGGCGCCCATCGCTCGATCGACACCGTGCCCCGCCACATGCAGGTCACGCGCTTCTACCGCGGCGACAACGGCATCGCCCGGCACGGCGATGCCGGGGCCGAGCCCGAGGTCTTCGCCGCCATCGCAGCCCTCGCCGCGCTCGGCCGTGAAGCCGACCTCAGCCTGCCGCAGCTCGCGCTGGCCTGGCTCCTGCACAAGCGCAACGTCGCCTCGGTGCTGGTCGGTGCCCGGACCCCTGCGGAGCTCGAGGCGAGCATCGCGGCCGCCGATCTCGAGCTCCCGGCCGACGTCCTCGACCGCGCGACCGCCGCCACCGCGGCGGTCCGCGACAAGCTCGGCGGCAACGCCGACATGTGGATGAGCGGCGCCGAGACCCGCTTCATCTGAGGAGCGAAGTCAGAAGGCAGCTGACGCGACGACCCCCAGCGTCCTCTACTTCGGCGGCACCGGCCCGATCTCGCTTCCTTGCGTCGAAGCCTTGGTCGCCCTCGGCCACAAGGTCACGTCCTCAACGCCGATGGACAAGAGCGGGGAGTGGCTTCGCTGCGAACCGCAGGGTGGTGACGCGAACCTCGCTCTCGGGAGACGTTCCAACCATGAAGCGAAGCGCCGTCGGCGAAGGCTCGGCGTCGGGACCGGGAAAAGCGGCAGCGCCGGGCGCTGCCGCGAGGCTCAGGCGCCCTGCGAGGTAAAGCCGCGCCGGACGGCGAGGCGCGGCTGTGACGTCGTGACGGTCTGCCGGGTCGGCGCCGGCTCGTGCCAGCCGAGCGCGCAGGCGATCCGCTCGCCCCGCTCCCGGTACTCGTCGGAACGGCCGAGGTCGATGCGGTCGCCGAGCTCCACGTTCTTGACCAGCGGCATGAACGGGTTCCGCGCGGCGCCGCCGGAGAAGGTCAGCTCGGAAAACATCATCCTGCTGCCGCATTGCATGAAATCGACGCGGACGTGCATGAAGTCCTCGGACAGCCGCCGGGCCTCCTCGATCAGCGTAGCGAGCTGCGCCGGGCGTTCGGTCGAAGCGGCGGTCGCGGCGTAGCCGCGCCAGTGGAAGTCCACCGGCTTCCAGTCGAGATCGAAGAGCGCGCAGTTGTAATTGCTACCCGACCGGCCGCTGATCACCAGGATGAACATCGGCTCGCCGTGCAGGCAGTAGAACTTGTACTCGACGATCTGGTCACAGGCGCCGACCAGCTCCTCCGCCAGCCAGCGCTTGCGCAGCCCGCGGTAGTGCATCTCGCCGGCGTGACGCCAGTAGTCCAGCTGGTTCCAGCGCGACAGCATCGCCACGAGCTCGGCCCGGGCCATGCCGCGGCTGCCGTCCTCGAAGTAGTTCTGCCCGCTGCTCGAGGTCGCCTTCAATGCGAAGCGAGCCGGGAGGGTGGCCGACAGAAACTCTTCGGGGTGATTGCCGGTCGCCACCGTCTCGGGTGGCATGAAGCGCGAGCCCTTGTAGGTCAGGTATGACCGTATCGCGATCTTGTCTGCTCCGAGGCTCATCAGCGGATTCGGGCGGTTGACGAACTGCCAGCGGACCTTCTCGTTCACCCAGGTCGGGTGCTCCAGGTCCGGCAGATGGTCGTTGCGGAGCGCGTAGAAGTAGCTGACCGCCTCCTCGTCGGACCGGAAGGTGCCGTCGTAGATCGCGCGCTGCGTCGGCCCCTGAGCGAGGCCTACGCGGCGGCGTGCGTTCGCCACCCAGCGGGCAGCCTCCCTTCGCCGATCGATCCTTCGGACGAAACCGTCGCGATCACTAAACAAGCGCGGCATCAGTCACACCCCCGCAAACAACACACCCACCGCGCCGAAACCCACCCGCACTTCGCAGCCTGCACGACTCCGCTTAGATCCTTCGCCCGCGTATGGGAACTGATTCCGCTCGCGTAGGTAAACGAATTCCGCCCCGCCGAACCCAGTCCAGCTCGCACGTCCACCCCCATCGCCACCGGATCGGCGCCATGCCGGCTCGGTTCGAGGGCGCAACGCCCCGCATTGTTCAGAGGTTGCTCGCACAACGCCGGCCGGTCCGGCCTCGTCTTCGGCGTTTGCCGACTCCGCGCCGGGACGCACCCCTCGACAATTACCTTCACACACTACGGAAACTTCCCCAAACCGAGCCGCTTGCCGCGGAATTCGGACCAACCCTTTGCACCCCACGAAATCGTTACCTCAATTCAGAACGATTCTCCACCTCAAACCCTCGGCTTGCATCGGCCGTGGAAAGGGTTAGGTGAATTACGAGGGCACTCAGGGGTGCGTGCATGGCACACGATCCGCTTTTCATTCTGGTGGCAATTGCCTGCCTCGCGGTCGTCGGCGTGCTGATGGTGGGCGTCGCGGGATTCGCCCGGGGCGGTGAATTCAACCGCAAGTATGCCAACAAGATCATGCGCTTGCGGCTGCTCGCGCAGTTCATCGCCGTGATCCTGATCGTGGTCTTCGTCTACCTTTCCCGCCACGGCTGAGGCGATGGTCGTCCTCAACCGCATCTATACCCGCACGGGCGACTCCGGCGAGACGGCCCTCGGCGATGGCAGCCGGGTGCCAAAGACGGCACCGCGGGTCGCAGCCTACGGCACCGTCGACGAACTCAACGCCGCGCTCGGCCTGGCGCGGCTGGCCGCGACCGGCGCGAGCGCCGAGGGCATCGGGCGCGTGCAGAACGATCTCTTCGACCTCGGCGCCGATCTCGCGACACCGGATTTCGAGAACGACGCCGGAGCGAGCCGGCCGCGCCTGCGCATCATCGCCTCGCAGGTCCTGCGGCTGGAAGGCGAGCTTGACAGCATGAACGCCGGCCTCGCACCGCTCCGGAGCTTTGTCCTTCCCGGTGGCACCCCGCTCTCCGCGGCGCTGCATCTCGCCCGCACCGTCTGCCGCCGGGCGGAGCGCGAGGCGGTGGCGCTGGCCGCGGCCGAGCCGGTCAACCCCGAGGCGGTGCGTTATCTCAACCGCTTGTCGGACTGGCTCTTCGTCGCCGCCCGGGTCGCTAACGATGACGGCAGCGGCGACCTGCTCTGGGTACCCGGCGCCAACCGCTGAGACAGGCTCCGCGAGTGGACCCTGCGCGCTTTTGCGCTAACCATCTTTGTGAGCGCGGACTTCCAAACCGCGGCCGGATCTGGTCAAATCACCCGGCGAGCCGCGGGGGCCAGGCCCGCACAGGGGGTGGCGCAGGATGTTCACGCGCGAGCGCGTGCCGATGGTCTACAGCCGGGCGGAGCGGCTGAGCGACGCCGCCGTGCACCTGACCGGGATCGCGGCGGCGCTGATCGCGGTCCCGGTGCTGATCACGCTCGCCGCGGTCCGCATCGGCGAGGCTCCGGTGGTGGTGGCCGCGCTCGTGTATGGCCTCTGCCTGATCGGCATGCTGGCCTGCTCGGCGGTCAATAACATGGTGCACCAGCCGGCGTGGAAGGACCGCCTGCGCCGGATCGACCAGTCGGCGATCTATCTCAAGATCGCCGGCAGCTACACGCCCTTCGCGGTGCTCGCGGGCACCCACGCCGGCATCTTCCTCGCCGGGGTCTGGAGCGCGGCGCTCGCCGGCGCCGCGGTCCGGCTTTTGAGCGCGTCCCGGCTCAAGTGGGCGAGCATCCTGCTCTATCTGGCGATCGGCTGGGCCGGCGCCGTTGCCGGCGGCCCCCTCTTCGCTCAGATGACGACCACCGGCTTCGTGCTGATCCTGGTCGCCGGGGGCATCTACACGCTTGGGGTCGTCTTCTTCGTCTGGGAGCGGCTGCCGTTTCACAACACGATCTGGCACGCGTTCGTGCTCGCGGCGAGCTTCGTGCTTTACGCCGCCATCCTCGTCGAGATCTCCAGACGGGTCGCCTGAGCGGCAAGCAACAGCAGACTCCGTGCACGCCTCGCGCTATGCTTCAATTTGTCGCATCAGCGGCAATTCCGGCTTGGAGGAATCGCGATGGCATTTCGCTTCGGAAACGGGCTTCCCAACGTGCTCTTCGGCACCGGTTCGGCGGATTTCATGTTCGGCTTCGGCGGCAACGACACCCTCTGGGGCCGCGCCGGGGGCGATTACATGGACGGCGGCAGCGGCAACGACACTCTGAACGGCGAGGGCGGCAACGACACGATCGACGGCGGCAGCGGCAACGACCGGATCAACGGCGGCGACGGCAACGATGCGATCGCCGCTGGCAGTGGCAACGACATCGTGTTCGGGGGCGCGGGCAGCGACACGATCACCGGCGAGCAGGGCAACGACCGGCTCCACGGCGGCGCGAATGCCGACAACATCCTGGGCGACATCGGCAACGACACGATCTGGGGCGACAGCGGCAACGACCGGATCGATGGTGGCAGCGGCGACGACGTGATCCTGGGCGGCACGGGCAACGACATCATCTTCGGCGGCACCGGCAGCGACCATATCTACGGTGGCGCGGGCAACGACCAGTTGACCGGAGGCGCGGGCCAGGACTTCTTCGACTTCACCGAAGGATTCGACCTGATCTCCGACTTCAACCCGGCCAACGAGCAAATCGACCTGCAGTCGCTTTCGCTCACCGGACTGGGGCAGCTGCAGGCGGCGGCCACCGACACCTCCGCCGGGGTGCTGCTGCAGTTCTCCGCCGGAAGCCTGCTGCTTGCGGGCCTCGAGATCGCCGATCTCCACGCGACCAACTTCGTGATCTGATCGCCGGCGGAGCGGGCGCGCGCCGGGCCTCGCGAGTGGGAAAAGTTACGGTTGCAGAGCGCCCGCCGCGCCCTTAGACCGGCTCGAGCAGCTTGCCAGCGCCCGCGGGGGCGGCCGATTGCGTGAATGACGCCGGCCGTTCACCGCTGCGCGACGCCGGGGAACGCCAATGAAGATTCTCGTGCCCGTGAAGCGGGTTATCGACTATAACGTGAAGGTCCGGGTGAAGTCCGACGGGACCGGCGTTGACCTCGCCAACGTCAAGATGAGCATGAATCCCTTCGACGAGATCGCCGTAGAGGAGGCGATCCGGCTCAGGGAGAAGGGCGTGGCCGAGGAGGTCGTCGTGGTCTCGATCGGCGTCCGCCAGGCGCAGGAGACGCTGAGGACCGCGCTGGCGATGGGGGCCGACCGCGCGATCCTCGTGGTGGCATCGGATGACGTGAACCAGGACATCGAGCCGCTGGCGGTGGCGAAGATCCTCAAGGCCATCGCCGACGTCGAGGCGCCCGGCCTCGTCATCGCCGGCAAGCAGGCGATCGACAACGACATGAATGCGACCGGCCAGATGCTCGCGGCACTCCTCGGCTGGCCGCAGGCGACCTTCGCCTCGGAGGTCACCGTCGCGGGCGGCAAGGCGACCGTCACGCGCGAAGTCGACGGCGGGCTGCAAACGATCGAGGTCACGCTGCCGGCGGTGGTGACCGTCGACCTGCGGCTCAACCAGCCGCGGTATGCCAGCCTTCCCAACATCATGAAGGCCAAGAAGAAGCCGCTCGAGGAGAAGACCGCCGCCGACTACGGCGTCGACGTCACCCCGCGGCTGAAGGTGGTGAGGACCAGCGAGCCCGCCACGCGCAAGGCGGGCGTCAAGCTCGGCTCGGTGGACGAGCTGATCGCCAAGCTCAAGACCGAAGCCGGGGTGCTCTGATGGCCGTCCTGATCCTCGCCAAACACGACAACGAGACGCTGAACGACGCGACCGCCAAGGCGGTGACCGCGGCGAGGGCGATGGGCGGCGACATCACCGTTCTCGTCGCCGGCCAGGACTGCGCCGGGATCGCCGAGGCGGCAGCCAGGATCGAGGGCGTCGCCAAGGTCATCCACGTCGAGGGCGAAGCCTATGGCCACCGGATGGCCGAGCCCCTGACCGCGCTGGTGCAGGGCATGGCCGAACCCTACGAGCACATCGTCCTTCCCGGCACCACATCGGGCAAGAACGTCGCCCCGCGGCTGGCGGCGCTCCTCGATGTCATGATCATCTCCGACGTCACCGGCGTCCTCGGCCCGGACAGCTTCGAGCGGCCGATCTATGCCGGCAACGCGATCCAGACGGTGCAGTCCAGCGATCCCAAGAAGGTGGTGACGGTGCGCCCGGCGAGCTTCGCGGCAGCCGGCGAACAGGCGCCGGCACCGATCGAGAGCGCCGCCGCCGGGAGCGACCCGGCGACGTCGGTCTGGGTCGAGGACAAGGTCGCGGCCTCGGACCGGCCGGAGCTGACCAGCGCGCGGATCGTCGTCTCCGGTGGCCGCGGCGTCGGCTCGGAGGAGAACTTCGCGCTCATCGAGCAGCTCGCCGACAAGCTCGGCGCTGCGGTCGGCGCCTCCCGGGCCGCGGTCGATTCGGGCTACGCGCCGAACGACTTGCAGGTCGGCCAGACCGGCAAGGTGGTCGCGCCCGATCTCTACATCGCCGTGGGCATCTCCGGCGCGATCCAGCATCTGGCGGGGATGAAGGACTCCAAGGTCATCGTCGCGATCAACAAGGACGAGGAGGCGCCGATCTTCCAGGTCGCCGACTACGGCCTGGTCGGTGACCTCTTCCAGATCCTGCCCGAGCTCGAGAAAAAGCTGGGCTAGGGCGCCGGGTCGTTGTTCCAGAGGGACGCCGGTACCGCCACCCTCCAAGGCCAGCCGCCCGCAGCTCACGATCCGCCCGGCGCGGTCCCCTGCCCCGCCGCGTCGCGGCCCTGGGTGCTCGCCGCGACGATCCTCGCCTCGGCGATGGCCTTCATCGACGGCTCGGTCGTGACGATCGCGCTGCCGGTGCTCCAGCGCGAGCTCGGTGCCGGGCTGCCGGTCCTGCAGTGGGTCGTGAACGGCTACGCCCTCTTTCTCGCCGCGCTGATCCTCGTCGGAGGTGCCGCCGGCGATCGTTTCGGCCGCCGGCGGATCTTCGTGATCGGCACGCTGGTTTTTGCGCTTGCCTCCGTCGCCTGCGCGCTCGCGCCCGGCACCGCGGTGCTGATCGCGGCGCGATCAGTCCAGGGCGTCGGCGCGGCGCTGATGGTGCCGCAGAGCCTCGCGATCATCTCCGCTTCCTTTCCGTCCGATATCCGCGGCCGGGCGATCGGCACCTGGGCCGGGGCAGCCTCGATCACCACTGCCCTCGGCCCGGCGGTCGGCGGCTTCCTGATCGACAGCGCCGGCTGGCGGGCGGCCTTCTGGCTGAACGTCCCCTTCGCGATCGCCGTGCTCTTGCTCGCCCGCGCCCACATACCCGAGAGCCGATCTCCGGCGGCTGGCCCGCTCGACTGGGCGGGCGGGGTGCTCGCGGTCGCCGCCTCGGCGCTGGTGACGCTCGGTCTGACCGCGCTCGGCGGCCGGGGTTCCGCCGACTGGATAGCGGCGGCGCTGGTCGCAGCGGGCTTCTTCGCGGCGTTCGGCTTCCTCCACGTCGAGCGCCGCGCCGAGGCGCCGCTGATACCGCTCTCGCTCTTCGCCGCCCGCGCCTTCGGTGGCGCCAACCTCCTGACGCTCGGCCTTTACGGTTCGCTCTCGATCGTGCTCTTCCTGCTCCCGTTTGAGCTCATCGGCCGGCGCGGCCTTTCGGCCAGCGCCGTGGGCCTCGTGCTCTTGCCGGTGGGCCTCCTGATCGGCCTGGGCGCCCGCCCGGCCGGGGCGCTCGCCGACAGGTGGGGCGTGCGACCTTTCCTCGTCGCCGGCTCGATCCTCGTCGCCCTCTCCGCCGCCTGGCTCGCGCCGGCGCCGCCCGGTTTGATGGCGGGGGTGGTGGCGCCGCTCGTCCTGCTCGCGGTCGGCATGGCGCTCGTGGTCGCGCCGCTTACGACCGCGGTGATGAACGCGGCTCCCGATGCGCTTTCCGGCGCGGCGTCAGGCGTCAACAACGCCGCGAGCCGACTTGCCGGGCTGCTCGCCATCGCGCTCGCGACCGCGATCGGAGCGGTGATCTTCGGCGCCGCCGCGCCGGGCGCATCGTTGGGCGCCTTCCCGCCCCGCGCCGATCCGGCCTACGCCGGCGTCGCGGCTGCCTTCGGCCGCGCCTATGCCGCCGGGATGGCGACCGCAGCGCTCCTCGCCGTGCTTGCGGCGCTCGCGGGCTGGGCGATGCTCGGCCCGGCCAAGTCCGATTTTTCCGCCACGTCCTCTTGAAGCCGCCCCGGCACTTTCCAATCTATTCCGATGTTAACGACGTTAACATGGAAAGGAGCGTCTTGATGCACACCGCCGTCCGCTCGCTCGAGCGAGTTCGCGACTGGCTCGACGACAGGGGCAGGCCCGCGTGGATCGCCCTTACCGTGATCGGCTTCGTCGTCTTCTGGCCGGTCGGACTTGCCCTTCTCGCCTATGTCATATGGAGCAAACGCATGCGCTGCCGTCACTGGGGACACGATCGTCACTTCCGCGGTATGGGAAGGATGGGAAGCACCGGCAACTCGGCCTTCGACGCCTATCGCGAGGAGACGCTGAAGCGCCTCGAGGAGGAGCGTGACGCCTTCGTCGGCTTCCTCGACCAGCTTCGCGCCGCCAAGGACCGCGCCGAGTTCGACCAGTTCATGTCGAGCCGCCAGACGCCCGAGGCGGTCTGACGGCACCAGCCTGCATCGCCGCCGCGTCCCTGTCCGGACGCGGCGGCATCGTGCGGATCGGGCATCGCTTTCGGCCTGCGGCCGGCACCGCCACTCGCGAACGATCCAGCCCGGATGGCGCCGCGTCCAGGCTTCGGTGATCGCGGACCCCTCCAGCATGCAGCTCGATTGCGAGATCGGGCTGGCGAAGATCGGGCCGTCGATCGCCCGGCAGGCGTCGAGATCGGTCAGCATGCAGGCGAGAAAGACGAACTGAAGCCCTGCCATGTCCCGCTTCCCCGCGATTCAGCCGACGACGGCGAGGGCGGCCATGCCGGCGAAGCCGAACATGGCGACCGCGCCAGCGTAGTTGATTCACCGACCAGCTTCACAACCGGCGCCTGGTTTATGAACCACATGACCGGTGAGCAAACGCCCGTCTAAATCAGCGCCGCCGATCCGCATCGTCCACGCGTCCTCTTCCGCGCATGGTCCGCGTCGCTCCTTTGCCGAACGCCATGTCTTTCAGCAGGTCGTCGCCGTCGATGAACTGGTGCTTGAACGCCGCGGCGGCGTGGATCGCGAGCAGCGCCGCGAGCAGGATCGCGGCGCTCACGTGCACGCTTCGGGCCACGTCCTCGACCCGCTGCACGCCCGGCACGAAGGGATCGGGCAGCGCAAAGGTCCCGAAGACCATGTTCTGCATCTGCAGCAGGTCCTGGGTTGGCGAGGCCGAAGCCATGATCCAGCCCGAGACCGGCATCACGAACATCAGGACGTAGAGCAGCAGGTGGCTCGCCTCGGCCGCCTTCACCTGCCACTGCGGCATGGCGGCGGGAAGCGGCGGGCGCCGACGGTTGCAGAGCCGCCAGACCACGCGGATCACCGCGAGCACGAACACCACGAAGCCCCAGCTCTTGTGCAGCTGGGTCAGCGTGAAGCGTTGCAGCAGATCGGGCACCGCCTGGACCATGTAGAGGCCGAAGCCGAGCTGGAACAGGATCAGCGCCGCCATCGTCCAGTGCAGCGCGCGCGTGCCCCAGCCCCATCCCGCCATGGTATCGAAGGCGCGCATCGCGCGGGCTATTGCGAAGCCATCAAAAGATGGATCCGCACGGGAAGCACCGCCGAAACTTCGGGAAGCCCGCCCTTCGAACCGAACTCGGTGCGGTCGATGCTGCCGGTCAGGTCGAAGCCGGCCTCGAAGCGGTGGGGGTCGTCGGCGGCCGGGCCGTAGCGGACGACGCTTGCCTTGAAGGTCACGGGCTTGGTCACGCCGCGCAGCGTGATCCTGCCGGCGACCTCGGCAGTCTGCTTCGAGGTCTGCGTCAGCGAGTTGAGCTGGAACCCGATGCTGGGATACTCGGCCGCGTCGAGATAGTCGCGGCTCCGCACCAGCTGGTCGACGACGGCGACGCCCGTCGTCGCATCGCCGGCGGCGACGCTCATCGTGGCCTTCGCCCGCTCAGGGTGCGCCTGATCGAAATCGACCTGGCCGTTCAGCGTCGGGAATCGCACCGTCACGTCGCGTCCCTGCCAGCCGACGACGACCGAGATCGTGGTCCCCGGTTCCAGCTTCCAGGGCGCGGCGACCGCCGGCAAGGGCAGCAGCACGAGCAGGGCAATCAGCAGCTGTCTGAACATGCGGCATCTCCGATGACCGGGCGCGATGATAGCTGAAAACGCCCCCGTTGCGCCGGGTGCTCCCCAAGATGTGTCAAAATCCTTGGTTTGCCAGCCGATGCCTCTCCCGCTGCCCCGGAAGACTCAGCGGGTCGGAAGCGGCGTTTCCCCGCGGTAGTCGTAGAAGCCGCGCTGGGTCTTGCGCCCGAGCCACCCGGCCTCGACGTATTTCACCAGCAGCGGGCACGGGCGGTACTTGGTATCGGCGAGCCCCTCGTGCAGCACGTTCATGATCGCAAGGCAGGTGTCGAGGCCGATGAAATCGGCGAGCTCGAGCGGCCCCATCGGATGGTTGGCGCCGAGCCTGAGCGCCATGTCGATCGAGGCGACGGTCCCGACGCCCTCGTAGAGGGTGTAGACCGCCTCGTTGATCATCGGCACCAGGATGCGGTTGACGATGAAGGCGGGAAAGTCTTCCGACGCCGAGGCGGTCTTGCCGATCTGGTGCACCACCCCGAGCAGCGTCTCGTAGGTCGGCTCGTCGGTGGCGATGCCGCGGATCAGCTCGACGAGCTGCATCACCGGCACCGGGTTCATGAAGTGGAACCCCATGAATCGCTCCGGCCGGTCGGTGCCCGACGCGAGCCGGGTGATCGAGATCGACGAGGTGTTCGAGGTAAGAATGGTATGTGGCGCGAGATGCGGCACCAGCGCCTTGAAGATTTGGTGCTTGAGCGGTTCGCGCTCGGTGGCCGCCTCGATGACGAGATCGGTGTCGCCGAGCGGCGCAAGCTCGGTCTCGATCGTCAGCCGGCCGAGTGCCGCGTCCCGGTCGGCCTCGCTGATCCGGCCCCGCGAGACCTGCCGGTCGATGTTGGCGCGGATGATCCCCGGTGCCGCCGCGAGCGCCTCCGCGGAGACGTCATGCAGAACGACGTCGAAGCCGGCCAGCGTGAAAACGTGGGCGATGCCGTTGCCCATCTGACCAGCCCCGATCACGCCGACGCGGCTGATTTGCATGCTCGCTGTCCCGTTTTGGTGAAGTGGCGCCACCTTATGCAGGCCCCCTCACCCGTGCAACGGCTTTGTCCGACCGCGCCGCGACAGAAAATTCCACGGGAGGTTGTCGGGTGGCATTATTCGCGCGTAGTCTCTTCGCCGTAGTTGGACCGCAGCACGGGGGACGGGCGGATGAACGCCATAATCGACTTTCTCAACACGATCTTCTGGGGCTACGTGCTGATTTACGGCCTGCTCGCCGTCGGCATCTACTTCACCGTCCGCCTGCGCTTCCAGCAGATCCTGCATTTCGGCGAGATGTTCCGGGTCGTCACCAGCGCGCCGCAGACCGACAAGGAAGGCATCTCGCCGTTCCAGGCGCTCTGCACCAGCCTCGCGAGCCGCGTCGGCACCGGCAACATCGCCGGCGTCGCGGTGGCGCTGACCCTCGGCGGGCCGGGCGCCATCTTCTGGATGTGGATGGTGGCGCTGGTCGGGATGGCGACCGCCTATTCGGAATTGACGCTGGCCCAGCTCTACAAAACCCACGGACCGCAGGGCTCGGAGGGCGTCTACCGCGGCGGACCGGCGTTCTACATCGCCAAGGGGCTCGGGATGCCCTGGCTCGGCGCGGTGTTCTCGGCCTGCCTCATCCTCTCCTTCGGCCTCGTCTTCAACGCGGTGCAGGCGAACTCGATCGCCGACGCGATGGTCGGCGCCTTCGGCATCCCCAAGATCGCGACCGGGGTGGTTGTGGCCGCGGTCACCGCGATCGTGATCTTCGGCGGCATCCGCAAGATCGCGCAGGTGGCGGAGTACATCGTGCCGTTCATGGCCGCGATCTACCTTCTCGTCGCGCTCTATGTCCTCATCACGCATCTCGGCCAGGTCCCCGGGCTGATCGGCCATATCGTCGGCTCGGCCTTCGGCTTGCGCGAAGCCGCGGGCGGCATCACCGGCGGCATCGCCGCGGCGATGCTGAACGGGGTCAAGCGCGGTCTCTTCTCGAACGAGGCCGGCATGGGCTCGGCGCCGAACATCGCCGCGGCGGCGACGCCGGTGCCGCATCACCCCTCGAGCCAGGGCTTCGTGCAGGCGCTGGGCGTCTTCATCGACACATTGGTGATCTGCACCTGCACCGCCCTGATGATCCTGCTCTCGAGCGCCTACGTGCCCGGCGGAGACGTGACCGGGACGCAGCTGACCCAGGCGGCGATGAGCGAGCATATCGGCTCGGGGGGCGCCTACTTCATCTCCGTGGCGATCTTCTTCTTCGCCTTCACCTCGATCATCGGCAACTACTCCTACTCGGAGATGGCGATGGTCTATCTCGGCGTCGGCAACACCGGCGGCATCCTGGTGCTGCGGCTCGCGGTGCTCCTGATGGTGATCTGGGGGTCGCTGCAGGCGGTCGCGACGGTGTTCAACGCCGCCGACGCCTCGATGGGGCTGATGGCGACGATCAACCTGATCGCGATCGTGTTCCTCTCCGGCACGGTGGTGAAGCTGACCCGCGACTACTTCGCCCAGCGCGCGGCAGGGGTCGAGCCGGTATTCCACGGCGCCGACTACCCCGAACTCGGCGACCAGATCGAGCATTCGATCTGGTACCGCGACGAGCCCGACCCGGAGACGCCGAGGGCCGCCGTCCGCGCGTGACCGGACGACCGTGGCCGGAACTCGTCCGCGGACCGGTTTCGCCCACGGGGACCGCGGGTCCGCGATCGGCTAAGATTGAAGCGGGGCGCCGGCATCTCCCGGCGCCCCGAGCGACCTTGGCAGGTCCGACTCCCTACCCGGCGTAGGTCTCGTCGATGGCGTAGCCGGAGGAGCGGACGGTGCGGATCGGGTCGCGCTCGCCGCGACGGTTGAGTGCCTTGCGCAGCCGGCCGATGTGAACGTCGACCGTGCGGATCTCGACGTAGACGTCCTGCCCCCAGACCCGGTCGAGCAGCTGCTCGCGCGAATAGACCCGTCCTGGGCGCTGCATCAGCGTGTCGAGCAGGCGGAACTCGGTGGGCCCGAGGCGGACCTCGCGCTTGCCGCGGTGGATCCGGCAGAGCTGGCGATCGAGCACCAGATCGGCGAAGACCGCGACATCGCCCGCCAGCGCCGGCGCGGTCCGGCGGAGCACCGCGCGCATCCGCGCGACGAGCTCCGACATCGAGAAGGGCTTGGTGACATAGTCGTCGGCGCCGACGTCGAGGCCGCGAACCCGGTCCTCCTCCTCGCCGCGCGCCGTCAGCATGATGACCGGGATGTCACGGGTCTCGGGGCGGGATCGCACCTGCCGGCAGAGCTCGATGCCGGAGATCTTCGGCAGCATCCAGTCGAGCAGGATCATGTCGGGCCGCGCCTCGTCGAGCGCGAGCAGCGCCTCCTCCCCATCCCCGGAGGTCGCGACGGTGAAGCCCTCCTTCTCCAGGTTGTAGGTCAGAAGCTGGCTGATCGGCTCTTCATCCTCGACGACAAGCACTCTGGCTCCCATCGGGGGCTCCCCTGGCTATTCCTGAACGAAGTCCATGCTGTTGGGATCGCCCTTGGGCCGGGCGTCACCCAGGCTTTCGCCGGTGGCGATGTAATAGACCATCTCCGAGACATGCGTGGTGTGGTCGCCGATGCGCTCGAGGTTCTTGGCGATGAACATCAGCTGCGCGCCGACCCCGATCAGCCGGCTGTCCTCGACCATGTAGGTGACGACCTCGCGGAAGATCGCGTTGTAGGTCTCGTCGATTTCGTAGTCCTGGTTCCAGATCTGCACCGCGAGGTCGACGTCGCGCGACGCATGCGCGTTCAGCACGTCCGAGAGCTGGGTCAGCGTCTGGCGCCCCATCCGTGCGATCGAGCCGGTCAGCCGCACCGGCCGCGCCGAGGAGAGCGGGATCGCCCGCTTGGCGATGTTCTTCGCGAGATCGCCGATCCGCTCCAGCGTCGAGGCGATCTTCATCGCCGCGATCAGGATGCGCAGCTCGGCGGCGGCCGGCTGGCGGGCCGCGATCACCCGCACCACCGTGTCTTCGAGCGCCATGTCCATCGCGTCGAGGACCCGGTCGCGGTCGATCACCTCGCGCGCCAGCGCCGCGTCGCGGCCCTGCACCGAACGCAACGCCTTGGCGAGCAGGTCCTCGCAGATCCCGCCCATCTCGGAGATCCGCGCCTGGACCTGAACCAGCTCTTCCTCGAAGATCGGCACGATCTGCGCCACGCGCTCAACTCCAGCCAATGCGGGCGCCGAGGCGTCCCACGCTGGCAGTATAGCCGGCCCTGACACAGCCGGATGACAAAATCACGACGGTTTCGTGACGGCCTAAGGCGATGTCGCAGCGTGATAAACCGGCGATCCCGCGACGGCTGCCGTCGCGTCGGCAATTCCGTCGCCTCCCTCGCGGGGCAGCCAGACGGTGAAGGCGCTGCCCTTGCCCGGGGTCGAGACGATCTCGAGGCGCCCCTCGTGGCGATGCAGGACATGCTTTACGATCGCGAGGCCGAGGCCGGTCCCACCCTTGTTGCGGCTCGACGTGACGCTGACGCGGTAGAACCGCTCGGTGAGCCGATGCACGTGCTCGCGCGGGATCCCCGGGCCGTCGTCCTCCACCCTGATCCCGTGCTGGTTGGGGTGAGCGGGGCTGTCGGGCGCCGCCGAAATCCGCACGGTCGAGCCGGCCCCGCCATACTTCATCGCATTGTCGATCAGGTTGGTGAAGACCTGCGCGAGCTGGTCGCGGTCGCCGAGTACACAGGCGCCGCCCGAAGGAAGCTCGATCGCGAGCGTGACCCCTTCGGCGCCGGCGACCGGCTGCAGCGCCGCCGCGCTCTCGACGGCGATCAGGTTGAGCGACAGCACCTCGGCGGGACGCAGGTGCTCGGTCATCTCGATGCGCGACAGCGACATCAGGTCCTCGACCAGCCGCTGCATCCGCTCTGCCTCGCGCCCCATGATGGCGAGGAAGCGCTCGCGCGCCTCCGGATCGTTGCGCGCATGATGCTGCAGCGTCTCGATGTAGCCGATGATCGAGGCGAGCGGCGTGCGCAGCTCGTGGCTGGCGTTGGCGATGAAGTCCGAACGCAGCTGCTCGGCCCGCCGCGCCTCGGTCTGGTCCTCGATCTGCACGATCGCCTGCGCCTCCGGACCGAAGGCGGTCTCGGGCGGCAACAGACCCACGCGCGCCTCGAAGAAGCGCTCGCGACCGGGGTGGGCGGTGAAGCGCACCCGGCGCTCCTCGCCATCGGCGAGCGTCGCGCCGACCGCCTCCACGAAGTCCGGGGCCCGGATCAGGTGCGCGAAATGGGCGCCCTGCTCGAGTTCGCGGCAGCGCCTCGTGCGCGGCGGGATTGGCATAGGCGATCCGCCCGGTGGGCGTCACCAGCAGCAGCGGCGTCGGGAGCTTCTCGATCAACGCCCGCCCGAAGCCGGTCGGCATCGCATCGCGCGCGGGCGCCGCCCCTGCCGAAGGTGCTGCCGGCGCCGCGGCGGGCGCGCGCGCGGTTGCGATCAATGCGGCCGCGGCCGCCCCCGCCAGCAGCGCGGGAACGGCGAAGACGAGCAAAAGCGGCAGCGCGAGCGCCACGGCTCCCGCCGCCCCGATGCCCGCGGCCAGGGCCACGAGGATCGGCGACCACCGCCCTGCAATCCGTTCTGCCACCGGGGCCGTCCTCCTCCGGGCGGACCGCGCTGCCCGCCTGTATGCATTGTATTCATTGCGGGCAAGGATATCTATTGCATGACTGATCCGTGACAGAAGAGGCCTCATGATCCGATATTCGCTGCGCTGCGACCGTGAGCACCGTTTCGAACTCCTGGTTCGGCTCGAGCGCCGATTTCGACCGGCTCGCCGACGGCGGGATGCTTGCCTGCTCGGTCTGCGGCAGTCCCGAGGTCAGCAAGGATCTGATGGCCCCGGGGATCGCAGCGGCGGCCGCCGCCTCCGACAAGCCGCTTTCGGCGCCCGCCTCGGCTGCCGAGCAGGCGCTGGCCGAGCTGCGCCGTCGGATCGAGGCCACATCGGAGGACGTCGGCCGCGGCTTCGCCGCCGAGGCGCGGCGTATCCACGCCGGCGACGCGCCCGAACGCCCGATCATCGGCGACGCCCGGCCCGCCGAGGCACGGGCGCTGATCCAGGACGGCATCCCGGTCGCGCCCCTGCCGTGGTTCGCCCGCAAGACCAGCTGATGCCCCGGCCGGCCGGCCGGATCGTGGTCCTCAACGGCGCCCCCCGTGCCGGCAAGTCGAGCATCGTCACGGCGCTGCAGGCGCAGACCGCCACCATCTGGCTCAATCTGGGCGTGGACGTCTTCGCGCTGGCCACCCCGCCGCACCTCGCACCCGGCATCGGGCTTCGTCCCGGAGCAGACCGGCCGGAGGTCGCGGGCGCCGTGCCGCTCCTCTACGCCGCTCTCTACGAGGCCATCGCGGCGGCAAGCCGGCTCGGCCTCGACGTGGTCGCCGACGTCGGCCATCACGAAGAGAGCGGGGCGTCGCCCGGGATTCTCGCCGACTGTGCCCGGCGCCTCGCCGGGCTGCCCGCGTTCCTCGTCGGCGTGCGCTGCCCGTTGCCTGCCATCATGCAGCGCCGCCGCGCCGCCGCCCCCGGCCGCGAGGGACTTTACGCCACGGCGCCCGAGGGGGCACCGGTTCCGGAGCCGGTGCTGGCCTGGCAACGCGCGGTCCACGACCCCGGCATCTACGACCTCGAGCTCGACACCTCGGTTCTCAGCCCCGAAGCCTGTGCCAAGGCCATCGGCGGGCGGCTCGACGACCCCGAACCGCCCATGGCCTTCGCGAGGCTCGCTGCCCGAGCGCGCTAGCTGCCGGACGGCACGACTTGATGGCCGCCGGCCAAAGCCATAAGAGGGCGCGGTTTGACCTTTCCCCGCAGGCAGGACCATGCCCCGTCTGGTGATGAAATTCGGCGGCACCAGCGTCGCCGACCTCGACCGCATCCGCAATGCCGCGGAGAAGGTGAAGCGTGAGGTCGAGCGCGGCTACGACGTGGCGGTGGTGGTCTCGGCGATGTCGGGCAAGACCAACGAGCTCGTGGGCTGGGTGCGGCAGACGAGCCAGCTCTACGACGCGCGCGAATACGACGCCGTGGTCGCCTCGGGCGAGAATGTCACCGCGGGACTGATGGCGCTGACGCTGCAGGAGATCGGCGTGCCGGCGCGCAGCTGGCAGGGCTGGCAGGTGCCGCTGCGCACCAACTCGAGCCACGGCTCGGCGCGGATCGTCGAGATCGAGACCGAGGCGCTCGAACGCAAGTTCGGCGAGGGCCTGCACGCGGTGATCGCCGGCTTCCAGGGGCTGAGCCCCGAGGGGCGGATCACCACCCTCGGCCGCGGCGGCTCGGACACGAGCGCCGTCGCTTTCGCCGCGGCGCTCGGGGCGGAGCGCTGCGACATCTACACCGACGTCGACGGTGTCTACACCACCGACCCGCGCATCACCCGCAAGGCGCGCAAGCTCGACCGCATCGCCTACGAGGAGATGCTCGAGATGGCGAGCCTCGGCGCCAAGGTGCTGCAGACCCGTTCGGTCGAGCTCGCGATGCGCTACAAGGTGCGACTGCAGGTCCTGTCGAGTTTCAGCGACCTGCCCGGCACCATCGTCTGCGACGAGGAGGAAATCATGGAATCGCGGATCGTCAGCGGCGTGGCCTACTCGCGCGACGAGGCCAAGCTCACCATCAAGGGCGTGCCCGACCGGCCGGGGATCGCCGCCGCGCTCTTCGGCCCGCTGGCCGGCGCCGGGGTGAACGTCGACATGATCGTGCAGAACATCGGCGCCGACGGCCGCACCGACATGACCTTCTCCTGCCCGGTCGACGAGGTGCCCCGTGCGCGGCAGGCGATCGAGGCCGGCCGCGACAGCGGAACGCTCGACTTCGCCAGCGTCGACGTCGACGACGAGGTCGCCAAGGTCTCGATCGTCGGCATCGGCATGCGCAGCCAGGCCGGCGTCGCCCACCGGATGTTCGAGGCGCTGGCCAAGGACGGCGTCAATATCAAGGTCATCACCACTTCCGAGATCAAGGTCTCGGTGCTGATCGACCGCAAATATCTGGAACTTGCGGTGCAGGCCCTACATGATGCCTTCGAGCTGGATAAGGTCGGTTGAGCCGCGAGGAATACATAGACCCGATGCCCTTTTCGGAAGCGGTCGATAGCCGGGTCCTTCTGACCCGCCTGCGCGCCACGCTGGCAGAGCCCGGCGGGGGCCAGGAACGGCTCGACCGGATCGTCCGGCTGGTCGCGGAGGGGCTGGTGGCCGAAGTGTGCTCGGTCTACCTCCGGCGCGAGGATCTGCTCGAGCTGTCCTCGACCGAGGGCCTCAATCCCGAACTCGGTGCATCATTCCCGGCTGCGCGTCGGTCAGGGACTGGTCGGCCTCATCGCCGAGACCGCCGAGCCGGTCAACACCCGCGACGCCTCGCGCACCCGCGGCTTTCGCTACCTGCCCGAGACCGGCGAGGAAGTCTTCTCGAGCTTCCTCGGCGTCCCGATCCAGCGGCTCGGCGAGGTGCTGGGCGTGCTCGTGGTGCAGAACCGCGAGCCGCGCGAATATACCGACGACGAGGTCTACGCGATGGAAGTCGTCGCGATGGTCATCGCGGAGATGGCCGAGCTCGGCGCCTTCGTCGGCCCCGGCGCGATGGAGCTGGCGCGGCCGCACAAGCTGCCGTTCTTCGTCCGCGGCCTCGTCGGGCAGGAGGGCGCGGCCGAAGGGACCGTGGTGCTGCACGAGCCGCAGATCGTGATCTCCGACCCGATCTCCGACGATCCCGAGGGCGAGCGGCGGCGGCTGCACGCCGGCATCGAGGCGCTGCGCGCCGAGGTCGACGAGATGCTCGCCGACGACTATCTGACCGCGACCGGCGAGCATCGCGACGTGCTCAACGCCTACCGCATGTTCGCCTACGACAAGGGCTGGGTGCGGCGGATGGAGGCCTCGATCGACACCGGCCTCGCCGCGGTGGTCGCGGTCGAAAAGGAGCAGTCGGCCACCCGGGCGCGGATGGCCCGGGCTTCGGACCCCTACCTGCGCGAACGGCTGCACGACCTCGACGATCTGTCGAACCGGCTGCTGCGGCTGCTTTCCGGCGACCCGCGCAACGGGCGCGAGCTGCCCGAGGACGCGATCCTCGTCGCCCGCAGCATCGGCCCCGGAGAGCTTCTCGACTATGGCCGCAAGCTGCGCGGCGTGGTGCTCGAGGAAGGCTCGGTCGGCAGCCATGCCGCGATCGTCGCGCGTGCGCTCGCGATCCCGCTGGTGATCCAGGCCGCTCGCATCACCCGCGAGGCGATGCCCGGCGACCGCATCCTCGTCGATGGCGATCAGGCGCACGTCCACCTCCGTCCCGAGGAAACCGTCGCCAAGGCGTTCCGCGAGAAGATGGAGATGCTGCACGAGGCGCAGGCGGCCTATGCCGCAATTCGTGACAAGCCCGCCACCACCCGCGACGGCGTGACGCTGCACCTCTACATGAATGCCGGGCTGATGGCCGATCTGCCGAGCCTGCCGAAGTGCGGCGCGCTCGGGGTCGGGCTCTTCCGCACCGAGCTGCAGTTCCTGATCCGCACCACCGTCCCCAAGCGCCGCGAACTCGCCGCGCTCTACGCGCGCATCCTCGACAGCGCCCACGACAAGCCGGTGGTGTTCCGCACCCTCGACATCGGCTCCGACAAGGTGCTGCCCTACATGCGCCGCTCGGACGAACCGAACCCCGCGCTCGGCTGGCGGGCGATCCGGGTCGGCCTCGACCGGCCGCTGATGCTCAGGATGCAGGTGCAGGCGCTGATCCGCGGCGCCAAAGGGCGGGCGCTGTCGATCATGTTTCCCTTCGTGGCGGAGGCAGCCGAGTTCGAGGCCGGACGCGAGATCATCCTGCAGGAGATGGCGCGCGAGACCGCGCTCGGCCACGCGGTGCCCTCCGATCTCAAGATCGGGGCGATGCTCGAGACGCCCAGCCTCGCCTACGGGCCCGACCGCTTCTTCGAGCTCACCGACTTCATCTCGGTCGGCGGCAACGACCTCAAGCAGTTCTTCTTCGCCGCCGACCGGGAGAACGAGCTGGTCCGCCGCCGCTACGAGATGCTGAGCGTCAGCTTCCTCGTCTTCCTGGAGCAGATCGTCCAGCGCTGCGGGTCGCACGGGACGCCGCTGTCGTTCTGCGGCGAGGACGCCGGGCGGCCGCTGGAGGCGCTGGCTCTGGCGGCGATCGGGTTTCGCAGCCTCTCGATGCGACCGGCCTCGATCGGTCCGGTAAAGGCGCTGCTGCGCAAGGTCGACCTCGCGGGCGTTCGTGCCGCGATCGACTCCGCCCGCTGCGCCGGCGAGCGGACCGCGCGCCCGGCGCTCGAATCCTGGCTGGCGCGGAACGGCATCACGCTCTGAGCAACGCCAAGGCAAGCCGCCGGCGTCAGGCCTCGAGGTCGACGACGACCCTGCCCTGCACCCGGCCTTTCAGGATCTCGGCCCCGAGCGCCGGCACGTCGGCGAGGGTCGCCGGGCGGACCATCGCCTCGAGCTTCTCCAGGTCGAGGTCCCTGACCAGCCGCCCCCAGGCCTCCTCGCGGGCAGCGAAGGGCTGCAGCACGCTGTCGATGCCGAGCAGGCTCACCCCGCGCAGCAGGAAGGGGATGATGCTCATCGGCACCTCGACCCCGCCGGCGTTGCCGACGGCAGCGGCCGCGCCGCGATACTTCAGCTGCTTCATCACCCGCGACAGCATCGGCCCGCCGACCGCATCGACGCAGGCCGCCCAGGTCTCCGATTCGAGCGGTCGCGCGATCGCCTCGGCGAGGTCGGCCCGCGCCACGACGCGCGTCGCCCCGAGATCCTCGAGATAGCCCGAGGCCTCCGGCCGGCCGGTGACGGCGGCCACCTCGTAGCCCAGTCGCGCCAGGATGCTCACCGCGACCGACCCGACGCCCCCCGCGGCTCCGGTCACCAGCACCGGGCCGCGCTCGGGGGTCAGCCCGTGCCGCTCGAGCGCAATCACCGCGAACATCGCGGTCAGCCCCGCGGTGCCGATCGCCATCGACTGCCGCAAGGTCAGGCCCTTCGGCAGCGGCACCAGCCAGTCGGCCTTGACCCGGGCCTTTTCGGCGTAGCCGCCCCAGTGCGCCTCTCCGACCCGCCATCCGGTGAGGACGACCTCGTCGCCGGGCCGGTATCGCGGATCGGAAGAGTCCTCCACCCGCCCGGCGAAGTCTATTCCCGGGACGTGCGGATACCGCCGCACCAGTCCCGCCCCAGGCCCGAGACAGAGACCATCCTTGTAGTTGACGGTGGAACAGGCCACCGCGACGGTGACCTCGCCGTCCGGCAGATCGGACGGTTCGATCTCGCGCAGGGCCGCGTGCGTCCGCCCCTCGTCGTCCTTGTCGACGACAATCGCCCGAAAACCCATTCCATCCTCCTCGTTCGGCCCTCCGTACCGTCCGGCCGGGCGAGGAGAATTGTCAAACGCTGAAAAGCGGGGAGGCCGGCAACCGCCTCAGGCGGCGTCGCGCTCCGTTTCGACTTCGAGCGCGTCCTCGCGCATGATCGAAACCGCCTCCGAGTTCAGCTCGTCCGGCACCCGCAGCGCCACCACCACCGTGCCGCTGACCTCGGGCCCGGCGGTTTCGGGACCCGGCAAGAGCGGATCGGCGACGCCGAAAAGGCCGCTGCCGGGGGCGTTGCCGGGCGATACGTCGCCCGCGATCGCCTCGTGGATCTCGAGCGAACCCTCGGGGATGCCGATCGCGCGCAGCCGTTCCGCCGCGCGCTCGGCGGTCGCATGATCGCTGAACAGTCCCGTCAGGGTATGCGTGGACATCGCAAGCCTCCGTTGCATGCACAGTCGCATGGATGAACGGCTCAACCCGCGACGCCCCTGGCTGGTTCCCGTCCTCGGCCCGTGCTAGCGAGTCGCGAAACAGGGAGGTTGGGATGCAGATCCTCGTCATCGGCGCCGCAGGAATGATCGGCGCCAAGCTAGCCGCCTCGCTTGCCCAGGATCCGCCGAAGGGCCTCGACCGGCTCACGCTGGTCGACGTGGTGCCGCCGAAGGCGCCGCCGGCGCCCTTCCCGGTGGTGACCGAAACGCTCGACATCACTGACGCCGCTGCGGTCGCGGCGCGGATCGGCGAGCGGCCCGACGTCATCTTCCACCTCTCGGCAATCGTCTCCGGCGAGGCGGAGGCCGACCTCGAGAAGGGCTACGCCGTCAACTTCGACGGCACCCGCAACATCCTCGAGGCGATCCGTGCGCTCGACGGCTACCACCCCCGGGTGATCTTCGCCTCGTCGATCGCCGTCTACGGCGCCCCCTTCCCCGAGACCATCCCCGACGACTTCCACCTGACGCCGCTCACCAGCTACGGCACGCAGAAGGCGATGGCCGAGCTGATGCTCAACGACTACTCGCGGCGCGGCATCCTCGACGGCATCGGCATTCGCCTGCCGACGATCTGCATCCGGCCGGGCGCCCCGAACAAGGCCGCCTCCGGCTTCTTCTCCAACATCCTGCGCGAGCCGCTCGCCGGGCACGAGGCGGTGCTGCCGGTCGACGAGAGCGTGCGGCACTGGCACGCGAGCCCGCGCGCCGCGATCGGCTTCTTCCGCCACGCGCTGACCCTCGACACCGCGCAGCTCGGCGGCCGGCGCTGCCTCACGATGCCGGGCGTCCCGGCGACGGTGGGCGAAGAGATCGAGGCGCTGCGCCGCGCCGCCGGCGACAAGGCGGTGGCGCTGATCCGCCGCGAGCCCGACCCTATGATCGCGAGGATCGTCGCCGGCTGGCCGACGCAGTTCGAGGCGGCTCGCGCCCGGGCGCTCGGATTCGAGGCCGATGCCGACTTCGATGCCATCCTCGCGGCGCACGTCGCCGACGAGCTCGGCGGCAAGATCGCCTGAACGGGGCTTTCCTGCCGCTAACCGCCAGACTAGACTTCCGTGCAACGACAACGGGAGGGTCGCCATGGACCGGGTCAACTGGCTCGTCGCTTGTGTCGTGATTTCGGCGCTTGCCGCCGGTGGCTATTTCGCTGCGGAGGTCGCGGCCCAGACGACGCCCGCCCCGGCTGCGGATACGACCGCCGACGATGCGGCGACGCCCGTCAACGACTCGTCCACGACCGAGGAGGCGGCCCTGCAGACCGCCGACGAGAACCTGCTCGACGCCGACGCGATCGACACGCTGGTGGCGCCGATCGCCCTTTATCCCGATGCGCTGCTGGCGCAGGTCCTGGTCGCCGCGACCTTCCCGCTTGACGTTGTCAAGGCGGACCGGTTCATCGACGCCAACAAGGACGTCCCCGAGAAGGAGCGCGCCGACAAGGCGGCGCAGGAGGACTGGGATCCGAGCATCGCGACGCTCGCCGGCGGCTTCCCGAGCGTCATCCACCGGATGGCCGAGGACCTCGACTGGACCCAGAACCTCGGCGACGCGGTCCTCGCCCAGTCCGACGACGTGCTCGATGGGATTCAGCGGATGCGCTCGCGCGCGGTCGCGGCCGGGACCCTGACCTCCAACGAGGCGCAGGTCGTCGACACCGAGGGCGACAACGTCTCGATCGAGCCCGCGGATCCGGACGTCGTGTATGTGCCTGCCTACGACGCGACCACCGCCTACACCGCTCCGCCGGCCGGCGCCGCTGCGCCCGTATATCCCGCGACCGCGTATCCCGTGGACAACGGCTGGAACACCGGCCAGATCATCACCACCGGAGCGATCGCCTTCGGTGGCGCGTTGCTGCTCGACGAGATTTTCGACAGCAACAACGACAACGACTACTGGCACGGGCCGAGCCACATCGACTGGGAGGGGGACAACATCTACCCGCGGCGTGCCGACCGGGAGATCAACGGCGACGTGAACATCGACCGCAGCCGGAACAAGGTTGTCGTGCGTAACGGCGAGGTCGGGAACCGGATCGGCGACAACGACCGCACCAACATCAACCGGGACGGCGCCTGGCGCCCGGACCCCAAGCGCCAGGCCAGCGCGCGCGAAAACATCGCCGCCCGCTCCGGCAACAATGCCAACGGCGCGGCGGCGCGGCAAAAGCTGGAGGCGCGGCAGGGCGGCGGTCTCGCGGCCGGCGCTGCGGCCGGAGCCGGCGCCGCCGGCGCTGCGCACGCGATCAGCCGCGGTACGGCGGCGGCAACGACGCGCGCGCCAAGCTGCAGGCCTCGAACCAGAAGCGCACGGCGCAGGGCAAGCCGTCGCTCGGCGGTTCGGCCCTCGAGCCGGGCAACAAGGGGAAGGCCAAGACCGCCGCAGCCTCCGCCCGCGGCCGCGACAGCCTCGGCGACGCCCGCGTGAAGCAGGGAGCCAAGCCCAAGGCCGCCGCCGCGCACAAGAACGCCAAGCCCAAGGCGGTGAGCCGCCCTGCGGGTGGCGCCAAGGCGCACAAGGCGCCGCCGCGCGCGGCCCCGAAGAAATCGTCGGCGTTCAGCAAGCAATCGAGCGGACACAAGGCGAAGGCCGCGTCCAATCGCGGCCACGCCAGCCGAGGCGGTGGCGGTGGCGGCGGCCGAAAGGGCGGCGGCGGGAAGCGGCACTAGCAGGGAGTTGAGAGCCATGAAACCGTACGGACTGACGACTTCGATCGGCGGCGCCGCGCTCGGGCTCGCGATCGCGATGGCCCTGCCGCAGGCGGCCTCCGCGGCGCCCGAGGAGTTCGCGACACCGCAGGCGGCCGCCGACGCGGTGATCGCCGCGCTCGAGGCCAAGGACCGCGACAAGCTCCTGGTGATCTTCGGGCCCGACAGCGAGGACGTGATCTTCACCGGCGAGGACGCGAAGGACCGCGAGAACTGGGGCGAGTTCCTGCGCGACTACAAGTCGACCCACGAGATCACCACCGACGACGCCGGCACCACCGCGACGCTCTCGATCGGCCCCGACCTCTGGCCGTTCCCCGCCCCGATCGTCAAGGACGACGCGGGCTGGCACTTCGACGCCGACAGCGCCCGCGAGGAGGTGCTGGCGCGGCGGGTCGGCGAGAACGAGCTCGACGTGATCGACCTGCTGCACGGCTACGTCCAGGCGCAGGCGAAGTACCGCGCCGAGGACCCCGCCGGCGATGGGCTGCACTCCTTCGCCGACGCGATCATCAGTGCCGCCGGCAAGCGCGACGGTCTCTACTGGCCGTCGGAACCCAACGCGCCGGAGAGCCCGATCGGCGACTTCATGGCGCGGGCCGCCGCCGCCGGCTACGACGTCGACGGCACCGACCAGGAGCCGGAGCCCTACCTCGGCTACTACTACCAGGTGCTGACCAAGCAGGGGCCCGACGCGCCCGGCGGCGCGATGGACTACGTCGTCAACGGCCACATGGTCGCGGGCCACGCGCTGATCGCCTTCCCGGCCGACTACGGCAACTCCGGCGTGATGACCTTCATGGTCGGCGAGAACGATGTCGTCTACGAGAAGGATCTCGGCGAGGACACGCTCAACCTCGCCGCCGCGATCGACACGTTCGATCCGGGCGACGGCTGGCAGCCGGTCCCGGCCGACGGCTCGGAATAGCCGTCGAGGCAGCGCGCGATCGCCCCGTAAAGCTCGCCGAGCCTCACCGGCTTGGAGACGTAGTCGTTCATTCCGGCCGCGAGGAACCGGTCGCGGTCCCCCTGCATCGCGTTGGCGGTGAGCGCGATGATCGGGATCTCCGCCTTGGCGCCGTCGAGATCGCGGATCCGGCGGGTGGCGGTGAGCCCGTCCATCGCCGGCATCTGCACGTCCATGATCACCAGGTCGAAGTCTTCGTCCTCCACCGCGGCGCAGGCTTCGGCCCCGTCGTGGACCATGCGCGCGCTGTGGCCGCCCATCGCGAGGTAGGCCGCGAGGATCTGCCGGTTGGTGGGATTGTCCTCGGCCACGAGGATCCGCGAAGGCGGCAGGACCGGCAGCGGCCCGGCCGGGTCCGCCCCGGTCTCCCCCTCGCCCGGCGCCGCCGCCACGGCGGGCAGCCAGAAGCTGAACGTGCTTCCGAGCCCCTGCACGCTGTCGACGGCGATCTCGCCGCCCATCAGCTCCACCAGCTGGCGCGAGATCGCGAGCCCCAGCCCGGTGCCGCCGCTCGCGCGGTCGCTCTGGCCGTCGACCTGGCTGTAGCGCTGGAACAGCCGAAGCTTGGCCTCGTCGGAGATGCCGATGCCGGTGTCGCGCACCGCGAACTCGACCCGCCGGTCCTCGGACGCATAGTCGAGCGTCACCTCGATCCGACCGCCCTCGGTGAACTTCACCGCGTTGCCGACCAGGTTCATCAGCACCTGCCGGACGCGCTTGCCGTCGCAGGCCAGCAAAGGCGGCACTTCCGGCGCGATCCGCAGGACGACCGCGAGGTCACGGCCGCGGGTGCCCGTCGCCATCAGCGCCACCACGTCGCGCGCCATCTTGTGCAGGTCGGTGGCGGTACGGTCGATGACGATGCGCTCGGCCTCGAGCTTCGACAGGTCGAGGATGTCGTTGAGGATGACCAGCAGCTGCTCGGCCGAGTGGCGTGCAATCTCCGCCCGCTCCTGCTGCGCGGCATCGAGTTCGGCGCGCAGCATCAGATCGAGCATGCCGATCACCCCGTTCATCGGCGTGCGGATCTCGTGGCACATGGTGGCCAGGAACTGCGACTTGGCCAGCGAGGCGCCTTCGGCCTCGAGCCTTCGCGCGTTCAGCTCCTCGTTGCGATGGACGTCGGCGGTCACGTCCCAGTTCACCCCCACGATCTGCGCGCTGCCCGCCGGGCCGCGGTAGACCGCGCCGATCGCCCGGATGTGACGCACGCCGCCGTCGGGCAGCACCAGCCGGTAGTCGGAGACGTAGCGACCGCGCGTCTCGATGGCCTCGCGGAACTCCGCCTCGGCGCAAGCCAGGTCGTCGGGGTGCAGCCGGTCGCGCCAGTCGGCGTAGTCGTGCGCGCCGCTGCCCGGCGGGTAGCCGTAGAGCTCCTCCATCCGGTCGTCCCAGATCAGCGCGCCGGTCTCGAGATTGAAGTCCCAGACCCCCACCTTCGAGGCATCGAGCGCCAGCCCGAGCCGCCGCGAAAGCTGCACGAGCTCCGCCTCGCGGTCGTGCAGCGCCTCGATCTTCTGCTGCCGGTCCTCGACCAGCGCCCGGGTGCGAATCATCGGCCCCACGATCAGCGCCGCCGCGACCAGCGTCACGAGGCGCAGCGGCCAGCGTCCGGCGGTCGGCGCGTCCCAGCCGCCCTGCGGCGCGGCCAGCAGCGTCCAGCCGCCACCGGGCAGCGCCACCGGCACCTCGACCGGCGCGGCAATCCTCGATCCATGCCCGGCGAGGCGCAGCCCTCCCGGTCCCGATCCCGCGCCCGCCCCCGGCCCCGCCAGCACCAGATCGAGCTCGCCCGACGCCATTTCGGCGGCCGACACCGCCACCGCGGCGCGCGCGCCGTCGGCGTAGCCGGTCCAGACGAGCAGCCCGGGGCCGTCGGCCGCCTCGATCAGCCGGACGCCGGCGCCCGGCGTCGATGGCGCGCCGAGAAGCGCGAAGGCCGCCCGCGCCACATGGCCGTCCGGATAGGCGAAGGGTGCCCCGGTTGCCGGCCTGACCACCAGCGTCGTCCCCGGCGGGAAATCCGGCGCCAGCGCCGCGAGGTCCGCGGCCTTCGGAGCCGGAAGCATCGCCAGCGCGCCCGCGAGCCGCTCGGCGGCGATCGCGTCGTGCTCGACGCGGGTCGCGATCGTCTCGGCCTGCCGCCGCACCGCGTTGCGGGCAGTCGCTTCCGCCAGCGCGGCGCCCTGACGCTCGATGAAGATGCCGGCGAAGAGAATGCAGACCAGCGCCGCGGCCGCCGGCAGGTAGGCCGCCGGACCCGCCAGGCCCCTTTCTCTCGCGCTCTCGGCCACGTGTCCGGTCTCCCTCGGCCGCCCGTGGCGACTTGTATCCCGCCGCGGTCCACGCCGATGCGGGCCACTGCGGAACTCCGGGGTAGCAAGCCGGTGTAAAGATTTCGCTTCTCCGCGCGGGAGGGGCGGCGCTAGCGCCCCTCGATGCGCCAGGCGACGAAGACCAGGCTCGCCGCCAGGATCAGCGACAGCCAGCCCGGCGCGAGGTCGACCTGGCGGATGTCGCGCAGCTGATAGGCGTCGCGGTCGGCGAGTCCGATCCAGCCGCGGCCCTCGGCGATCCGCCCCTCGCGCACCAGGCGCAGGTCGGGCATCCCGTCCTCGAGCCGGCGCACGCCGCCGCGGGTGGCGCTCGCGAGCGGCGCGAGAATGTCGCCGGTCGAGACCGGGTCGGCGAACTCCTTCGGCGCCGATGGCCCGACCACCGCCACCGCCTTCTGGTCGCCGTTCTCCAGCCGCCAGACGCCGTTCTCGGCATCGTCGATCTTGCCCTGCCAGAGCCCCGGCGACGTCTGGGTCAGCGTCACCGCCGACACCGCCCCCGACGGGCTGGTCACCGTCACCGGCGGCACGCTGTCGGCGAGCGTCCGGCGCTCGATCATCACCGCGCCGTCCTGCCCGGTGCCGCGCAGCACCTCCTCCTCGAGCTCGGGCTCCTTCATCAGCCAGTGCGCGAGCCGCCGCAGCAGCTCGAGCTGCGGCCCCCCGCCCTCGAAGCCGCGGCTCCAGAGCCAGGCTTCGTCCGAGGCGAGGACGGCGACCCGCCCCTTGCCCTCGCGGTCGAGCACCAGCAGCGGCTTGCCCTCGGGACCGGTCATCACCGTCTCGCCCGAGTCGGCCTGCACCTCGACCATGCGGAACCAGCGCCCCCAGCCGGGCGTGCCGTCGGCCGCCGGCGGGTGCGGCGCATGCTCCTCGAGCCCGGCGGTGACCGGGTGGCGGTGGCCGACCTCCGAGATCGTCGGGGTGAAGCCCTCCTCGATCACCCGCGCCGTCGGCTCGACCGGCAGGATCTCGCGCAGCGGCGAGCGGTAGAGGCTCTCCGCCCCGGCGAAGTCCGAGCCGCTGGCGATCAAGAGCGCCCCGCCGTCGCGCACGTAGCGGGCGATGTTCTCGAAGTAGTGGTTGGGCAGGATGCCGCGGCGCTTGTAGCGGTCGAAGATGATCAGGTCGAACTCGTCGACCTTCTCCATGAACAGCTCCTGCGTCGGAAAGGCGATCAGCGAGAGCTCGAAGACCGGCACGAAGTCCTGCTTCTCCGGCGGCCGCAGGATGGTGAAATGCACCAGATCGACCGAGCTGTCCGACTTCAGGAGATTGCGCCAGGTCCGCTCGCCCGGATAGGGCTCGCCCGAGACCAGGAGCACCCGCAGCCGGTCGCGCACCCCGTTGATCGACACGACCGCTTGGTTGTTGCGATCAGTCAGCTCGCCCTCCACCTCGGGCGTCGCGATCTGCAGCACGTTGACCCCGCCGCGCTGCAGCGTCACCGGCAGCGTCACGCTGCGGTTCAGCGGCACGTCGAAGCGCAACGGGTCGGTGCCGTCGAGCGAGATCGACAGCGGCGCCGTGCCGCCCGTCCCCGGCGCCGCGCCCAGATCCTCGACCCGCAGCACCAGGCTCACCGCCTCGCCGACGATCGCGAAGGCGGGCGCGGTCTCCACCACCACCCGGCGGTCCCAGTCCTTGGCGCGGCCCGACAGCAGCACCTGCACCGGCGCGGGAAAGCTCGCGAGCGCCTGGGCGTCGTGCACCTCGCCATCGGTCACCAGGATCGCCCCGGCGATCCGGTCGGCCGGCAGCTCGGCGGTCGCATCGGCGAGCGCGGTCAGGAGCAGGGTGCCGTCGTCGCCGCGATCGGCGACATGCACCGTCCTGACCTCGAGCCGCCCGCCCTGCCCGAGCCGATCGAGCCGCCCCTGCAGCTCGGCCAGCGCATCGGCCACCTGCGCGTCGCGGCCGTCGATCCGGTTCGAGGCGCTGTCGTCGATGACCACGATCGCGATGCTGGCGACCGGGCTGCGGTCCTCGCGGCGCAGCGAAGGCCCCGCGAGCGCCGCGAGGAGCACGAGCGCCGCCAGCCCGCGCAGCCACCAGCCGGTGAGCCCGCGCCAGAGCGCCAGCGCGGTCCCGAGGAGCGCCAGCACCGCCAGCGCCGCGATCAGCGGCAGCGGCAAGAGCGGGGCGAAGGCGACCGCCTGCATCTACTGCCCCAGCCGGTCGAGCAGCGCCGGCACGTGCACCTGGTCGGATTTGTAGTTGCCCGTCATCACATACATGATGAGGTTCACCCCGAAGCGCAGCGCCATCTCGCGCTGCCGCTCGCCGGCGATGCCGCGCCCGACGGGAAACATCGGCTGGCCGTCCGGCTGCACCGCCCAGGCCGAGGCCCAGTCGTTGCCGCCGATCACCACCGGCGTCACCCCGTCGTTGAGGTTGCGGAACGGCATCCCCTCGACCTGCTGGGCCTCGGGCGCGGATTCGACCCAGACGGTCGAGCCCATCCAGCGGCCGGGAAAGTCCTGCAGCAGGTAGAAGGTGCGGGTCAGGACGTGGTCGGCCGGCACCGGCTCCAGCGGCGGAATGTCGAGCTTCATCGCGATGCGCTGCAGCACCCGCCGGTTCGGCGTCGTCGCCGAGGCGCCGGCACCGAGCTCGGCGTCGCGGGTGTCGAACAGGATCACCCCGCCGAAGCGCAGGAAGTCGTTGATCCGCGCCACCGTCGCGTCCGACGGCGTCTCTTGCGTCTCGGTGATCGGCCAGTAGAGGAAGGGATAGAGCGAGATGTCGTCGCGCTCGATGTCGACCGCGACCGGATCGGCCGGCTCGATCGCAGTCCGGTCGAACAGCGCCTGGCTCAGTCCCTTCAGTCCCGCGGCACTCACCGAGTCGATCCGGGCATCGCCGGTCACGACGTAAGCGAGCACCGTGTCGTTGGCCGCATGCATCGCCGCCGCGTCGCCGGCCGCCGGCTGCGCCTCCGCCCGGCCGCCCGCGCCGAGCGTGAGTCCGGCCGCCAGCAGAACCGCCCCGGCCGCAACCGCCGCCGGCCGGACGATACCGGCGCAGGCGCCCGGACACGACCAGCGTCGCAATCACGTCGACGGCCAGCAGCAGCAGCGCCAGCGCGATCAGCCACGGCCCGAGCCGGATCTCCGCTGCGCGGTCCAGCGTCTCGACCACGACCCCTTCCGGCATCGGCGCCAGGGGCGCCAGCCGGTCGCCGGTGCGCATCACGTTGAGCGCGAGCCGCCGCTCCCCCCCGGCATAGATCCCCGGCGGGATCTCCGCCGAAGGCCGCGCATCCGCGAGATCCTCGCCCGGCACCCCCGCGACGAGGCTCGGCGGCGCCAGCGCCCCGAAGCCGTCGAGCACCTGCAGCGGCGTCCAGATCGTGCCCGCGAGGGTCTCCGGCGCCGCCGCGAGACCGCCCGCGCTCTGCGTCAGCCGCTCCAGCATCTGCACGAACAGCCCCGAAAGCGGCAGGCTCGACCAGTCGGCGCTGGCGGTGACGTGGAACAGCACCACCCGCCCGTCGCCCAGCGCGCGCCCGGTGACGAGCGGCGTCCCGTCCTCGAGGCTCGCCAGAACCCGGTTCGGCAGGTCCGGATCCGGCTGCGCCATCACCTGGCTCGAGATGTCGACGTCCTGCGGCACCGGCAGCCCGGCGAACGGGCTGTTCTCCGGGAACGGCCGCAGCTTGCGCGGCGCGCCCCAGGACATCGCCCCGCCGATCGACCGCCCGCCGGCGCGCAGCCGCACCGGCAAGCAGCGGGTCCTCCTCGAGCTGGCCCACGCCGGATTGCGCCATCCGCGGCCCGGCAAAGCGGATCAGCAGGCCACCCTTCTTCACCCAGGGCTCGATCTCGGCCCGCTCGGCGTCCGCGATGCTGCCGACGTCGGCCATGATCAAGACGTCGGGCGCCGCGTTCAGCATCTCGCCGAGCGGCGCCTGGATCACCTCGGCGAAGGGATCGAGCGCCTTCTGCAGGTAATGCAGCGGGTCGACCAGATCCTGCCCCTCGCCGCCGGCACGGCCCGAGATCAGCCCGACCTTGCGCCGGCGCACCGAGTCGTCGGCGAGCGCCACCCCGGCGGCGGACCGACCCTCGTCGAGCTGCACCCGCGCCACCCGGTTGCGCAGCTCGACCGGCATGTCGAGCGTCAGCTCGAGCGTGTCCTCTCCCGCCGCGAAACTGCCCGCGGCCGACCCCAGCGCCCGCTCGATGCCGTTCGGATCCGGCCCCAGCGCGCTGACCGCGACCGGCCGCACCCCGTCGCTGCCGGCCCGGAGCACGCTCACCTTGAACGCGCCGTCCTCGAGCCGCGGCGGCGTCACCGCCAGCGCGGTCTGGGGCGGCGCCACCAGCGTCACCGGCCCGTGCCCGAGCAGCGCCCGTGCGAGATCCGCCTCGGCCCCCTGCGCGATGCCGTCGGTCAGCCACAGCGTCTCGAACCGGTCGTCGCGCGCCTGCGATCCATTTCGCCCAGGCCCCCCGGTCCGGCGACCAGGCGTAAGGTGCGAGCCCCGCGAGCCGCTCGCTCCAGTCCGACGCCGAGCGCCAGGGCATTTCGGCGTCCGCCGGCGGCGCCGCGCCCATCAGCACGACCGCCACCGGCCGCCCGGCGCGGCCCGCGTCATCGAGCGCCGCCGCCACCCGGCTGATCCGCCCGGCCCAGTTCGGCGCATCGCCCCAGCCGCCGTCGAGCAGTACCAGCAGGGGATCGCGCGACCCTTCCGGCCGCGGGTTCAGCACCGGCCCGGCGAACGCCAGGATCGCCGCCGCCAGCGCCGCCATCCGCAGCAGCAGCAGCCACCAGGGCGTCCGCTCCGGCATCTTCTCCGGGTCGCGCAGCCCGAGCAGCAACCGCACCCCGGGAAACGCCCGCCGTCCCGGCGACGGCGGCACCGCGCGCAGCAGCCACCACAGCACCGGCAGCACGGCGAATCCCGCCAGCAGCCAGGGCGCGACGAAGGCCACCGAGCCGATCATCGCCCGCTCACGCCCGCTCGCCGACCGCCATGTAGAGCCACAGCAGCGCCGGCCGCGGCGGCTGGCTCGTATGGTGGAAATACCAGCGCCACCCGAGGTGCCGGGCGAAGTCGACCAGCCGCGCGCGCTGTTCCGCCAGCCGCTCGGCATAGGCGTCCTTCAGCGCCCGCGCCCGCTGGGTCTCGAACTCGGTCGTCCCGGCCATGCTCTCGAAGATCACCCGGCCGTCGAAGGGAAACACCTCCTCGCTCTCGTCGAGCACCTGCACGAAGCAGCCGCGCACGCCCCGGTCGGCGGCATGCGCCAGCACCGGCTTCATCGCGTCGAGATCGCCGAGAAAGTCGGAGAAGAAGATCGCCCGCGCCCCGCGCGCCATCCGGTCGCCGGGCGGCACCCCGTAGTCGGGCCGCGCCTCGGTGCGCTCGGTGCCGAGCGCCAGCGCCATCCGGTTGAGCTGCGCCCGCCCGGGCTGCGGCTGGGCGGCGTCGGTGCCCATCAGCGCCACCCGCTCGCCCGCCTTGATCAGCAGGACCGACAGCGCCAGCGCCAGCAAGGACGCCCGCTCGCCCTTCGAGCGCGCCTTGAAATGCTCGGCGTCGCGATAGTCCATCGACTGCGCGTCGTCGACCCAGATCGAGACGGTCTGCGCCGCCTCCCATTCCATCTCGCGGATGAACTGCTGGTCCGACTTGCCCGAGCGCCGCCAGTCGACCGCCGAGCGCGGGTCGCCCGGCACCGCCTGCCGGTACTGCCAGAAGTTCTCGCCGTGCCCGGCCCGCCGGCGCCCGTGAAAGCCCATCGCCACCGTCGCCGCCAGGAGCTCGGCCTGCGCAAGGAGCGGCGGCAGCGCGCCGCCGATCTTCTCGGCGTCGCGCCTGAGCCCGACCGGCCCTTGCGGCTTCTCCCTGCCGCGCGGCCGGGGCTGGATCACGCCGCCGCCTCAAGCCCGGTCGTCTCGCCGGTCAGCCGCTCGATCAGCCCGGTCAGCGTCTGGCCCTCGGCACGGGCGGCGAAGCCCAGCGCCATGCGGTGGATCAGCACCGGATGCGACAGCGCCGCCACGTCGTCGAGGCTCGGCACCAGCCGTCCCTGGATCAGCGCCCGCGCGCGGATCGCCAGCATCAGCGCCTGCGCCGCCCGCGGCCCCGGCCCCCAGCTCACCGCGTCGCGCACCGCGGGATGCGTCTCGGGCGTCCCAGGCCGCGCCGCTCGCACCAGGTCGAGGATGCGCTCCACCACCGTCTCGCCCACCGGCAGCCGGCGGATCAGCCGCTGCGCCGCCATCAGGCTGTCGGCATCGAACACGGGCTCGGCCACCGCCTCGTCCATGCCGGTCGTCGCGAGCAGGATCTCGCGCTCGGCCGCGCGCTCGGGATAGTCGACGTCGATCTGCAGGAGGAACCGGTCGAGCTGCGCCTCGGGGAGCGGATAGGTTCCCTCCTGCTCGATCGGGTTCTGCGTCGCGAGCACGTGGAACGGCCGCGGCAGGATGCGCCGCTGGCCCGCGACCGAGACCTCCTTCTCCTGCATCGCCTGCAGCAGCGCCGATTGCGTGCGCGGGCTCGCCCGGTTGATCTCGTCCGCCATCAGAAGCTGGCAGAAGATCGGCCCGTCGATGAAGCGGAATGCCCGGCTGCCGTCCGCGCCGGTCTCCAGCACCTCGGCGCCGAGAATGTCGGCCGGCATCAGGTCCGGGGTGAACTGCACCCGGTGCGCGATCAGCCCGAGCACGGTCCCGAGCGTCTCCACCAGCCGCGTCTTGGCAAGCCCCGGTGCGCCGACCAGCAGCCCGTGGCCGCCGCAGAGGATCGCGATCAGCGTCCGCTCGACCACCTGCTCCTGCCCGATGATGCGCCGCGCGATCATCTCGCGGGCGGCCACCAGCCGCTCCCCGGTCGCCTCGATCTCCGGCATCAGATCGTCGGTATCCGCCATCCGGACTGTCTCTCCGCCTGTTGCGACGCTCCCGCGCGGCGTTGCCCGCGCGGCCGCCCGCCGCTAGTCTCGCTTCAGCGAGCATAGACCGAGACCGCCCCGCCACAATGGGCAAAGACGTTCACAATCCGGACAGCCGCAGCGCCGGCGACGTCCCCTCCGCCGCCGGGCTGGCCGCCGCCGCCAAGGGCGCGGCGCGGCGCGGACCGCCGCCGGTGCACCTGTGGAACCCGCCGTTCTGCGGCGATCTCGACATGCGCATCGCGCGCGACGGCACCTGGTTCTACCTCGGCACCCCGATCGGCCGGGCGCCGATGGTCCGGCTCTTCTCCTCGATCCTGAAGCGCGAGGGCGACCGCTTCTTCCTCGTCACCCCGGTCGAGAAGGTCGGCATCACCGTCGACGACGCCCCCTTCGTCGCCGTCGACTTCACCGCCGAAGGCAGCGGCCGCGCCCAGCGGCTCACCTTCAGCACCCACGTCGGCGACGAAGTCACCGCCGGCCGCGAGCATCCGATCCGCTCCGAGCGCGATCCCGTCACCGGCGAGCCCTCGCCCTACGTGATGGTCCGCCGCGGGCTCGAGGCGCTGATCGACCGCAAGAGCTTCTACCGCCTCGCCGAGATCGGCTGCGAGGAGGTCGTCGACGGCACGCCGCAGTTCGGCCTCTGGTCCGACGGCGTCTTCTTCCCGCTGATCCCCGCCGCGCTGCTCGACCCCGCCGCCTGAAGCGCTCCGCCGCTTGCCCGCCCGCCGGAACCGCTCGCTCGCCGCGCGCCGCGGTCGGTGGTAGACTGGGCCTTGGGGCATGGCGCCCCGGGGGCCGCATTCCGATGCCGTCCGCTGCAGGGCTCGCCGCCGCGCCGGCCGTCGCGCTCGTCGCCGGGGCCGCCTGCGTGCTGGTGGCGCTGGCGCTCCTGCTGATGCGGCGCGGCCCGCTCCTGATGGCGCCCTTCGTGCTCGCGATCGGCGCCGCCCTCCTCGCGCTGCCGTGGATCGCCGGAGGCGACCGCGCCGCCGCCCCGGTCGAGGACGCGCCGGTTCCGGCCGTCGTCGCCTCGGTCGAGGTCTCGAGCGACGGCCTGCGCACCGTTGCCGGCGCCGCGCCGCCCACGACCCCGCCGCCGCCCATCCCCGGCCGTCCGGCGAGCCGCATCGCCGTCGAGGCGGCCGAGGCGGAGCCGAACGACACGCTGGCCGCCGCCAACGTCGCGGAACTCGGGATCGCCATAACCGGAACCCTCGCCCCGGGCGATCTCGACTTCTTCGCCTTCGATCCGCCGCCCGGCTTCCGCGGCGAGATCGTCGCGGCGCTCACCGTGCTCGCCGGCAACGCCGGGCTCACCCTCTACGACGACAGCGGGGCGCCGCTCGGCAGCAACGACACCCGCGAGCAGATCAGCGTGCGCACCACCAGCCTCGCCCGGATGATCGAGGCGCCGCGCTACTACGTCCTCGTCCGTCAGGCCTCCGAGGATGCCGGCCCCGCCACCTACCACCTGACGGTGGCCGCCCGACACCTCTAGTGCGGCCCGTCGAGGCTCAGCCCTGCGGGGTCATCACCTTGCGCGCCCCGGCGCGGCTGAGCCCGAGCCGCCGCTCGCGCCAGATGATGAAGAGCCCCGCCGAGACGATCAGCGCCGCGCCGACCAGCATCGAGCGGGTCGGCTCCTCGTCGAAGATGAGATAGCCCAGGACCAGCGCGAGCAGCATCGAGACGTACTCGAACGGCGCGATCACCCCGGTCTCGGCATGGCGGTAGCTCTCGGTCAGGAGCATCTGCCCGATGCCGCCGAGGAGCCCGGCGCTGACCAGCAGCACCGCCTCGCGCGGGCTCGGCACCACCCAGCCCCACGGCAGCGTCACCAGCGCCAGCAGCGCGGCGGTCACCGAAAAGTAGAACACGATGGCCGAGGTCGGCTCGGTATGGATGAGCTTGCGCACGAAGACCTGCGCCAGCGCCGCGAAGACCGCCCCGAGCATCGCCGCCATCGCCCCGAGCACCTGCAGCTTGTCGGCGGCGTCGACGCTGGTCACCGTCAGGTTGGGCGCCAGCACGATCATCACCCCGATCAGCCCGAAGAACACCGCCGAGAGCCGGAAGATGCGCACCTGCTCGCCGAGAAACATCGCGGCGAAGATGACGGTGAGGAGCGGCGCCGCATAGCCGATCGCGGTCGCCTCGGGCAGCGGCAGCAGCCCGAGCGCGGTGAAGCCGAGGCCCATCGCCGAGGTGCCGACCAGCCCGCGCCAGAGATGTCCGACCGGGTTGCGGGTCTCGAGGCCGTGCCTGAGATTGCCGGCCCAGCCGAGGGCGGCGACGATCACCGGAATCGCGAAGAACGAGCGGAAGAACACCGCCTCGCCCGGCGGCACGTGCTCGGCCGACGACTTGATGCACACCGCCATCATCGTGAAGACGAGGACGGAGCAGATCTTCAGGGCGATGCCGCGAAGCGGATTCATCGAAGGCTCGCTTGGAGTTGCCTCTGGGCGGGTGCCGCCGCCGCGACTATGTCGGGCCCGCCTGCCGGCGACAAGCCCGCCTGCCGGCTACAGGCGCGCCCGGTGGCCCGGCGCCACGGCGGCCAGCCGCGCGTGATCCGCCGGCAGCGCCAGCGCCTTCTCGGCCTGCGCCAGCGCGCGCTCCGAGAAGTCGCGCGCCACCGCGCCGAAGCGGTCGGGGTCGACCGCGGCGAGGACCGCGAGCGCCTTCTGCAACCGGATTCCCACCTCGACGATCCCGGCCGCGTCGCGCAGCAGCGGGGCGAAGGCGTTCTCCATCAGGTCGAGCGCCGGCAGCTCGGGCACCGCCACCGACGGATAGCTCGGCGCGTCGTCGCTGCGCTCGGCGCGCGCCCAGTCCGAAAGCAGCCGCTGCTGCGCGGCGATCACGCCGATCGCGGTGCCGGGGTCGTTGATCCCCGGCGACAGCGCCCGCGAGGCGATCTCGGTCAGCACCGCGAGGCAGAAGCGCGGATCCTGCTCGAAGGTGCGCTCGGACCCGAGCGTGAACGCGTCGCGGATGCTCTGCGCCTCCTCCTCGGACGCCACCCAGTCGGTCGCGGCGAGCGTCCGGCCGGGATCGGTGAGGGCGCCCGGCAGCGCGACGACGTGGATGCGTCCACCCGCGCGCTCGGCGAGATCCTGCAGCGCCTCGAGATCGACATGCAGGACGTAGCCCGTCTCCGTCGTCCGCACCGGCCGGTCGGGCGGTGGCCCGCTCGGAGCGGCACCGCCGAGGTGCGGGGCACCGGCGATCGCGCCGAGCGCGTCCGCGGCGCGCTGCTCGATCTTGCGGGTCGTCTCGCCGAGCCGCGTCATCCCGACGAGATGGTCGAGCCAGCCGAAGAAGGCGGTGATCACCACCGCGACGACGAGCGCCGTCGCGGCCGTCAGCACCACCTCGCCGCCCGGTCCGTAGTAGCTGATGCTGTGGGCGATCAGCGCGACGATGCTGAAGACGAAGGCGCCGAGGAAGGTCGAGAGCACGTTCTGCGAGAACGGATCGTCGATCAGCACCGCGGTGGCGCGCGGGGTCGCGACCTGCGCCGCGGCGGCAAAGGCCTGCACCATGGTCCCGAGCGCGAAGGTCGCGACCAAGAGCATGCTCGAGGCGAGAATCGACAGGATCTCCCGCGCCGAGCCCTCGCGCATCCGGTCGGTCAGTTGCTTCGGCACGAAGGGCGCCGCCCAGGCGGCGACGAGCGCGGTGGCGACCGCCGCCACGGCAAACAGGCTCACGCGAAACCAGAGCCGGCTCGTCACCTGCGCCCAGGCCCAGCCGAGGCGGCTGACCGGCCAGCTCAGCCCGCCGCTCAGTGGAGGTGACCCTCTGCCCTCGCCCAGGCGAGCGTCGCGTCGAGCGCGGCCTCGCCAGGGGCGAAGATCGCGTCGATCTCGTCCTCGCTGATCGTCATCGGCGGGCAGAAGGCGACGCTGTCGGCGATGGCGCGACCGATCACTCCGCGGTCCATCAGCTCCTGCGCCAGCCGCGCGCCGACCTTGCCGGGCTGGGCGAAGCCCCTGGGCGAGCGGTCGGGCGCGAGCTCGATCGCCCCCATCAGCCCCAGGTGGCGCGCCTCGCCCACCAGCGGATGCTGCGCCAGCCGTTCCAGATGGCCCGCGAAGCGCGGCGCCAGCGCCCGGACCCGCGCCGGCGCGTCCATCCGCTCGTAGATTTCGAGCGCCTTCACCCCCACCGCGCAGGCGACCGGGTGGCCGCCATAGGTGTAGCCATGCCCGAGGGTGCCGATCCTGCCGCTGTTGGCCTCGATCGCCTCGGCCATCGGCGCGTCGATCACCACCGCCGACAGCGGCAGGAACCCGCCGGTCAGCTGCTTCGCGATCGACATCGCGTTGGGCTCGAGCCCGAGCGCCTGCGCCCCGAACCACGCGCCGGTGCGCCCGAAGCCGCAGATCACCTCGTCGGAGATCATCAGGATGTCGTGCGCGCGGCAGATCCGGCCGATCGTCTCGAAATACCCCTTCGGCGGCACGATCACCCCGCCCGCCCCCATCACCGGCTCGGCGATGAACGCGGCGATGGTGTCGGGCCCCTCCGCCTCGACCACCGCCTCGAACTCGGCCGCCAGCCGCGCGGCGAAGGCTTCCTCGCTCTCGCCGGGCTGGGCACCCTTCCAGTGGTGCGGCGTCGAGAGGTGCCGGATGCCCGGCACCGGCAGGTCGAAGTCGCGGTGGTTGTTGGGCAGCCCGGTCAGCGACGCCGCCACGATGGTCACGCCGTGGTAGGCCTTGACCCGGCTCAGGATCGTCTTCTTCTTCGGCCGCCCGAGCGCGTTGTTGTAGTACCAGGCGAACTTGACCTGGGTGTCGTTCGCCTCCGAGCCGCTGGTCTGGTAGAAGACCCGCGCCATCCGCCCCGGCGCCAGCGTCTTGATCTTCTCCGCGAGCTCCACCGCCGGCTCGTGGCTCCGCCCGCCGAAGAGATGATAGTAGGGCAGCCGCTCCATCTGCGCCCGCGCCGCCTCGACCAGCTCGGCATTGCCGAAGCCGAGCCCGCAGCACCAGAGCCCGCCCATCGCCTCGATGTACGGCCGCCCCGCCTGGTCGTAGACGTAGACGCCCTCGCCGCGCTCGATGGTCATCGCGCCGGTCTCGCGCAGGGCGACCGCGTTGGTATAGGGGTGCAGCAGCGCCTCGGCATCGCGCATCTGGAAGTTCGACAGCGGCTGGTTCATCGGGACATCCATCGCGCAGCGGATGATCCCGCTTCGCATGCCGCCGGCGGCCGGTCAACGGGGTGCCGCGCCCCCCGTGCGCCTGCCCTCCGCGAGCGTCCGCAACCCCTTCCCAGCCGGCCGCCGGGCTGTCATGCTCGCGACCATCACCGCCCGTCCGACGATCTTCCCGGGGAGAGCCCGCCTGATGAAACGATCGCTTTTCGCCGCGCTCCTGTTCGCCAGCCCGGCGGGATGGGCGCAGGCCTTCACGCTCGACATCCTGCACTTCAACGACTTCCACAGCCGGATCGAGTCGATCAACGCCTTCGAATTCGACCTGCTCCTCCGACGACGAGGCCGCCGGCAAGTGCTTCGGCGGCGCCGCCCGCCTGGTGACCGCGATCAACGGCACGCGCGACGCGATCAAGAGCGGCGGCGGCAACGTGCTGGTGCTCGAGGCGGGCGACGCCTTCCAGGGCTCGCTCTTCTTCACCACCTACGAGGGCGCGGCCGAGGCCGAGATGTTCAACGCCATGGGCATCGACGCCATGGTCTACGGCAACCACGAGTTCGACCTCGGCTCCGAACCGCTGGCGAAGTTCGTCGAGGCGGCCGAGTTCCCGGTCCTCTCCGGCAGCGTCGACACCTCCGCCGACCCCCTGCTCGCCCCCGCTCGCCGAGGATCACCTCGTCCTCGACGTCGGCGGCCAGAAGGTCGCGATCCTCGGCGCCACCACGACCGACACCGTCGAGATCGCCTCGCCCGACAAGGCGGACGTCTTCCGCGATCCCATCCCTTACCTCACCGAGCGGGTCACCGCGCTGCAGGCCGACGGCGTCGACAAGATCATCCTGCTCTCGCACCTCGGCGTGAACGCCGACGTCAAGGTCGCCGAGGCGGTCCCGGGCATCGACGCCATCGTCGGCGGCCACTCGCACACCCTCTTCTCCAACACCGACCCCGACGCGCCCGACAAGTACCCGCTGATGGTGACCGGCCCGGACGGCCGCGCGGTGCCGATCGTGCAGGCCGGCTCCTACTCGAAGTACCTCGGCCACCTGACGCTGACCTTCGACGACGACGGCAACGTCACCGCCGCGACCGGCGACAGCAAGCTCCTCGACGCCTCGGTGACGCCGGACGCGGCCGTGCTCGACCGCATCAAGGAGCTCGCCGGCCCGATCGAAGAGCTCAAGAAGCGCAAGGTGGCCGAGATCGGCGCCGGCATCGACGGCAGCCGCGAGACCTGCCGCGTCGAGGAATGCGCGATGGGCGACGTCGTCGCCGACGCGATCCTCGACCGGGTCAAGGGCCAGGGCGTGAGCATCGCGCTGCAGAACGGCGGCGGCCTGCGCGCCTCGATCGGCGGCGGCACGGTGACGATGGGCGACGTGCTGGCGGTGCTGCCGTTCCAGAACACGCTCTCGACCTTCAACCTGACCGGCGCGGGCGTCGTCGCCGCGCTCGAGAACGGCGTCAGCCAGGTCGAGGACGGCGCCGGCCGCTTCCCGCAGGTCGCGGGCCTGCGCTTCAGCTGGGACCCCAAGGTCGCGCCGATGCAGGGCCGCATCAAGTCGGTCGAGGTGATGGACGGCGACGCCTGGGTGCCGATCGATCCGGCCAAGGTCTACGCGGTCGCCTCGAACGACTTCATGCGCAAGGGCGGCGACGGCTACGTCACCCTGCGCGACGACGCCACCAACGCCTACGACTTCGGACCCGGGCTCGAAGCGGTGCTGGCCGACTGGCTCGCCGCGCAACGGCAACGCGCTGCCGAGCGTCGGCGGCCGCATCACCCGCCTCGACTGAGACGGCTCACCGGCAGAGAAGGTTGCCGAGCGTGTCCTTGCGGCAGATGCCGGTGCGCAGGTTCTGGTCGGTGATCACCTGGTTGCCGAGCCGGTCGGTCTCGCGCGACGGCACGAAGACCGGCGCGGGGTTGCGCGCGGGAGGCTCGGCCATCACCCGGTCGAGCGCCTGCACCGGCCGGCGGTAGATCGGCCGCGGCGGCGGCGGCGCCACCGGACAGAACTGGTTGCCGAGGGTGTTCGGACGGCAGACGACGTCGGCCGCTGCCGTACCCGCAGCGAGCGACAGGGCGATCAGAACGGCGGTGAAGCCTCGCGTCACCGGCATCGGCAGCCTCCTCTCCGCGACGTTATGGCTCGCAAGACGTAGCGTCCATCCGTCGAGCCGCGCTTTTCCCCGGTCAACGGCTGAGATATCGTTTTGTGTCCGGGCGCGACCGGGTGTTTGTGAGTATGTGTTTCGGGAGCATCCATGGAAGTCGTCACGGAAATCGCCGCGCTCACCACGCCCGAGCGCCTGTCGCGGCTGGCCAACCTGATCGGCGCCAGCCCCGATCAGGCGCGCCGGGGAATTACCGCCGCGGTTCCTGCGGTCCTCGCCGGCATCCTCGGCGCCGGCGGCGATCCCGGCTCGGCCCAGGCGCTGGGAAACGCGCTTGCGCGCTCGGGCAAGCTTGCCGATCTCGCGAGGACCGATCCCGGCGCCGCGGCGGCGACGGGCGCCGACATGGTCGCCTCGATCGTCGGCGGCAGCGGGATCGGCGCGCTCTCGCACGCTCTCGCCCGCCACGCCGGGGTGACCGACGCCGGCGGCGGCTCGCTCGTCGGCAGCGCCGGGGCGCTCGCGCTCGCGGTCCTCGGTCGCGAGGCGGCCGACAAGGGCCTCGACACCGCCGGCGTCCTCGGGCTGCTCAAGGAGCAGAAGGCGGCGATCGCCAAGGCGCTGCCGCGCGACGTCGCCGCCGATCTCGGCGGCAGCGGGCTGCTCGCGGCCCTCGGCAACCTCGGGCACGCCAGCCCGGTCAACGCGATCGCGAAGCCGTTGCGGGCGGTGAACCTGATGCAGCCGCTTCCCGCCGGCGCCCCGGCCACCACCGGCTGGTGGCGCTGGGTGGCCCTGGTCGCCGTCATCTGCGTGACGGCGCTGATCGCGGTGGTCTACCTCGTCCCCGGCGCCAAGATGGCGCCGCCGGCGCCGCCCGCTGCGGTGACGAACCCCATGCTCGTCGCAGGGATCGACATCGGCAGGCCGATCGCGGCGGCGCTGAGCACGGTGAAGACCTCGCTCGACGCGATCACCGACGGACCCACGGCGGAGAACGAGCTGCCCCGGCTGATGGCGGCGAGCAACCAGCTCGACAGCGTCGAGGACAGCGTCGACTCGCTTTCGGACGCCGGCCACGCCCAGCTCCGCGAGATGCTCGCCGTGGCGCTGCCCGGGATCCAGGACGGCTGCGACCGCGTGCTCGACATCGACGGCGCCTCGGCGGTGGTCAAGCCGGTGCTCGACGACATCCTCGCCCGGCTCGCCGCCTTCTCGAACTGACGCCTCAGCCCTCCATCGCCTCGAGCTCGTCGATCATTCCGGCGATGAGCCCGAGGCCCTTGCTCCAGAACCCCGGATCGCCGGCATCGAGCCCGAAGGGCGCGAGCAGCGCCTTGTGGTGCTTCGACCCCCCGGCCTCGAGCATCGCGAAGTAGCGGTCGGTGAACCCGGGATCGCCCTCCTCGTAGACCGCATAGAGCGCGTTCACCAGCCCGTCGCCGAAGGCGTAGGCGTAGACGTAGAACGGCGAGTGGATGAAGTGCGGGATGTAGGCCCAGAACGTCTCGTAGCCCGGCATGAACTCGAACGCCGGCCCGAGGCTCTCGGTCTGCACCGCCATCCAGATCGCGTTGATGTCGTCGGGCGTCAGCTCGCCCTCGCGGCGCCTGGCGTGCACCCGGCTCTCGAAGTCGTAAAAGGCGATCTGCCGCACCACCGTGTTGATCATGTCCTCGGTCTTCGAGGCGAGCAGGATCTTGCGCGCCGCCTTGTCCGGCGCCGCGGCGAGGAGCTTCTGGAAGGTCAGCATCTCGCCGAAGACGCTGGCGGTCTCGGCCAGCGTCAGCGGCGTCGAGGACAAGAGCTCGCCCTGCGCCGCCGCCAGCCGCTGGTGCACCCCGTGCCCGAGCTCGTGCGCGAGCGTCATCACGTCGCGGCTCTTGCCGAGGTAGTTCAGCAGCACATACGGGTGCACGTCGACCACCGTGGGATGCGCGAAGGCCCCCGGCGCCTTGCCCGGCCGCACCGGCGCGTCGATCCAGCCCTGCTCGAAGAAGGGCTCGGCAAGCGCCGCCATCCGCGGATCGAAGCCCGCATAGGCGCCGAGCACCGTCGCCCGCGCCTCGTCCCAGCCGATCTTCGCGTCGGACTCGCGCGGCAACGGCGCGTTGCGGTCCCAGACCTGCAGCTTCTCGAGCCCCAGCCACTTCGCCTTCAGCGCGTAATACCGGTGCGAAAGCTTGGGGTAGGCCGCGACCACCGCGTCGCGCAGCGCCTCGACCACCTCGGGTTCGACGTCGTTCGACAGGTGGCGCCCCATCTGCGGTGTCGGCAGCTTGCGCCAGCGGTCCTCGATCTCCTTCTCTTTCGCGAGCGTGTTGGTGATGCGCGCGAAGAGCGGCAGCCGCGCCTGGAACACCGCCGCCAGCGCCTCGGCCCCGGCCTGCCGCCGCGCCCGATCCTGGTCGGACAGGAGGTCCAGCGTCGCCTCCAGCGTCAGCTTCTCGCCGGCGACGTCGAACTCGAGTCCCGCGAGCGTCTCGTCGAACAGCCGGTTCCAGGCCGAGGCGCCCACGACCGACTGGTCGTGCAGGAAGTGCTCGAGCTCGTCCGAGAGCTGGTAGGGCTTCATCGCCCGCACCCGGTCGAGCACCGGCTTGTAGCGCGCGAGCTCGGCGTTGGCCGCCAGCAGCGCGTCGAGCGCCGCGTCGTCGATCCGGTTGAGCTCCAGCGTGAAGAAGACCAGCGGCGCCGAGATGTCGGTCAGCTCGGTCTGCCGGTCGCCGTAGAACTTCGCCCGCACCGGATCGGTGGTGTTCTGCGAGTAGCGCAGCCCGGCGTAGCTCATGATCCGCCCGGATACCGTCTGGATGCGCTCGTAGCGCCGGATCGCCTCGAGCAGGCCCGCCGCGTCGAGCATCGCGAGCTTGCCCTCGTAGTCGGTGGCGAAGGCGCGGCACTCGGCCGCCAGCCATTCGCTGTCGCGCGTGATCTCCGGCGCGTCGGGCCCGGCATAGAGATCGGCGAGGTTCCATTCCGGCAGGTCGCCGAGGGCGGCGTCGGCGGCGGGCTCGCGGGCGTCGAAGGCCGGGACGGGCATGCGGGACATCGGATTCTCCTCGAAAATTCCGGGCGGAGACTTAGGCGCTCCCGCCCGGACTGTCGAGGCTCGCCGCCTCAGACGGCGATCGCCCGGCCTTCGCGGCGGGCGTCGAGGCTCCAGGCGCCCGGCCCGGCGACGAAGACGTAGAGAAAGACGAAGCAGAACAGGATCGCCGCCTCGCCGCCGTTCGCCACCGGGAAGAAGCCGTGCGGCGCATGTGCCATCCAGTAGGCGACGGCCATCTCGCCCGAGATGATGAAGGCCGCCGGCCGGGCGAAGAGACCGACGAGCACCAGCACCCCGCCGACGATCTCGATCACCCCGGCGAACCACAGCAGCGAGCCGAACGCCGGCGAGAACTGCGACGCGGGAAACCCGAGCAGCTTCTGGGTGCCGTGCTCGAGCAGCAGCAGCGCCGCGACGATCCTCAGCAGGGCAAGCGCCTGCGGCGCGTAGGCAGAAAGACGGTCGTTCATGCGGGTCTCCGTGCGAAAAGGTCTCAGGCGCTCGCGGCGTCGAGCGCGGCAAGGTCGTCCGCCTCGAGCCGGAGCGTGGTCGCCTTCACGAGGCTCGCCACCTGCTCGAGGCTGGTGGCGCTGGCGATCGGTGCGGTCACCCCCGGTTGCGCGATGATCCAGGCGAGCGCCACCTCCGCCGGCTTCGCCCCGAGGCGCCCGGCAACGGCATCGAGCGCGTCGAGGATCGCAAAGCCGCGCGGGTTGAGATAATCCGCCACCCCGCCGCCGCGCGGGCTCTTGCCGAGATCGCCCTCGCCCCGGTACTTGCCCGACAGGAACCCCTTGGCGAGGCTGAAATAGGTGATGACGCCGAGCCCTTCGGCCCGGCAGAGATCGAGCAGCGGCCCCTCGAGCTCCTTGCGGTCGTAGAGATTGTACCCCGGCTGCAGCACCTCGTAGCGCGGCAGCCCGAGGTCCGCCGCCACCTTCAACGCCTCTCCGAGCTGCGCCGCGTCGAGGTTCGAGGCGCCGACCGCGCGCACCTTGCCCGCAGCGACGAGCTTGCCGAACGCCCCGAGGGTCTCCGCGAACGGCGTCTCCGGATCCGGCCAGTGCGCGAGGTAGAGGTCGATCGCCTCGACCTGCAGCCGCTTCAGCGAGGCCTCGACCTCCTCGACGATCCAGCGCTCGGAGAGGTCGCGCTTGCCCTGCCCCATGTCCGAGCCGACCTTGGTGATCAGCACCACCTTGTCGCGCTTGGCCGGGTTCTTCGCCAGCCAGTTGCCGATGATCGCTTCCGATTCGCCGCCCTTGTTGCCCGGGATCCACCGCCCGTAGACGTCCGCGGTGTCGATCGCGTCGAGCCCGGCGTCGACGAAGGCGTCGAGCAGCCGGTAGCTCGTCGGCTCGTCGGCGGTCCAGCCGAAGACGTTGCCGCCGAGGACGAGCGGCGCGATCTCGAGGCCGGTGCGGCCGAGGGGACGTTTCTGCATGCGGGGTGGGCTCCATTGGCTTGGTCGCCGCGCCAGCTAGGTCGGCCCGGCGCGCGGGCAAGCGGCTATCGTCAAACCACCTGCGACGGAAGCGGCGCGCCGGCGAAGTGCGCGATCAAATTGTCGACAGCGAGCATCCCCATCGCCGTGCGCGTCTCCACCGTGGCCGACCCGATATGCGGCAGCAGCGTCACGTTCGGGAGCCGCAGCAGCGCCTCGGGCACCTTCGGCTCCGCCGGCATAGACGTCGAGCCCCGCCCCCGCGAGCCGCCCCGCCGCCAGCGCCTCGGCCAGCGCCGCCTCGTCGACGACGTCGCCGCGCGCGGTATTGACCAGATACGCCCCCGGCTTCATCGCCGCGAGCCGCGCCGCCGAGATCAGCCCCTGGTTGCCGCCCCCGCCCGGCACGTGCAGCGACACCACGTCCGCCGCCGCGAGCACCGCCTCCACCGAAGCCAGCGCCTCGGCGGGAAAGTCGAACGGCCCCACCGGCGAGCGGTTGCAGTAGACGACCCGCATCCCGAACCCGAGCGCCGCCCGCCGCGCCACCGCCTGCCCGATCCGCCCCATCCCGACGATCCCGAGCGTCCGCCCCTGCAGGCCGACGCCGAGCCAGCCGGTCGGCGCCCAGATCGTCCACTCCCCCCGGCGCAGCGCCGCCTCGGTCTCGCTCATCCGCCGCGTCGCCGCCAGCATCAGCGCGATCGCGAGATCGGCGGTGGCATCGGTCAGCACGCCCGGCGTGTTGGTCACCACCACCCCGGCCGCCTTCGCCGCCGCGAGGTCGATGTTGTTCACGCCCACCCCGAAGTTCGCGAGGATCCCCGCCCTTCGCCCCTCGGTCCCGATCACCCCGGCATCGAGCGCATCGGTCACCGCACAGAGCAGCCCGTCCGCCCCGCGCAGCGCCGCCGCCAGCCGCTCCGGCGAGAGCGGCACGTCCCCGGGGTTGAGCTCCGCCTCGAACTCGGCCGCCAGCCGCGCCTCGACCGCCTGCGGCAGCCGGCGGGTGACGACGACCCGCGGCCGGCTCAATAGAGCCGCCCGCCGATCGGCACGTCCATGTCCGGCGCGATCAGCACGACCTGACCCGCGGCGTCCGGCACCCCGAGCGTCAGCACCTCCGAGCGCATCGGCCCGATCTGCCGCGGCGGAAAGTTCACCACCGCCAGCACCAGCCGCCCGACCAGGGCCTCGGGCGCATAGTTCGCCGCGACCTGCGCCGAGCTCTTCTTCTCGCCGATCTCGCCGCCGAAATCGATCCACAGCCGCAGCGCCGGCTTGCGCGCCTCCGGGAACGGCTCGGCGCGCGTCACCCGCCCGACCCGGACGTCGACCTTGAGGAAGTCGTCGAAGGTGATCTCGTCCATGCTCCGCTCCGCCGCCCGGCCGCGAGAAAAGCGGGCCGGCGGCGAAGGGGCAAGCGGTTTCGCGTCAGCCGCGGGCCTTGCTGGCCATCTCGCGCAGCTCGCCCACGCTCTCGCGGATGCGCGACGCGACGATGTCGTAGGCGTCGGCATTGGCCTTCTGCGCGGTCTCGGCCAGCGCCTGCATGTTGCCGAGCGCCTTCTCGAAGGCGGCCTTGGCCAGCTCGGCCTGCGCCTTCGCCCGGTCGGGATCGATCTTGGTCGCGTCGAAGCTGGCCATCTGCTTCTTCGCCTCGGCCATCGTCTCCTCGAAGATCGCGATCTGCTTCTTGAACAGATCCTGGTAGCCGGCCGCTGCCGCCTTGTTGGCCTCGACCAGCGCGTTCATGTTCTTCTGCTGCGCCGCCATCAGCGCCTCGGCGTCGACCCCGGGCAGCTTCATGTTCTGCAGCTGCTTGCTGAAGTCGTTCTGCTTGAAGAACTCGGTCATCTTGTCAACGTCGAACGAGAAGGTCTTGGGATCGAACATTTTTCGTCGCTCCTTGAGTCGGGCCTCGCCGCCCCGGTGATAGGGCCTGCGCTCAGTCGGCCAGTGCGCGGCTGCGGCTGGCCGCCGCCTGCACCGCCCGGCGGATCAGCGCCGGCAGGCCGTCGGTCTCGTGCATCAGCACCGACAGCGCGGCGGCGGTGGTTCCCCCCGGACTGGTCACGTCCACCCGCAGCTGGCCGGGGTCGCGCGCCGCAGACTCGGCCAGCGCGCCTGCTCCGGCGACGGTAGCACACGCGAGCGCAAGCGCCAAATCCCCCGGCAGGCCCTCGGCCTCGCCCGCCGCCGCCATCGCCTCGATCAGCAGGAAGACATACGCCGGCCCCGAGCCCGAGACCGCGGTCACCGCGTCCATCTGCGCCTCGTCGTCGAGCCGCACCGTCGCGCCCACCGCCTGCATCAGCGCCTCGGCCAGCGCCAGCGCCGCGGGCCCGGCATGGGCGTTGCCGACCAGCGCGGTGATCCCGCGGCCGATGGCGGCCGGCGTGTTCGGCATCGCCCGCACGATCGGCGTCTCCGTCCCGAATGCCGCCTCGAAGGCGCGGATCGGCGTGCCGGCGGCGATCGAGACAACGAGCGTCCCGCCGTTGCCGAGCGCCGCCAGCCGCGGCAGCGCCGCGCCCATCGACTGGGGCTTCACCGCGAGGACCGCGACGGCGGGATCGGCCGGCAGATCGGCGTTCAGCCGCAGCCCCTCGCCGGCGAGCCCGGCCAGCCGCGGCGACGGGTTGGGCTCGAGCACGGTGATCGCCGCCGGCGCGAGACCGCCGGCGAGCCAGCCCTCGAGCAGCGCGCCGCCCATCTTGCCGCAACCGAGCAGCACCAGCCCGCGGCTTGAAATCTCCGACAGATCCATCGCTCCCTCCCCGGCCCCGGGCCGGGAAGGGGCCCGAAAAGATCAGGCGCGACCGTAGGCTTCGGTCATCGCGATGCCAAGCGCCTTGTCCGGCGTCTCGCCGCCCCAGGCGACGAGCTGGAACGCCGGATAGAACCGCTCGCAGGCCATCACCGCCGCGCGCACCATGTCGTTGATCTGCGCCGAGCTCGCCAGCGCCCCGCCGGCGAGGTTCAGGCTGTAGCGATAGCCCATCAGCTTCTGCTCGCGCCAGAGCACGAAGGCGCCCGACCAGCAGCGGTCGTTGGCGAGGCACATCGCGGCCATCAGCGCCGAGACGCGCCGCGCCGGCGGCGCCAGCTCGAAGGCGCAGATCAGCCGCAGGGTCTCGTCATGCGCCGACCAGGCCAGCGTCACCGAATAGGTCCGCCAGCTTCCCTCGATGGCCATCGCGATCTGGTCGTCGGCAATCCGGTCGAAGTCCCAGGAGCGCTCCTCCGCAAGCGTCTCGACGATGTCGATGGGGTGGAGTTCCTCGCAGTCGAAGTCGCGCTCGACAATGCCCATGCCCGGTGCCCTCTCGCTATGGCCACCTGCGGGCGTTCCCCCGCACGGCGGCGGTGAGGTTAACAACAGATCAACTGCCTGTGCGGTCGATCTACAACATATGGTGGTTCATGCCCGGGATTCTGTAAAGCCCAAAATCATGAAACTTCACCGACGATTTCGGGCAGCGTTAACGCGCGCGTCAAGCCTTCCCTGCGCCCGATTCGCCGGCCTTGCCCTCGAGCGCCGCGATGCGGGCGGCGAGCGCGTCGTTCTCCTCGCGCGCCTTCTGCGCCATGGCGCGGACGGCGTCGAATTCCTCGCGGGTGACGAAGTTGCGATCGGCCAGCCAGCGGTCGATCATCCCCTTCATCGCCGTCTCCGCCTCGACCTTGGCGCCCTGCGCCACGCCCATGGCGTTCTGCATCAGCGTCGCGAAGTCGTCGAACATGCGGTTGCGGGTCTGCATCTGGCGCTCTCCTGGTCCTCTTTCCGGAAATATGGGAGGACCGCGCCGCCTTGCCAAGGGACACGCCGCGAGGACGTCCGCTGCCGGCCCAGAGATGCTGGTTCACAAAGGCATGGGAGGGAGTCGCAATGTGTGGGAAGCTCTGTCATCGGGTCGGGAGGGAGAGGGTCGCTGATGTCTCTTGGATCAACGGGATACGTCGTCGGGCCGGATGAGGGGGCGGTGTGGGACATGGAGCCAGGACGGCCCGCGGCGTTCAAGCTGATGTGCGAGGAGACTGGCGGCAAGATTGCGGTGTTCGAGGAAGTAGTACCGCCGGGGGGTGGAACCCCGCTTCACATTCATCGCACAAGCGACGAGGTGATTTATGTGCTTTCAGGGAAGTTCGCCTTCCGGCTCGGCGAGGAAACAAAAAGTGTGAGCGGCGGCTCTTGGGTTTTCATTCCGCTGGGATCGGTGCACGGCTGGCGGAACAGTGGCAGCGAGGACGGCCGCGTATTCTTCATCTTCACCCCCGGTGACGGCGCAAAGGCCTTCGAAGATATGCGCTCACACAACATACCCTTGCCAGACATTGATCCTGATGAGCGCGCTGAAATATTCCGCCGCCATGGGTACGAATTCATCACTTGGGATTGGTAGGAAGTCCTACGCGCCTGTACCTTTCGTCGTTCGATATCGGGGATGATGCGGATGAGCTTGTGAAGCTCGCGCCGCAGACTGCATTTATTGTCCCATGTGCGGACTGACGAGCGACGGGTTTGGCGCAAACCGGAAGCCCGATAGCAGCTTAGCAGAGCAGCGACGCCCCGGCACCTCGACCCCGTCGTGTCGGAAAGGGTTGAGATCGAGTTAAAACGAAAAAACTTGTTCTGAACCATTTCAATTACTTACCGGTCCGCTCGCACGCGAGCAGTGCGAGCGGACCGAGCCCTCGCCGAGCCGGTCAGTGCGGCTCGGTCGTCCGGTCGAGCACGAGGTCGGCGGCTCCCAGCCGGGCGCCCGCGGTGCGGTGCTGGTGCCAGTAGGGATAGAGCACCGGCGGCGCGCTGACCGCGTCGAGCCGCGCCCGCTCGTCGTCCGCGAGCACCAGGTCCGCCGCCCCGAGGCTGTCGCGGAACTGGTCGGCGTTGCGCCCGCCGATCACCAGCGAGGTCACCCCCGGCCGGCCGAGCAGCCAGGCGAGCGCCACCTGCGCCGCCGACACGCCATGCGCGGCGCCCACCTCCTTCAGCACGCCGACGATCCGCCAGAGCCGGTCGACGTCGCGGATCGGCGGCTCGCTCCACCCCGCCGCCTGCCGCGCCGAAGGCTGGTCGGGTCCGTACTTTCCGCTGAGCAGCCCGCCGGCGAGCGGGCTCCAGACCAGGATCCCGACCCCTTCCGCGACCGCGATCTGCGCCAGCTCGTACTCGGCCTCGCGCGCCTCGAGCGTGTAGTGGATCTGCTGCGTCACCGGCCGCGGGAAGCCCTTCACCTCGGCGACGTGCAGCGCCTTCATCAGGTGCCAGGCCGAGTAGTTCGAGACCCCGACGTAGCGGACCTTGCCCTGGCTCACCAGCGTGTCGACCGCCCCCAGCGTCTCCTCGAGCGGCGTCGTCCCGTCCCACTCGTGCAGGTAGAGGATGTCGATCACGTCGGTCCGGAGCCGCCCGAGGCTCGCCTCGACCTGCCGCATCACGTGGTGCCGCGACAGCCCCTCGCCGTTCGGTCCCTCGTGCATCCGGAAGCGCACCTTCGAGGCGATCAGGAGATCGTTCGGCCGCTTGCCGCCCAGGGCCTCGCCGATGATCTTCTCCGACTCGCCGCCCGAGTAGACGTTGGCGGTGTCGATCAGGTTCACCCCGGCGTCGAGGCAGAGGTCGATCTGCTCCTTCGCCTCCTTCAGCCCGCTGTCGCCGGTCGCCTTGAAGCCGCCGACGCCGCCGAAGGTCATCGTGCCCATCGTCAGCGCCGAGACCCGAAGCCCCGACCGCCCGAGATTGCGGTATTCCATCCTGCACCTCCCCGTCCCTGCTGTGCGCCCGGTTATCGCGGGAAGCCGGGGCGAGCACAACCGGCCGGGACCGCTGCTTGACTTCCGCCCGCCCCGCCCCGATGCAGGAGCGCCCCCAAGCCCGAGGCCGCGCTTGCCCTTCGTCCTGCCCTTCCCAAACATCGACCCGGTGCTCTTCTCGTTCCACCTGTTCGGGCTCGAGCTCGCGATCCGCTGGTACGCGCTCGCCTACATCGCCGGGCTCCTGCTCGGCTGGCGCTACGTCGTCTGGCTCTGCCGCCGCCCCGCCCTCTGGGCCGGGCACCCGCCGATGCCCGCCGAACGCGCCGACGACCTCCTGACCTGGATGATCCTCGGCGTCGTCCTCGGCGGCCGCCTCGGCTACGTCCTCTTCTACCAGCCCGCCTACTTCGCCGCGAACCCGCTCGAGATCGTCTCGGTCTGGCACGGCGGCATGTCGTTCCACGGCGGCCTGCTCGGCGTCGTCGCCGGCGTCGTCGGCTTCAGCCTCCGCAACGGCTACCCCATCCTCGGCGTCGGCGACGCCGTCTCCGCCGCGGCCCCCCTCGGCCTTTTCTTCGGCCGCATCGCCAACTTCATCAACGGCGAGCTCTGGGGCCGCCCCTCGACCGCGCCCTGGGCGGTGATCTTCCCCGGCGAGGCGGCACAGGCCTGCCCGCTCGACTGGGTCCCCGGCCCCTGCGCCCGGCACCCCTCGCAGCTCTACGAGGCGGCACTCGAAGGGCTCGTCCTCTTCGTCCTTCTCGCGCTCGCGATCCGCGGCGGCGCCCTCGCCCGCCGCGGCCGGGTCTTCGGCCTGTTCCTGATCGGCTACGCGCTCGCCCGGATCGCGCTCGAGGGGTTCCGCCAGGCCGACGCGCAGTTCGTGACCCCGGACAACCCGCACGGCCTGGTCCTGCACCTCGGCGCCTCGGCCGGGCTGACGATGGGCCAGCTCCTGTCGCTGCCGATGCTGCTCGCGGGCCTGATCCTCGTCGCGCGCTCCGGCCGGCGCGCCAGCGCCTCGGGCCGACACCGAAGCTAGCGCCCATGACGCCGCTCGAGGCCCACCTCCGCGCGCGGATCGCCGCCGAAGGCCCGCTGACCCTCGAGGCCTACATGGCGATGGCCCTCGGCCACCCCGAGCACGGCTACTACACCACGCGCGACCCCTTCGGCGCCGGCGGCGACTTCGTCACCGCCCCCGAGGTCAGCCAGATGTTCGGCGAGCTGATCGGCGCCTGGATGGCGCAGGTCTGGGCCGACCAGGGCTGCCCCACCCCCTTCGTCCTCGCCGAGCTCGGTCCCGGCCGCGGCACGCTGATGCGCGACGCGCTGCGCGCCGCCGCCGCGATGCCCGGCTTCCGCGCCGCGGCGCGGGTCTGGCTGGTCGAGACCAGCCCCGGTGCTGCGACGCCTCCAGGCCGAAACGCTGCAAGTCGCCGCCCCGCGCTGGGCGGCATCGGTCGCGGAGCTGCCCGACGGTCCGCTCTTCCTGATCGCCAACGAGTTCTTCGACGCGCTGCCGATCCGGCAGCTGCAGCACGCCGACTTCGCCTGGCGCGAGCGGCTGGTGACGATCGAAGCCGACCGGCTCGCCTTCGGCTGGGGGCCGCCGCGGCCCGACGCCGGGCTCGACGCGCGATTTCCGCTGCTGCCCGACGGCGCGATCGTCGAGGTGAGCCCCGCCGGCGAGGCCGTCGCCGCCCGGATCGGCGCCCGGATCGCGGCGCGCGGCGGCGCGGCGCTGATCGTCGACTACGGCGCCGCGGCGGGCAGCGGCGACACGCTGCAGGCGCTGCGCCGCCACGCGCATGTCGACCCCCTCGACGGCCCGGGCAGCGCCGACCTCACCGCCCACGTGAGCTTCGCGCCGCTGGCCCGCGCCGCGCGCCCCGCCCGCGCCTCCGGCCCCGTCGCGCAAGGCGGCTTTCTCGAAGCGCTCGGCATCACCGCGCGCGCCCGGGCGCTGGCGCGCGGCCGGGACGACGCGACCGTCGCGGCGATCGCCGCCGCGCATCGCCGCTTGACCCACCCCGACGAAATGGGAAACCTGTTCCGGGTTCTGGCACTGGCGCCGGAGGACGCGGCCCCATTGCCGGGATTTGACCGATGAGCCTCGAAATCCTCACCTCGGACCTGCTGCAAGGCGCGCGCCACGGTTTCTTTTCCCGCCGGGGCGGCGCCTCGTCCGGCATCTACGCCGGGCTGAACTGCGGCTCGGGCTCCGCCGACCAGCGCGACGCGGTGGCGATCAACCGGGCGCGGGTCGCCGCGGCGCTCGGGGTCGCGCCCGACCGCCTCCTCTCGCTGCACCAGATGCATTCCACCGACGTCGTCGTCGCCGGACCCGAGCCCTGGCGCGAGCGGCCGCGTGCCGACGCCGCCGTCAGCACCACCCGCGGGATCGCGCTCGGCATTCTCACCGCCGACTGCGCCCCGGTGCTCCTCGCCGACCGCGAGGCCGGGGTGATCGGCGCCGCCCATGCCGGGTGGCGCGGCGCGCTCGACGGCGTGCTCGAGGCGACGGTGGCGGCGATGGTGCGGCTCGGCGCCCGGCCGGATTCGATCCGCGCCGCGGTCGGCCCGACGATCAGCCAGCGCGCCTACGAGGTCGGCCCGGAATTCCTCGACCGCTTCCTGGCCGAGGAAGCCGGCTACGAGCGCTTCTTCGCTCCCGGCCCGCGCGACCGGCTGCGCTTCGACCTGCCGAGCTTCGTGCTCCACCGGCTGCGCGAGGCCGGGATCGGCGAGGCGGGGTGGATCGGCGCCTGCACCCATTCCGACCCCGAGCGCTTCTTCTCCTACCGGCGCACCACCCAGGCCGGCGAGCCCGACTACGGCCGGCTGATCTCGGTGATCCGGCTATGAGACGTGCGGCGCCGCTCGCGGACCGGCGCCGCAAAGCCCCCGTTAACGCAAGATTAACCGTCCGGCCGCCAAGGTCGGCCGGAACTTCAGAGCCGGGGGCAGCGTGGCGGGCTGGATTTGGGACTTCCTTAACACCGAGGGTTTCCAGCCGCACGGATTCTGCCTGTTGTGGCGCCCGGAGATCCTCTGGGCGCACGTCGCCTCGGATACGGTGATCGCGCTCTCCTATTTCTCGATCCCGCTCGCGATCATCGTGTTCGCGCACAAGCGGCGGGATCTCGCCTACCGCTGGGTGCTCTACCTCTTCGGCACCTTCATCGTCGCCTGCGGGGTCACGCATCTCTTCGGGATCTGGACGCTCTGGGTGCCGGCCTACGGGCTGCAGGCCGCGGTCAAGGTCGCCACGGCCGGGGTGTCGCTGATGACGGCGATCACGCTCTGGCCGCTGATGCCGAAGCTCCTCGCGCTGCCGAGCCCGACCGAGCTTGCCGAAAAGAACGCCGAGCTCGCGCGCGAGGTGCGCGAAAGGGTCGACGCCGAGACGGCGGCTGAAGGAACTCAACGCGCAGCTCGAGCGCCGGGTGGCGGCGCGCACCGCCTCGCTCGCCCGCGCCAACCAGGACCTCCGTGCTGCCCGGGCGCGGGCCGAGCAGTCGAACGAGGCGAAATCGGAATTCCTCGCCACGATGAGCCACGAGATCCGCACCCCGATGAACGGCGTGCTCGGCATGCTCGACCTCATCGGTGGCGAGGAGATCCAGGGAGAGAAGGCGCGCTATCTCGGCCTCGCGCGCGATTCGGCGCACGGGCTGCTGACGGTCATCAACGACATCCTCGACTACTCGCGGCTCGAGGCGCGCTCGGTGGCGCTCGAGGCGGTGGCCTTCGACCCTGCCGAAGCCGCCCGCTCGGTGGCCGAGTTGCTGCGCGAGGGTGCGGCGGCCAAGGGCGTGGCGCTGACGCTCGAGCTCGCGCCCGATCTGCCCGCCACCGTGGTGGGCGACCCCGCGCGCACCCGGCAGGTGCTCTTCAACCTCGTCGGCAACGCGGTGAAGTTCACCCGGGCAGGCTCGGTGACGCTCGCTCTCGGCCATGCGCCGGCCGAAGCGGGCGCGGTCGAGCTCCGCTTCGAGGTCACCGATACCGGGATCGGCATCCCCGCCGAGGTGCTCGGCCGGCTGTTCGAGCGCTTCAGCCAGGCCGAGGGCTCGACCGCCCGGCGCTACGGCGGCAGCGGGCTCGGACTCGCGATCTCGCGTCAGCTGGTGCGGCTGATGGGCGGCGACATCGCCGTCGAGAGCGAGCCCGGCAAGGGCAGCCGGTTCAGCTTCTCCGTGCGCTGTCCGCGCGAGGCCGGCGGCCGCCCGGTCAAGCGGTCGGCGCCGCCGCCGGTCATCCCCGCGGCATCGCTGGCGCGGATCCTCGTCGTCGAGGACAACGAGGTGAACCAGCTCCTGATCACCCGGATGCTGGCGCGGCGCGGCCATGTCGTGCAGCTCGCTCGCGACGGCGAACAGGCGCTGAGGCGGCTGGAGCGGGAGCAGTTCGACCTCGTGCTCATGGACGTGCACCTGCCCGGCATGGACGGCGTCACCGCCACCCGCCGCATCCGGCAGATGCGCCCGCCGCGCGGGCGCATGCCGATCATCGCGCTGACGGCCGACGCGATGATGGGCGATCGCGACCGCTATCTCGCCGCCGGCATGGACGACTACATCTCCAAGCCGATCGACACCGAGGCGCTGCACGACGCCATCGCCCGCGCCCTCGATCCTGCAGGAGCCGAGGCGCACCGCGCCTGAGCCGGCCTTCGGGTGCGGCGGATCAGTCGCGCGCCCGGGCACGCGCCTCGTAGACGTCGAAGGGGACCGCCGGCTCGTCCTTGGCGCAGCGGATGACGAGGCTGGTCTTGACGCTCGCGACGTTCGGCGCCGCGGTCAGCTGCTCGGTAAGGAAGCTCTGGAAGGTCGAGAGGTCGGGCGCCATGCACTTGAGGATGAAGTCGATCTCGCCGTTCAGCATGTGGCACTCGCGCACCAGCGGCCATTCGCGGCATTTGGCCTCGAAGGCGACGAGGTCGCGCTCGGCCTGGCTGGAGAGGCCGACCATCACGAAGACCTGCACCTCGAATCCGAGCTCGCGGGCGTTGATCCGGGCATGGTAGCCCTCGATCAGCCCCGCCTCCTCGAGGGTGCGCACCCGGCGCAGGCAGGGCGGCGCCGAGATGCCGACCCGGCGCGACAGCTCGACGTTGGTCATCCGCCCGTCCGCCTGCAGTTCGGCGAGGATCCGGCGGTCGATGGGGTCGAGCTTGGTCTGCGGCATCGGCGAGAGGTTCTCCTGCGGCGTCACTTTGATTAGGCGGGGAAGCGCGGCGGAAGCAATTATATTTCCCGGATGCGCATCAATCGCAAAGCGATTGCCGGTCATTTGCGCAAGGCCCCTTGCACACGGCCGCCCGCCGCAGGATTAATCACCGGGATGGGGGCTCAGCCCCGCTGGAGGAGACGGCAATGGAGACGGAAGCGGTCGAGGCGGGCCATCATCTGGGGGCGCTGACGTTCGGGGCATTTCTGCTCGACGCGCTGTTCATCTTCTTCTTCGTCGTCTGGTTCTGGATCCTGATCCGCGTGCTGACCGATCTCTTCCGGCGGCGCGACATCTCGAGCGTCGCCAAGATGCTCTGGGTGATCTTCCTGGTCATCCTGCCCTACATCGGCATCTTCGCCTACCTGCTGACCCAGGGCTGGAGCATGGACGACCGCGAGGCGCAGCAGCTCGCGCTCGCCCGCGAGCAGCTGCGCAGCGCGGTGGGCTTCAGCGTCGCCGACGAGATCACCAAGCTCGAAAAACTCAAGGCGCAGGGTTCGATCTCCGACGAGGAATTCCAGCAGCTCAGGGCAAAGCTCGTCTGAGACGGCGGCGGCGGAAGGCTTTCCTCGACCCGGCGGCACGCCTATATAGCGGGGCCATTCCCGCTTGAGGTCGCTCGCGATGTCCGAAACCCGCCATACCCGCCTGCTCATCATCGGTTCCGGGCCGGCCGGCTACACCGCGGCGGTCTACGGCGCGCGCGCGATGCTCGAGCCGATCGTGATCGAAGGCATCCAGCCCGGCGGGCAGCTCACCATCACCACCGAGGTGGAGAACTGGCCCGGCGACGTCGAGGTCCAGGGCCCGGCCCTGATGGAGCGGATGGCGGCGCACGCGAGGGCGACCGGCGCCGAGCTCGTCCCCGACCACGTCGCGCGGCTGCAGCTCGACAAGCGCCCCTTCACCGCGATCGGCGACGGCGGCACCGTCTACACCGCCGACGCGGTGATCCTCGCCACCGGCGCGCAGGCGCGCTGGCTCGGGCTTCCCTCGGAGGAATTCTACAAGGGCTTCGGCGTGTCGGCCTGCGCCACCTGCGACGGCTTCTTCTACCGCGGCCGCGAGGTCGTGGTCGTCGGCGGCGGCAACACCGCGGTCGAGGAGGCGCTCTTTCTCACCAACTTCGCCTCCAAGGTGACGCTGGTCCACCGCCGCGACGAGCTCCGCGCCGAGAAGGTGCTGCAGGAGCGCCTGTTCCGCCACCCCAAGGTCGAGACGATCTGGTTCCAGGCGATCGACGAGGTGCTCGGCGAGAACGACCCCCGCGGCGTGACCGGCGTCCGGCTGCGCGACGTCCGCGACGGCAGCGAGCGGGTCGTCCCCTGCGACGGCGTCTTCGTCGCGATCGGCCACGCCCCGGCCTCCTCGCTGGTCGAAGGCCAGCTCGAGCTCCATCACGGCGGCTACGTCGTGACCCGGCCCGGCTCGACCGCGACCTCGATCCCCGGCGTCTTCGCCGCCGGCGACATCGCCGACCCGATCTACCGCCAGGCGGTCACCTCCGCCGGCATGGGCTGCATGGCCGCCCTCGACGCCGAACGCTTCCTCGCCGCCCTCGGCGAGGCCGGCGCCCCCGACCCGCACGGCTCCGAGCTCCCCGCCGCCGCCGAGTGACGGCCCGGCGCCAGCGCCGGACCCGCCGCCGACCGTCCGCCCGGACCTCGCGACCCGCGAGCCCTTCCGGCCCTGTGCTATCGGGCAGTGCCGGGGGGGGTCGAGGGGGGCCGGCGAGGGCCCCCCTCGGGCCGCCAGGAACCGCCGCCGGGCCTCCCGCAGCAAGGGAGCCGTCCCCGGGCCTCAGGGCCCCGAGCCCGCGCATGCGGGCGATCGGCGCTCAAAGCGCCGCCGGCGCGGCCCCCTGACCGATCGCGCCCTCACCGATCGCGCCCCGACCGGATCGCGTTCCACCGAGCCCAGCCGCGCCGCCGTCGCGGACCGCGCTTGACGACCGCCATCCCCCGGTCCAAGGCTCGCGCCCATGCTGATCTACAAGGTCCTGCGCCCCGCCGAATGGCGCGAGCTCGAGGCCGCCGGCGCGAGCCCCGGCTCGCCGGCCGACCGCGACGACGGCTACGTCCACCTCTCGACCGCCGCCCAGCTCCCCGGCACCCTCGCCCGCCACTACGCCGGCGAGCGCGGCCTCCTCCTCGCCGCCCTCGACCCCGACCCGCTCGGCCCGGCGCTCCGCTGGGAGCCCGCCCGCGACGGCTCGCTCTTCCCGCATCTCTACCGCCCGCTCGCCCTCGCCGACATCCGCTGGACCCGCCCGCTCGCCGACGGCCCTGACGGCCCGCTCGCGCCCCCGGACCTCGCATGAGCCTCGGCGAGCGCCTCGCGCTGCCCCTCCTCGGCCGCCTCGACCCCGAGACCGCCCACCGCCTCGCCCTCGCCGCCCTCCGCGCCGGCCTCGGCCCCGACCGCCCGCCGGTCACCTCTCCGCGCCTCGCCACCACCCTCGCCGGCCTCGCGCTGCCGAACCCGCTCGGCCTCGCCGCCGGCTTCGACAAGAACGCCGAGGCGCTCGCCCCCCTCGCCCGCGCCGGCTTCGGCTTTCTCGAAGTCGGCGCCGTCACCCCCGAGCCGCAGCCCGGCAACCCCCGCCCCCGCCTCTTCCGCCTGCCCCGGGACGGCGCCGTCATCAACCGCTTCGGCTTCAACAACGACGGCATGGCCGCGGTCGCCGCCCGCCTCGCCGCCCGACCGAAGGGCACCATCGTCGGCCTCAACCTCGGCGCCAACAAGGCGAGCCCGGACCGCGCCGCCGACTATGCCCGCGTCCTCGCCGCATGCCGGCCCCCACGTCGACTTCGCCACCGTCAACGTCTCCTCGCCCAACACCGAGCGGCTGCGCGAGCTGCAGGGCCCGGCAGCCCTCGCCGCCCTTCTCGACGGCGTCGCGCGCGCCAACCGCGCGCTGCCCCGCCCGGTGCCGATCTTCCTCAAGATCGCCCCCGACCTCGCCGAGCCCGACCTCGAAGCCCTCGTCGACACCGCGCTCGCGGCCGGCATCGACGGCATCATCGCCACCAACACCACCCTCGCGCGCGAAGGCCTGCGCAGCCCCGCCGCCCGCGAGGCGGGCGGCCTCTCCGGTCGCCCGCTCCGGGCCCGCGCCACCGCGGTCCTCGCCCGCGTCCACGCGCTGAGCGGCGGCCGGCTGCCGCTGGTCGGCGTCGGCGGCATAGCCGGTGCCGAAGACGCCTACGCCCGCATCCGCGCGGGCGCCTCCGCGCTGCAGGTCTACACCGCCCTCGCCTACGCCGGCCTCGGCCTCGTGCCGCAGATCCTGACCGGCCTCGATGCCCTCCTCGCCCGCGACGGCTTCGCCAACGTCGCCGAGGCCGTCGGGACCGCCGGTCGCTGAGCACGGCGCTTCAGCCTGCCCGCGCCTCGAGCGCCGGGTAGCGCAGCGCCAGCGTCACCCCGCGGGTCAGGTTCAGCACCATCAGCGAGGCCCAGAGCCCGTGGTTGCCCCAGCGCGGCAGGAGCAGCGCCACCGCGACCAGGTAGACCGCCGCCGAAAGCGCCATCGCGTTGCGCATCGCCCGCGTCTCGGTGGCGCCGATGAAGATGCCATCGAGCATCCACGCCGCGATCCCGACCAGGGGCGCCGCCCCGACCCAGGGCAGGAAGGCGCGCGCCGCCACCCGCACCTCGGGCGCCGTCGTCATCAGGTCGATGAGCCGCGGCCCGGCAAGGAGGAAGACCGCGGAGAGGAGCGCCGCCACGCCGACCCCCCACTGCGAGGTGATGATCGCCGCCCGCCGCACCCCGGCGCGGTCGCGCCCGCCCATCGCGCCGCCGACCAGCGCCTCGGCCGAGAAGGCGAAGCCGTCGAGCGCATAGGCCGTGATCGAGACGAACTGCCAGAGCACCTGGTTCGCCGCCAGCGTGACGTCACCGAGCCCGGCACCGAGAAAGAGAAAGCTGGTGAAGCTCGCCTGCAGCAGCACCGAGCGGACGAGGATGTCGCCGTTGACCTGCGCCATCCGGCGAAGCCGCCGCGGATCGAACACCGAGGCCCAGTCGCCCCATCCGGCAAAGGCGGCACGGCAGAGCCACAGCCCGAAGACGAGGCCGGAGCATTCGGCGATCAGCGTCGCGGTGGCCACGCCCTCGACCCCCCAGCCGAGCCCGAACACGAACCAGAAGTCGAGCGCGACGTTGAGGCCGTTGATCGCGAGCTGCTGGGCGAGGACGCCGCGCCCGCGCTCCATCGCGATCAGCCAGCCCGCGAGCGCATAGGAGGCGATGGCGGCGGGTGCACCCCAGATGCGGATCCGCAGGTAGCTCCGCGCCAGCGCCTCCACTTCCGCCGACGCCGGGGCGATGCGGAAGGCAGCCCAGAAGACCGCCGCCTGCACCGCGATGAAGACCGCCCCCGCCACGGCCGCGATCATCAGCCCGCGCATCAGGAGCGCCCCGGTCTCGGTCGTCTCGCCGGCGCCGCGCGCCTGCGCGACGAGCCCGGTGGTGCCCATCCGCAGAAAGCCGAAGACCCAGTAGATCGAGGCGAGGATCACCGCACCGAGTCCCACCGCCCCGATCGGCGCCGCCTGCCCGAGCTGGCCCACCACCGCGGTGTCGACCGCCCCGAGCAGCGGGATCGTCGCGCTCGACACCATGATCGGCAGCGCGATCGCCAGCACCCGCCGGTGGGTGACGGGGACGGGCCTCGAAGTCACGCCCCCGGAACGCGCGCCTGCGCGCTTTCCGGGCGCCGGCCGAGCGGGGGCCTCGTGCCCCCCGAGGCCGGCGCTCCCCCCGGCCGGTCAGCCATCGCCGTCCTGCGGCATCAGGAAATGCCCGGTCGCCTGCGCGAACGGCCGGGCGCGGTTGTCCTGCCAGGCCTCGACATGCACGCTGGCATAGCGCCGCCCCATCCGGTTGACCCGCGCGCGGGCGTAGGCGTCGCGCGGCAGCCCGGTCCTGAGGTAGTCGACGGTAAAGTCGATCGTGCGCGGCAGCATCGGGAAGTCGCCCGCGTCGATCCGCGCCGCCGTCTCGCCGCCGCTCTCGATCCGCTCCCAGACCTGCGTCCAGGCCAGCTCCATGATCGCCGCGATCTCGAGAAAGGCGCCGATCGCCCCGCCATGCAGCGCCGGCAGGACGGGATTGCCGATCAGCCGCTCGGAATAGGCGAGCCGCGCGGTCAGCTCGTCGCCGCGCCGGTCGAAGTCGACGCCGAGGTGGCGGATATAGGGCACCGCCGCGGTCATCCGCGCCAGCGCCGCATCGCGGCGCTGCTTGACCACCTGCATCGGCTCCGGCCGCGCGCGCGCCATTCAGCCCGCCCGCTCGACGGTGAAGGCGCCGGCGGCGGTCGCCACCGGCTCCGACGGCTCGCCGGTATGGGCGGTCGCGTGCACGAAGGCGACCGAGCGGGTGATGCGGTAGACCTCGGCGCGGGCGATCAGCCGCTCGCCGGGGGGTGCCGGGCGCATGTAGTCGATGCGCAGATCGATCGTCGCGGTGCCGACCGGGGCGGAAGCATGCGCGAAGACGCTCGCCCCGGCACAGGTGTCGAGCAGCGCCGTGACCACGCCGCCATGCAGCACCCCGGTCGCCGGATCGCCGACGAAACGCGCGTCGTAGGCGAGCGCCATCGTCACCCAGCCGTCGCCGACCTCGAGCACCTCCATGCCGAGGTCGCGCGCATGCGGCAGCGCCGCGATGAAGCGGCGGGCGACGGCGAGCTTGCTCTCGGGAGCGGTCATCGCCCCTGATGGCCTGAAACCCCGTCGGGTTTCAAGGCGCGGCCGGCGGCCGCCGCAGGTCGGGTGGCGCCCGGGCCTTGCCGATGCCGGCGCGCATGGTGTCGCGCCATTCCGGCGACGGCTCGCCCGCCGGCGGCACCCCGGCCCCGCCGACCGAGGCGCGGCGGCCCGACGCCGGGCCGGCCGCGCTCCGCGCCGCGAAGATCGCCCCCCTGCCCTCTCCGCCCGGCGAAAGTTGACGTTCGCGTCAACTTGACGCGAACGTCAACTTTCCGCCTTGCGCCCCGCGCGGGCTGCCGCCATCTTCCCTGCAACCGCAAGGATAGCGAGGAGGCGATTCCCCGGGGTGACGGATGATCTCATGACGATCGGCCAGATGTGCGCCGAGTTCGGCGTGACCCCGCGCACGCTGCGCTTCTACGAGGCCAGGGAGCTGCTTTCCCCGGTCCGCGACGGCCAGAAGCGGCTCTACACCCGCCGCTGTCAGGGGCGGCTGAAGCTCATCCTGCAGGGCAAGCGCTTCGGCTTCTCGCTCGAGGACATCCGCCAGATCCTCGACCTCTACGACCTCGGCGACCAGCAGGTCACCCAGATCGCCCGGATCCACGCCCTCGGCGTCGAGCGGCTGCGCGCGATGGAGGCCCAGCGCGCCGAGCTCGGCGAGGCGATCGCCGACCTGCACGCGCAGATGCGCCGCGCCGAGAGCTACCTCGCCCAGCACGGCGCCGTCCGCGCCGCCAAATGACGGAGTGACGCGCCCGATGGCCGCCTACGAACCGCCCCTCAGCGACTTCGACTTCATCCTGCACGACGTGCTGAAGATCACCGCTTCCGCAATCCCCGGCTACGCCGACCTCGACCGCGCCTTCACCGCCGCGATCCTCGACGAGGCCGGCAGGATCTCGCGCGACGTCCTCGCCCCCCTCAACGTCGACCGGCGACCGCGAGGGCTGCCGCCTCGAGAACGGCGTCGTCCGCACCCCCACCGGCTTCCGCGAGGCCTTCGCCCTCCTGCGCGAAGGCGGCTGGACCGGCCTCGACTGCGACCCCGAGTACGGCGGCCAGGGCGTCCCTTACGTCCTGCACACCGCCGTCGGCGAGATGCAGTCCGCCGCCAACATGGCCTTCGCCATGTACTCCGGCCTCACCCACGGCGCCTACTCCGCCATCCACGCCCACGGCACCCCCGAGCAGAAGGCCGCCTACCTGCCGAAGCTCGTCTCCTGCGAGTGGACCGGCACGATGAACCTCACCGAGCCGCAGGCCGGCACCGACGTCGGGCTCCTGCGCACCCGCGCCGAGCCGCAGCCCGACGGCAGCTTCCGCCTCACCGGCCAGAAGATCTTCATCTCCGCCGGCGACCACGACCTCGCCGAGAACGTCGTCCACCTCGTCCTCGCCCGCACCGCCGGCGCCCCCGCCGGCACCCGCGGCATCTCGCTCTTCATCGTCCCGAAGTTCCTGCCCGACCCCGACGGCTCGCTCGGCGACCGCAACGCCCTCTCGGTCGGCAAGCTCGAGGAGAAGATGGGCATCCACGGCAACGCCACCTGCGTGATGAACTACGACGGCGCCACCGGCTGGATGCTCGGCGCCGAGAACGCCGGCCTCAAGGCGATGTTCACGATGATGAACGAGGCCCGCACCCTCGTCGGCATCCAGGGCCTCTCCCAGGCCGCCGCCGCCTATCAGCTCGCCGCCGCCTACGCCCGCGAGCGGCTGCAGGGCCGCGCGATCCCGGCTCCCGCCGATCCCGAAGCGCCCGCCGACCCGATCATCGTCCACCCCGACGTCCGCCGCGCGCTCCTCGACCAGAAGGCCTTCGTCGAGGGCGGCCGCGCCTTCCTGCTCTGGTCCGCGACGCTGATCGACGCCCACGCCCGCAGCGGCGACGCCGAGGCCGATGCGCTGGTCTCGCTGCTGACGCCGGTGGTGAAGGCCTTCCTCACCGACAAGGGCTTCGACTGCACGGTGCAGGCGCAGCAGGTCTTCGGCGGCCACGGCTACGTCGAGGAAACCGGCGTCAGCCAGTTTGTCCGCGACGCCCGCATCGCGATGATCTACGAGGGCGCCAACGGCATCCAGGCGCTCGACCTCGTCGGGCGCAAGCTGCCGATGAACGGCGGCAAGCCGATGATGGCCTTCTTCGCCCTCGTCCGCGGCTTCCTCAAGGAGAACGAGGCCGATGCAGCGTTCAAGGCCGACTTTCTCGATCCGCTCAAGGCCGCGTCGAAGGATCTGCAGTCCGCCGCCGAGTTCTTCGTGCAGACCATGAAGACCCCGAACGACGCGCTCGCCGGCTCCACCGACTTCCTCCACCTCTTCGGCCACGTCTGCCTCGGCCTGATGTGGGCGCGCATGGCCAAGGCCGCGCTCGGCCGCGACGACGCCTTCGCCGCCGCCAAGCTCGCGACCGGCCGCTACTACATGGCCCGGTCGCTCCCGGCGACCGCGCTCCACCTCGCGCGCATCCGCTCCGGCGCCGACCCGGTGATGGCGCTGCCGGCCGAGGCCTTCTGACGGTGCCGATCGCCCCCTTCCCCTCGCCGTGGATGACCGACGAGCACCGGATGCTCGCCGACCTCGTGCGCACCTTCATCGCCGAGCGCTGGGCGCCGCGCATGGACGCCTGGCGCGCGCAGGGCATGATGGACCGCGACGCCTGGAACGAGGCCGGCGAGGTCGGCCTCCTCGGCACCTCGATCCCCGAGGAATACGGCGGCTCCGGCGGCGACTTCGGCCACGACGCGGTGGTGCTGATCGAGCAGGCGCGCGCCAACCTCGCAAGCTGGGGCTTCGGCATCCACACCCCGATCGTCGCCCACTACCTCCTCGCCTACGGCACCGAGGCGCAGAAGCGCCGCTGGCTGCCGCGGATGGTGACCGGCGAGCTCGTCGGGGCGCTGGCGATGACCGAGCCGTCCGCCGGCTCCGACCTCCAGGCCATCAGGACCCGCGCCGTCCGCGACGGCGACGCCTACCGCCTCACCGGCTCGAAGATCTTCATCACCAACGGCCAGCACGCGAACCTCGTCCTCGTCGCCGCCAAGACCGACCCCGAGGCGCGGGCCAAGGGCATCGGCCTCCTCGCCGTCGAGACCGACGACGCGCCCGGCTTCAGCCGCGGCCGCAAGCTCGACAAGATCGGCATGCAGGCCGCCGACACCTCGGAGCTGTTCTTCGACGACACCCCCGCCACCCTCCTCGGCGACGCCGAGGGCCAGGGCTTCGCCCAGATGATGCGCCAGCTCCCGCAGGAGCGGCTCGTCATCGGCTGCGGCGCCCTCGGCGCGATGGAGGGCGCGCTCGAGCGCACCGTCGCCTACAGCAAGGAGCGCCAGGCCTTCGGCGGCCCGATCCTGCAGTTCCAGAACACCCGCTTCAAGCTCGCCGAATGCACCGCCGGCGTCATGGCCGCCCGCGCCTTCAACGATGCCTGCATCGCCGCCCACCTCAAGGGCGAGCTCACCGCCGAGCAGGCCGCTGCCAACAAGTTCTGGCTTTCCGACCTGCAGGGCCGCGTTCTCGACGAATGCCTGCAACTCTTCGGCGGCTACGGCTATATGATGGAGTATCCCGTCGCCGAGATGTGGACCGACGCCCGGGTGCAGCGCATCTACGGGGGGACGAACGAGATCATGAAGGAAATCATAGGGAGGGCGCTATGAGCGAATACCGGCTTCATTGCTTTGCACAGTCAGGCAATTCCTACAAAGCGGCGCTGATGCTGGCGCTGAACGACGCCGACTGGGAGCCGATCTGGGTCGACTTCTTCCACGGCGCCACCCGCACGCCGGAACACTACGAAATGAACGAGATGGGCGAGGTGCCGGTGCTCGAGCACGGCGAGCTCCGGCTCAGCCAGTCGGGGGTGATCCTCGACTATCTGGCGCAGCGCTGGCGCGACTACGGCCCGAAGACCGAGGAGGAGCGCCGCGAGATCCTGCGCTGGACGCTCTGGGACAACCACAAGCTGACCGGCTCGATCGCCCCGCTCCGGTTCATGATGAAGTTCGTGCCCGAGGACCGGACCGACCAGCACGTGATCGCCTGGCTCGGCAAGCGGGCCGGCAGCGCACTGACGGTGCTGGATCGTCACCTGTTCACCAACGAGTGGATCGCCGCCGACCGCATCACCATCGCCGACCTCTCCTGCGTCGGCTATCTCTACTACGACCACGAGTTCGGCCATGACCTGACCGCCTTCCAGAACATCGAGCGCTGGCGCCAGGCGATCGCCGGCCAAGGCCGGCTGGAAGCACCCCTACGACCTGATGCCGGGGCATCCGATCCCGGCCGGAGCGCTGACATGACCGACGCCTACGTCTACGACGCGGTCCGCACCCCGCGCGGCAAGGGCCGCCCCGACGGCAGCCTGCACGAGGTGACGGCGCTCAGGCTCTCGGCCGACATGCTGAACGCGGTCAAGGCGCGCAACAATGGTGCCGCGGCCGAGGTCGAGGACGTGATCTGGGGCAACGTCACCCAGGTCGGCGAGCAGGGCGGGCTGCTCGCGCGCTCGGCGGTGCTGCTCTCCGAGCTGCCGGAAAAGGTGCCCGGCCTCTCGATCAACCGCTTCTGCGCCTCGGGCCTCGAGGCGGTGAACCTCGCCGCCAACCAGATCCGCGGCGGCGCCGGCGACGGCTACATCGCCGGCGGCGTCGAGATGATGAGCCGGGTGCCGATGGGTTCGGACGGGGCGGCGATCGCCGTCGATCCCTCGCTGGCGATCAAGTCCTACTTCGTGCCGCAGGGCATCTCGGCCGACATCATCGCCACCGAGTTCGGCTTCTCCCGCGACGACTGCGACCTCCTCGCGGTCGAGAGCCAGAAGCGCGCCGCCCGCGCCTGGGAGGAGAACCGCTTCGCGCGCTCGGTGGTGCCGGTCACCGACGTCAACGGCCTGCCGATCCTCGACCGCGACGAATACCTCCGCCCCGGCACCGACATGCAGACGCTCGGCGCGCTGAAGCCCTCGTTCAAGGACATCGGCGAGACCATGCCCGGCTTCGACGCGGTGGCGATCCTGAAGTACCCCCACCTCGAGCGGATCAACCACGTCCACCACGCCGGCAACTCCTCCGGCATCGTCGACGGCGCCGCGGCGCTGCTGATCGGCAACCGCGACTTCGGCGTCCGCCACGACCTCAAGCCCCGCGCCCGGATCAAGGCCACCGCCAAGATCGGCACCGACCCCACGATCATGCTGACCGGCCCGGTGCCGGTCACCGAGAAGATCCTGCGCGAGAGCGGCATGGAGATCCGCGACCTCGACCTCTTCGAGGTCAACGAGGCCTTCGCCGCCGTGGTGCTGCGCTTCATGCAGGCCTTCGAGGTCGACCCTGCCCTCGTCAACGTCAACGGCGGCGCGATCGCCATGGGCCACCCGCTCGGCGCCACCGGCGCGATGATCCTCGGCATCCTGCTCGACGAGATGGAGCGCGCCGACAAGGAAACCGGCCTCGCCACGCTCTGCATCGGCTCGGGCATGGGCGCCGCCACCATCATCGAGCGGGTCTGATGGGCATCATCGACCAGAGCAAATGCCCGCTGAAGACCGGCTCGATCTACCCCGAGCCCTACGCCTCGCAGATGGCCGGCCGCTCCTCGCTGCGCCTCGGCCAGGCCGCCGGCCTGACCCAGTTCGGCGCCAACATCGTCATCCTCCAGCCCGGCGCCCGCTCGTCGCTGCGCCACTGGCACCGCGCCGAGGACGAGTTCGTCATGGTCACCGAAGGCGAGCTCGTCCTCGTCCAGGACGAGGGCGAATACCTGATGCGCCCCGGCGACTGTGCCGCCTGGCCGGCCGGCGACACCAACGGCCACTGCTTCCTCAACCGCACCGACCGCGAGGCGCGCTTCCTGGTCGTGGGCTCGAAGGCCCCGCACGAGGTCGCCACCTACTCCGACGTCGACCTCGTGCTGGAGGTGAAGGACGGCGCCGCCGATTTCACCTACAAGGACGGCACGCCGTGGACCGGCCCGCGGTGAATCCCGGTCCGGATGTACCGGATTCATGTACATGCGATGTACATAAGTTGTACATGCGATGTACGTCCAGTTTTCCCATCCTTTCCAGAGACTTGCCCGCCAATCTTTGGACATTTGAATCGAGACGCTGATGCCGATCTTCAACACCGACATCGACGCCGACGGCGTCGCGACCATCACCTGGGACCTGCCGGACCGCTCGATGAACGTCCTCACCACCGAGGGCATCGCCGAGCTCGACGCCGCCTTCGACGCCGCCCTCGCCGACCCTTCGGTCCGGGGCATCGTCGTCACCTCGGCGAAGAAGGACTTCGCCGGAGGAATGGACCTCAACATACTGGCGAAGATGAAGGAAAACGCCGGCGCCGATCCCGCCCGCGGCCTCTTCGACGGCATCATGGCGATGCACGCGCTGCTGCGGAAGATCGAGCGTGCCGGCATGGATCCGAAAACTCTGAAGGGCGGCAAGCCCGTCGCCTGCGCCCTCCCCGGCCTCTCCGCCGGCATCGGCACCGAGATCGCCCTCGCCTGCCACCGCCGCTTCATGTCCGACACGCCCAAGGCGCGCATCGGCCTCCCCGAGATCCTCCTCGGCATCTTCCCCGGCGCCGGCGGCACCACCCGCCTCGTGCGCATGCTAGGCGTAATCGCCGCCGCCCCGTTCCTGCTCGAAGGCAAGATGATGCCGCCCAAGGCCGCGAAATCCGCCGGCCTGATCGACGAGGTCGTCCCACCCGAAGAGCTCCTCGCCACGGCCAAGGCGTGGGTCGAGGACCGCGACCGACGCCGACATCGTCAAGCCCTGGGACGCCAAGGGCTACAAGCTCCCCGGCGGCGGCCCCTACAACCCTGCCGGCTTCATGACCTTCGTCGGCGCCTCGGCGATGGTGCACGGCAAGACCCAGGGTGCCTACCCGGCGGCGAAGGCGATGCTCTCGGCGATCTACGAGGGCGCCCTCGTTTCCTTCGACACCGCACTCCGCATCGAGGCCCGCTGGTTCACCCAGGTGCTGCTGAACCCCTCCTCGGCTGCGATGATCCGCTCGCTCTTCCTCAACAAGCAGGCGCTGGAGAAAGGCGCCTCGCGCCCCGACCAGCCCGACCAGACGGTCAGGAAGCTCGGCGTCCTCGGCGCCGGCATGATGGGCGCCGGAATCGCCACCGTCGCCGCCAACGCGGGCATCGAGGTGGTGCTGATCGACCGCGACCAGGCCGCCGCCGACAAGGGCCGTACCCACGCCGAGGGCTGGCTCGACGACGGCATCAAGCGCCGCCGCACCACCCCCGAGAAAAAGGCCGAAGTCCTCGCCCGCATCACCGCCACCCCCGACTACGCGGCGCTCGCCGGCTGCGACATGGTGATCGAGGCGGTGTTCGAGGATCCGGCTGTCAAGGCCGAGGCCACCCGCCGCGCCGAGGCGCACCTCCCCGCCGACGCGATCTTCGCCACTAACACCTCGACCCTGCCGATCGGCGAGCTCGCCAAGGCGAGCCGCGCCCCCGAGCAGTTCATCGGCATCCACTTCTTCTCCCCGGTGGAAAAGATGGCCCTCGTCGAGATCATCCGCGGCAAGCCGACCGGCGACCGCGCCGTCGCCAAGGCGCTCGATTTCGTCCGCCAGATTCGCAAGACCCCTATCGTTGTCAACGACGCCCGCTTCTTCTACGCCAACCGCTGCATCATCCCCTACATCAACGAAGGCGTCCGCATGGTTGCCGAGGGCATTTCCCCCGCGCTGATCGAGAACGCCGCCAAGCAGCTCGGCATGCCCCTCGGCCCCCTCCAGCTCGTCGACGAAACCTCGGTCGCTCTCGGCGTCAAGATCGCCAAGGCTACGAAAGCCGCGATGGGCGACGCCTATCCTGAAAGCCCGGCCGACGACGTGCTCTTCACCCTCGCCGATCGCGGCCGCCTCGGCCGCAAGGCCGGCGCCGGCTTCTACGCCTACGACGACAAGGGCAAGCGCACCGGCCTCTGGCCCGAACTCGGGAACCTCTGGCCGCACCTCGACGACCAACCCACACTCACGCAGGTCCAGCATCGCCTGGCGATGATCCAGGCGCTCGAAGCCGTGCGCGCCTACGAGGCCGGGGTCCTCACCGACATCCGCGAGGGCGACGTTGGCGCCATCCTCGGCTGGGGCTTCATGCCCTGGTCCGGCGGCCCCTTCGCCTGGCTCGACATCCTCGGCGCCGCCCGCGCGGTCGAGATCGCCGAAACGCTCGCAGCCGCATATGGTCCGCGCTTCGAGCCGCCTGCGCTGCTGCGCGATCTCGCGGCCCAAGGCGAGACCTTCTACGGCCGCTTGCTGCCCCGCCGCGGCCGCCTGACCCCCCGAGATGTCGCGCCGCCCCGCCGTCGCCGGAAGCGCGCACAAGACGCGGAAGGCTCTCGTCAAATCGTCAGCCGGAGCAATGTGTTGTTGTGTCCGGACCGGCCGATCCGGCAACCTTGGCGGCTCGAAGGTGAGTTTAGATTCGACGCGGCGGGCTGTTGAGCCGTCAGATCCGCCCGCAACGACGATTAGCGGTGGATTTTGTGCCGCTGGGGAGGAGCCGTTTGCGATGCCACGCCCCGCGAGCCATGCACTGAGGTAAATTCCGCGTTGCATCGGGTGCATGAAGCTGGTTAAGTCCGCTTGCCGGAAAAAGGGGTGTGCTCTGGAGCTGCTTTCGCCGAAATCCACGGCGAGCGGAACCGGATCCAGGTAAACGACCCGTTGGCGCTGGCCCAGGTCTGGGGAGGAAATCGGAAGCGGCCTGCCTGCGCAGGCCGCTTTTCTATGTCCGGCCTCAGCTTCCGATCACCAGTTCCCACGGGCACCCGAGTCGATCGGCGAGCGTCTGCAGCCGCCGCTCCACCGCCTCGCCGGCGAACTCGCGCGCCGGGCCGGTCAGGGTGAGTATGAGCCGGCCGCCTTCGACCACCAGCGCCGCATGCTCGAGCACGTCGGTGGACGATCCGGAGAGCATCGAGCCGAGGCGCATCGCGCGGCCCAGCACCGCCGCCTCCGACGCCCGCTCGCGTGGCAGCAGTTCGCCGTAACGCCGGACTTCCTCGGCCGGCGCAACCGCCTTGTAGCGGTTGAGCAGCGCAAGCCCGAGAAAGACCCGCTCGGCGTGGCTGACCCCGGCAATATTGGCCCGTGTCACCGACTCAAAGCATAGATCAGCGCGATAGTCGGGATGCGCACGCCAGTTCACGTCGTGCAGATGGCAAGCGGCTAAAATCAGCCGCTGCTCGTCTGGCGAGCGCCCGGCGTAGAGCTGCTGCAGCCAGCCATAAAGCGCCTCGCCGAACCCGGGCGCGCGCGCAGAAGCCTTCTCCATGTGCCGGCAGGCCTCGATCAGCGGATCGAGAAGCCGCATCGCCTCGGGCATCTGCCGGTACAACAGCCCCTCCCGGAGTCCGTAGGCCGATATCACCACGCGGTCCGGCTCGATCCGGCGCAGGAGCTCCGCGAGAACCCGCGCCGCCAGCGGAATCAGCGACAGCCGCTGCGCCGAGGTTCCGGTCATTCCGACCAAGGCTGCCTGATCCTGCCCCCGAATCCACTTCAACGTATCGAGAAGCTGCGGGATCGGCGGCTCGTAGCCGTGCAGCACCTTCAGCGGATACCCGGTGCGCTCCATGTCGAGGCGGGCGATCGCGCGCCACGACCCTCCAACCAGGAAGAGACGCGGCGTCGAGGCGGCCACAACCCGGCGCAGCGCCTTCACTCCCTTGCGGACCGCCTTGTCACGCTTTTCCTCGTCCGAGATGTCGGCGAGCTGCAGCGGGCCGAGCGGCGAGGTCGCGCAGGAACGGATCTCGCCGCCGCGGATCTGCGCCAGTTCCATCGACGCGCCGCCCATGTCGCAGACCAGCCCATCGCCCTCCGGCCAGCCGAGCAGCACCCCGCTCGCCGCCAGCCGCGCCTCCTCGGCACCGCTCGCGACGTGAAGCTGCAGCCCGGTTTCCGCCTCGACCTGATCGCAGAAAGCGGGGCCGTCCTCGGCCTCGCGCACCGCCGCGGTCGCGACCGCGATCATCCCCGAGAGCTCCATCCGTTCTGTCAGCGCCGCGAAGCGGTGCAGCGCCGCCAGCGCCTTCACCCAGCCTTCCCGACTCAGCCGCCCGGACTCGCTCAGACCCGCGCCGAGCCCGCAGAGCACCTTCTCGTTGTAGAAATACGCCGGACTGCGCGCCATGCCGTCGAATACGACGAGGCGCACCGAGTTCGACCCGACGTCGATGACGCCGATGCGCTTCAGGCGTGCCCGCTCGGGGTCGAGCCAATGGCGTGGCAGCCCGTCGTTCGAACGCCGTTGCGCCGACACCATCTGCCCTGCCGCTGTCCTGATGCGCCGGAGGTGTCGCATCCGAGAGGTTCGGCGTCAATCCGGGGTATGCACCAGCCGGATGACGTCGCGCGCGCCGGCGCGGCCGCGGCCCGAGAGCGAGGGGTTCTCCATGAAGAACCGATGGCAGGAAAACAGCTGCTCACCTGGCTCCGCCTCATGGCGCAGATAGCTGCCGTCGGGCTGCATCACCCAACTCTGCGCCTGGTCGGCCATGTTGGCCGCCATGATCTGGTCGATGATCTGCGCATGCACCGTCGGGTTGGTGATCTCGACGAGCGCCTCCACCCGGCGCGTCAGGTTACGCTCCATCCAGTCGGCCGAGCTGATGTAGACCCGCGCGCCCGAGGAGGGCAGCCCGTGGCCGTTGCCGAAGCAGACGATCCGGCTGTGCTCGAGGAAGCGGCCGATGATCGACTTTACCCGGATGTTTTCACTCAGCCCCGCGACCCCGGCGCGCAGCCCGCAAATCCCGCGCACAACCATGTCGATCTTAACCCCCGCCTGGCTCGCGGCGTAGAGCGCGTCGATCACCTCGGGGTCGGTGACCGCGTTCAGCTTGATCCAGACCTGCGCCGGGCGTCCGGCGCGAGCGTGCCCGCTCTCCGCCTCGAGGCCGTCGAGGATGCGCGGCTTTAGCTGGTGCGGCGAGATCGCGAGCTTCTCCAGGTGGTCGGGCTTCACGTAGCCGGTCACGTAGTTGAACACCCGGGTCGCATCGAGGCCGAGCGTGCGGTCGCAGGTGAAGAGCGACAGGTCGGTATAAATACCGGCCGTCCCCGGATGGTAGTTGCCGGTTCCGACATGCGTGTAGGTAACGAGTTCGCCCGCCTCGCGCCGGACCACTGTCGAAAGCTTGGCATGGGTCTTCCAGTCGATGAACCCGTAGACGACCTGTGCTCCCGCCCGCTCCAGCCGCCGCGACTGGCGGATGTTCGCCGCCTCGTCGAAACGCGCCTTGAGCTCGACCAGCGCCGTCACCGACTTGCCGTTCTCCGCCGCCTCGCACAGCGCCGCGACGATCGGGCTGTCGCGCGAGGTGCGGTAGAGCGTCTGCTTGATCGCCAGCACATCCGGGTCCAGCGCCGCCTGCTGCAGAAAGCGCACCACGATGTCGAAGGTCTCGTAAGGGTGATGCAGCAGCATATCCTTCTGGCGGATCGCCGCGAAAATATCGCCTTCGAAGTCCTGCACCCGCTCGGGCATCCGCGGTGCGAACGGCGGCCAGAGCAGGTCGGGTCGCCCGGCACGGGTGAGCTCGGCAAGATCGGCGATGCCGATCAGCCCCGGGATTTCGATCACCTCCTCCGGCCCGACGCCGAGCGCCTGCACGATCTTGCGCCGGAGATCAGGCGGCGCATCCGAGGTCATCGTGAGCTGGATCACCTCGCCCCGACGCCGCCGTTTCAGCGCTGTCTCGAACTCGCGCACGAGGTCCTCGGCCTCTTCCTCGACCTCGAGGTCGCTGTCGCGCAGCACCCGGAACGCGCAATGGTCGAGCATGGCGTAGCCGGGGAAGAGCTTGCCGAGGAACACTTCCAGCAACGCTTCGAGCGGCAGGAAGCGCGCCTGTCCCTTCGGCCCGTCGGGCAGCCGCACGAAGCGGGGCACCTGTGCCGGTACCGGCAACAGCGCCTCGAGTTCGGCGTCGTCGGGCTCGCGCCGGAGCTTCAGCCCCATGGTGAAGCCGCCGTTGGCGATGAACGGGAACGGGTGCGCCTGGTCGATCGCCAGCGGCGATAGGATCGGGAACACCTGCTCGAAGAAATGCCCTTCCATCAGCCGCAGGTCGGGGCCGCGCAGGTCGCCCGGGCCGAGGATCTCGATCCCCTCTGCCTGCATCTGCCGGTCGAGCACCGACAGGCAGTCCTGCTGGCGCATCATCAGCGCCCGTGCGTCGGCGTCGATCTGTCGGAGCTGCTCAGACGGCGAAAGCCCGTCGGCCGACGGCGTGTGCACGCCTTCGCGGATCAGCCCGCGCAGGCCGGCGACGCGCACCGAGTAGAACTCGTCAAGGTTCGAGGCCGAGATCGACAGGAAGCGGACCCGCTCGAGTAGCGGCACGGTCGGGTTCTCCGCCTCGGCCAGCACCCGCCAGTTGAACGCAAGCCAGCTGAGCTCGCGGTTGATGAACCGCGCCGGCCCGGACACGTCGAGATCGCCCACCGGCCGACCCGCCGGCGTCGGCCCGTGCAGAAAATCGGCATCGACCGGGCCGGTCCCGGGCTCGGCGATCTGCAACATCTCGGCATCCTGCTTCCGCACGCGCCGAGTATCGGGATTGTTCCCGCGCAGATCAACGGCATCGGTAAAAATGTACCGGCTGGCGAAGCGCTACCGGTCCGCGGCTCCGCCCGTCTCCCCGGAGGCGACCGCCGCCCGCGGTACGTTCCAGAAGTAGGCGTCGGGACCGAGACCGCTTCTACGGGCGTATTGCACCGCCTTCGCTGCGGTCGCCGCGTCGGTATAGGCGGCGAGCGCCAGCAGCCAGCTCCCGCCCGGGTCGCGCGGCGACAGGATCACCGGGCGCGCCGACCGATCCGCCGCCCGGAGCTTCGAGGCCGCCGCCTGCGCCGCCTCTTCGCTGGAATGCCGGCTGATGATGGCGAAGTAGAGGTCGCCCTCGGCCGGGGGTGCCGGGACCGCCACCGGCGCGGTTCCTTCCGCCCGCGCCTCCAGATCCGCAAGCGAGACGCCGCTCGGCTCGGTGCAGCTGTAGCCCTTTGCCATCAGGCTCCCGAGCGTCCCGCGCACCCGATGCTCGCACTGGCCGCGGGTCACGTCGTAGTCGGCGATCAGCGACACCGACCCGCCGGGACTGTGCAGATAGGCCTTGCAGGGCACGACGTCGGACCCGAAGTAGACCAGGTCGAGCTGCCGTCCGACCGAGCCGTCCGGCGCCATGCACGACCAGGTCAGTCGGGTCTCAGCGTGCACCGCCGACGCCGGCAGCAGCAAGAGCATGGCTCGCGCGAAGCCGAACGCCCGAAGTGTCCGCATTGACTCCCCCCCAACCGCCAAGGTGCGACAATCCCTCGTCGCAGTTAACTGGCGGAGCGCGCAAGGCTCAATCCTGTCGCGAGCATCAGCTCTCGGTCGACGCGCCGCCTGCGAATGTCGTCCCTTCAGTCGCGCGCAACACGGCGGCCGCGAGCCTCGCGTTGATCGGCCGATGTCCGGCAAGCCCGGCGCGGTCGAGCGCGAGTACCATCGCATGGGCGGTCGCGAACGACCGCTCCATCCGTCCGATCAGGAAGTGGATCAGGTCCGGTGCCACCGAAAGTTGCCGGTCCGCGAAGAGCTTGACCAGAACCGCGGCGAGGAGCGCGTCGTCGGGCGCCTCGAGCCGCGCCACCGGTGCCGCCCCGAGCCGACTCGCGAGGTCGGGCAGACCGAGCGGCCAGCGCGCCGGCGCCGCGCGGCCGCTCACCAGCAGACTCCCGCCACCCGCCGCTAACAGGTTGCAGAGATGGAAGAGCGCCTCCTCTGCCGCGCGGGCGCCCGGCGGCAGCCGATCGGCGTCTTCGACCGCCACCGCCGCCCCGCTCTCCACCTCGGCGAAATCGAGCCCCGCCAGCGCCGCGGCATCGATCACCCGTGCCCCCGCCCGTGCCGCCCAGACGTGCACCAGATGCGTCTTTCCCGAGCCGGGTGGTCCGGCGAGCGCAAGCCGTCCGCCCGGCCATCCCGGCCAGCCGTCGACCTGTGCGAGTGCAAGCCGGTTCGCTTCGGTAACATAGAACTCCGCGCGGCCGAGAGCGGGGCGGGCAGCGAGGTCGAGCACGAGCTGATCGGGGGCCTCCATCTCACTCCTCCTCGGATGGAGCCTGTCCGGTATAGAGCGCGCTGCCCCGGTACTGCTCGATCAGGAAACGTCCGATCACACCAAGCGCGGCCGATACGGGCACTGCGACGAGCAGCCCGGTGAAGCCGAAAAGCGTGCCGAAGACCGACAACGCGAGGATCAGCCAAACCGGATGCAGCCCTACCGACTTGCCGATCAGGTTCGGACTCAGCACGTTGCCTTCGACGAACTGCCCGAAGAGGAAGACGCTGGCGGTGATGACAATCCAGACCTTGTCGTCCCAGAACTGGAACAGCGCGATCGCCATCGCCAGCACAAAGCCGGTGATCGACCCGACATAGGGAACGAACGAGATCAGCCCGGCGACGATCCCGACTAGGTAGCCGAACGGCAGTCCGATCAGCGTCAATGCGAACGCGTAGTAGGCACCGAGGATCAGGCAGACCGTGATCTGCCCCCGCACGAAGCCGGCCAGCACCACGTCGATCTCGCGCGCGAGCCGGCGGATCGTCGGCGCGTGCTGCCGCGGCAGGATCGCGTTGATCTTCGCCAGCATGTGATCCCAGTCGAGCAGCAGGTAGAAGGCCACGACCGGGGTCACCAGCAGAAGAACGATGAAATCGATCAGCTTCAGCGACCCCGCAAGCACCTGGTTCAGCACCGTCATGCCGCCGTCGCGCACCACTGCTTCGACGTCCGACAAACGGCGCATGATCTGCGACTGCTCGCCGAAGAGCTGCGGGTAGCGCCGGCCGAGGAAGGTCAGCAGCTGGTTGATATATTCGGGCAGCGCCGCCACCAGCCCCTGGATCTGGTCGACCAGCAACGGCACCGCGAGCACCAGTACCGCGGCGAAGACGAGAATCCCCGACACCGCAATCACCGAGGTCGACCAGACCCGGCTCAATCCGAGCCGCTCCAGCCGGTCGGCCAGCGGATCGAGGAAATAGGCGAGCGCCGCCCCGAGCAGAAACGGCAACAGCGTCGAGCCCAGCAGCCACAGCACCAGCACGAACAGCGCGAAAGCGATGCCCCAGAACCTCAGCTGCCGATCGGCGCGTACCGCCATGCCGTCTCCTTCGCCGCTCGGGATTGGTGGCGCAGACCAGAACCGCTGGCAAGCCCGCCGGCGGCTGCCGTCGGGCCGCCCTCAGACGAACTGCTCGCGGATCAGCCGCTCTTCGAGGCCGTGCCCCGGATCGAACAACAGGTGATGCGCCACGTCGCTCGCGCTCGCGATCTCGATCCGTACCGTATCGCGCACCTCGGTCGAGTCGGCCACCGCCGAGACCGGCCGTTTGTCGGCTTCCATCACCTCGAACGTCACCCGCGCCGATTTGGGCAGCAGCGCCCCGCGCCAGCGCCGCGGCCGGAAGGCGGCCATCGGGGTCAAAGCCAGGATTTCGGCGCGGATCGGCAGGATCGGCCCATGCGCCGAGTAGTTGTAGGCGGTCGACCCTGCCGGGGTCGAGACCAGCGCCCCGTCAGCCACCAGTTCGGCGAGCCGTTCGCGTCCGTCGACGAGAATGCGCAGTTTCGCCGCCTGCGGTCCGGCGCGCAGGATCGACACCTCGTTGATCGCCAGCGCCTCGACCACCGAACCGTCGGCCTGCCTCGCCCGCATCCTGAGGGGGTTCAGCACCGCCTCCTCGGCCGCTGCGAGCCGCGCGACCAGCCGGTCTTCGGCATAGGCGTTCATCAGAAAGCCGACGGTGCCACGGTTCATCCCGTAGACCGGGATCGCCAGTCCCTCGGTCGCGTGCAGCGTCGAGAGCATCAGGCCGTCGCCGCCGAGCGCAACGATCACATCGGCCTGTTCGACCGGGCTCTGCCCGTGGCTTGCGATCAGCCGGTCGCGCGCCTCTTCGGCAATTTGCACCGGGCTCGCCACGAAATGGATCCGCTTAAGGCTCAATCCCGTGTCCCGCCGTTCGCAAGGCCGCCACTGTTGCGCGCTGCAGCCGCGAACTCAAGCCGGCTTCGGCATGGCCGCCCCTTCGGGAAACGGTGGCGTGCGCCGCCATCGGCGAACGAAACTCCGAATACAGGGTTTTCCGCCCACCGCATTAGCTGTATCTGACGCTCAAGCCCGACGCGAGGAGCGCCCGTGAAAGACATCCTTCCTGACAGCGGCTTCTTCACCGAGGATCTCGTCAACCGCGACCCGGCGATCTTTGGCGCCATCCGCAACGAACTCGGTCGCCAGCGCGACGAGATCGAGCTGATCGCCTCCGAGAACATCGTCTCCCGCGCCGTGCTCGAGGCGCAGGGCTCGGTGATGACCAACAAGTACGCCGAGGGCTACCCGGGCCGGCGCTACTACGGCGGCTGCCAGTTCGTCGACGTCGTCGAGACCCTCGCGATCGAGCGCGCCTGCAAGCTCTTCGACGCCGGCTTCGCCAACGTCCAGCCCAACTCCGGCAGCCAGGCCAACCAGGCCGTCTTCCTCGCCCTCCTCAAGCCCGGCGATACCTTCCTCGCGATGGACCTCTCCGCCGGCGGCCACCTCACCCATGGCGCCAAGCCCAACATGTCGGGCAAGTGGTTCGTCCCGGTCCACTACGGCGTCCGCAAGCAGGACCAGCGCATCGACTACGACGCCGTCGCCGAGCTCGCCCGCGAGCACAAGCCGAAGCTCATCATCGCCGGCGGCTCCGCCGTCCCGCGCCAGATCGACTTCCCCCGCTTCCGCGCCATCGCCGACGAGGTCGGCGCCTACCTGATGGTCGACATGGCCCATTTCGCCGGCCTCGTCGCCGGCGGCCAGCACCCGAACCCGGTGCCGCACGCCCACGTCGTCACCACCACCACCCACAAGACCCTGCGCGGCCCCCGCGGCGGCATGATCCTCACCAACGACGAGGCGATCGCGAAGAAGATCAACTCGGCGATCTTCCCCGGCCTGCAGGGCGGCCCGCTGATGCACGTCATCGCCGCCAAGGCCGTCGCCTTCGGCGAGGCCCTCCGCCCCGAGTTCGCCGACTACGCCGCCGCCGTCGTGAAGAACGCCGCCGTCCTCGCCGACGCGCTGATGAAGGGCGGCCTCGACATCGTCACCGGCGGCACCGACACCCACGTGATGCTCGTCGACCTCCGTCCCAAGAACGTCACCGGCAAGGACGCCGAGGCCGCCCTCGGCCGCGCCCACATCACCTGCAACAAGAACGGCATCCCCTTCGACCCCGCGCCGCCGACCGTCACCTCCGGCGTCCGCCTCGGCACCCCGGCCGGCACCACCCGCGGCTTCGGGCCGGACGAGTTCGCCGCGATCGGCGCGATGATCGTCGAGGTGCTCGACGGCCTCTCCGCCAACGGCCCGGACGGCAACGGCGCCGTCGAGGCGGACGTCAAGGCGCGGGTGAAGGCGCTCTGCGACCGCTTCCCGGTCTACCCGGGGCTCTGAGTTGGCCGACGGCGGCATGGGCGGCGAACTCGCGCCGCTCCTCAGGTTCTACCCGCTCTTCATCCGCCGGGCGAACCTCGTCGTCGCCTTCTCGCCGAAGTCGGGCTGCTCGCACGTCGCCCTCTGGGCCTTCCTCCACGAGGGCCTCTACGACGAGGCCAATGCCTTCGACCCCTGGCCGCACAAATTCCGCCTGCACGTCTACCATCGCCGGGCGGTCTTCAAGCGGCCGGTCCAGCGGCTGCTGACGACCCGCGGTCGCCGGGATGACGCTGCTGAAGATCACCCGCGCGCCCGCGAACCGCCTGGTCTCGATCTTCCGCCACGTCTGCCGCTACCCCATCCTCTACAAGCAGGTGAGGCAGACGCTGGGCTTCGATGTGCGCGAGGAGGGCCTGTCGCTCGCCGACCTCGACCGGGTGCTCGCCCGCCTGCGGCTCGTCGTCCCGACCGATGCCGACCCGCACGTCCGCGCCCAGTACCACCCGCTCTGGGACCTGCCCTTCGCCCGCGAAATCACCCTGAACCTCGACGAGCTGCCGCTCGAGGCCGGCCTGAACGCCGTCGAGCGCGACCTCGGGCTGCCCGTCACCGACTTCGCCGCCCTTCCCGAGTTCGCCCGGCTGCGCGAGACCCACTATGCGACCCCCGGCGGCTTCGACGGCCACCAGCCGATCGAGACCTTCCGCTTCAAGCCGCCGCACACGCAGGGGTTTCCGAAGAAGGCCCTTCTCTCTGCGCCCCTGCTCCACGCGATGGCCGAGCGCCACTACGCCGTCGATCTCGGCCGCGTCGGGTCCGGCGACTCGGCTGGGAGGTTGTTCCAACCCGCGGCATAGAGACGCGGGGGCCGGACCGATCGTCGCAGAATCCGTCAGAATCCTGTCACGTCCCGCCGATAGCCTGCTTCGACCGAGTGAAGCAACGAGGCGAATCTCCAGTGGCGAAGCGCGACGGCCGGGACCCCAAGCTCGCAATCGGCGCCATCTTCAAGAACGAGGCGCCCTACATCCTCGAGTGGCTGGCCTTCCACCGCGCGGTCGGCATCGAGCGGTTCTTCATCGCCGACAACGCCAGCGACGACGGCTCGAGCGAGCTCCTCGCCGCCCTCGACCGCGCCGGGCTGATCCGCCACATCCCCTTCGCCGGACCGGCCGGCAGGCCGCCGCAACTGCCCGCCTACGCCGAAATCCTGCGCCGGCACGCCTGCGACGCCGACTGGATCGCGTTCATCGACGCCGACGAGTTCCTGGTGCCCGAAGCGCCGGGAGCGACCGTGCAGGAAGCGCTCGGGCACCTCTGGACCCGGCCGGACGTCGGAGCGATCGCGGCGAGCTGGGCCAGCTTCGGTTCCGGCGGCGAGATCGCGGCCCGGACGGAACCAGTGGTCGAACGCTTCCGCAGGCACGCGGGCGCCGAACATCCGATCAACCGCCACTACAAGTCCATCGTCCGCACGACCGCCTGCCGCGGGGTCGCCTCGACGCCGCACGCCTTCCGGCTCCGCACGGGCTTCCGCACCGTCCATCCCGACGGCAGCGAGGTCGCGCACGTCAACCCGCGGCTCCCCGGCCTCGCCCGGTCGGTGCACTGGTCGCCGCTCCGGCTCAACCACTACGTAGTGAAGTCGCGCGAGGAGTTCGAACGCAAGCGCCGCCGCGGCCGGGCGACCAAGCTCGGCGCGCCCCGCGGCGCCGCCTTCTTCGCCGCGCATGATCTGAACGCTGTCGAGACGCCGATGGACCCCGGGCTGGTCGCCGCCGCCCGCTCCGGCAACGCTCTACTCCTGCGCGAGCTCGCGGTCGCCCGGCAGACTGCCACCGAGCCGGCGCTCCGGCCGCGCGGCGCGCCGATCCTCCTGCCCGCAGCTCCCGGCTCCGGCCGCTCCCAGGGCCGGATCGACCGGATCGCCGCGATCGGACAGGTGGTGGAGCTGGCGGGCTGGGCGCTCGCCCCGGATGGCAGCCGCATGGCGAGCTTCTTCCTGCGCGACGCCGCTGGCGGGGTGATCGATCCGCTGGAGACTGTCCGCCGCCCCCGGCCCGACGTCGCGGCCCGCTTCCCCGGCGCCCATCCCACCTCCGGCTTCGCCCTGACCTTCCCGTTCGAGATGATCCCGGCGGGAGGCTTGAGGCTCCGGGCGATCGCTCCCGAAGGCGGCGTCCTCGATCTCGCGCTGCCGGCCCTCGCGGGCGCCGCGCGGGCGAGCGCCGTGCGCGTTCCCGATGCCCCGCTGATGCCGCCCGAGGGGGCCGCCGCATTCGGCGAGGCGGTCGCCCGCGCCCGCTCCTACCTCGAATACGGCAGCGGCGGCAGCACGGTCCTCGCGGTCCGGAGCGGTGTCCCCGGCATCGTGTCGATCGAGAGCGACCCGATCTGGCACGCGGCCGTCCGCCACCGGGTCGCCGACCGGCTCCTCCCGGGGCGCCACCACCTGCAGCACGTCGACATCGGCCCTACCTCCCGCTTCGGCTACCCGGCGTCGGAGGCCCCCTGGCGGCGCTTCGCGCAATATCCGCTCGACCCATGGAGGCTCTGCCGCGACCGGGGGCTCGACCCCGACCTCGTCCTGATCGACGGCCGGTTTCGCGTGGCCTGTTTTTTGGCGACACTGATCAACGCCTCGCCGGGGTGCCGAATCTTTTTCGACGACTATCAGGGCCGGGACGCCTACCATGGCGTCAGCGCGTTCGTGCAGCCCATTCGGTTGATTGACCGGATAGCAGAATTCAACGTGCCCGAGGAACGTTCCATCGAGGCGCTCTGGCCGGCATTGATCGAGGCGGTCGGCGACCCGCTCTGACCGGTGCGGCCCCCCGATGTTTCATCCCTGCAACAGGACGTGAACCACCCTGCGCGGCCGCCGTCTGCGGCACCATATCCCGAACGTCGACGCGCTGAACGCCGATCCGCCGGTACCACCGGCGGGGTCTCCGCAAGAGGATATGGAGATGTTGAAATCAACCGTTCTGTCGGCCCTGCTGGCACTCTCGACGCTGGCAACGTTGGCACCCGCGTACGCCGAGACGGCGTCAATCCCACCGGCGACGACGCCCGGATTCATCTCTGGTAAAGCCCATGGCACGCAGTCGGTCTCCGGGCTCACCGGCGCCGAACTCGCGCAACTCGCAGGCTCCGCCGGGGTGACGGTTCCCGAGGCCAAGGGCATGACCCTGAGCCAGCTCTACTACCTGAAGGAATCCCGGGACACCGACAGGCCGGACGTCTGGAAGGGTCAGCAGCCGGTAACCTACTAGATCCCGTCTGCTCCGCTCCGGGGCTGACGGCCCAGTTGTCAGGGCTGGTCGAAGCGGACCTTGACGAATGACCCGGGCGCCGGCTCGACCGAGCCGAGTCGCGCGCCCGGCTCCCGCGCCGGGACGAGCCGCCCGGAGCGCGGCTTCAACCAGGCGTCCCAGTCCGGCCACCAGCTGCCGGCGGTCTCGACGGCGCCGTTGAGCCATTCCTCCAGCGTCGGCGCCGTCATGTCGGGGTTCGTCCAGAACTGGTATTTGCCGAGCACCGGCGGATTGACCACCCCGGCGATATGTCCAGATCCGGACATGATGAAGCGCACCTTCGCCCGCTTCATCTCCTTAGCGCCGCGATAGACCGAGGCCGCCGGGGCGATGTGGTCCTCCTTGGTGGCGATGTGGTAGACTGGCCCCTTGATGTCGCCGAGAGTGATCGGCGTGTCGCCGACCGTCAGCTCGCCCTTGGCGAAGGCGTTCCGGATGTAGAATTCCTGCAGGTAGAACCGATGCGCCCGCGCCGGCATCGCTGTCGAATCGGCGTTCCAGTACAGCAGGTCGAACGGGAATGGCTCCTTCCCCAGCATGTAGTTGTTGACCACGTAGCCCCAGATCAGATCATTCGCCCGCAGCATGTTGAAGGCGTTCGCCATCCGGTCGGCCGGCATGTAGCCCTTCTCCATGTCCTCGCCGACGACCTCGAGGATGTGCTCGTCGACGAAGATCTGCAGCTCGCCCGCGTCCTCGAAGTCGAGCTGCGCGGTGAAGAAGGTGGCGCTCGCTACCCGCTTGTCGTTGTGCTTGCCGAGCCAGGCCATCAGCGTTCCAGCCATGGTGCCGCCGACGCAGTAGCTCACGAGGTTCAGCGACTTCTGCCCGGTCTCCTCCAGCACCTTGTCGATGGCGGCGAGCCCGCCGCCGAACATGTAGTCCTCCCAGGACTTCTGTCCGTGGCGCTCGTCGGGGTTGACCCAGGAGACCATGAACACGGTGTAGCCCTTCTCGAGCAGCCACTTCACCATGCTCTTTCTGTCGTTGAGATCGAGAATGTAGAACTTGTTGATCCAGGGCGGGATGATCAGCAGCGGCTTGGCGTAGACCTGCTCGGTCAGCGGGGAATACTGGATCAGCTGGATCAGGTCGTTCTCGAACACCACCTGCCCGGCGCTGACCGCGGTGTTGCGCCCCACCTCGAAGGCGTCCATGTCGGTCTGGCGGATCAGCAGCTTGCCCTTGCCCCGCTCCAGGTCGGCCAGCATCATCCTCAGCCCGCGCACGAGGTTCTCGCCCTTCTCGTTGACGGTCGCCTCCAGCACCTCCGGATTCAGCGCGAAGAAGTTGGCGGGGTTCATTGCCTCTACGAAATAGCGCGTGTAGAAGGCCGCCTTGCGCCGCTCGCGCGGATCCATCTCCCCGACCGAACCGACGGTGTCCTGTATCCAGCCCGAGGTCAGCAGGTACGACTGCTTGAGATACTCGAAGATCGCATTCTCCGACCAGTCCTTGTGCGCAAAGCGCTTGTCGGCCTTCTTCATGTGCGGAAGGTCCAGGTCGTCCTCGACGTCCTTGGCCCCGAGCCACTTCAGCATCGAGTTCTGCCACAGCCGCTGCTGCGCCGCCCAGAAGCCGATCGTCATGTCGGCGACCTGCTTGGGATTGTCCCACATCGTCCGGTAGAGCTCGGCAAAGGCTGGCCAGGTGTTCAGCGGATCGGCACGCTTCGAGCCGCCCTCCTGCATCTGCGCCGCGAGGAAGGTCTGCCAGATCTGGCCCGAGATGTCGAAGACCTCCGCCATGTTGTGGGCAGCGTGCTTGCCCTGCTCGGCGAGCGTCTCGGCGTCTTGGCTGTCGTCCATCGGTCCCTCCAGGCCTAACCTTCGGACGCCCACGCCTTGCAGCGCGGCCGCACGCCGCCGATACTAGCGCCTTGCGCGGGTTTTGCCCAGAAAGTGGACATGCGACACCGCCGCCCTCTCTCCCGCCGCCCGACTGCGCCCGCCGCAGCGCTCGTGGTGCTGCTCGCCGGCTGTGGGCCGCCACCCGGCGCTGAGGCGCCGCTCTCCGCCGCGGCCGGCGCGGCGCCTCCCGCACGGCTGGTCGAGACCGCGCGCTTCGACGACGCGCTTGCCCGCGCCCAGCCCGACGCCGACCTTCTCAGCGCGGGTGCTTCCGAGCTCGCCGCCCGTGCTACGGCGCTGCGCGCCCGCGCCGCGGCAATGGCCGGTCCGGTGGTAGATCCAGACACCCGGCTACGGCTGGAATCCGCCGTTGTGCCCACGAACTGAATGCTTCGTTTTGGCCCGGAACCTTCGCAGACGCAGCGTGTTGTTGTGGTGCTGCCAGGGTCGGATGGCCCGCGCAGAACGGAGGAGCGGCTCCGATTGGTGGCCCGGAACTGTCGATGTCCCCCTTTTTTCGGCGACCGGTGCTGCCGCCCCCCTGCCCTCGGGCAGGGGGGCATTTAGCGCCGTTGCAGCGGCAACGTTGAGGCGATTTCACCGCAAGTATGCGGGTGGAATCGCCTGTCCTTCCGTGGGCACTAGGCGTATACAGCCCGCTCGCCTCAGCTTCGCGTCGTGCCCATGTCCGAAGAATTCTACCGCATCAAGCGCCTCCCGCCCTACGTCTTCGCCGAGGTCAACCGGCTGAAGGCCACGTACCGCGCCGAGGGGATGGATATCATCGACTTCGGCATGGGCAATCCGGACATGGACACGCCCAGGCACATCGTCGACAAGCTCATTGAGACGGTGCAGCGCCCCCGCACCCACCGCTACTCCGCCTCGAAGGGCATCCCCGGCCTCCGCCGCGCCCAGGCCGGCTACTACGCCCGCCGCTTCGGGGTGAAGCTCGACCCCGAGACCGAGGTGATCGCCACGCTCGGCTCCAAGGAAGGCCTCGCCAACCTCGCGATGGCGATCACCGCCCCCGGCGACGTCATGCTGGTGCCCAACCCGAGCTACCCGATCCATCCTTACGGCTTCATGATCGCGGGCGGCACGCTCCGCCACGTCCCTGCTCTGCACGACGGCCGCTTCGACCCCGAGCAATATCTCCGCGCGCTCGACCGCGCCGTCACTCACTCGGTGCCGAAGCCGGTGGCGCTGGTAGTCTCCTTCCCGTCCAACCCAACCGCGCAGGTCTGCGATCTCGATTTCTACCGCGAGCTCGTCGCCTTCGCGAAGAAGCACCAACTCTGGGTGCTCTCCGATCTCGCCTATTCGGAGATCTACTTCGACGACAACCCGCCGCCTTCGATCCTCCAGATCGAGGGCGCCAAGGATGTCGCGGTGGAGTTCACCTCGCTTTCCAAGACCTATGCAATGCCGGGCTGGCGCATGGGCTTCGCGGTCGGAAACTCCCGGCTGATCGATGCCCTTACCCGGATCAAGTCCTACCTCGACTACGGCGCCTTCACGCCGGTCCAGGTGGCGGCAGCCGCCGCGCTCAACGGCCCCCAGGACTGCGTCGCCGAGATTCGCGCCATCTACAGGCACCGCCGCGACGTGCTGATCGACGCGATGGGTCGTGCCGGCTGGCACATCCCCTCGCCCCCCGCGACCATGTTCGCCTGGGCGCCGGTGCCGGCACCCTACGACCATATCGGCTCGATGGGATTCTCCAAGATCCTGCTGCGCGAGGCGGAGGTGGCCGTCGCTCCCGGCGTCGGCTTCGGCGAGTACGGGGAAGGCTACGTCCGCCTGGGCCTGGTCGAGAACGAGCAGCGCATCCGTCAGGCCGCCCGCGGCGTTCGCAAGGTGATGCAGAGCGCCGACACATTCCTCGCACGCCATCTCGCGGAGGAAGCCGCCGCCTGAGCCGGGCTGACGGCGGCCGCAGGATTACTCCAGCGGCGCCCGCAACGTCGCACACGGGTCGGCGCGCGGTGGAGCGGGAGCGACGAGGAGCGCGTCGAATTCGTCCTCGCCGTCGTCGACTGACTCGAGCTGGCCGACCGACAGGACCGAGACGTCTGGCGCCGCCACCGCCAACGCTGCCGGAACGCCCCGCCGCTTCTCGGCATGGCCACTGCCGGCGATGACCACCACCTGCCCGTCGGCGGTCATCGTTCGCGCCCAGAGCGCCGCGTCGGCAATGCCGGCGTCGCGGAAGCGCTGGGCCTCGACGGCGCCGGGCAGCGAGAGCGCCGGCAGCGTGCCGCAATGCGCCGCTGCGAGCGCGATCTCGCGGGCGGATTGCTCTTCTGGCGACAGCGCCAGGTCGAGGCCGTAGGTCTTGGCGTCTGGACCGAACACGCTGGCGGCGCCCTCGACCATCGCACGCTTCACATCCGCGGGTGGCTGCCCGGCGCCGAAGACCCTCGCCATCGGGGCTGCCTCGAGGATTTCGGCGTAAAACGCGAAGTCAGGCCAGCCGCCGGCGTTCCAATCGAGAGCGGTCGCGATCGCATCGCGCCCGGCGCCTTCTGCGCGTAGCGCGTTAATGTCGTTCTCGGCGGCCTGCGGGAACATCTCGAAGACCAGCGCCGCGGGCTGCAACGCCCTTACGATCGCGACCTGGTTGGCATGGTGTTCGGGATTGTCGTGGATCTCGCCGAGAACAACGATCTCTGCCCGCTTGGCCTCGGCAATGACCTGATCGACTCCGACCGGCTGCGCCGCGCCGGGCAGCAGCGAAACTGCAATGAGGCCGATCACGCGCGCGCCCGCACCCCGCATTACTCCCTCCGCTGCCCGATGTCCGAGTATTGCACGCGTTCGGGCAACGGTCATCCGGGTTTTCACGCCGAGGTCAGCAACTCCGCCGCCGAGCCGGTGGTGGCCTCCAGCCGCTTGCGCAGCTTGGCGAGCGCCTGGGCCTCAAGCTGACGGATCCGCTCCTTGGAAAGGCCTAGCTCCTGTCCGAGGCTCTCCAGCGTCCGCGGCTCGTCGCGCAGCTTCCGCTCGATAATGATCATTCGCTCGCGAGGATTGAGCGAGGCCATCGCGCCGGCCAGCCACCCGCGCACTCGGTCGAGATCGGCGCCGCGCGTCACGGTCTCGGCCGCCTGCGGCGCCTCGTCCTCGAGCGCTTCGACCCACTCCCGCCCTTCCTCGCCCGCCTGCTGGGCGTTGAGCGAAAAGTCCGCGCCGGCAAGCCGCGCGTCCATCATCTCGACGTCACGCAGCGGCACGCCGATCTCCTCGGCGATCATCTCCCGCAGCCGGTGGCCGTCGAGCACCTCGCCGTTCTGCCCCGCCTCGCGCTCGAGCTTGGCGCGCACGCGACGCAGGTTGAAGAACAGCGCCTTCTGCGACGAGGTCGATCCGGTGCGGACCATCGACCAGTTGCGCATCACATAGTCTTGGATCGACGCCTTGATCCACCAGACCGCATACGTCGAAAAGCGAACGCCGCGGTCCGGATCGAACTTCTCTGCCGCCTTCATCAGCCCGACCCCGGCCTCCTGGATGAGGTCCGGCATCGGCGCACCGTATCGCCGGTAGCGCGACGCCATGGCAATCGCCAGCCGCATATAAGCGTTCACCAGTCGGTGCAGCGCCTTTTCGTCGCCGTGGTCACGCCATGCCCGCGCAAGCGAAAGTTCGGTTTCGCTGTCAAGCATCTCCGCGCCCATCGCACGCTTGGTGACCGTCCGCGTCCCGGCGTCTTCGAATTCCATCCCTGGACCTCCTTGCGGCAGACGCGATCCCGTTGAACAGGCTACGCAGAAAACCAATACGCGGATCACCCCTCCGTTCCGGCGCGAGCCGGGTTTTCCGCATCGCAGGTGCCGCGAAGTTCCGCCGGGGCGCCCACCACGACCCGCCCATGAACGAACCGATTGTCCTGGCTTGCTTTTCTCTCGGCCGCGGAAACACGCCCATCAAGGCTATTGATGGCGCGGCTCACGTTTTTTTGCGCATTTGCACAACGCGGCGCTGTCCCCAGTCCCGCTCCGCTGCGATACTGCGCAACGGGAGGCGGCATCCGATGAACTACGTTCTCGCCATCGGCGACCGGACTTATTCGAGCTGGTCGCTGCGCGGCTGGCTGATATTTGCGCGCTTCGAGCTTCCGGTATCGGTCCGCACCGCGCGGGTCTACAGCCCCGCGCTTCCAGCACTTCTTGCCGACTTCGGCATCGCCCGCACCGTCCCCGCCCTGCAGGTCGAGGACCAAGCCGGTTCGTTCATTCTCTGGGACACGCTCGCCATCGCCGAGACCCTGGCCGAGCGGCATCCCGAGCGCCGGTTTTGGCCGGCCGATCCGGCGTTGCGGGCGCTCGCCCGCACCCTGATCGCCGAGATGCACGCGGGCTTCGGTGCCCTGCGCGACGCCTGCCCGATGAACCTGCGCCGTGCCTATGCCGGCTTCGTGCCTACGGAGGCCGTCCATGCCGACCTCGCCCGCCTCGAGGCGCTCTGGGCCTTCGCCCGCGCCTCCGCCGGCCTCGCCGGCCCCTGGCTCTTCGGCGACTACTCGCTGGCCGATGCCTTCTACGCCCCGGTCGCGGCACGCATCGCGACCTACGATCTGCCGGTCGGAGCCGAAACGGCAGCCTACGTCGCCGCGCATCTCGCCGATCCGGCATTCCGCGCCTGGCGCGCCGCCGGGCTGGCGGAAGCCTTCGTGCAGCCCCGTTACGAGTTCGACCTCCCCGAGCGCCCCTGGCCCGGACCGATCCCCTTGCCCGCGCGCGCCGTCAGCGGCGTCCCCGCTGCCAACGCCGCCTGTCCCTTCTCCGGCGACCCGGTCGCCGCCGACGGCCTCGTCCAGATCGACGGCGTCGTTATCGGCTTCTGCAACCGATCCTGCCGCGACAAGTTCGTCGCCGATCCCGAAGCCTGGCCAGCGGCCATGGCAGCAGTCGTGGCCGCACGTCGCCGGCCTCTCTTGTCTAGACCTTCGACGGACTCGCCGGGAAGCGAGCGTCGATCCAGCCCTTGATGTCCGCCATTACCTCCTCCTTGCCGACGTCGTTCAGCAGGTCGTGATAATGGCCCTCGTAGAGCTTCAGCGTCTTATCCGCGGACCCGGCGTTGGCGTGGAAATACTCGCTGCCGTGGTAGACCGTCGCATGGTCCTCGGTCCCGTGCAGGATCAGGAGCGGCACGGTGATCCCGCCAAAGCTGTCGTGCAAGCGCTCGTCCGCCCGCGCGAGGGCGGCGATCGTCATCGCCGGCTGCGACTCGCCCGCGACCAGAGGATCGGCGTTCAGCGCCGCCACCGTCGCCGGGTCACGTGAGAAGTCCTCCATCTTGAGCTTCAGCACGCCGAGGTGCGGCGCGATATGGCTCAATCCCTTCAGCGCCGAGATCAGGAAGCCCGGCGCCGGCACCTGAAAGGCGAAGCTCTCGCAGATCAGCGCATCGATCTTGTCCTGGTGCTCGAGCGCATAGCAGCAGACCGCCACGCCCCCGGCGCTGTGCCCAAGCAGGATCAGCGGCAGCCCCGGATTCCGCTCGTGCGCGATGTCGATCATGGCGTCGACGTCAGCGACGTAGTCCTCGATGTCATCGACGTAGAACCGCTCGCCGTCCGATTTGCCGCGGCCGCGAAGATCCACCGCATAGACGGCGAACCCCTCCGCGACCAATTGCTCCGCCGTCCAGGCATAGAGCCCGCCATAGGCGTTGAACCCGGGGCAGATCGCCACCACCGCCCGCGGCGCCCCCTCGGGCAGCCACGACCAGAGGTGGAGCCGCACCCCGCCCCGCCCCGAAAAGTCCTCTTCGCTCATCTGCGCCTCCCCGTTGCGCGTTTGCCTCGCCAGCATGGCGGCAAGGACGCACCCGTCAAGCGGGAAGCACCGGGCGCGCGTTTACCTGCCGCTAACGTCGCGCGCGCAAGGCTCCGATGGGTTCGAGCAGGGTCCGGCATGGTCGCGCGCGCCTACACGGTGGCTTTCCAGGGGGTCGAGGCGCGGCTCGTCGAGGTGCAGTGCGCGATCGCCGCCGGCCTGCCCGCCTTCAACCTCGTCGGCCTGCCCGACAAGGCGGTCTCCGAAGCCAAGGAACGGGTGCGCGCCGCTCTGACTACGATGGGCCTCGCACTGCCGGCACGGCGGATCACCGTCAACCTCTCGCCGGCCGACCTGCCCAAGGAGGGCTCGCACTTCGACCTGCCGATCGCGCTTGCCGTCCTCGCCGCAATGGACGTGCTGCCGCGCGACGAGGTCGCCGGGCAGGTGGCGCTCGGCGAGCTCTCGCTCGACGGCTCGCTCATTCCGGTGATCGGCGCGCTGCCGGCTGCCCTCGCCGCCGCCGAGGCCGACTGCGGGCTCATCTGCCCTGCCGGCTGCGGCGCCGAGGCCGCCTGGGTTGCTGCGGTCGAGGTGATCGCGCCGAAGTCGCTCCTCGCGCTCGTCAACCACTTCACCGGTCGGGCGGCGCTGGCGCCGGCCCAGCCTGGCACTGTCGCCGATCCCGCGACGCCGCGGGATCTGGCCGAGGTCAAGGGCCAGGAGAAGGCCAAGCGGGCGCTCGAGATCGCCGCCGCAGGCCGCCACCACGTACTGATGATCGGCCCGCCCGGCAGCGGCAAGTCGATGCTCGCCGCGCGCTTGCCCGGCATCCTGCCACCGCTCGAGCCCGGCGAGGCGCTCGAGACCTCGATGATCCATTCGCTTGCCGGCCTCCTCGACGAAGGCGGCATCTCCCGCGCCCGGCCCTTCCGCACCCCGCACCACACCGCCTCGATGGCGGCGATCGTCGGCGGCGGCCGAGGTGCCAAGCCCGGCGAGATCAGCCTCGCGCACCACGGCGTCCTCTTCCTCGACGAATTCCCCGAGTTCCCGCGCCCGGTGCTCGAGACGCTGCGCCAACCGATCGAGACCGGCGACGTCGTGGTGGCGCGAGCCAACGCGCATGTCCGGTATCCCTGCCGCTTCATGCTGGTGGCCGCCGCCAACCCCTGCCGCTGCGGCCATCTCGCCGACCCCTCCCGCGCCTGCGCCCGCGTTCCCGAATGCGGCGCGGAATATCTCGGCCGCATCTCCGGACCCCTGATGGACCGCTTCGACCTCCGGGTCGAGGTGGCACCGGTCGGCGTCGACGAGCTCACCCTCCCCGGCACCGGCGAGCCGAGCGCCGTCATCGCCGCGCGGGTCGCGGCGGCGCGCGCGGTGCAGCGCGCGCGCTTCGCCGGCCACGAGCGGGTGACGGTGAACGCCGACGCCGAGGGCGAGGTGCTCGAGGCGGTGGTGGCGCTGACCGCGGACGCGGCAAAGCTCCTCGCCGAGATGGCCGCGCGTTTCCGGCTGAGCGCGCGCGCCTACCACCGCGTCCAGCGGGTCGGCCGCACCATCGCCGATCTCGAAGCGTCGACGGCGGTCGACCGGCGACACATCGCCGAGGCCGCCGGCTTCCGCCTCGCGATCTGAATGCCCTTTCCCGCTGCAGCGGCTTCTGGCAGAGCGCGCAAGAGCAAAGGGAGCGAGCGATGACGATTGTCGTGACCGGAAGCGCCGGGCATCTCGGCGAGGCGCTGGTTCGGACGCTGCGCGCCGCGGGCCGGCCGGTGCTCGGCCTTGACGTCCAGCCCTCGCCCTTCACCGACCGGACCGGCGACATCCTCGACGCGGGCTTCGTCGCGGGCTGCCTGCAAGGCGCCCGCGCCGTTGTACATACCGCCACCCTGCACAAGCCGCACGTCGCGACCCACAACGATCGCGCCTTCCTCGGCACCAACGTCGCGGGCACATTGACCCTTTTGGAAGCCGCCGCGGCCGCGCGGGTCGATGCCTTCGTTCTCACCTCGACCACCAGCGCCTTCGGCTCGGCGCTGACGCCGGCTCCGGGCGCGCCGGCGGCCTGGATCACCGAAGAGGTGGCACCGGTGCCGCGCAACATCTACGGCACCACCAAGCTCGCGGCCGAGGCGCTGGCTGAGCTCTTCGCGCGGCGCGACCGGCTGCCGGTGGTGGTACTCAGGACGTCGCGATTCTTCCCCGAAGCGGACGACGACCCGGCAACCGCGGCGGCCTACCCGCTCGCGAACGTTCAGGCGAACGAGCTCCTCTACCGGCGCGCCGACATCGCCGACGTGGTCGATGCCCACCTCTGCGCGGTGGCGCGGGCGGCGGCGCTCGGCTTCGCGCGGTTGATCGTGTCGGCGACGACGCCCTTCGGGCCGGAGGATCTCGCCGGGCTCAGGCAGGACGCGCCCGCGATTGTCGCACGACTCTTCCCCGAACAGCCGGCGCTCTACGCCGCGCGCGGATGGCGGATGTTTCCCGCCCTCGACCGTGTCTACATCAACCGGCGCGCGCGGGACGCGCTCGACTGGCAGCCGCGCATCGGCTTCGCGCAGGTCCTGGCCCGCCTCGCGTCGGGCGAAGACTTCCGCAGCCCGCTCGCGCGGGCAGTCGGCTCCAAGGGCTACCATGCCCAAGCCGTTGGCAAACGTTGACGAAAGGTGGAAAGATTGAAAGGGCTGGCGAAAGTCGCCAGCCCTTTATTGCGTTTAAGCTTTAAGCACTTGCGCCACTTGCACGGCGGGCCTCAGTTCAACAGCGACGCCTGGGTCACCAGGACCGGATCGGCGCGGTAACGGTCTGGAAACAGCCGCGCGAGGTTCGCCACCTTCGGCAGGTCATTGTATACGATGTACGGTTGGCTCGGATTCAGCGTCAGGTAGTTCTGGTGGTAGCCCTCGGCCGGATAGAAGGTCTTGCCGACCTCCACGGTCGTGACCACCGGCGCCTTAAAGACGTGCGCGGCGTTCAGCTGGTCGACATAGGCCTTGGCGATCTTCGCCTGCTCGGCTGTCTGCGGAAAGATCGTCGAGCGGTACTGCGTCCCGCTGTCCGGCCCCTGCCGATTGAGTTCGGTCGGATCATGCGCGACCGAGAAGTAGATCTGCAAGAGATCGCCATAGCTGATCTTCGCCGGATCGTAGGTGACCTCGACCGACTCGGCGTGCCCGGTTCGCCCGGAGCCGACGGTATGATACTGCGCGGTGTCGCCCTTGCCGCCGGTGTAGCCCGAAACGGCATTCTCGACCCCGGCGACGTGCTGGAAGACGCCCTGCACGCCCCAGAAGCAGCCTCCCGCGAGCACGGCGACCTCGGGTCCGCCTGCCCGCGCCGTCTCGTCGAGCGCCGGCCGCGGCACCGGGATGCCCTCCTCGGCGAAGGTCGGCGCGGCGGCCGCGGCGCCGGCCGCTGCCAGGATCAGCGAAAGGACGCGCCCGGCCGTGAAGAATGACGGGAATGACTTCGACATGCTGTTGCTCCTCGGGTCAGGCGGCCGCGGGCGTGAAGCCCATCGCGACGCCGTTCATGCAGTAACGCAATCCGGTAGGCTTCGGCCCGTCGTCGAAAACATGGCCGAGGTGGCCGCCGCACTGCGCGCAGAAAACCGCCGTCCGGACCATGCCGAAGCTCGAATCCTGCAAGGTGCCCACCGCGCCGTCGAGCGGCTGCCAGAAGCTCGGCCAGCCGGTGCCGCTGTCGAACTTTGTATCGGACGAGAACAGCGCGAGTTGGCACCCGGCGCAGGTGAACTGACCCTTGCGGTGCTCCTCGAGCAGCGCGCTGGTGAACGGGCGTTCCGTCCCCTCGTGGCGCAGCACGTCGTAGGCCTCGGGGCTCAGCATCGCCTTCCACTCGGCATCGGTATGGGTGACCTTGAAGTCCGCCGTCGTTGCCCGGGTCGCCAGAGGCAGCCCCGCCGCCAGCGCCAGGCCGGCCGCGCCGCCCCAGAGAACCTCCCGCCTCGTTGCCATCGCTCGCACTCCCATCACCGGTCCGGCCGCGCCGGCCGCTTACCACCTGTTACGCAGCGAATAGGCGTATTGTTACCTTCATCGGCGCGATCACGCGAACTTGAGCCGCTCTCCCGCCGAATCCCGCTGTCCAGCGCTCTCCCGCCCGTGCCAGGCACCCGAGAACGAAGGCCACCGCTCGCGCCAGCGCGGCGTCCGCCTCGGGCAGCCGGCCGTGATAGACCTGGCACGCGTCCGGTACCGCGTCGGCGAGCTCAAGCGCAACCTCAACGCCCTCGGCCTTGAGCCGCGCGGCCATCATTCGCGCGTCGTCGAGCAGGATCTCGGCCCGGCTTGCTTGGATCAGCACACTCGGCGCGCCGCGAAAGTTGCCGAGATGCGGTGACGCCCGCGGATCGGCCGGATCGGCGCCGGCAAGATAGAGATCGCGCACCTCCCGCATCCGCCCAGCCGGCAGGAAGGCGTCGCGTCGCGCCAGCCGGCGCAGGCTCCCGCCCGCGAGCGTAAGATCGGTCCGTGGACTGAACGCCAGCACGCCGGCCCGGGGGCCGTCCGACGCGCGCGAGGATCTCGTGCAGCAGTCCGAAGGCGAGCGCCCCGCCCGCGCTGTCGCCTCCGAGCAGGATCCGGCCGGCCGGCACCCCCTCGGCCAGAAGCCCCTCCCAAGCGATCCGGGCATCCTCGACCGCCGCCGGAAAGGGATGCTCCGGTGCGAGGCGGTATTTCGGAATCACCGCCTCCGCGCCCGCACCCGCCGCCACCAGCCGGACATGCGTGCGGGGCGAGCCGAGGCAGTAGGCGCCGCCGTGAAGCCAGAGGATGACGCCGGCGCCCTCCGGTCCGGTCCGCCGCAGTGCCGACCGCCGCCCGACGCGGCCAGCGACGAAGCGCGCCCCGTCCCGCGGCGCAAAACGCGCCGCGAGGCGCTCCAGCCTCGCCCGCGCTCTTGGAACCGACGTGACCTGGGCCAGCGGCTTCTCGAAACTGCGCAGCCAGAGGTCGAGCGCGACCAGCTGCCAGGCGGTCAAACCCGGCGCCGCTCGATCGCCTCCCAGATCCTCGCCGTGGCATTGATGCCGTCGAACCGCTCGAGCTCCTGCAGCCCCGTCGGCGAGGTAAGGTTGATCTCGGTCAGCCAGTCCCCGATCACGTCGATTCCTACGAAGATCTGGCCCTTCTCGCGCAAGAGCGGCCCGATCTTAGCGCAGATTTCACGGTCGCGATCGGTCATCCCGACCTTCGCCGCCGTCCCGCCGGCATGCATATTCGAGCGCGTCTCCCCGTCGAGGGGCACACGGTTGATCGCGCCGGTCGCCTCACCGTCGATTAGGATGATCCGCTTGTCGCCCTTCTCCACCGCCGGCAGGAACTTCTGCGCGATCAATGGCTCGCGGTTGATGCCCGTGAAAAGCTCCCAGAGCGCGGTGAAGTTGCGGTCGTTGGGATCGAGCCGGAACACCCCTGCGCCGCCGTTGCCGTAGAGCGGCTTGAGGATGATGTCGCCATGCAGCGCCTTAAAGTTCTTCAACGTCGCGAGATCACGCGCGATCATCGTCGGCGGCGTCAGATCGGGAAAACCCAGCACCAGCAACTTCTCGGGATAGTTGCGCACCCAGAAGGGATCATTGACCACCAGCGTCCGCGGATGGATGCGCTCGAGAATGTGGGTGGTGGTGATGTAGCCCATGTCGAATGGCGGATCCTGGCGCAGCCAGACCACGTCCTGTGCGCCGAGATCGATCGTCGCCTCCGGCCCGAGGGTGAAATGGTTGCCCTTCTCACGCCGGACCTCCACCGGCCAGCCGCGGGCGGTCACTTGACCGGAGTCGTAGGCCAGCCGGTCGGGAGTATAATAGAACAGGCTGTGCCCGCGGATCTGCGCTTCCTCCATGATCCGGAAGGTCGAGTCGGCAGCGATGTTGATCGCCTGGATCGGATCCATCTGGACGGCGACGTTCAGGCCCATGCGGCGCTCCGATGCAGGTTGTCGGCCGGCAGTCTTGGCAAAGCGCGCAAGCGCTTGCAACCCCACCCCCAGATCACCGGCGGACCACGCCGAACCACGGAGGCCGGGCACACCTCCCGGTTGGCTTACCAGCCGTCGAAGCCGCGCGCGTTCTCGATCCGCTCGGTCCGCCCGCTGCGGTCGACAAGCGCGAGATCGAAGCGGCAGGGCTTGCTGCCGTCGGTCATCTCCGCGAGGTAGCGGCTGGCGGCGGCACCGATGCGCGCCCATTGCCGTGCGCCGACCGCGTCGGCCGCATGCACCCGCCGCGCCTTGACCTCAACAAAGACGAGCTCGTCCGCAAGTTCGACGACGAGGTCGAGCTCGCCTTCGGGACAACGCCAGCGGGCATCCAGCACCCGTCCACCTTCTGCGCGGTAGCCCGCTGCCACCAACTCCTCGGCGGCGATCCCCGAATGATAGGTGACGGCCGACCCGACACCGCGACCGGCACCGGCATCCGCACCGCCGGACATCCCCGCGAAAGCTCTGTGCGACATCTGCATGCCGAGCAGCTTATCCGATTCCCCCATCTCTCGAGCGCTCTCCCTCACCCCAGGGTTAACGCCCGCCCGCGAGCACCAGCGCGCGGGCATAGACCTGCCGGCGCGGCAAGCCGAGTTCGGCCGCCACCGCCGCCGCCGCGTCCTTCACCGACAGCGCTTCCAGCGCGGCCGCCAGCGCGGCGTCAAGCGCATCTCCTGCCGCCTCGACCGGCGCCACCAGCGGCGGCCCGGCGAGCAAGACGATCTCCCCGCGCGGCTCAGGCGCTGCCGCCTGCTCCGCCGCCAGCGCCCCGAGCGTCCCACGCCGGGTCTCCTCGAACCGCTTGGTGAGCTCCCGGCAGACCGCGGCCTCTCGCCCGGCGCCGAGCACCGCCGACATGTCAGCGAGGCTCGCGGCGAGTCGCCGCGGCAACTCGTAGAAGACGAGCGTCGCCGGAACCCGGGAGAGCTCCTCCAGCGTCCGCCGCCGCGCCGACGACCGCGGCGGCAGAAAGCCGGCGAAGAGGAAGCGGTCGGTCGGCAGCCCGGCGACCGCCAGCGCGGCGAGGAGCGCCGATGCCCCCGGCACCGCCAGCACCGCATGTCCGGCCGCCGCCGCCTCGCGCGCCAGCCGGTAGCCCGGATCGGCGACCAGCGGCGTGCCCGCGTCGGAGACCAGCGCCACCGAACGTCCCGCCGCGAGCGCCGCCAGCAGCCGCGGGCGCTGCGCCGGGCCGTTGTGGTCGTGGTAGGGAAGGATCCGGCCAGGCGGACGCTTCACGCCGCAGATCGCGAGCAGCCGTCCGGTGCGTCGGGTATCCTCCGCCGCCAGCACGTCGGCGGCCGCGAGCACGTCGAGCGCCCGAAGGCTCACGTCCCGCGCGTTGCCGATCGGCGTCGAAACAAGGTAGAGACCCGGGCTCAGCACCACCGCCAACCCCGACGTGCCCGTCGGATCCATGCCCGTCGCAGCCGCGCCGATCCGGTCCGGGTCCATACGGACTCTGTCCATTCCTCGTTTACATCCGGCGGCCCAGAACGTAGTTTCCCGCCGGCACGCTGGCCGAAACCACCTCCGGCCCAAAACCACCTGCGAACGTCAAGGCGAGGGACGATGCTGTCAACCCGTATCTCGATCCTTTCCGCTCTTCGCGCCGCGGCGATGCTCGTTGTGTTGGCGGTAGTCTCGGCCTGCGCCGGGGGCGGCGGTACCCGCAGCGGCAGCAACGGGATCGACGTCGACGTCAGCCAGCCAGTTCAGGTGGCGCTGCTCCTTCCCTACGGGTCGGGCGATGCCGGCCGCGAGCAGATCGCCCGCAGCCTCGAGAACGCCGCGCGGCTGGCGCAGAGCGACCTGCACAACGCCTCGATCGACCTCAAGGTCTATTCCGACGCCGGCTCCAGCGATGGCGGCGCGTCGGCCGCGTCGCAGGCGATCGCCGACGGGGCCAAGATCATCGTCGGGCCGCTTTTCGGCACCGCCACCGCCGGGGCCCAGGGGGCGGCGGCGTCCGCCGGGCTGAGCGTGCTGAGCTTCAGCAACAACCCCGACGTCGCTGGCGGCAACGTCTACATCCTCGGCACCACCTTCGCGAACACCGCCGACCGCCTCGTCGCCTATGGGCTCGGGCACGGGATGCGCAACTTCGGCGTGGTCTACCCCTCCGGCCTCGAGGGCGAGACTGCGCGCGACGCGGTGGTTCAGGCGATCAACGGCCGCGGCGCGACGCTCACCACCACCCAGCCTTACAATCTCTCGGTCGAAGGCATCCAGGCATCGGCCGGGGCGATCGCCTCGACACTGAATGCCGGCGGCACCAATGCGGTGGTGCTGACCGACGGCCCAACCGGCGGGCTCGCCTATATCGCCGAGGCGCTACGCGGCAACGGCATCAGCGCCGACCAGGCGCAGTTCATGGGAATCCAGCGCTGGGACGTCTCGGCCGAGGCGCTCGCCGTGCCAAGCCTCCAGGGCGGCGTCTTCGCGGCGCCCGATCCCGCACTCGTGGGCGCCTTCAACGGCCGCTATCGCGCCGCCTACGGTGAAAGCCCGCATGAGCTCGCCGGACTCGCCTACGACGGCATCGCCGCCGTCGGCGCGATGATCGCGCAAGCGCGCACCCAAGGTGGCAGCCCGTTCTCCTCCGCGCGGCTTACCCAGCAATCCGGCTTTGCCGGGGTATATGGCCCGTTCCGCTTCCTTTCGAATGGCCGGGTCCAGCGCAATCTCGCGATCATCGAGGTGCAGAACAGCCGGCCGGTGGTCGCCGAATCCGCCGCGAGGTCATTTGACGCCATCGGCTTCTGACCGGCGCCCCGGCGTCGCAACCGCGGCGCTCTGGCTCGGGCTTACGACCGAGCCGACGGCGCTCCTTGATACCGCAGCGGTCCGGGCGGAACTCGACGCAGCCGTTGCGGCAGCACCAGACCGGGCGGCCATCCGGTCGGCGGCGGTGCAGGTGCTGCGTCGCGCACATGCCGAGGGCCGCGCCGCCATTGCGGCCGAGATCGCGGCCGCCCCGCGCGAGGCGCACCGCGCGATCCATGACTACGCCTGGCTGGTCGATCGCGTCGTGACCTTGACCCTCGACATGGCGGCGCGCTGGCTGCACCCGCTTCCGAACCCCACCGCCTCGGAGCGGGTCTGCGCGATCGCGGTCGGCGGCTACGGCCGCGCCGAAATGGCCCCCTTTTCCGACGTCGACCTTCTCTTTCTCACCCCCTACAAGCAGACCCCCTGGGGCGAGAGCCTGATCGAGAGCGTGCTCTACTGCCTGTGGGATCTGCGGCTGAAAGTCGGCCACTCGGTCCGCACCGTCGACGACTGCCTGCGGATGGCCCGCTCGGACGTCACCATCCGAACCAGCCTGCTCGAACACCGTTTCCTCTGGGGCGAGACGAGCCTCGCGGACCGGCTCGACAACCGGCTCTGGAGCGAGCTTTTCGAAGCCAGCGGGCCGGAATTCGTCGAGCTCAAGCTGGTCGAGCGGGCCGACCGCCACGTCCGCCACGGCAGCTCGCGCTACCTTTTGGAGCCGAACGTCAAGGAGGGGAAGGGCGGGCTGCGCGATCTGCAGACGCTGTTCTGGATCGGCAAGTACCTCAATCACGCCCAGACCACCGAGGATCTGGTGGAGATCGGCTTCTACACCCCCGAGGAATACCGCATCTTCGCCGAGGCCGAGGCCTTCCTCTGGACCACGCGCGTCCACCTGCACCTCCTGAACGGCCGCGCCAGCGAACAGCTCACCTTCGACACCCAGGTCGAGATCGCGGCGCTGCTCGGCTACCGGTCGACCGAGGGCCAGCGCTCGGTGGAGCGGTTCATGCAGGACTACTTCATCCACGCCAAGCACGTCGGCGACCTGACGCGCATCTTTCTCGCCGCGCTCGAGGCGCGCCACGTGCGTTCGCGCACGCGGCTGGGCGAGAAGATCCGCACCGTCTTCGCGCTCGGCAGGGAGACCGCTGCCCCCGGTTACCGTCTGAAGCACGGCCGTCTCGACTTCGCCGACGCAAACGCGATCAACAAGGATCCGGTGGGCATCCTGCGGCTGTTTCACGAAGGGCTGACCAGCGACACACCGATCCACCCGGATGCGCTGCGTTGGATCGCGGCCAACCTCGGGCTGATCGACGACCGGATGCGCGCCTCGCCCGAGGCCAACCGCATCTTCATGGACCTTCTTCTCGGCCACCAGAACCCCGAAGGCGCGCTGCGGCTGATGAACGAGGTGGGCGTCCTCGGCGCCTTCATCCCCGAGTTCGGCCGCGTCGTGGCGATGATGCAGTTCAACATGTATCACTACTACACGGTGGACGAGCACATCATCCGCACGATCTCGACGCTCAGCCAGATCGAGCGCCGGGAGCTGGTCGACGACCTGCCGATCGCTACAGACATCATGGCCAAGGGAGTCGATCGCAGAATCCTCTTCGTCGCGCTGCTGCTGCACGACATCGGCAAGGGCTCCGGGCGCGACCACTCCGAGCTCGGCGCCGAAGTGGCGGCTCGGCTCGCGCCGCGCTTCGGCCTCGACGAGGAGGAGACCGAGCTGGTCGTGTGGCTGGTCCGCAACCATCTTTTGATGTCCGACACCGCCCAGAAGCGCGACCTCGCCGACCCGCGCACCGTGCGCGACTTTGCCCAGACGGTGAAGAGCCCGACCCGCCTCAAGCTTCTGACCGTGCTGACCGTTTGCGACATCCGCGGCGTCGGCCCCGGCATCTGGAACAACTGGAAGGCGATGCTACTGCGAGCACTTTACGGCGAGACGCTCGAACACGTGACCGGCGGCAGCCAGGCCAGCCGGCCGGAGCGCGAGGCCGCCGCGCGCGCCGCGCTCGCGGAGGCGATGGACGACCGGCCCGCCGAAGAGGTCGCGACAGAGCTCGCCCGCCACTACCCGCCCTACTGGCTCGGCCTCGACACCCGCACGCACGCGATCTTCGCCCGGCTCGTCCGCCAGCTTGCCACCACCGAGCCGGCGATGGAGCTCGAGCTCGACTTCGCCCGCGACGCCACCCGCGCCTGCTTCGCGATGTCCGACCATCCCGGTATCTTCGCCCGCCTCGCGGGCGCGCTGGCGCTCTCCGGCGCCAACGTCGTCGACGCCCGCACCTACACCTCGAGCGACGGCATCGCCACCGCGGCCTTCTGGATCCAGGACGGCGACGGCAAGCCCTACGAGCACGCCCGGCTGGCCAGGTTGCGTAACGCCGTCACCCGGACGCTGCGTGGCGAGATCGTCGCGCGCGACGCGCTCAAGGACAAGGATCGCCTGCGAAAGCGCGAGCGCGACTTCATGGTGCCGACGCGGCTCAACTTCGACAACACCGGCTCCGACATCTACACGATCATCGAGGTCGAGACCCGCGACCGCCCGGGCCTGCTCTACGATCTTGCCCGAACACTCACCGCCAACTCGATTTCGATCTCCTCGGCGATCATCGCGACCTACGGCGAGCAGGCGGTCGACGTCTTCTACGTCAAGGATCTCTTCGGCCTGAAGCTCCATGCCGAGAGCAAGCGCCGCACACTCGAAACCCGGCTGAAGGCGGTGATTGCCCAAGGTGACGGATCGCGCCGGTGAACCGCCCGATCCGCCTCCTCCCCGCGTTCCTCAGCGTCGGCGCCTGGACGATGCTCTCCCGCGTCCTTGGTCTTGCCCGCGACATCCTGATGGCGACCTTCCTCGGCACCGGACCGGTGGCGCAGGCCTTCCTGATCGCCTTCACGCTCCCGAACATGTTCCGCCGCTTCTTCGCCGAAGGCGCCTTCAACCTCGCTTTCGTCCCGCTCTTCGCCAAGAAGGTCGAGGCCGGCGAGGACGCCGAGAGCTTCGCCCGCGATGCGCTGTCCGGCCTCGGCTTCGTGCTGCTGGTCTTCACCGTGATCGGTCAACTCGCCATGCCGTGGCTGGTACTTGCGATGGCCAGCGGCTTCGCCGGCGACGAGCGCTTCGCCCTCTCGGTCGAGCACGGCCGCATCGCCTTCCCCTATATCATCTTCATCTCCCTGACGGCGCTTCTCTCCGGCGTCCTCAACTCGCTCGGCCGCTTCGCACTCGCCGCCGCGGCGCCGATCCTGATGAACGTGGTGATGATCGTCTTCCTCGTCTGGGGCTGGTGGTCCGGCGGCGACATCGGCCTGTGGCAGATCTGGTCGGTGCCGGTTGCGGGCGTCGCCCAGTTGGCCCTCGTCTGGTGGGGCTGCGCCCGCGTCGGCATGCCGGTTGTCCCGCGCTGGCCGCGGCTTACCCCTGAGATGCGGCGGCTCACCGTCATTATGGTCCCGGCCCTCCTCGCCGGCGGCGTGGTGCAGATCAACCTGATCGTCGGGCGCCAGGTCGGCTCATTCTTCGACGGCGCCGTTGCCTGGCTCTCCTACGCCGACCGCCTCTACCAGCTGCCGCTCGGCGTCGTCGGCATCGCGATCGGCGTCGTGCTGCTGCCCGACCTCTCGCGTCGGCTCCGCGCCGGCGACGGCAAGGGCGGCCGCGACGCGATCAACCGCGCCACCGAATTCACCCTCGCCCTCACTTTGCCGGCCGCCGCGGCGCTGATGGTGATCCCGGTCCCGATCGTCGCCGTCCTTTTCCAGCACGGCGCCTTCTCCCCCGCCGACACGTGGCCGACCGCGCTCGCGGTCGCGATCTACGGTGCAGGCCTGCCCGCCTTCGTGATGCAAAAGGTGATCTCGCCGCTCTACTACGCGCGCGAGGACACCCGCTCACCGTTCCGTTTCGCGGTTCACGCCATGCTGGTGAATGCGGGCGTGGCGCTCGGGCTCGCCCCCTTCATCGGCTTCATCGCGGCAGCGCTCGGCACCACCGTCGCCGGCTGGGTGATGCTTTTCCAGCTCTGGAGGGGCACTCGGGCGATGGGCGGCGCCGCCGAGCCCGACGCCCGCCTGCGTCGCACGGTGCCGCGCGTCCTCGCCGCCTGCGCGATCATGAGCGTGGCACTCGTGCTCGGCGCCCGTGCGCTCGCTCCCGTGTTCGGCGCACGACTTGGGCAATACCCGGCGCTCGCGCTCCTCGTGACGCTCGGCTTTGCCAGCTACACCGCCGCAGCCTTCGCCACCGGCGCATTGCGCGCCGCCGATATCCGCGCCGCGCTGCGCAGCAGAAACCCTGCCGCCAGCGGCTAGATGAAGCCCGCCTAAGTCGGTCGACAGACCCCCGTCATAGCGTGCGGTACATGACCAGCGCATCCACGAAGCCCAGCCCCGGGTGCTCGAACGCACCGGGCAGGCGGCCGACGATCTCGAAGCCCGCCGATTGCCAAAGCGCCACCGCGCGGATGTTGCTCGCAACGACGAAGTTGAACTGCATCGCGCGGAAGCCGGCCGCGCCTGCGGTTGCGAGGGAATGCGCGAGCAGCGCCCGCGCCACTCCCTGTCGCCGGGCTGTCGGTGCAGTGGCATAGCCCGCGTTCGCCACGTGCCGGCCGCCCCCGGGCTGGTTCGGACGCAGATAGGATGTGCCGAGGATCCCCGCCTCGGTCTCGGCCACGAAGACCTTTCGCTCGCGGCCGGAGAACCAGTAGTCGAAAGCGGCCTCACGACCGCCGTTGCGGGGGACGCAGAAGACCTCGCCCCCGGCGCAGATCGGCGCGAGGATGTCCCAGATGGCATCGTGGTCGTCCGGGGTGGCGGGGCGGATCCGCATCTCGGTTATCTGGCGCAGTCTACCGTCGCTGTCGAGTTGCTTCGGACGTCATGCCGTCAGGGTCTCGCGCCGACCTCCCCGACTGCCGTCAGGCCGCGGCCCGAGCGTGGGTTTCGGCGAGGGCAGCGATGTCGAGCATGATCCGGTTCAGTTCGAAGTCCTTCGGCGTGTAGACCCGGGCAACGCCGGCGGCGCGAAGAAACTCGGCGTCGGCATCCGGGATGATGCCTCCCACCACGAGGGGAACGTCGTCGAGACCGGCGGCCTGCATCCGCTCCAGCACCTCGGTCACGAGGTGCAGGTGCGAGCCGGAGAGAATCGAGAGGCCGACGACGTGGACGCTCTCTTCCAGGGCGGCATTGACGATCTGAGCCGGGGTCAGGCGAATCCCTTCGTAGACCACCTCCATCCCGCTGTCGCGCGCGCGGACTGCGATCTGCTCGGCGCCGTTGGAGTGACCGTCTAGACCCGGTTTGCCGACGAGGAACTTGATGCGGCGGCCGAGGCGCGCGCTGGTAGCCTCGACGGCGGCGCGGACCTCGACGAGGTTGCCGGTAGGGGCGGCGGCTGCCTTGCCGACGCCGGTGGGGGCGCGGTATTCGCCGAAGACCTCGCGCATGACGTGGCCCCACTCGCCGGTGGTGACGCCGGCCTTCGCGGCGGCGATCGAGGCGGGCATGACGTTCTCGCCGGCGGCTGCCGCGGCGCGCAGGGCGGCGAGGGCGATGGAGACGGCGGCGGGGTCGCGGGCCTCGCGCCAGGCGGAGAGGCCCGCGATCTGATCGGATGCGACCGCCGGGTCGATGACGAGGATGCCGCCGTCACCGACCGTCAGCGGCGATGGTTCGGCCTCGGTGAAGCGGTTGACGCCGACGACGGTGGTGGTGCCGGCCTCGATGCGGGCGAGACGGGCGGTGTTGGCGGCGACGAGCTCGGACTTCATGTAGTCGATGGCGGCGACGGCGCCGCCCATCGCGTCGATGCGGCCGAGCTCGGCCCGGGCGCCGGCCTTCAGCGCCTCGACCCGGGCCTCGATCGCGGGGTTGCCGTCAAAGAGGTCGCCGTATTCCAGAAGGTCGGTCTCGTAGGCGATGATCTGCTGCATCCTGAGCGACCACTGCTGGTCCCAGGGGCGCGGAAGGCCAAGTGCCTCGTTCCATGCGGGGAGCTGGACCGCGCGAGCGCGGGCGTTTTTCGACAAGGTGACCGCCAGCATCTCGATCAGGATGCGGTAGACGTTGTTCTCCGGCTGTTGCTCGGTCAGTCCGAGCGAGTTGACCTGCACCCCGTAGCGGAAGCGTCGATACTTCGCGTCCGCGACGCCGTAGCGGGTGGCGGTGATCTCGTCCCAGAGACCGACGAAGGCGCGCATCTTGCACATCTCGGTGACGAAGCGGATGCCAGCGTTCACGAAGAAGGAGATGCGGCCGACGACCTCGGGAAAGGCGGCCGCAGCGACTTGGCCGCGGACCTGGTCGAGCACGGCGGTGGCCGTAGCAAGCGCGAAGGCAAGCTCCTGCTCGGGCGTCGCCCCGGCCTCCTGCAGGTGATAGCTGCAGACGTTCATCGGATTCCACTTCGGCACCGCGCGGTAGCAGTAGTCGGCAACGTCGGCGATCAGCTTCAGCGATGGGGCGGGCGGGAAGATGTAGGTGCCGCGGGAGAGGTATTCCTTGATGATGTCGTTCTGGACGGTGCCCTGCAGCTTCGCGACGTCGGCGCCCTGCTCCTCGGCGGCGGCGACGTAGAGCGCGAGGAGCCAGGGAGCGGTGGCGTTGATCGTCATCGAGGTGTTCATAGTCTCGAGCGGGATGCCCTCGAAGAGCGCCCGCATGTCGCCGAGGTGGCCGACGGGGACGCCGACCTTGCCGACCTCGCCGCGGGCGAGGACGTGGTCGCTGTCGTAACCGGTCTGGGTCGGCAGGTCGAAGGCGACCGACAGACCGGTCTGTCCGCGCGCGAGGTTTGCCCGATAGAGCACGTTCGACGCCGCGGCCGTGGAATGGCCGGCGTAGGTGCGAAAGAGCCAGGGCTTGTCACGCTTGGGATCTGTCAAGGCAGGGGCGCCTCCCGCGAACTGTGCAACTGAAACAAGTCACCTAAGTACTTTATATTAAATCATTTTCATGGATTTCGTTTACGGTCGTCAACATTTCCAAACCCATTCGCAAGTCTCACGGTCCTGCTCTCCGGTCGAAAGAGCATGCTGCATCGCAGCGCAAGTCGTCAAGCCGGCACGCAATAAACTTGCGCGCCGATCACGCGGCAGAGACAATGGCATGAGGTCACAGGTGTCGGAGCGGGTGATCCCCACCTTGCGACCGTCCGACTGGTGTTTTTGCTTGCGACATGGGCGGCCGGGAAGTCTGATGCCGAACAAGAAGCGGCGCGAGGCGCCAGCAAACATGGGGAGGAGACAAAATGATGAACCTTCGAGGAATCCGGCTCGCGGCGGCACTCGCGGTGGCGGGCGTTACGCCGGCCCTGCCGGCGCTTGCCTTCGATCCGGGCTCGACCGAGTGCATCGCGCCGGCAGCGCCCGGCGGCGGCTGGGACTTCACCTGCCGCGAAGTCGGCAAGACCATGCAGGACCTGAAGCTGGTGTCCGGCACCATGCAGGTGACCAACATCAACGGAGGCGGCGGCGGCGTCGCCTTCGCCGAGGTGGTCAACAAGCGCAACGACGATAACAACCTGATCGTCGCGGCCTCGTCGGCGACCTCGACCCGGCTGGCGCAGAACGCCTTCCCGGGCAACACCATGGACCAGGTCCGCTGGCTGGCGACCGTCGGCGCCGACTACGGTATAATCGCGGTAGCCAAGGACTCGCCGATCAACACGCTTCCTGAGCTTATGGACAAGATCAAGGCGGACCCCAGCAGCATCTCGATCGCCGGCGGTTCGGCGGTGGGCGGCTGGGACCACCTCAAGGTGCTGATCGTCGCCCGCGCCGCCGGCTTTACCGACGTGCGCAAGATCAAGTACGTGCCTTTCGACGGCGGCGGCGAGGCGGTGACGCAGCTCCTCGCCGGCTCGGTGCAGGCCTTCACCGGCGACGCCTCCGAGGCCAAGGGCTTCGTCGATTCCGGCGACATCAAGGTGATCGCCGTCTTGGCGCCGGAGCGGATGAGCGGCGGCTTCGCCAATTTTCCAACCGCGAAGGAACAGGGCATCGACGCTGTCGGCGCCAACTGGCGCGGTTTCTACGGGCCGGGCGGCATGTCAGACGAGGCTTATGGCTTCTGGGTGGACGCCATCGGCAAGGTCTACGATTCGCCGGAGTGGAAGCAGATCATGGAGAAGAGCGGCATCGCGCCGCTCGACCTGCGCGGCGATGACTTCCAGAAGTTCGTCGCCGAGCGGGTGGCCGAGACCGCGGCGCTCTCCAAGGAAATCGGGCTGATCAAGTAGCACCTGACGGGCGCGGCCGGTCCGCGCCCGTCCCCTCCGGTCCAAGGAGTGCTCCCGATGGGAGATCGGATCTTCGGCGCCATCGGCATCGTCATCGCCGCACTTTTCATCTGGCAGACCAGCGTGATCGAGGAGAGCTTCATCCAGGACCCGGTGGGGCCCAAGGGCTTTCCCTTCATCATCGGCGCGCTCCTCGGCATCTCCAGCCTCGTCATCATGCTGCGCCCCGACCCCAACCCGGAGTGGCCCGCCGCGGGCCGGCTCTTTGAGATCGGCTTCGCTGTCGTGGTGCTGATCGCCTACGCGATGGCGCTGCCCGACGTCGGCTTCGTCTTCGCCACCGCGGTCGCCTCGGCGATCCTGAGCTGGCGGCTCGGCGCGCACCCGGTGCCCGCGGTGCTCGCCGGCGTCGGCATCGCGGTCGGCATCTACGTCGTCTTCCACCTGATCCTCGGCCTGTCGCTGGCCAAGGGCCCGTTCGGCTTCTGAGGAGAAGAGGCAGATGGACACGCTCACCGCCCTCGGGCACGGCTTCGCCGTCGCCCTGACCTTTCAGAACATCGGGCTGGCGCTTGTCGGCGCCTTCCTCGGCACCATCATCGGCGCGCTGCCCGGCCTCGGGCCCTCGAACGGCGTCGCCATCCTGATCCCGCTCGCCTTCTCGCTCGGCCTCGGCCCTACCCCGGCGCTGATCCTTCTGACGAGCGTCTACTACGGCGCGATGTACGGCGGCCGCATCTCCTCGATCCTGCTCAACATCCCCGGCGACGAACCCGCGGTGATGACCACGCTCGACGGCTACCCGATGGCGCGGCAGGGTCAGGGCGGGCGAGGCGCTGACCCTCTCCGGCATCGCCTCCTTCATCGGCTCGCTCTTCGCCACCATCGGCCTCGTCTTCCTCGCCCCCATGCTGGTCAAGGTGGCACTCCTCTTCGGCCCGGCCGAATACTTCGCCCTCTTCTCGCTGGCCTTCGCGACGCTCGGCGGCATCTCCTCGACCAACCAAGCCAAGGCCGCCTTCGCCGCCGCCCTCGGCCTCGCCATCGCAATGATCGGCGTCGACGGCCAGACCGGGGTGCCGCGCTTCTCCTTCGGCATGGTGCACCTCTACGACGGCATCAACTTCCTCGTTGCCATCGTCGGCCTCTTCGCCCTGTCGGAGGTCTTCGTCTTCCTCGAGCACCGCGGCGACGGCTCGGGCGAGGGCAAGCACGCCCAGGTCGGCATGGGCCGCCTTCTCCCGAGCTGGGAGACGATCCGCTTCTGCATGCCCTCGATCGGCCGCTCGACCGTGATCGGCTTCATCGCCGGCGTTCTGCCCGGCGCCGGCGCCTCCCTCGGCTCCTTCCTCGCCTACTCGACCGAGAAGCAACTCCTCAACCGCAACGACACCTTCGGCAAAGGCGATCCGCGCGGCGTCGCCGCCCCCGAGGCCGGCAACAACGCCGCCGCCGGCGGCGCGCTGGTGCCGATGCTGGCGCTGGGCGTCCCCGGCTCCGGCACCACCGCCGTGCTCCTCGCCATGCTCCTCGCGCTCAACATCACGCCGGGACCGCTGCTCTTCCAGCAGAACCCCGACGTGGTCTGGGGCCTGATCGCAGCGCTCTTCATCGCCAACTTCATGCTGCTGCTGCTGAATGTGCCAATGGTCGGCCTCTTCGTGCGGCTGCTCCTGATCCCGCCCAAGTACCTGATGCCGATCGTGGCCATGGTCAGCTTCGTCGGCATCTACGGCATCTCCGGCTCGACCTTCGACCTGATGGTGATGGTGATCTTCGGCGTGCTCGGCTGGCTGCTGCGCAAGTTCGAGGTGCCGCTGGTGCCGGTCATCCTCGGCGTCCTGCTCGGCAACCTGATGGAGGCCAACCTCCGCCGCGCCCTGACCATCTCCGACGGCAACTGGGGCGCGCTCTTCGCCTCGCCCCTGTCCCTCTTGCTCTGGGCGATCGCGGTCGCGGGTTTCGTGCTGCCCATCGTCGTGGGACGGCGGCTCAAGGGCCGGATCCAGGAGGCGAAGCACAAGACCGACGAGTTGACGGACTGACGGAACGCCGCAACGCGGGCCATGCATCGCAGCGCACAAAACCGGTTGCGCCGATGCCCGGACAATGTAATGGATGTTTCGAGCGTGTTTTCGCAATAATGTTGCGCGGCCATTTCGTCATGGTCGCCCGTGACCAGGAAGTCGCCGATGGCCCTCGACGTTCCCCAGACCCAGCCCGCCTACACGGCGCCGCAGAAGGATCTCTACGAAATCGGGGAGATCCCGCCGCTCGGGCACGTGCCCGCCCGGATGTGCGCCTGGGCGATCCGGCGCGAGCGGCACGGCGAGCCCGACACGTCGTTCCAGCTCGAGGTGGTGGACACCCCGACGATCGATTCGAACGAGGTGCTCGTTCTGGTGATGGCGGCAGGGGTCAACTACAACGGCGTCTGGGCCGGGCTCGGCATCCCGATCTCGCCGTTCGACGTGCACGGGCAAGCCTACCACATCGCAGGATCCGACGCCGCGGGGATCGTCTGGGCGGTGGGCGACAAGGTCCGGCGCTGGAAAGTGGGCGACGAGGTCGTGATCCACTGCAACCAGGACGATGGCGACGACGAGCACTGCAACGGCGGCGACCCGATGTACAGCCCGAGCCAGCGGATCTGGGGCTACGAGACCCCGAACGGCAGCTTCGCGCAGTTCACCAACGTGCAGAGCCAACAGCTGATGGCGCGGCCGCAGCATCTGAGCTGGGAGGAGTCCGCCTGCTACACACTGACGCTGGCTACCGCCTACCGGATGCTGTTCGGCCACGCCCCGCACGACCTGCGGCCGGGACAGAACGTGCTGGTCTGGGGCGCCTCGGGCGGGCTCGGATCGTATGCGATCCAGCTGATCAACACTGCGGGCGCCAACGCGATCGGGGTGATCTCCGAGGAAAACAAGCGCGACTTCGTGCTGTCGCTGGGTGCCAAGGGCGTCATCAACCGCAAGGAGTTCCGCTGCTGGGGGCAGATGCCGACGGTCAACACGCCCGAGTACAAGCACTGGCTCGGCGAGGCGCGCAAGTTCGGCAAGGCGATCTGGGACATCACCGGCAAGGGCGTAAGCGTCGACCTCGTGTTCGAGCATCCCGGCGAGGCAACCTTCCCGATCAGCGTGCTGGTGGTGAAGAAGGGCGGGATGGTGGTGATCTGCGCCGGCACCACCGGCTACAACCTGACGCTCGACGCGCGCTATCTCTGGATGCACCAGAAGCGAGTGCAGGGCAGCCACTTCGCCAACCTCAAGCAGGCGAGCGCGGCGAACCAGCTGATGCTGGAGCGCCGGCTCGACCCCTGCATGTCGGAGGTGTTTCCCTGGGCGCAGATCCCGCAGGCGCATGCCAAGATGCGGCGAAACGAGCACAAGCCGGGCAACATGGCGGTGCTGGTCGGCGCGCCGGTCACCGGCCTGCGCACCTTCGCCGACACCGTCGAGGCGAGTCAGGCGCGCAGCTGAAGCCCCGTGGCGGAAGAAAGTCGCGGCCGTCCGGACGGCGGATTTTCACTATACGATTACTTATACTCGTATAGGTTTTAGAAACCATCCCGCAAGCCGGTTCCCGAAGGTCCGCGGCGGCGCCGGACCAGCGGTGGTCGAGGCGCGATTCGGAGGTGACGGCAGTAGACCGTTCGCAACCGGAAGGCAAGTATGCATGACTTTTCAATACTTTGGCGCCAACGCCCCCGCCATTTCGGGGGTATCAATATTGGCGAATTTAACCAACTCGGGTCCCGTGGTAACACCTTCTCCAAGAACTTCCTTCTCTCGCAGGGGACCGCCGATGAAAGCCTACTGGGTGATTGATATTCTCAAGGATATCCGGCAGTTTTCCGAGAAGAACGGAATGGTGGATCTGGCCGAGCATCTCGACGACGCGATCTTCGTCGCAGCAACCGAGATCGGCGCCAAGCTCTGCGGCGCAGGAACTGTCGAAGTTGGAAAAGGCCAGGCTCGAGGCGTTTCTGGAGCGTTTACAGAACACGACCTCCGTTGAGGAGCTTGGACTACGCGCCCACGAACTGCGCGATCTCTATCGAATATCGCATATCGCCTATCACACCTTCCGTCTGAACGGCGAGCTGGTAGGCGCCTTCACCTACGACGTGGCCTGGGCCCGGCGGTACCTCGAGAAGGACTATCGCACGGTCGACCCGGTCGTGCTCGGGGCCGCGAGGCGCTTTCATCCAATCGACTGGAAGATGCTCGACTGGTCGAGCCCGGCGGCCCGGGCGTTTATGCGCGAGGCGGGCAGTTACGGGGTCGGCAACCAAGGGTGGACGATCCCGATCTGGGGGCCGCAGGGCGAGTTTGCGTTGTTCAACGTGAACCACCACGCGACCGACGCCGAATGGGCGGAGTTGATCGAGCGGCACGCCAAGGACTTCCTGGTGGTCTCGCACCTGTTCCACCAGCGGGCGAAGCGGATCATCACCAACGAGCTCACCTCCCCTCCGGCCGAGCTCTCGCCGCGGGAGCGCGAGACGCTGAGCCTGCTCAGCCTCGGACAGAGCCGGGCAGAGGTCGCGGACTCGCTGCAAATCTCGGAGAACACGCTGCGCGCCTATATCGACTCGGCGCGCCACAAGCTCGGAGCGATGAACGTCACCCACGCGGTGGCGCTGGCGCTGGCCAAAGGGGTGATCCACCCCACCGGGGTGTTGCCGAAATACTGATTGAGCGCACGCTCGGGCATTGTTAATATCCGGCGATTAAGACTTCGGTCATCAAGAGTGACAGGAGGTCGAAATGATCCGGTTTCTCTACGCAGATCAGATCAAGCAATTCCCCATTCTTACCGATTCCATGTTCAAGGACCGCGCCGAGCAGTTCAAGACTCGGCTAAACTGGGCCGTCCACGTCGACGAGCATGGCTGGGAACTTGACGAATACGACGAGCTGAACCCGCTTTACGTGATCTGGGAAGAAGCCGACGGTCGCCACGGCGGCTCGATGCGCACCTTGCCGACGATCGGACGCACGATGGTGGCCGAGCACTTCCGCCACCTGACCCACGGGGTCGAGATCGCCAGCCCGCTGATCTGGGAATGCACCCGCTTCTGCCTGTCGCCGACGGCGAAGCCGGGGGTGGCGGCGGCGCTGCTGCTCGCCGGCTGCGAGATGGGGATGCGCTTCGGGCTCGACCAGGCGATCGGCGTCTTCGACGCGCGGATGCCGCGGATCTACGGCCGGATCGGCTGGATGCCCGACGTCATCGGCACCGACGGCACCGGCCGCGAGGCGATCAGCATCGGGCTGTGGAACATCACCGACGAATCGCGGCGCGAGATCGCGGCGCGCGCGGGCATTCCGCTCGCCTTCGCCGCCAACTGGTTCGACTGCTCGTTCCGGGCGTCCTCCGACAGCGTGCACCGCGCCGCGGCCTGAGGGCCGCTGGCGACCGCGACGAATCCCCTTACGCCCGGAGGCACACAGCATGGCCAAGACCGTCTTCATCACCGGTGCCGGTTCCGGCATCGGGCGGGCTGCGGCGGAGCGGTTCGCGGCGGAGGGCTGGACGGTGGCGGCGGCCGACCTGAACCCCGCGGCGCTCCGGGGGCTCGAAGCGGCGATCGGGCCGCGGCACCTCTTCCGGGTGCTCGACGTCAGCGACGCCGCGGAAGTCAGCGCCGCGATGGCCGAAGCGGCCGCGGCGAACGGCGGCCGGATCGAGATGCTGCTCAACAGCGCTGGCGTGGGCACGCTCGCCGACTTCGAGACGACGCCGATCGAGAAGCTGCACGCGACGGTCGAGGTCAACGTCAAGGGCGTCATCAATTGCAGCCACGCGGCCTTCCCCTACCTCAAGGCGGCCGGCGGCGCGAAGGTCGTCAACATGAGCTCGCTCTCCTCGGAGTACGGCGTGCCGAGCGAGGCGGTCTATTCCGCCTCGAAGTTCTTCGTGCGCGGGCTGACCGAGGCGATGAACATCGAATGGGAGCGCCACGGCATCCATGTCAGCGACGTGATGCCGAACTTCGTGAAGACGCCGATGATGGAGGGCGTCACCGGCAAGCTGGTCGACTCCGTCGGGATCCACCTCACGCCCGCGGACGTGGTCCGCGCGATCTGGCGCGCAGCACACGACCGGCGACGCATCCACTGGATCGTGGACAAGCCGAAGACGGCGGCGCTGCGGCTCGTCGGCAAGCTCCTGCCCGCGCTCTGGCGGCGGCGGATCTACAAGGATCTCTGCGGCTACTGAAGGTGGTGGCCGTGCTGCCTGCCAGCCTCTAGACAGGGGCAGCGGCAGGCGGAGGCGGCTTGGAGTATTCGGCGGATCAGGCGATGGCGCGCGACCGAATCGTCGCGGTGCTGCGCGAAGCCGGGGTCGACCTAGAGGCGGCGGCGCTTCTGCCGGACGGCGGCGGGCCGCAGCCGACGCTGGCGGTGATCGGCCGGGCCGGCTCCGGCAAGACCCTCCTCCTCGCCGATCTGGTCCGCGGGCTGGTTGCCGCGGGCGTCGAGCCGGTTTCCACCGACTACGAAAGCCGCAAGGCGCGCACCCGGCGGACGCTGGCCGTGCTGGCGCCGACCAACAAGGCCGCGAGCGTGCTGCGCGGCCGCGGGGTGCCGGCGACGACGATCCACCGCATCCTCTACACCCCGCTCTATCATCCCGACTACGAGGCGATCGCCGAGTGGCTGACCGGCAAGGCCGCGCGGCCGGCCGTCGAGGGCATGACCGAGACCGCGCTCGACCGCGCCCTCGCCTTCTACCGCCAGACCCCGTCGATCCCCGGCGCGCTCGCGAGCGCCGGCCTGCGCGGGTCGGACTTCATCAAGGGCTGGAAGCGGCGCGAGGAACCGCTCGACATCGGTCTGATCGACGAGGCCTCGATGCTCGACGAGCGGCAGTATGCCGACCTGCGCACGCTCTTCGCGACGCTGGTGCTCTTCGGCGATCCCGCACAGCTCGCGCCGGTCGGCGGCGGCGGCGAGATGGTGTTCGAGACGCTGCCGAAGCCGGCGCGGCTCGTCCTCCACCGCGTGCACCGCCAGGCGGCCGACAGCCCGATTCTCGATCTCGCCGACGCGCTGGGCGACCCCGACATCGGCTTTGAAGACTTCGAGCGGCTGGTCGAGGACGCCGCCCGCCGCGACCCGCGCGTCGAGGTGGAGCCGCGCGCAGACGCGACCGCGATGGCGCGCGCGCCCATGCTGGTCTGGCGCAACGCGACGCGGGTGCGGCTGATCAACGCCTTCCGGGTGGCGCACGGGGCGCCGCCGGACGCGCTTCTCCCCGGCGAGCCACTGGTCTGCGACGGGATCGAGCTGCCGCTCAAGCACCGGCGGCGGCGGATGGATCTGGAGGCGCGCGGCCTCGTCAAGGGCGCGCAGGCGATCTACCTCGGACCGGGCAAGAATCCGGGCTTCGCTCGGCTGCATGTCGTCGGCGCCGAGGACCCGCGGGTGGGCGTTGCGAGCATCATCCAGCTCGAGAGCCCCGGCGAGGAGGAGCCGCAGATCGTGACCGCCGCCAGCATGGGCGCGGTCTTCCTGCACGGCGCCGCGGTGACGATCCACAAGGCGCAGGGCTCGCAATGGTCCGAGGTGCAGGTCTTCGCCCCCGACCTCTACGCCGCTGCGCAATCGCGCCGGCAGGAAGCGGGGCTGGCACTCTGGCGCCGGCTCGCCTACGTCGCGATCACCCGCGCCGAGGAGCGACTGATCTGGGTGACCCGCTACGCGATGGCGCGCCCGCGCGCGCCGCTCGGCACCGACGACCTGCGCACGGACCAGGCGGCGCTGGAGCTCACGCCCGAGACCTGATCCCCGGCCTCGCGGGCGTCACATCCGTTCCTTGATCCCGGCGCGAATGAGCCACCAGTTGACCGGATAGCTGGTGGCAAAGCCGAAAAGCATCGCGATCTGCATCATGAACCAGAATTCGACGGTATCGACGGCGAGCTCGACGTGCAGCAGACGGCGGAAGATCCAGAAGGCCGCGACCGCCATGAAGCCGTACATGCCGACCTGCCAGGCGGTCAGCGACAACGCGTCGGCCTTCACCGCCGCCTTCAGGCCCGCCGCGAGGCCGAGGCCGCGCATCGGAGCGATGGCGAAATACTGGAACACCACGCCGAAGCCGAAGGCGAAGACGAAGTCGAGGATCCAGACCGCGAACATCTTCTCCGCAAAGACCGTGTGCCAGCCGAGCCAGACCGCCACCGCCGGCACCAGGAACGCCAGCCACTCGGCGCAGATGTCGCCGAGCGTGCAGCCGGCGCCGCAATGCGACGCCCCCTCCGCCACCGAGGCGGGAAACGGCTTGTCGCCCGCCGAGCCCGCGGCGTCCTTCGCTCCAAGCCGACCGTAGCGGAAGTAGCCGTACAGCCAGACCACCGTGCCGAAAAGCGCCGCCAGCGGCCAGACCAGGTTCATGATCCACATCCGCTGCGGATGCCGCCACTCGTCGATCGCGATCACGATCGCCGAAAGCAGGCCGAGGGCCAGAAAGATCATCGAGGCGGCGTGAAGCCAGGTCGGTATCATGCGGCAACCCCTGACGCGAAGGAACCCCCAGGGCAACCGCTCCAGGGCGGTGACCGTTCCTGCCTCAGCGCCGGATCAGCGCGAAGACCGTGGCGGCGATCCAGCCGGCGATGAGCGCCAGCGCCACCGACATCAGCCCGTAGGCCAGCGGCTGCTGGCGCGATAGGTTGTAGAGCCAGCGTTCGATGCCGGTCTTCTCGACCCGCACCGTGGTATGGTCGGAGCTGATGACCACGCCGCCCCGAACCAGGAAGAATTCTGCGCGGTAGTCCCCTTCGACCAGGTTCGCCGGCATTTCGACCCGGGTCTGGAAGAGCGTCTGCTGCGCCACCGCGACCTCCCCGTCGAGCTGCGCGTAGGCGCCGCTCTTCTCGCGCAGCCGGATCAGCGCGGTGGTGAAGGGGGCGGTGTCCTCGAGGCTGCCGCTGACCTGGCGCACCGCCTGATCCATGCCGATGCCCCAGCGCAGCCGCTCGGTCTCGCCAAGGATTTCGTCGAGCGGGCGCGTGGTGGCGATGGCGTAGAAGCTCGGCGCCTGGCGCACCCGCACTGATTCGGCGTTCACCCAGATGCCGAAGCGGCGCTCCTTGTGCCGCACCGTCACGCCGTGCGGCGGCCCCTTGACGGTGATGACGATGTCGAGGGGCGGCTCGCCGGCCGGCAGCGGCGCGACGCGCTTGACCGCCCCGAAGACGAAGAGCTGCGAGCCGGTGTAGCTGGCGGTGAGCGCAATGGTGTCGGTGGAGATGCCCGGCACCACCGTCTCCTGAGCGGAAAGCGGCACGGCAACGGCGAGAAGGAGGAATGCCGCCAGCCGCCGCAGCACCGGGGTCAGCCGCTCGCCAGCGAGAAGAGTTCGTGCGGGCGGATCACCAGATCGGCGAAGAGCTTGAGGCAGACCCCGACGACGAGGAGTGCCAGCAGCACCCGGAGCTGCTCGGCGCGCAGGCGCACCGCCAGCACCACGCCGATCTGCGCACCGATGACCCCGCCAACCAGCAGGATCAGCGCCAGCATCACGTCGACGGTGCCGCTCTGCACCGCATGCAGCACCGCGGTGATCCCGGTCACGAAGAGGAACTGGAAGACCGAAGTGCCGACGACCACCTTGGTCGGCATCCCGATCAGGTAGATCATTGCCGGCACCATGATGAAGCCGCCGCCGACCCCCATGATCGCGGCGAGAATGCCGACCGTGAGCCCGATCACGAACGGCGGAATGGCGCTGACGTAGAGGTTGGAGGCGCGGAAGCGCATCTTCAGCGGCAGTCCGTGCGCCCAGGTATGCCGGCGCCGCGGCAGCAGCACCGCGTTGGGGTCGTTGCGCCGGCGGATCGCGCGCAGGCTCTCGGCCAGCATCAGTCCGCCGACGCTGCCGAGCATCACCACGTAGAGAATGCTCACCACCAGCTCGAACTGCCCCTTGGCTTCGAGCGCGGTGAAGGCCTGAACCCCGAGCGCCGAGCCGGTCACGCCGCCGGCGAGGAGCACCAGCCCCATGCGGAAGTCGACGGTCTTGCGCTTCACGTGCGCGAGGAAGGCCGAGAAGGACGATCCCGCGATCTGGTTCGCCGCCGAGGCCACCGCCACCGCGGGCGGGATGCCGATGAAGAAGAGGAGCGGCGTCAGGATGAAGCCGCCACCGACCCCGAACATGCCGGAGAGGAGCCCGACCAGCGTCCCGATCACGAAGAGGACGAGCCCGTTGACCGAGACCTCGGCGATGGGAAGGTAGATCTGCATTCGCCCGGCGACCGCTGGCTGCCCCGCCCCAGCCTAGAGGAAGCACGGGGACGAGGCCAGCGCGATCGGCGGGCAAAAAGCCGCCGCCACAAGCTGTTATCTCAGCGCGGCGGCTTTCGCTGGGTCAGGCCGCTTCGCGGTTCAACACCTTCTCGGCGAGCTCGGTGAGCTTCTTGTCGGCGGCGTATTCCTGCTCGAGGTTCGCACCCAGGAGCTTCGCCGCGTCCGCCTTCCCGAGCTGGTTCGCCCAGGCGATCAGCGTGCCGTAGCGGGTGATTTCGTAATGCTCCACCGCCTGCGCCGCCGCGACCATGCCGGCGTCGCGGGTGTCCGGCTCGGTAGCCTCGGCCATGATCTCCTTGCCCTCCTCGAGGATGCCGTCGATCGCCTCGCAGGTGACCCCGCGCGCCTTCAGATCGAGCTGCTCGAACACCTTCTCGAGGTTCGCGACATGCTGCTCGGTTTCATCACGGTGATGCTCGAAGGCCTCGCGGAGCTGCGAGGAATCCGCCTGACGCGCCATCTTCGGCAGCGCCTTCAGGATCTGCTTCTCGGCATAGTAGATGTCGCGCAGGAAGTGCACGAAGAGGTCGTCGAGCGATTTCATGCTCATGGGGATTCCTTTCCGATAATCCGTTTCCGGAGCCACCGCGTCCCGGGGGTACCGAGGCGGGTCCAGGCTCCAGCATGCAACGCGAAAGGGGCCGACAGGTTGCGGCCGCACCGGGGCGGTTCAGCCGGCGAGCGAGCGCAGGTAGCCGCGCAGGATCCGCTCGAGCTTCGCGGCCCCGATCGGGGCCATCGCGATGGTGTGGCCGTGGCTGAGCGCTTCGGCGGAGAGTCCCGCCGCCATGTTGGTCATCACCGAGACCGCGGCGACCTTGAGCCCGAGGAAGCGGGCGAGGATCACCTCGGGCACCGTCGACATCCCTACCCCATCGGCCCCCAACGTGCGCAGTGCGCGGATCTCGGCCGGGGTCTCGAAGCTCGGGCCGGAATACCAGGCGTAGACCCCCTCCGCGAGCGCCACCCCCTCGGCTGCGGCGACCTCGGCCAACGCCCGGCGCAGGCCGGGATCGTAGGCCTCGGTCATGCTGACGAAGCGCGCGTCGGATTTCTCGCCGATCAGCGGGTTGCGACCGGAAAAGTTGATGTGGTCGCTGATCAGCATCAGCTCCCCCGGCGGAATGTCGGGCCGGAAGGAGCCGGCGGCGTTGGTCAGCAGCACCCGGTCGGCGCCGAGCGCCTTGAGGGTCTCGAGCGGCCGGCGCATCAGCGTCGCGTCGCCGCTCTCGTAGTAGTGGGCACGGCCGCCGAAGACCGCGACCCGCACGCCTTCGAGCTCGCCGATCACCAGCCGCGGCTGGTGGCCGCCGACGCCGGCGTGCGGAAAGCCCGGCAGATCGGCATAGTCGATCGAGACGCCGTCGACCGCCCCGGTCAGATGGGCCAGGCCCGAGCCGAGCACGAGGCCGAGGGCGACGGGTGCTTCGCCCGCGCGGGCGCGAATTGTTTCGACGAGGGCCGGCATCAGCGTTCCTTGACGTAGGGCTGGCCGCCGGCGCGGGGCGGGACCGCCTTGCCGACGAAGCCCGCCAGAATGATCACGGTCAGCATATACGGCAGCGCCTGCATGAACTGCACCGGGACGGTGCCGACGCCGGCGATCTCGATCCCCTGGTAGCGGATGCTGAAGGCGTCGAGAAAACCGAAGAGCAGGCAGGCCCAGAGCGCCGGCCACGGCCGCCACTTGGCGAAGATGAGCGCTGCGAGCGCGATGAAGCCCTTGCCGGCGGTCATGTCGCGGATGAAGCTCGCGGCCTGGCCGGTGGAGAGATAGGCGCCGGCGACGCCGCAGAGAAGGCCGGTGATCAGCACCGCCGCGTAGCGCAGCCGCACCACCGAGACCCCGGCGGTATCGACCGCGGCGGGGTTCTCGCCGACCGCGCGCAGACGCAGGCCGAAGCGTGTGCGATAGAGTACCCACCAGGTCGCCGGAACCGCGAGGAGCGCCAGATAGACCAGGATATTGTGCCCCGAGATCAGGTGCTTGTAGATCGGCCCGATGATCGGCACCGGCCCGAGCGCGTCGACGAAAGGCCAGGTGAGCGGCAGGAACCGCTGCGCGCCCGCGAGCTGCGGGGTCTGGCCGCCGAGTCCGAACCAGTTCTGCCCGATCAGCGCCGTCATGCCGGAGGCGAGGAAGTTGATCGCGACGCCAGAGATCAGCTGGTTGCCCTTCAGCGTGATCGAGGCGAAGCCGTGCAGCAGCGCGAGCATCCCCGAGGCGACGATCGCCGCCCCGAGCCCGATCCAGGCCGAGCCGCTGACCGCCGAGATGGCGCCGGCGGCGAAGGCCGCCGCCAGCATCTTGCCCTCGAGCCCGATGTCGAAGATCCCGGCGCGCTCGGAGAAGAGCCCGGCGAGGCACGCGAGCAGCAGCGGCGTCGCGAGGCGCAGGCTGGAGCCCGCGAGCTGCAGGATGGTCTCGAGATCCATCAGCCCGGTCTCCGCCGCCAGAGAAAGGCGCGCTCTACCGGGATGCGCACCAGGTTCTCCAGCGCCCCGGTGAAGAGGATCACCAGCGCCTGGATCACCACGATCATGTCGCGGCTGATCTTCGGCATGTCGAAGGCGAGCTCCGAACCGCCCTGGTAGAGCACCCCGAAGAGGATCGCCGCCAGCACCACCCCCACCGGATGCGACCGCCCCATCAGCGACACCGCGATCCCGACGAAGCCCGCGCCACCGACGTAGTCGAGCACCAGCCGGTGCTGGAACCCCATCACCACGTTCAACGCCATCATCCCGGCCATCGCGCCCGAAAGCAGCATCGCGATCACCGTGATCTTCACTGGATCGATGCCGGCGTAGACCGCCGCCGCCTCGGAATGGCCGAAGGCGCGCATCTCGTAGCCGAGCCGGGTGCGCCAGATCAGCACCCAGGTCAGGAACGCCGCGAGAAGCGCCAGCAGCGAGGAAAAGTTCATCGGGGTCTTGGACACCTTGACCCCGATCCCGCCGAGCATCTCGTGCATCAGCGGCAGGAAGGCGCCCGGCGCGAAGTTGCGCGTCTCGGGCGACATCGCGCCGGGCACCTTCAGCACGTTCACCAGCAGATAGACGACGAGCGCCGAGGCGATGAAGTTGAACATGATCGTGGTGATCACGACGTGGCTGCCGCGCCTGGCCTGCAGCCAGGCCGGAATGAACGCCCAGGCCGCTCCGAAGGCGCCGGCGCCGAGGATCGCGAACGGCAGCGCGATCGGCCACCAGGGCCAGGGCACCGCGAGACAGACCAGTGTCAGCCCCACCCCGCCGAGCGCCGCCTGCCCTTCGCTGCCGATGTTGAAGAGCCCGGCGTGGAAGGCGATGGCGACCGAGAGCCCGGTGAAGACGAAGGTGGTGGCATAGTAGAGCGTGAAACCGATCCCGTAGCTCGACCCCAGCGCCCCCACGATCAGGAGCTGCATCGCCCGGAGCGGGTTCTCTCCGATGAAGAGCACCACCAGCCCTGCCACGACGAAGGCGAGCAGCAGATTCAGCGCCGGGATCAGCACGATGTCGGCCCAGCGCGGAAGCGCGCCGCTCATGCCGCCCCGCGCGCGGCCGGGTCGATACCGGCCATCAAGAGCCCGAGCTCGCGCTCGTCGGTCTCGCCCGCCGGCCGCTCCCCGGAGATGCGGCCGTCGAACATCACGACGATCCGGTCCGAGAGCGCCTGGATCTCGTCGAGCTCGACCGAGACGAGCAGGATCGCCTTGCCCCGGTCGCGCAGCGCCACGATCTGCTGGTGGATGAACTCGATCGCCCCGATGTCGACGCCGCGCGTCGGCTGGCCGACCAGCAGCAGCTCGGGGTCACGCTCCATCTCGCGGGCGATGACGATCTTCTGCTGGTTGCCGCCGGAGAAGTTCGAGGTCTTCAGGTCGCACGACGGCGGGCGGATGTCGAAGCGTTCGATCGAGGCGCGGGCGAGGTCGCGGATCGCCGTCCGGTCGAGCGTCAGCGCCGGCCCGGCGAAGCGCGCCTCGCGCTGGTAGCCGAGGCAGGAGTTCTCCCACTCGGCGAAGGGCATCACCAGCCCCCGGCGGTGGCGGTCCTCCGGCACGTGCGCGATCCGGGCGTCGCGGCGGCCGTCGGCATTGGTCGTGCGCGAGATGTCGAGCGACCGTCCGTCGAGCCGGACCGTGCCCCCGGTCGCCGCCCGGATGCCCGCGAGCACCTCGAGAAGCTCGGACTGCCCGTTGCCGGCGACCCCGGCAATCCCGAGGATCTCGCCGGCCCGCACCTCCAGGCTCACCTGCTTCAGCCGCGCGACACCGGTCTCGTCGACCAGATCCAGCCGCTCGACCTCGAGCACGGTGCGCCCCGGCCGTGCCGTGCCCTTGTCGACCCGCAAGAGCACCCGCCGCCCCACCATCAGCTCGGCCAGCTCGGCCGGGCTGGTGTCGGCGGTCGCGAGCGTCTTCACCATCTCGCCGCGGCGCATCACGCTGACCGTGTCGGTCACCGCCATGATCTCGCGCAGCTTGTGGGTGATCAGGATGACGGTCTTTCCTTCGCTTTTCAGGTGGCGAAGGATGCGGAACAGGTGATCGGCTTCCGCGGGTGTCAGCACGCCCGTCGGCTCGTCGAGGATCAGGATGTCGCACTCGCGGTAGAGCGCCTTGAGGATCTCGACCCGCTGCTGCAACCCGACCGACAGCTCCTCGACCACAGCGTCGGGATCGACCTCGAGCTCGTAGTCCTCTTCGAGCCGCTTGAGCTCCGCCCGCGCCCGCGCCAGCGAGGGCCGCAGCAGCGCCCCGCTCTCGGCCCCGAGCACCACGTTCTCGAGCACGGTGAAATTCTCCACCAGCATGAAGTGCTGGTGCACCATTCCGATGCCCGCCGCGATCGCCGCCTGGCTGTCCGGGATCGGAGTTGGCCGGCCGCCGACCCGGATCTCGCCGGAATCGGCCTGGTAGAAGCCGTAGAGAATCGACATCAGCGTCGACTTGCCGGCGCCGTTCTCGCCGACGATGCCGTGGATCGTGCCCTTCTCCACCGCGAGGCGGATGTCGCGGTTGGCCTGGACCGCGCCGAAGGCCTTGGAGATGCCGACCAGCTCGATGGCGGGCGGCGCCGCCGCGCCGGCGCCCGCCATCGCCGCCGCCGTCATCGCGCCCTCAGGAGGCCGGGCAGCTGTCGTCCGACATGTAGTCGTGCACCTTGATCTTGCCGTCGATGATGTCCTGGCGCGCCTGATCGACCTTCGCCTTCATCTCCGGGGTGATCAGCTTCTCGTTGTTCTCGTCGAGCGCATATCCGACGCCGTCCTGCGCGAGGCCCATCACGTAGACCCCGGAGGTCCACTTGCCGTCCTTCTCGTCCATCATCGCCGAGTAGGTGGCGTTGTCGACGCGCTTCATCATCGAGGTCAGCACCTGCCCCGGATGCAGGTAGTTCTGGTCGGAGTCGACGCCGATCCCGAGCTTGCCCGCGTCCGCCGTCGCCTGCAGCACGCCGATCCCGGTGCCGCCGGCCGCGTGGTAGATCACGTCCGCGCCGCGGTCCATCTGGCTCTTGGCGAGCTCGCCGCCTTTAACGGGGTCGTTCCAGGCGGCCCCGGTGGTGCCGGTCATGTTCTGGAACACCTCGGCCTCGGGGTTCACCGCCTTCACGCCCTCGACGTAGCCGCAGGCGAACTTGCGGATCAGCGGGATGTCCATGCCCCCGACGAAACCGACCTTGCCGGTCTTCGAAGCCATCGCCGCCAGCATGCCCACGAGATAGCTCCCCTCCTGCTCGCTGAACACCACCGAGCGCACGTTGGGCAAATCGACCACGGCGTCGATGATCGCGAAGTGGGTGTCGGGGAACTCGGCCGCGACCGTCTCCATCGCGGTCTGGTTCGAGAAGCCGGCGACCACGATCGGATCGTTGCCCTGCTCGGCGAAGCGGCGAAGCGCCTGCTCGCGCTGGGCGTCGGACTGCAGCTCGAACTCGCGGTAGTCGATCCCGGTCTCCTTCTTGAAGCGCTCGGCGCCTTCGTAGGAGGCCTGGTTGAACGAGCGGTCGAACTTGCCGCCGAGATCGAAGATCACCGCAGGCTTGATATCCTGCGCCTGGACCGCCGAGGCGGCGGCAATGAGAATGGCCGCAGGGGCCAAGAGCTTCGCGAACGTCATTCGGTCAACCTCCATGCATGTGGCGCAGGGCTTCGTGCGACCCCGTCGCGCCCGCGGCCGTCGGCGACCGACAGGCCTAAAGTTACCGGGTGAGTAAAGGCTTATCGGCCGGAACCGGTCAAGCTTTCTCCGAGGCGGCAACCGCCGGCGCCGCGTCGGCCCTGCGTGAAGCTGCGGCGGAACGCTGCCGACCCGCCTCCCTGCTCCTGGGCGAAGCTCCGCCTCGGCAAGGCGCGCGCCCACCAGCCGAGCCGAGCGCAGCAGCGCGTCGTCAGTAGGTTCGCGAGTGCTAAGCTATTGCCGCCCGATGGCGGATTCCCGCCGCTTGGCGATCACAGCTCGGTAATTTCACCGGCGCGTTTGAGGCGATTGCGCCCCAGCGGGGTTAATGCAGGGCATGGCGAGCGGGACGCACCGTTCTCCGCACGAGCGCTTCAAAGCCTGGAGGCATAAGTGGCTGCTTTCACTACCGTATCGCTGATGAGGGAACCGCCCGGAATAATCCGGCGGTTCATCGAATTCTACCGCCGGGCCGGGGCGAGCGAGATCCTGATCTATTACGACGGGCCAGTGCCGGCGATGTCGGTGGAGTATCCGGCGGTCCTTGTTCAATGCGACGCGGCCTTCTGGGCGCGGCGCGGCGGACGGCCGAACACGCTCGAGCGCCGTCAGAGCGAGGCCTTCCGCGCCGGGATGGAACGGTGCCGCACCCCCTGGCTGCTGGTGGTCGATGCCGACGAGTTCGTCTTCGGCAACCGCGACATCACCGACCTCCTCGATAACATCCCCGAAAAGATCAACTCCGTCCGCGTGCCGACCGCCGAAGCGGTCTGGGGTCCTGGCGATGCGTTCGGCGTGCCGTTCGCCCAGACCTTTTTTCGCACCGCTTGGCCAGACCGCGCCATCTCCCGCATCCTGCGCCGCCTGGTCTTCGGCAGGATCTCCGCCCACATGCGCCGCGGGCTGACCGGTCACGCCCGCGGTAAGCAGTTCTTCCGCGTCAACCGATCCATCAGCGAGATCCGCAATCACAGCGTCCTGCGGGACGGACGCAAGCTGACGCTTGGTCTCGGCCAGGTCGACCGTCGCCTGAAGGGCATGTATCTCGGCCACTTCGATGCCGTCGATCTCGACCATTGGCAGCGGAAGTGGCGGATGCGCGCGGAGACGACTACCGTCGAGATGACCAAAGAGCGCAAGGCACTGATGGCGCTTTTTCTAGCCGTAGAGGCCAACGGAGACCGGCCGACGCCAACGATCTTCGCGCGATGTTATCGCCTGACCTGGTACCAGTACCTGATGCTTTTCGCGCTCGGCCGCGGGTTCCGCCGCAGGATCTTCGCACCCGCCGAGGAGGTCGCCGAGACGCCGATTCCGGAGCGGCGGCTGCGCCTTGGAGCGACGCGGACGTAGATCGCGGGGGCGCGGCGCGCGCTACTGCGCAACCGGCGGGAAGACGAGCCCCTTGCGCAGCACCAGCGCATCCACCGGCGGCGCGGTCGGCCGCGCGTAGTAGCGGGGACGCCGTCCCTCGGCCGTGTAGCCCAGCGCGTCGTAGAGCGCCCGGGCCGGGCCGTTCGTCACCGCGACCTCGAGGATCATTTCCCCGGCCCCAGCCGCCGCGGCCATCGACTCGAGCCGGGCAACGAGAATCCGGCCAAGCCCGCGGCGCCGCGCCGCAGGGTGGACGGCGAGCGTCAGAAGCTCGCACTCCGGTCCCGCCACGCGGCCGAGGGCAAAGCCTTGCGGCACCTCTGCGAGAAGCGTCCCGGGCTGCTCCGAGGAGCGCGGCGAACTCGGCCGCCGTCCAGGGCCGCGGGGTGTCGGTGAAGGCGAGCGCATGCAGCGCCGCGAGCGCCTCAGCCCGCATCGAGGATCACCGGCGGCGCCTCCGCCGGCAGCATCGCATCCGCAGGTCGGAAATAGAGCGGCGCCGGCGGCGGCGACGTCCCGAGCCGACGCGCCGCAATCTGCGCGAGCACCACCGGATCCGCCCGCGTCGCCCCGGTTCCGGGCTCGAGGCCGAGCCGGTCCGCGACCGCAGCGGCGTCGAAGCCGACGGCGACCGTGCCCGGAGGGAACGGCCCCAGCGCCGCGGGATCACCGCCGACCGGCGCACCGAGCGCGCGACCGTCTGCAACGAGCTGCGAGACGCGTCCTTCGCGCTTGTCCGCCAGCGACACGAGCGCCGTTCCGCCGTGGGCGGCGGCCAGCGCCTCGAACAGCGTCACGCCCACCGCCGGGCGATCCAGCGCCAGCGCCAGCCCGCGCGCCGCGGCGACCCCGAGCCGCAGGCCGGTGAAGTTGCCGGGGCCGACGCAGACAGCGATGCCGTCGAGCGCGGACCATCCGACGCCGGCGTCCGCCAGCAGCTCCCCGATCAGCGGCAGCAGCCGCTCCGCCTGCCCGCGGTCCATCGCCTCGTCGCGGCGGCCGAGCACGACCTCTCCCCGAACGAGAGCGGCCGCGCAATGCGCGGCCGCGGTGTCGAAGGCGAGGACCAGCGGGGCGTCAGAGCCCAACCGGCCGAACCTCGATCACCTCCGGGATGTAATGCCGCAGCAGGTTCTCGATGCCCATCTTCAGCGTCATCGTCGAGGACGGGCAGCCGGCGCAGGCGCCCTGCATGTGCAGGTAGACCACACCGCGGTCGAAACCGTGGAAGGTGATGTCGCCGCCGTCCTGCGCCACCGCCGGGCGGACGCGGGTGTCGAGCAGCTCCTTGATCTGGCCGACGATCTCGGCGTCCTCGCCGTCGCCCTCGGCATGGCCGACGGCGCCGGCCTCGCCCTCGATCACCGGCTGGCCGGACTGGAAGTGCTCCATGATCGCGCCGAGGATGCCCGGCTTGATGTGCGCCCAGTCGACGTCGTCGGTCTTGGTGACGGTCACGAAATCGGGGCCGAAGAAGACGCCCGCCACCCCGCCGCTGCCGAAGATGCGCCGCGCGAGCGGCGAGGCCTCGGCCGCCGCCGCGCTCGGGAAATCGGCGCTGCCGGCCGCGAGCACGGCCTGGCCGGGCAGGAACTTCAGGGTCGCCGGGTTCGGCGTGGATTCGGTCTGGATGAACATGGCGGAGCGCTCCGGTCGCTTGCCTGACAGATGGCCCCGCACCGCCGCTGCGTCAAGCGCGCAATCTGGAACGCTTCCAGATTGCGCCCGCGAACCCGCCGGTGTTTCACGCCGCGGCGATGATCTCCTCCTTGGTCATCGACCCCGGCACGATGGTTATCGGCACCCGCATCTCCGCCAGCCGGCGGCCGGTCAGCGCACTCACCATCGGTCCCGGTCCGGCCTTGTCGATGCCGGCGCCGAGCACCAGAACGCCGATCTCCGGGTTCTCGCGCACGTGCGCCACGATCATGTCGAGCATGTCGCCCTCGCGGATCGCCAGCGTCGGGGTGATGCCGTCGCGCTTCTCCATCCGGTCCTTGAAGATCTGGAAGTGCGCCTCGATCTTCTCGTGCGCCTCGGCGCGCATCACGTCGGCGACCCCCATGAAATGCTGAAACTCCTCGGCCGACACGATCGCGAGCATCTCGACCGCGCCGCCGGTCTTCGACGCCCGGATCGCCGCATAGCGCATCGCGTTCAGCATCTCGGCGGTGTCGTCGAGGATGATCAGGAACTTCCGCACGGTCCCCTCCCTGGTTTCCCGCCCGCGGATCATCCGTGAACGCGCCGCCGAGCGCAACGCCACCCGGGACCCGCGGCGGCCCTCCCCGTTCGATCGGGCTTGAACTCGGTCGCCGCGCGGTGGCACTGCTTTGCGCGCGGCCCCTGGGCCGGCGTTCCGTCCAGCGCCGCGGAGAGCCTCGTTGAATCTGACCCACGCGATCCACGACGCCCGACGGCTGAAGATACGTCTGCTCAACCCGCGGTACTACCGCATGCTGCGCGACCGGCGCACCGGCGCCGCGGCGGCGGACTACTATCGTTGCTTCGACGAGACGCGGTCGATCTTCGTGCACATCCCGAAGACCGGCGGCGTCAGCCTGACCAAGAGTCTCTACGGAAGCCGCGCCGGCCGGCACGCCCCGCTCTCCACCTTCCAGGTCGTCTTCCCCGCCTCGGCCTTTTACCGCTACTACAAGTTCGCCTTCGTGCGGAATCCGTGGGACCGGTTGTATTCCGCCTACCGCTATCTGAAGTCCGGCGCGATGGGCGAGCCGCACGACCTGGCGTGGATCGAAAAGAACATGAGCGACGTCAAGGATTTCGAAGACTTCGTTCTGAATTTCCTTCCGCGCCCCGAGATCCGGTCCTTCGTGCATTTCCGCACCCAGGAGAGCTTCCTGCGCAACACGGTCACCGGCAAGGTCGGCGTCGACTTCGTCGGCCGCTTCGAGACCCTGGAGCAGGACTTCGCGACCGCCGCGAACAGGATCGGCAGGGACACGGCGCTTCCCCATCTCAACAAGTCGAAGATATCCGGCCGATACCGCGAAGCGTATTCCGCCGGGATGCGCGAGGTCGCCGAGAGGATCTACGGAGCCGATGCCAGCACATTCGACTACAAGTTCTGACGATCCGCCCCCACCGCGCCGCGGAAGCGACGCCCGATGACGGAAGCGGAAGCGGACCGGCAACCGGTCAGCTATGTCGCCGGCTACTGGCGGCTGCCCGGTAACGCCAAGCGGCCGGTCGAGCACTATCTCGAGCAGATTCCGCAATCGCTGGAGATGATCGCCGGGCAATCGCTGCTGCTCTACCACGACGACCCCGAGACGGCGCAGGTCTTCGCCGACCTCTGCGCCCCGCGCGCGATCGCGCTTCGCACCGAGCGAATTCCCATCGCGGAACTGCCGGCCTACCACGAGGCGGACGCCTTTGTCGCCGCCTGTCGGGCGATGCCGCGGCAAGGGCCGCACGCAGTCCCGGCGGTGCGCTCCGAAAAGGGCTACATCCACTACACCCGCGACCTGACGGGATCGGGCGAGCAAACCTACCGCGCGCTCCTCGCCATCTGGCTGAGCAAGGTGGCGCTGATGGCCCGCGCGGCCGCGCGAGGTCCGGACACCCCCGATGGTGCGCTCGCCTGGATGGACGTCTCGATCGCGCGGTTCAGCGGCCAGCGCAGCAATTGGGACTTCCCGCGCCAGCCCTTCGCCGTGGCGGCGCTGAACCACTACGCGAGCCCGATGCGCTACCTCGGCCAACGCCTGCCGCTCAACGCCTCCTTCATGCTCGCGCGCCCCGCGGTCTGGGCCGAGATCGACCGGGAATTCCAGGCCCAGATGCGGCAATGCCGCTCGGACGCCTACGGGCACGACGAGGAGACGATCCTCGGCCTCGTCCACCACCGGCGCCCGGAGCTGTTCCACACCCTGGGCGTGCCGAACTCGGTACTCGAAGCGGCGCACTCCCCTCCCGGCGCACGCCTCGTGCGCGCCCTGAAGCGCCGGCTCTCCGCCTTCGTCGGCGGCGGCGCCTGAACCGGCGGCCGGTCAGTCCGGCCCGCCGACGCTTTCCCGGGCCGGCGCGCCCGCCTGATCGCCCGCCGCGTCACCCGCCTCGCGCGGGATCAGCCCCCACGCCCGCATCGCCTCGAGCGAATCGATCTTGTCCGGCTTCCACGACAGCTTGTGCACCGGGATCGCCTGCAGATCGAACTCCGGCCCGAGGTCCTCCGGCCCGAGGCCGCGCTGGAAGAAGCGCTGCATCATCAGCGGGCCATCGGCGCTCACCTTCGGCGTCGCGGCCCAGGCACGGCCGAACGCCCGGCTGCGTACGGCCTCGAGGGCAAAAAGATAGAGCGGCCAGAAGTAGTGGCCCACCACTTCCCGCTGCCGGACGTACTGCGTCAGCCGCACGTTCCACTGGCGCACGATCAGCCCGCCCTTCTCCGAGGCGAGCAGCCAGCTGTCGATCTGCCGGTCGGGACCGGGGCGGTAGAAGGCGAAGAAGCCGCTCTGCATCAGCGGCATCAGCCAGTCGTCGAGCGGCTTCATGCAATAGAGCGTCGCGTCCGCCCAGACGCCGCCGTGCGTCTCCAGCAGGCGGACCCGAAGCACGTCCGCCTGATGCGCGAGCGGCAGGTCGACGGAGATGTCCGAAGCGTCGACCATCCCGGGCAGGTCTTCCCTCGACAGCACCCGCAGCGCCCAGCCGGGATTGCGCTCCGCCCAGGACGCCACGCAGGCCTTCACCACCGGCGGCGCCTGCTCGAGTCCCTGCGCCCAGAAGATCCAGATGTTCTTCTGCACCTTCCTCGGCGGCGTCAGGACCAGGTTCCCGCGCGGCTCCTTCACCCCCAGGAAGCGGCGCTTGTTGCGGCGGCGGAACCTCTGCCACCAGCCCCGCATCCGGAACCACGTCGCGAAGGTATGCACCCCGTTGGCCATCAGCGCACTCCCAAGGCTGTGCCGGACGGCAACGCGAGCCGCCGGGGCATCGTCGAGCCGGCGCTCACGCGGCACCCCGGCTGCGGACCAGTCCCACGATGTCGTAGGTTCGCGCCAGGATCGGCGCGGCGAGGGCCGCGGCGCGGTCCGCGCCGTCGCCGAGGATCCGGTCGATCGTCCCGGGATCGGCCATCAGCTCGCTCATCCGCGAGGTGATCGGCGCGAGGTGGTCGACCGCGAGGTCGGCGAGCCGCGGCTTGAACTCCGAGAACGGTCGCCCGGCGAACTCCGCCACCACCGCCTCCGCGCTCGCTCCGGCGATCGCCGCATAGATGTTGACGAGATTGCGCGCCTCCGGCCGCGCCTCGAGGCCCGCCACGGTCTCCGGCAGCGGCTCGGGATCGGTGCGCGCCTTGCGGATCTTGTTCGCGATCGCATCCGCGTCGTCGGTCAGGTTGATCCGGCTCATGTCCGAGGGATCGGACTTCGACATCTTCTTCGTGCCGTCGCGCAGGCTCATCACCCGCGTCGCGGCTCCCTCGATCACCGGCTCCGGCAGCGGGAAGAAATCCACGCCGAAATCATGGTTGAACTTCGCCGCGATATCGCGGGCGAGCTCGACGTGCTGCTTCTGGTCCTCGCCCACCGGCACGTGCGTGCCGTGATAGACGAGGATGTCCGCCGCCATCAGGTCCGGATAGGCATAGAGCCCCACCGACGAGGCCTCGCGGTCCTTGCCCGCCTTCTCCTTGAACTGGGTCATCCGGTTCAGCCAGCCGAGCCGCGCCACGCAGTTGCACACCCAGGCGAGCTCGGCATGCGCCGGCACCTGGCTCTGGTTGAACAGGATCGAGCGCTTCGGGTCGAGCCCGATCGCGAGAAACGCCGCCGCCACCTCGCGCGTCGCGCGGGTCAGCGCCGGCGGATCCTGCCAGACGGTGATCGCGTGCAGGTCGACCACGCAGTAGAGGGTCTCGCGCCCCTCGTCCTGCATCTCCACCCAGCGCCGCAGCGCTCCGAGATAGTTGCCCAGCGTCAGGTTGCCCGACGGCTGGATACCGGAAAAGACGCGGGGCTGGAACTTCGCCTCGGCCATGGCAGTCTCCGAAAGCATGAGGAGCGGGGTTATTGCCCCCGCACCGGGGCGGCGTCAATCGTCTGGGGAACGCCGGGCGCTGCTCAGACCTCGAGGCACCATCGCATGATCGCCTTTTGCGCATGCAGCCGGTTCTCCGCCTCGTCGAACACCACCGAGTGCGGCCCGTCCATCACCTCGCTCGTCACCTCCTCGGCGCGATGCGCCGGCAGGCAGTGCATGAACAGCGCCTCGGGCTTGGCCGCCGCCATCAGCCCCGCGTCCACCTGATACGGCCGCAGCAGCGCATAGCGCCGCTCGCGCGCGCTCTGCGGGTCGTGCATCGAGAGCCAGGTGTCGGTCACCACCAGATCCGCCCCTGCGACCGCCGCCACCGGATCGCGTTCGATCGTGACCTTCGCCCCCTTGCCGCGCGCGAATGCGATCGCCGCCGGCGAGGGGTCGTAGGCGGGCGGCCCGGTGAAGACGAGGTCGAAGCCGAACTGCCCCGCCGCGTGCAGCCACGAGGCGCAGACGTTGTTGCCGTCCCCCGACCAGACCACCCGCGCCCCGGTGATCGGCCCGCGGTGCTCCTCGAAGGTCATCACGTCCGCCATGATCTGGCAGGGATGGCTCGCGTCGGTCAGCCCGTTGATCACCGGCACCGTCGCGTATTCGGCGAGCTCGCTCAGCGTCGCCTCGTCGAACGTCCGGATCATGATCAGATCGACGTAGCGCGACAGCACCCGCGCGGTATCCGCGATGGTCTCGCCGTGCCCGAGCTGCATCTCGCCGCCCGAGAGCACCAGCGTCTCGCCGCCGAGCTGCCGTACGCCGACGTCGAAGCTCACCCGCGTCCGGGTCGAGGGCTTCTCGAACACCAGCGCCACCACCCGCCCCGCGAGCGGCTGCCCGGCGTCCGCGACCCCGCGCGGCGCATTGCCGCGCGCATCCTTCATCCGCCCCGCCTCGGCGAGGATCGTCCGCAGTTCGCTCGCCGCGGTCGTGTGCACGTCGAGAAAATGCCTCACGCCGCTGCCGCCTCGACCGACGACGCCGCCACCTCGAGCCGGGCCAGCGCCTCCGCCGCCTCACCCTCGGTGAGGTTGAGCGGCGGCAGCAGCCGCACCACGTTCTCCGCCGCCGCCACCACCAGCACCCGCGCGTCATAGCCTGCGCGCACCACCTCGACGTTCGGCACCCGGCATTTCAGCCCGAGCATCAGCCCGACCCCGCGCACGCCCTCGAAGACCGCCGGATGCGCCGCCACCAGCCCCTCCAGCCCCTGGCGGAAGCGTCCGGAAAGCCGGCTCACGCCGTCGAGAAAGCCCGGCGCCGTCACGATGTCCATCACCGCGCAGCCCACCGCGCAGGCCAGCGGGTTGCCGCCGTAGGTGGTCCCGTGCGTGCCGGTCGTCATCCCGTCCGCCGCCGCTTCGGTGGCGAGGCAGGCCCCGAGCGGAAACCCCCCGCCGATCCCCTTGGCCACCGTCATGATGTCCGGCGCGATCCCCGCCCACTCGTGATAGAAGAGCTTGCCGGTCCGCCCCATGCCGCACTGGATCTCGTCCAGCACCAGCAGGAGCCCGCGCTCGTCGCACAGCGCCCGCAGCGCCCGCAGATCCTCCGGCGGCATCACCCTGATCCCGCCTTCGCCCTGGATCGGCTCGACCATCACCGCGCAGGTCTCCGGCCCGATCGCGGCCTCGATCGCCGCGACGTCACCGAACGGCACCTGGTCGAACCCGGGCACCACCGGCCCGAAGCCCTTGACCATCTTCTCCGTGCCCGCCGCCGAGATCGCGCCGTAGCTCCGCCCGTGGAACGCGCCCTCGAACGTGATGATCCGGAACCTGTCCGGCCGGCCGATGAAGTCGAAGTGCTTGCGCGCCATCTTGATCGCGCACTCGATCGCCTCGGTGCCCGAGTTGGTCACGAAGACAGTATCGGCGAAGGTGTGCGCCACCAGCCGCTCGGCGAGCGCCTCCTGGTTCGGGATCTGGTAGAGGTTCGAGGTGTGCCAGAGCTTCCTCGCCTGCGCCTCCAGCGCCGCCACCAGCGCCGGATTCGCGTGCCCGAGGATCGTCACCGCGATCCCGGCGCCGAGGTCGAGGTAGCGCTCGCCCTTGTCGTCGACGAGCCACGGGCCTTCGCCCTCGACGAAGGCCAGCGGCGCGCGCGCGTAGGTGGGCAGGACGGGCGGTATCACGGCGGGCTTTCCCCCTCGACGCGGAAAGGCGCGTTTTGCCGCAAGCGCCTCCGCGAGTCAATTTCCCGGCGCCCGGCGGGACTTCGGCCGCGCGCAGCCGATTGACGGGGCTTCGGGGCCGCAGCATCGTGGCGCGCGAGCGACTTCAAGGGGGATGTCCGATGCGCCTGACCGCGGTCTTCTGCGCGTGTCTGCTGCTCTATGGCTGCGATGCGACCCCGCCGCCCGATCCGGTGGCCGACGACAGCGCGCGCTGCGCGGCGGCCGGATTCACCCCGGGCAGCGATGCGATGGCCGACTGCATGCGCACCGCGTCGCAGGATCGCCAGGCGAGCGCCGACCGCGCGGCCTGGCAGCAGGCGCAGGCCGACCAGGCCGCGGCGCAGGAGAAGGCCCGCCAGGACGCGAAGGACGCCCAGGAGCAGGCGGCGTGGCGCAAGCACAGCGAGGAGGTGCAGGCGCAGATGGGCATGCCGGCGGTCGGCTACGACCGCGAGGCCATCATCGGCGGCGATGCCAACCCGCCGACCGCCTCGCACATCCCGGGGATGCAGTGCGCCGGCACCGGCGACGACGCCTCCTGCGATGCCCTGTCGAGCTACTGACCGCGGGCCGGCGTGAGCCGCGCCTCGCGCCGCGCCTTCCTCGCCGGCGGGGCGGCGTCCTTGGCCGGCTGCGTCGCGGCGCGCCAGCCGGTGCCCGAGGCGCTGGTCGAGGCGGCGGAGGTGCCGGGGTACGGCGCCGGCATCCGCTTCTGGGGCGACGACGCCGCGAGCATCGGCCGGGCCGCGATCGCCGCCGAGGCGGTCGAGTCGCGGATGCGCACCGACACGCCGGACTGGTTCTTCCTGGCGATCTCCGGCGGCGGCAGCAACGGCGCCTTCGGCGCCGGCGTGCTGAACGGCTGGACCCGCAACGGCACGCGGCCGGAGTTCGACATCGTGACGGGGGTGTCGACCGGCGCGCTGGCCGCACCCTTCGCCTTCCTCGGGCCGGACTGGGACGACGAGCTCGCCGCCGTCTACACCGACGTCACCTCGCGCGACGTCTTCCTGCCGCTCGGCCCGATCGGGGTCGTCGCCCGCGGCGCCCTCGAGGACGACGCGCCGCTGCGCCGGCTGGTCGAGCGCCACGTCACCGACGAGATGGTCGACGAGATCGCCCGCGAGCATGGCCGCGGCCGGCGGCTGCTGATCGGCACCACCGACCTCGACGCCGACCGCCCGGTGGTCTGGGACATCGGCGCCATCGCGTCGAGCGGCGTGCCCGGCCGGCGCGACCTGATCGGCGACCTGCTGGTCGCCTCGGCCTCGCTGCCGGCGATCTTCCCGCCGGCGCGGATCACGGTGACGGCCGGCGGGAAGCGCTACGACGAGCTGCACGTCGACGGCGGGGTCTCGAACCAGGCCTTCCTGTTCCCCGCCAACATCACCCGGGCCGACATCGACCTCTGGACCGACACGGCCCGCCGCCGCAGCGCCTACGTGATCCGCAACAGCAAGGTGACGCCCGAGTACAGCCCGGTGTCGGCGAACTTCGCGCCGGTGCTGCAGAAGTCGGTGGCGAGCCTCGTCAAGACCCAAGGGATCGGCGACCTCTACCAGATGCAGGCGACGGCCGCCCGGGTCGGGGTCGACTTCAACGCGATCTGGATCCCCGAGACCTTCGCCGAGACCGAGCCGCGGCCGTTCGACCAGGGCTACATGCGCGACGTCTACGCGCTCGGGCTGCGGCTGTCCGAGCACGGGATCCGCTGGGAAAGGGAGCCGCCCGCTTAGGTCGGATCGAAGATCGCCAACGTTTCCAGCCAGATATGCCGCATTGCGATGGCGGCTTGTAACCCCGGGCGCCGCCGAGGTAAACTGCCGCCGACCGCAACACCCCCCGAGCCCGAACGGAGCCTGTCCGAGATGTCCTGGACCGACGAACGAGTCGAGACCCTCAAGACGATGTGGTCCGACGGCAAGAGCGCCAGCCAGATCGCCAAGGAGCTCGGCGGCGTCACCCGCAACGCGGTGATCGGCAAGGTCCACCGCCTCGGCCTCTCGAACCGCGTCGGCGGCGAGCATCCCGAGGATCTCGCCCAACCCGATGCGCTTGCCGAGGAAGACGTCGCCGAGCCGGCGCCCGAAGCCGCTGCCCCGCACCCGGCGGCGCCGCTCGGCCGCCCGGTGGCGAAGGAGCCCGTCCCGCCCGCCCGCATCAAGCCGACCGGCCCGATGCCGCCGCAGCCCTCGTCCTCCGAGATCAGCGCCGAGGCGCTGGCGAACCTCGCCGAGGTGGCGAAGAAGGCCAAGCGCCTCTCGCTGATGCAGCTCACCGAGCGCACCTGCAAGTGGCCGGTCGGCGACCCCGCGACCGACGACTTCTGGTTCTGCGGCCTGCCCACCGTCAACGGCAAGCCCTACTGCGAGACCCACGTCGCGGTCGCCTTCCAGCCGATGTCCGCCCGCCGCGACCGCCGCGCCGGCGGTCGCTGAGGCTTCGCTCCGGCCCGGCGCGCTTGCCGCGCCGGCCTCCGGCCCCAGGTTATCCGGCAATGCGCCCCGGATGACCCGATGCCCCGCTCGCCAACCACCTGCGCAATCCTGCTTGCGACGCTTCTCGCGGCGGCCGCCGCCCGCGCCGCGGATCCCGCCGCCGTCGCGCAGACCGGCCCCGCCGCCGACGCCGCCCGCGAGGCGCTCGCGCAGGTCACCCTGCCCGAAGGCTTTCGCATCGGCCTCTACGCGATCGCCCCCGGCGCCCGCAGCCTCGCGGTCGCGCCCGAGGGCGGGGTGGTCTTCATCGGCACCCGCGGCACCGACGTCTGGGCGGCCGCCGACGGCGACGGCGACGGCGTGGCCGACACCGTCAGCGCCTTCGCCCCCGCCCTCGCCAAGCACGCCCCGAACGGCCCCTGCTTCGGCCCGGACGGCACGCTCTACCTCGCCGAGGTGAACCGGATCACCGCCTTTCCGGCGGCGGCGGCCACCTGGCGCGACCCCGATCCCCCCGCCACCCCCGTCGTGCCGGAGGGAGCGCTCGTTCCGCCCGAGGGAGCGACCGGCAGCCACCGCGCCCGCGTCTGCCGGATCGGTCCCGACGGCCTGCTCTACGTCGCGATCGGTCAGCCCTACAACGTTCCGCCGCCGGGCAAGCTCGCGCTCTTCGACCGGACGGGCATCGGCGGGATCGTGCGGATGAAGACGGACGGCAGCGGCCGCGAGGTCTATTCGCGCGGCATCCGCAACTCGGTCGGCCTCGACTTCGACCCCGCGACCGGCGACCTCTGGTTCACCGACAACCAGGTCGACGGCATGGGCGACGACATCCCGCCCGGCGAGATCAACCACCAGACCGCGCCGGGCCAGACCTTCGGCTTTCCCTGGTACGGGGGTGGCGACGTCCGCACCGGGCAATACCGCGACAGCGACCCGCCGGCCGACGCGGTCTTTCCGGCGGTCGAGACGGTGGCGCACGCCGCCGACCTCGGGATGACCTTCTACCGCGGCTCGATGTTCCCGCCCGCCTACCATGGCGCCATCTTTTCCGCGCAGCACGGCTCGTGGAACCGGACCGAGCCGGTCGGTGCCCGGGTGATGGTGACGACCTTCGGCGCCGACGGCACCCCCACGTCCCGTCCTTTCGCCGAGGGCTGGCTCCGGCCCGACGGCCACTACGCCGGACGCCCGGTCGACGTCGCCGAGCTCCCCGACGGCTCGCTCCTCGTCTCCGACGACGAGGCGGGCGCGGTCTATCGCATCTGGTATCGGGCGCCGGACTGAACGGGCTCGACATCGGCGCGCGTCGGCGCAATCGTCGCGCAGGACGCGGGGCACAAGCGTCCGCCGATGACTTTGGGGGAGATCGCCGATGCAAGCCTCGCTGAGCGGCAAGGTCGCGCTCGTCACCGGCGCGAGCTCCGGCATCGGCCGCGCCCTCGCCGTCGCCCTCGGCCGCGAGGGCGCCCGCCTCGCGCTCGCCGCCCGCTCGGCCGAGCGGCTCGACGCCGCCGCCGCCCTCGCCGGCGCCCCCGAGACCCTGACCCTCCCCGTCGACCTCGGCGTCCCGGCCGAAGTCGACCGCATGGTCGCCGCTGTCCTCGACCGCTTCGGCCGGATCGACGTCTTCCTCGCCAACGCCGGCCTCTACGTCCCCGGCGAGGTGAAGGACGGCGACCCCGCCGCCTGGGAGGAGATGATCGCGGTCAACCTCTCCAGCGTCTTCCGCGCCATCCGCGCCGTCCTCCCCGGCATGATCGAGCGCCGCTCCGGCCACATCATCGTGACGAGCTCGATCTCCGGCCACGCCGCGCTGCACTGGGAGCCGGTCTATTCGGCGACCAAGCACGGCATCCAGACCTTCGTGCACGGCCTCCGCCGCCAGGTCGCCCCCCACAACATCCGCATCGGCGAGGTCTCGCCCGGGATCGTGCTGAACGAGCTCTGGGGCTACACCGACCCGGCCGTCGTCGAGGCCAAGGCCGCCGCCCACGAGGGCCTCCTCTCCGAGGACGTCGCCGACGCCGTCGTCTTCATGCTGACCCGCCCCGCCCGCGTCACCGTGCGCGATCTCGTCATACTGCCGCAGAACCAGGACATCTGACATGCTGAGGAACGCCCCCGACATCCCGAAGACCATGCCCGCCGTGGTCTGCCACGCCCCCGAGGACTACCGGCTCGAGGAGCTGCCCGTGCCCGAGGCCGGCCCGGGGGAAGTGCTGGTCAAGGTCGCCTCGGCCGGCATCTGCGCGAGCGACCTCAAGTGCTACCTCGGCGCCCCGCTCTTCTGGGGCGACAAGGACCGCGCCGGCTACTGCCAGCCGCCGATCACCCCCGGCCACGAGTTCGTCGGCGAGGTCGTCGCCCTCGGCGACGGCGCCGGCGAGAAGTACGGCCTCGAGATCGGCGACATGGCGGTCTCCGAGCAGATCGTCCCTTGCTGGAAGTGCCGCTACTGCCTGACCGGCAAGTACTGGATGTGCGCCGTCCACGACATCTACGGCTTCCGCAAGCGCACCCCCGGTGCCATGGCCGGCTACGTCAAGTTCCCCGAGGGCGCGCTCAACCACAAGGTTCCGAAGGGCCTGCCCGCCCATCACGCCGTCTTCATCGAGCCGCTCGCCTGCTCGATCCACGCCGTCCAGCGCGGCAACATCGAGTTCCAGGACGTCGTCGTCATCGCCGGCGCCGGCCCGCTCGGCCTCGGCATGTTCGCCGCCGCGCGGATGAAGCAGCCGAAGCTCCTGATCGCGGTCGACCTCAACGACGCCCGCCTCGAGATGGCCAAGCGCTGCGGCGCCGACATCGGCCTCAACCCGACCAGGGTCGACGTCGTCGACGAGGTCAAAAAGCTCACCGACGGCTACGGCTGCGACGTCTACATCGAGGCGACCGGCCACCCGCAGGCGGTGGTCGACGGCCTCAACATGATCCGCAAGCTCGGCACCTTCGTCGAGTTCTCGGTGATGCGCGAGCCGGTGACCGTCGACTGGACGATCATCGGCGACTCGAAGGAGCTCGACATCCACGGCGCCCACCTCAGCCCGCACACCTACCCGGTGGCGATCCGCATGCTCGAGCAGGGCCTCTTGCCGATGGACGAGATCGTCACCCAGCGCATGCCGCTCGCCGACTTCCAGGCCGGCATCGACCTCGTCGCCTCCGGCAAGACCTCGATCAAGGTCACGCTCGAGCCCTGAGCGCTGCCCCCCCGGGGCGGACCCGCGCGGACCCGGCGTCGGGGGGCATCGAGCCCCCCTCCGCCGTCGGCGGCTGGCGCCGCCTCGGCCTCCCCCCTCCGCCTTGACCCTGCGGCCGGCTTGGCGTATCTGCCGGACCATTCCGGAAGGTTCCGAACCCTCCGGTCCTGTGACTAGCCAGGATCGCCGTCGGTCAGCGCGTTGCGCCCACCGGCGCGATCGTCGTTTCGAAAAAGGCGCGCGGCCATGTTCGAGAATCTGTCCGACCGGCTCTCCGGCGTCCTCGGCGGGCTCACCCGCCAGGGGGCGCTCAGCGACGAGGACATCGCGACGGCGCTCCGCGAGGTCCGCACCGCGCTCCTCGAGGCCGACGTCTCGCTGCCGGTGGCGCGCGACTTCGTCAGGCAGGTCGGCGACAAGGCCAAGGGCCAGGCGGTCACGAAGTCGGTCACCCCCGGCCAGCAGGTCGTCAAGATCGTCCACGACGCGCTGATCGACATGCTGCGCGGCGAGGGCGAGCCCGGCCACCTGCGCATCGACTCGCCCCCCGCCCCGATCCTGATGGTCGGGCTGCAGGGCTCGGGCAAGACCACCACCACCGCCAAGCTCGCCCGCCGGCTCAAGGAGCGCGAGGGCAAGCGCATCCTGATGGCCTCGCTCGACACCCGCCGCCCGGCGGCGATGCAGCAGCTCGCCATCCTCGGCACCCAGATCGGCGTCGACACCCTGCCGATCGTCGCGGGCCAGGACGCCGTCGCCATCGCCAGACGCGCGAAGCAGCAGGCGACCCTCGGCGGCTACGACGTCGTGATGCTCGACACCGCCGGCCGCCTGCACGTCGACGACGAGCTGATGGCCGAGGTCGCCGCGGTCCGCGACGCCACCCAGCCGCACGAGACGCTCCTCGTCGTCGACGGCCTCACCGGCCAGGACGCGGTCAACGTCGCCACCGAGTTCAACGGCCGCGTCGGCGTCTCCGGCGTCATCCTCACCCGCATGGACGGCGACGGCCGCGGCGGCGCCGCGCTCTCGATGCGCGCGGTCACCGGCAAGCCGATCAAGTTCGTCGGCCTCGGCGAGAAGCTCGACGCGCTCGAGGAATTCCACCCCGAGCGCATCGCCGGCCGCATCCTCGGCATGGGCGACATCGTCGCGCTGGTCGAGAAGGCGCAGGAGACGCTCGAGGCCGAGCAGGCCGAGCGGATGATGAAGCGGTTCCAGAAGGGTCAGTTCAACATGAACGACCTCAAGGGCCAGCTGCAGCAGATGCAGAAGATGGGCGGCATGTCCGGCGTGATGGGGATGATGCCCGGCATGGCCAAGATGTCGAAGCAGATGGACGAGGCCGGCCTCGACGACAAGATGCTGCGCCGCCAGGTCGCGCTCATCGAACTCGATGACCAAGCGCGAGCGCCGCAATCCCGGACCTGCTGCAGGCCAGCCGCAAGCGCCGCGTCGCCGCCGGCGCCGGGCTCGAGGTGCAGGAGCTGAACCGCCTGCTGAAGATGCACCGCCAGATGGCCGACACGATGAAGAAGATGAGCGGCATGGGCAAGAAGGGCCTGCTGCGCGGCGGCCTCGGCGCGCTTTTCGGCGGCGGTGGCGGCGCCGCCGGTCCCGGCGGCGGCGCGCCCGCCCTGCCGCCGGGCCTCGCGCTGCCGCCCGGCCTCTCCGGGCTCGGACGCAAGAAATGACCGCGATCCCGACGCTCTCGACCGGGCGGCTCATCCTGCGCGCGCCGCGGACCGCCGACTTCGAGGGCTACGCCGACTTCTATGCCTCCGAGCGCAGCGTCTGGGAGGACGGCCCGCTGCCGCGCGGTGCTGCCTGGGCCGAGTTCGCCGCCGCCGCCGGCGGCTGGGTGCTGCGCGGCTTCGGACCGTTCTCGGTCGAGGAGAAGGCGACCGGCGCCTACCTCGGCGAGGTCGGCCTCTACCAGCCGCCGCACTACCCCGAGCCCGAGCTCGGCTGGATCCTCGTCGACGCCGCCGAAGGCCGCGGCATCGCCGCGGAGGCCGCCCGCACCGTTCGCGCCTGGGCCTACGCCGCCCTCGGCCTCGCGACGCTGGTCAGCTACATCACCCCGGCAAACCTGCGCTCGGTCCGCCTCGCCGAGCGGCTCGGCGCCGTCGCCGATCCCTACGCCCGCAGCTCCGGCCCCGACGCCGGCGTCTGGCGCCACCCCGGACCGGAGGCGCTGGCATGACCGCGGCTCCGCGCCTCGAGACCGACCGGCTCGTCCTCCGCCCGCACCGGATGGAGGACTTCGCGCCGATGCTCGCCTTCCTCACCGGCGAGGCCGCGCGCTTCGTCGGCGGCCCCTACCCCCCGGGCCACGCCTGGCACATCTTCGGCGCCGACGTCGGCTCCTGGGACCTGCTCGGCTTCGGCTGCTGGGCGGTCGAGGAGAAGGCGACCGGGGCGCTCGCCGGCCAGGTCGGCCTCAACCAGCCGCCCGACTATCCCGAGCGCGAGATCGGCTGGCTGCTCTTCCCGGGCTTCGAGCGCCGCGGCTACGCCACCGAGGCGGCCCGCGCCGCCCGGGCCTTCGCCTACGGCCCGCTCGGCTGGGCGACCGCGGTCAGCTACGTCGACCGCGACAACCACCGCTCCGCCGCCGTCGCCCGCCGGCTCGGCTGTCGCGAGGACGCCGCCGCCGCCCGCCCCGACCCCGAGGATCTCGTCTTCCGCCACCCGGCCCCGGAGGCGCTGCAATGACCGCCGCCCCCCGGATCGAGACCGACCGGCTGACCCTGCGCGCCCCGACGCGCGCGGATTTCCCGGCCATCGCCGCCTTCTTCGCCAGCGAGGCCTCGCGGTTCGTCGGCGGCCCGCTCGAGGAGCGGCCGGTCTGGTACTGGTTCTCCGCGGGCATCGGCGACTGGGATCTGCTCGGCTTCGGCTCCTGGGCGGTCGAGGAGACGCGCGACCGGCGCCTTCGCCGGCCTCGTCTGGCTCAACCATCCTCCGGGATTTCCCGAGCGCGAGATGGGATGGCTGCTGCTCCCCGCGTTCGAGGGCAGGGGCTACGCCGCGGAGGCCGCCCGCGCCGCCCGCGGCTACGCCTACGGCACGCTCGGCTGGAAGACCGCCGTCAGCTACGTCAGCGCCGAGAACCACCGCTCGGCGGCGCTCGCGCGACGGCTCGGCGCCCGCGAGGACCTCGACGCGCCGAGCCCGGGCGACGGGCTCGTATTCCGCCACCCCGCACCGGAGGCGCCGGCATGAACCGCTCCGACGACATCCGCCGCGCCGCAGACCTGCTGCACGGCCACCGCGAGTTGATCGACCGGCTCGACGCGATCCTGGTCTTCACGCTGGCCGAGCGCTTCAAGCACACCCAGGCGGTCGGCGTCCTCAAGGCGCAGCACGGCCTGCCGCCGTCCGATCCCGCCCGCGAATTGGTGCAGATCGCCCGGCTCGAACGACTCGCCGACGAGGCCGACCTCGACCCCGAGTTCGCGCGCAAGTTCCTGAACTTCATCATCTCGGAAGTGATCAGGCATCACGAGAAGCATCTCGAAAACGGGCCGTCCGTGCAGCGGGGGCCCGCCAACCAACCCGAAGGAGACTGACATGGCCATGAAGATCCGGCTCGCCCGCGGCGGGTCGAAGAAGCGTCCGCACTATTCGATCGTCGCCGCCGACAGCCGCGCCGCCCGCGACGGCCGCTTCCTCGAGAAGCTCGGCACCTACGACCCGCTCCTGCCCAAGGACAACGAGGGCCGGGTCAAGATGGACCTCGAGCGGGTGCAGTACTGGCTCTCGCAGGGCGCGCAGGCCACCGACCGGGTGCAGCGCTTCCTCGAGGCCGCCGGCGTCGCCGAGAAGAAGACGCGGGCCAACCCCAAGCAGGGCGAGCCGGGCAAGGCCGCGCTCGAGCGCGCCAAGGCGCGCGCCGACAAGGCCGCGGCCCCCGAGACGGCCCCCGAGGCAGCGGCCGAGTAAGGCCCGGGCCGATGCCCGGCCGCTGGATCGCGGTGATCTCGGCCGACCACGCCGCCTCGGCGGCGCGGGACGGCTTCTTCGCCTGCTCGCACGGCGACGGTCGCGCCGCGGCCCGGCCAGCCATGGGTGACCGCTTCGTCTTCTACGCCCCGCGCGAGCGGTTCGGCGACGGCGCGCCGGTGCAGGCCTTCGTGGCGCTCGGGCGCATCCTCGATGCGGCCCCCGCGCCGCGGATGATCGGCAGCTTCGAGGCCGGGGTGCGCGCCGCGGCCTACGAGCCGGTCGAGCCCGCGCCGGTCCGGCCGCTGATCCCGCGGCTCGGCTTCCTGCGCGACAAGGGCAGCCACTGGGGGATGGCCTTCCGCCGTGGCCTCTTTGCCGTCGGCGACGAGGACTTCGCGGTGATCGAGCGGGCGCTGCGCCATGGCTGATCCCCTGGGCCACACCTGCGTCGGCGCCATCGCCGGCGGCTTCGGCGTCCACGGCGAGGTCCGGCTGAAGTCGTTCTGCGCCGAACCCGCCGCGATCGCCTCCTACGCGCCGCTCGTCACCGAGGACGGGCGCAGCTTCGACGTGGGCGGCCTTCGTCCGATCCAGGGCGCCTTCGCCGCGCGGCTCAGCGGCGTCGCCACCCGCGAAGCCGCGGAGGCGCTGAAGGGCACCCGCCTCTACGCCCCGCGCAACCGGCTGCCGCCGCTCGCCGATGACGAATTCTACCATGCCGACCTCATCGGCCTTCTCGTCTTCGACACCGGCGGCGCCCCGCTCGGCACCGTCCGCGCCGTTCTCGACCACGGCGCCGGCGACATCCTCGAAGTCGTCCGCCCCGGCGCCCCCGACCTCCTTCTGCCCTTCACCCGCGCCGTCGTTCCCACCGTCGACCTCGCGGGGGGACGCCTGGTGGCGGATCCACCCGAAGATGACTGACCGCGAGCTTCCCCCCGGGCTTCCCAGCGTCCTCTTCGTCGGCGGCACCGGGATGCTGGCCCCGGCCGCGCGCTGGATCGCCGCGCGTTCCCCACGGATGCACCTCGCGGCCCGGCATCCCGAGCCGCTCGCCACCGCGATCGGTGCCCGGCCCCTGGTCCTCGACTGGCACGATCGCGCCGCCGGCCCGTCGCGCCTGCAGGCGCTGATTGCCGAGCCGCCGGAGCTCCTGATCAGCTGGCTGCACGACGACGCGATCTGGATCGCCGCCGTGCTCGAGGCGCTGCTGCCCGCGGACGGTCGCTCGATCCGGGTGCACGGCGCCCGCTCTGCCGATCCCGAAGTCCTGCGCAGCCGTGATCCCGACCCGCGCGCCGATCTCCGGCGGCAGACCGTCATCCTCGGATGGCGCCCGGACCCCGCCGGCGAGGGCGGCCGACGCTGGCTCACCGACGACGAGATCAGCGGCGGGGTGATCGAAGCCGTCCTGAGCCCCGCCGCGTCGCGCATCGTGGTCGGCGAGGTCGCAGCACCATGACCGCCCCGGCCAAGGGCGCATGGACCGCCCGGGTCCTCACGCTCTTCCCCGAGATGTTCCCCGGCCCGCTCGGCCACTCGCTGACCGGCCGGGCGCTGGAGCAGGGCCTCTGGCGGCTCGACGTGCGCAACATCCGCGATGTCGCGACCGACCGGCACCGCACCGTCGACGACACCCCCGCCGGAGGCGGCGCCGGCATGGTGATGCGCGCCGACATCGCCGCCGCCGCCCTCGACGCCGCCGCCCCCGATGCCGCCGCCGCGGACTGGCCGGTCATCTACCTCTCGCCGCGCGGCGCCCCTTTCACCCAGGCCCGCGCCCGGGCGCTCGCGGCCGCCCCCGGCGCAACGCTCCTCTGCGGCCGCTTCGAGGGCATCGACCAGCGCGTGCTCGATGCCCGCGCCGTCGAGGAGGTCAGCCTCGGCGATTTCGTGATGACCGGCGGCGAGATCGCGGCGATGGCCTTGATCGACGCGACGGTTCGGCTTATAGGCGGCGTTCTCGGGAATGCCGAACTCGACGGTGGAGGAATCCTTCGCCGCCGGGCTGTTGGAATTTCCGCACTACACGCGCCCGACCGAATGGGAAGGTCTGCGGATCCCCGAGGTTCTCCTCTCGGGGCACCACGGACGGATCGCCGACTGGCGACGCTCCCAGGCGGAGAGGCTGACACGCATACGTCGTCCCGATCTCTGGCGGGCGCACCTGGCCAAGGCCGGGCCCGCGCACCCGGCAGGAGAGACAGAGCTCTCGGACGCGCACACCACCGCCGCGACAGGCGGGCAAGAGAAGGACGACGGCGATGAACCTGATCGCTGAGATCGAGGCCGAGCAGATCAAGGCCCTGGCCAAGGACATTCCCGACTTCGGCGCCGGCGACACGGTACGGGTCGGCTTCAAGGTCACCGAGGGCACGCGCTCGCGGGTACAGGCCTACGAAGGCGTGGTGATCGGCCGCAACGGCGGCTCGGGCATCGGCGCGAGCTTCACCGTGCGCAAGATCAGCTTCGGCGAGGGCGTCGAGCGCGTCTTCCCGCTGCATTCGCCCAACATCGATTCGATCACCGTGGTCCGCCGCGGCAAGGTCCGCCGGGCCAAGCTCTATTACCTGCGCGAGCGCCGGGGCAAGGCGGCCCGCATCGGCGAGAAGACCAACTACCGCGAAAAGTCCGAGAGCTGAGGAAGAGCGCCATGAAGGACGGAATCCACCCCGACTACCACTTCATCGAGGTCAAGCTCACCGACGGCACGACCTACCGCACCCGCTCGACCTACGGCAAGGAAGGCGAGACGCTGGCGCTCGAGATCGACCCCTCGGCGCATCCGGCCTGGACCGGCGGCTCGGCCCGGCTGATGGACACCGGCGGCCGGGTCTCCAAGTTCAAGAAGAAGTACGAAGGCCTCGGCTTCTGACCCGCGTTCGGGGTGCACACCCGTGCACCCCGGTCACGGAAGCGGACGCGCGGCGGGATGCCGCGATCGCCGTTCGATACCAACGGCACCCGCGCCAGTCCGATCATCGACCGACCGGGCTTCTCGCGAAGCCTCTTCGCCTCCGCAGGCGCCGGCGAACCGCCCGGGAACGCACGCGTTCCCTGACGGGCCGGGCCCCGCGGGCGGAGCCCGCTTCGGTCGAATGCAGGCCCCGCCAGGCCAACCCGCCTGCCCTTCGGCGCGGCGTCACCGCGCCAGCGTGACGTGCCGGTTGTACCGGGCTTCCAGCCAGCGGAAGATCCGGGTGATGATCAGCGTCAGCGCGTAGTAGATCGCCCCGGCGATGACGAAGACCTGGATCGGCTGGTAGGTGTTCGACGCCGCGAGCTGCGCCTGCCCCATCAGCTCCAGCAGAGTGATCGTCGAGGCGAGCGAGGTGCCCTTGAGCAGGATGATCACCTCGTTCGAATACGCCGGCAGGATGATCGAGAACGCGCGCGGCAGGATCACCAGCCGGTAGGTCTGGAAGGTCGACATGCCGCAGGCCCGCGCCGCCTCCACCTCGCCGTGCGGCACCGCGAGGATCCCCCCGCGCAGGATCTCGCCCGAGTAGGCCGCGGTGTTGAGCACGAAGGTGATCAGCGCGCAGACGTAGGCCTCGCGCAACAGCGGCCAGAGGAAGGAGTCGCGGACGAAATCGAACTGCCCGAGCCCGAAATAGACCAGAAAGATCTGCACCAGCAGCGGCGTGCCGCGGAAGAACAGCGAGTACGCCGTCGCGAGCCCGTACACCACCCGGTTGCGCGACAGCCGCGCCAGCGCCACCGGCACCGCCACGATCACCCCGAGGATCGCCGAGATCACCACCAGCTGGATCGTCAGCCAGGCGCCGCTCAGGTAGTCGGGCCAGTAGTCCCGGATGATGTCGATGAACGCGCTCACCGGCCTACCTTCGCACCATGCCGCGGCTCGCCCGGCGCTCGAGCCAGCCGATGACCAGCATCGACACCAGCGTCACGCAGAGAAAGAGCAGCGACGCGAAGAGATAGAAGGTGAAGGGCTCGCGCGTGCCCTGCGCCGCCTGGTTCGCCTTCCGCATCAGGTCGTCGAGCCCGACGATCGAGACCAGTGCGGTGTCCTTCACCGACCCCTGCCACAGGTTGCCGAGCCCGGGGATCGCCACCTTCCAGATCTGCGGCAGCTGGATGTAGCGGAACGCCTGGAATCCGCTGAAGCCGTAGGCCCGCCCCGCCTCGATCTGCCCGCGCGGCACCGACTGGAAGGCGGCGCGAAAGGTCTCCGACGCGTAGGCGCCGAAGATGATCGAAAGCGCGATCAGCCCCGCGGCGAACGGCCCGACCTCGATCCCGTATTCCCCGAGCACCTGCGCGCCGCCGAAGTAGATGACCAGGAGCACCAGGAACTCGGGGATCCCGCGCAGGAAGTTGGTCAGCGCATACGCCGGGCGCGACACCCAGGCGTGGTGCGAGAGCTTGGCGAGCGCCAGCAGCATCCCGAGCGCCAGCCCGATGATCAGCGTGCTGACCGCGAGCGTCAGCGTCATCCGCAGGCCCTGCAGCAGCAGCGGCAGGTAGGCGACGATATTCTCCATCCAGCCCCGCTGTCCCTCGGCTGCCTCAGTTCACTTGGGCAGGATGCTCACCGGAATGTACTTGTCGTTGATCGTCTTGTACTCGCCCGAGGCGATCACCGCCTTCAGCGCGTCGTTGAACTGCGTCTTCAGCGCGTCGTCGCCCTTGCGGATGCCGATGCCGGCGCCGCTGCCCAGCACCTCGGGATCGTAGATCGGCTCGCCCACCGCCTCGAAGCCCGCGCCGTCCTTGCTGTCGAGGAAGTCCTGCAGCACCACCGAGTTGGCGAAGACGAGATCGACGCGGCCGCTGGCGAGGTCGAGATTGGCGGCGTCCGAGGTGTCGTAGGGCTGCACCCGCGCGCCCTTGAACTTCGCCTTGATGTAGTTGGCCATCGTCGAGCCGCGCTGCACGCCGACCGTCTTTCCCTTGAGCCCGTCCTCCGTCAATTCGATCCCCGAGCCCTTGGCGGCGATGAACAGCGCCGGCACCGTGTAGTAGGGCCCGGCGAAGTCGATCGCCTTCTCCCGGTCGGGCGTGATCGACATCGAGGCGATGATCGCGTCGATCTTCTTCACCCGGAGCGCCGGGATCAGCCCGTCGAACGACTGGTTGACGATCTCGCACTCGACCTTCATCTCGGCGCAGAGCGCCTTGGTGATGTCGATGTCGAAGCCGGTGAGCTCGCCCGACGGCAGCACCCAGGCGAAGGGCTTGTAGGCGGCCTCGGTGCCGATCTTCAGCTTGTCCTGCGCCGCGGCCGGAAGTGCCGCCAGGGCAAGCACCAGGCCGAGCACGGCGGCGATCGATCGTCTCATTTGGGTCTCCTCCCCTTGGGTCGGCGCGAACGGGTCTACTTCAGGCTGCCCGCGAGAAACTGGCGGAAGCGGTCGGAACTGGGATTGGCCATCACCTCGCGCGGTTCGCCCTCGTCCTCCACCAGTCCCTGGTGCAGGAACAGGAGCCGGTTGGCGGCCTCGCGCGCGAAGCCCATCTCGTGGGTGACGACGAGCATCGTCCGCCCCTCGGCGGCGAGGTCGCGCATCACCTTCAGCACCTCGTTGACGAGCTCGGGGTCGAGCGCGCTGGTCGGCTCGTCGAACAGCATCACCTCGGGATCGACCGCCAGCGCCCGCGCGATCGCCACCCGCTGCTGCTGACCGCCGGAGAGCTGGCCCGGATAGTGCCCGAGCTTGTCGGACACGCCGACCTTGGCCAGCATCGCCTCGGCCTTCTCCTTCGCCTCGGCCTTGGTCCGGCCCAGCACGTGGATCTGCGCCGCCATCACGTTCTCGAGCACGGTCATGTGCTGCCAGAGATTGAACTGCTGGAACACCATCGACAGCTTCGAGCGGATGCGGTCGACCTGCTTCATGTCCGCCGGCGCGGGATGGCCGCGGCGGGTTCCCATCTTGATCAGCTCGCCCTTCACCCGGACCTCGCCGCTGTCGGGCGTCTCGAGCAGGTTGATGCAGCGCAGGAAGGTCGACTTGCCGGACCCCGACGATCCCAGGATCGCCACCACGTCGTGGTCATGCGCGGTCAGCGAAATTCCCTTCAGCACCGAATGGCTGCCGAAGGTCTTGCAGATCGAGCGCACGTCCAGCGCCACCGGCACCGCCGCCGGCGTCCCTTCGATGACTGTCAAACGCGTCTCCCGCTCATTCGGCACACCGGACCGGCTTCCTTGCCTTTCATCCGGCGCTTCCCCCCGCGCGCTTCCGGTTTTGTTCCAGTCTAAGCGCATTGTTCGCCACGCGTCCATGCGAAGCATGCCCCGCCACGAGGCCGCCGCGCAAGCCTTGACGAACACCCCGCCTTCGGACACGTCGTCCGACGGGAACCCCCCGCAGGAGACGCGCTGCCCCGCGACAAACCGCGAAACCGTCCCTGCCGCGCGTGAGCGGTCTGTGGAAAGACCGACGCCCGCAACCGCTCCCGGCGTCCCGAACGCTGCACCACCTCCTGGGACACGACCCGCGAAATGTCGGAAGTCGTTGAAAAACGGTAAACTTTGAATTCGGAGTTTAGTTGCAGAATCAAAGACTTACCCATCCGCTCGCACGCGAGCAGCGCGAGCGGAATCGGGCGTCATGTCACCGCCGCCCGCGTCCGGTAGCGCGGATCGTCCCAGACCCGCCCCGCCAGCACCTGCTCCAGCGTGCGCGCCGCCCGCACCACGTCGACGTGCCGGATGTAGAGCGGCGCAAAGCCGAAGCGCAGGATGTCGGGCATGCGAAAGTCGCCGACCACCCCGCGCGCGATCAGCGCCTGCATCACCGCGTAGCCCTCGGGATGCGTCAGCGCCACCTGGCTGCCCCGCGCTTCGGCGTCGCGCGGGCTGAAGAGCCCGACCCCGAAGCGCGCGGTCGCCGCCTCCGCCAGCGCGACGAACCGCTCGGTCAGCGCCACGCTCTTCGCCCGCGCCGCCGGGATCCCCGCCTCCGCCGCGACCTCCAGCCCCGCCCGCATGCCGCGGAACGACAGGATCGGCTGCGTCCCGCAGAGGAACCGCCGGATCCCCGGATCCGGCTCGAAGCCGCGCTCGAACGCGAACGGCCGCGCATGCCCCCACCAGCCGGTCAGCGGCTGCCGCACCGCCGCCTGGTGCCGCGCCGCGCAGAAGACGAAGGCCGGCGCCCCGGGCCCGCCGTTGAGATACTTGTAGCTGCAGCCGACCGCGAGGTCCGCCCCGGCCGCGTTCAGCCCGACCTCCATCACCCCCGCCGAATGGCAGAGGTCCCACACCACCACCGCCCCCGCCGCCTGCGCCCGCGCGGTCAACGCCGCCACGTCGCGCCGCCGCCCGGTGCGGTAGTCGACCTGGTTGACCAGCAGCACCGCCACGTCCTCGCCGAGCAGCCCCTCTACCGCGGGACCGTCGACCCCCTCGAGCCGCAGCCCGACGTCCGGCCGCCCGAGCACCACCCCCTGTGCCACGTAGACGTCGGTCGGAAAGCAGTCGCCCTCGGCCACGATCACCCGCCGCTCCGGCCGCAGGCTCAGACCGGCGTGCAGCGCCTTGTAGAGGTTGAGCGAGGTCGTATCGGTCACCACCACCTCGCCGGCATCCGCCCCGATCAGCGGCGCGATCAGATCGCCGTAACGATGCGGCAGCTCGAACCAGCCGGCGCTGTTCCAGCTCGCGATCAGCCCGCTCGCCCATTCCTCCTCCGCCGCCTGTCGCACCTCGGCCAACGCCGCCTCGGGTGCGGGACCGAGCGAGTTTCCGTCGAGATAGATCATTCCCGGCGGCAGCCGGAACCGCGCCCGGAACGCCGCCAGCGGATCGGCGGCATCCGCCGCCTCGGCCTCGGCCAGAGCCGCGGCCCAGAAGCCATCGCCGGGCATCGCTCCCTCCCCCGTCCCCCGCGACAGAACCACCGCGTGACGCCTCCCGCAAGCGGTCTGCGGGCCATCGCAATCCGCTTGACGCCTTCAAGGTGCACCCCTACAAGGCCGTCCGTGGCGCGACACTGCCCCATCGGGCACGCGCGGCACAAATGCGCGGTTGTAGCTCAGTCGGTTAGAGTGCCGGCCTGTCACGCCGGAGGTCGCGGGTTCGAGCCCCGTCAACCGCGCCATTTCTTCCCCTCGACCCTGACGGAAACTACGCGGATCCGGGGGTGCGCCCTCGACCGGAGCTTGCGACCGACCTGTCGGCGCGATACTCAGGCTGAAGGGGGGGCGACGCCCTCGGCCTCGAGGCGCGCGGCCGCCTCGCGATCGACCCCAGGCGGCTCCCCGGTGGCGGCGCCTTCGCATCTCCGCAACCGGACGCGGCCGATCCGACCCTCGGGGTCGCATGCGAGCGTCTGGCTGATCGGCGACGGCGGTGACCCCAGGCGCGACCTCACCCGGCGACGTCTCCAAGTCTGTTCGCCGCGCCCGATTTCTGCTAGCGATCTGGCATCGTGGACGGTCGGCAAGCGCATCCGGTGGGAGGGCGGCCGGCCGGGACAGGGGAGGAACATTTCCATGAGCTTCGGCGACATCCTCGGACAACTGATGCAGCAGGGCATGGCCGGGCAGACCGGAACCCAGGACCGGCTGCGCAACAGCGCCCACAGCCTCGGCCAGGGCGGCGGCGGGATGGATCAGATCCTGAACCAGATCACCGGGGCGCTGGGCCGCGCCGGGGTCGATACCGCCGGCCTGCAGCAGGGCGCGGGCGGCTTCGCCGACAAGGCCCGCGACTTCCTCGGCAAGGACCAGGTCGGTTCGCTGTCGGGCGCCCAGATCGGCGGGATCGGCGCGCTTGCCGGCGCGATCCTGGGCGGCGGGCTCGGGGGGGCGGCCCGCGGCGG
>CAVTSR010000011.1:0-36547 GCA_963737485.1 uncultured Alphaproteobacteria bacterium | reverse complement strand
GGCCGAAGGAGGAGCCCGGCTTCCGCCTGCACCGCGAGGAGGGTCCGGGCCGGACGATGCGCTACCGGATCGTGCCCTACGCCACCGACCGCCCCGAAGGCGAGCGCTATGCCTGACGCGCCCAGCGAGGCCGCGCCCGCGGAAGTGGCGGCACCTCCGCTTCCGGAGACGGTGGATCTGCGTACCGAGTTCGAGGAGTCGGGCGTGCGCGCCGTCCTCCAGGAGCTCGACGACACCCTGATCGGCCTCGCCCCGGTAAAGACCCGCATCCGCGAAACCGCGGCGCTCCTCCTCGTCGAGCGCGCCCGCCGCAAGCTCGGCCTGGCGCACGACACGCCGACGCTGCACATGTCCTTCTCCGGCAATCCCGGCACCGGCAAGACCACCGTGGCGCTCAGGATGGCGGATCTGCTCCACCGCCTCGGCTACGTCCGCAAGGGCCACCTGGTCACCGTCACCCGCGACGACCTCGTCGGCCAGTACATCGGCCACACCGCGCCGAAGACCAAGGAGGTGCTCAAGAAGGCGATGGGCGGCGTCCTCTTCATCGACGAGGCCTACTATCTCTACCGCCCCGACAACGAGCGCGACTACGGCCAGGAGGCGATCGAAATCCTGCTCCAGGTGATGGAGAACAACCGCGACGACCTCGTGGTGATCCTCGCCGGCTACGGCGATCGCATGGCGCGGTTCTTCGAGGCCAACCCGGGCTTCCGGTCGCGCATCGCCCACCACATCGACTTTCCCGACTATAGCGATGACGAGCTGCTGCAGATCGCCGAGACCATGCTCGCGCGGCAGAATTACGTCCTGACTGGCGCGGCGCGGGTCGCGCTCGGTGACTACGCGACGCTCCGTCGCGCCCAGCCGCACTTCGCCAACGCCCGGTCGATCCGCAACGCGCTCGACCGCGCTCGCCTTCGGCAGGCCAACCGGCTCTTCCAGACCGCGACCGGTGCGCTCGACGCCCGGGCCCTCAGCACCATCGATGCACCGGACATCCGCGCCAGCCGCGTCTTCGCCGGCGGGATCGACGCGGACCGTGACGCCGTGACTACCCCGCGATAAGCGGAAAGGTGACGCCGATCGCCCAGGCGAAAGCCACCGCGCTGGCGACGCCCGCCGCGGCCGGGTGGCCGGTCCGGGCGTAGGTCCAGCGGCTGAAGAGGCCGTAGACGAGAAAGAAGAGCAGGATCACCGGCACGATGATGACCAGAAAGAACAGCCGCTCGAAGTCGAGGGCGACCGCGATCGCCAGCGACAGCAGGAAGGCAAGCTTCGTGGCTGGATATGCGAAGCGCGCCGATCCGGGGCCGCGGGTCGCCCACTCGTCGCCGAGAAAGTAGAGGAGCGTCCCGACGAGCATCGCCAGGATGAGCAGCATGCGCTCAGGCCCCGGCAGGAAAGAGGTGACGAAGGCGTTGAGCGGCCAGACCAGCCCGACGAAACCGTAGCCGATGACCCCCAGCGTGGCAGCGATCAGCGCGAAGCTTGACGCGCGCCTCCGCGGTCCGCCGCTGCGAAGCCGGGTGAGGCAGAGCATGGTGAGCAGCCCGTAGAGCGCGAAATGAGCGGCCAGATAGTCTCCCACCAGCACCGGCAGGAAGTGCGTCGGCAGGACGCGGAGCAGCAGCGGGGTGGCGAGCATCGGCACGAGCAGCGGCAGCCAGAGGCGACGCCATCCGAGCCCCGCGCCGACCGGCGGTTCTGCGACCCGCGGCAACAGCGTCGAGAGCGGACGCGCGAGCAAGACGACGCCGGCGAATAGCAGCAGGATCCAGAGCCCGCGCGGCTCAAGGTCGGGCGGGCCGGCGCGCTGGATCGCGAAGGTCGCGTCGAGCCAGTCGAGCGCCTCCTGCATGCTGGCGCGGCTGAAGAGCACGCCGACATGCTCGACATGCGGGCTGAAGGCGGTACGCCGGGCAGTCCCGTCCGCCGGCACGCCGTAGGTTACCCCCGGCTCCGCCGTGGCCGGCGCCGACGCGAGCTGCACCGCGCGCAGCGCCTCTCGCTGGAGCATTCTCTCCCATCCTCCGACGATCACCAGGAGGTTGCGCGGGGTGGTGGCCGTCACCGCCGGTGAGAACATCGAAACCGCGACGGTGGCCGCGACGTCCGGCGTCGCCTCCGCGAACCGCACGACGATGTCGGACGCCATCGAGTGGCCGAGCACCGCCAGCCGCCCGTCGCCCAGGGTGCGCGCAAGATCGGCGATCCGCCCCGTTTCCGCGACGAGCGTACGGGTGGCGCCCTCCGCGTCGACGATGCTCCCGGTCAGCGGCTCGGGATTGCGCCCATGCCCGGCGAAATCGAACGTCACCGCGACATAACCGTTCCGGGCAAGGGTCAGCGCGAAGGATTGCATCAGCTGCTGCGAGCCGGCAAATCCGTGCGCGACGACGACCGCCGGCCCCGCCGGGCCAGATCGCGCGCGAAATATCGTTGCGGGGATGCCACCAACGGTAACCCGTTCGATCGTCAGCCCCGTCGTCGCAGCGCGCAGGTTCCAGAGCGCAGATCCGATTGCGATCATCGCGACGATAGCCAGCATCGCACCGACGATCCTGCCGCCAAACGTCGATCTCATGCCTCGGAGCTCCCCGGCCCCTCCCCTCGGCTTCTAGCGGCCGCGAAGGACGTAGAGGCCAACATCGATGGTGCCGGTGCGAAATCCGGCCTCGCAGTAGCTGAAATAGTATTCCCAGAGCCGACGAAACTCGGCCGTGAAGCCAAGCGTGCCGATTTCAGGCCAGGCCGCGTGGAACCGATCGCGCCACGCCGCGAGCGTCGTGGCGTAGCTTGATCCGAAGGTCTGCACGGTGCAAATCTCGAGGCCCGCAAGCTCGGCCTGACGCGCGAGGACCTCCTTCGTTGGCAGCATGCCGCCAGGAAAGATGTAGCGCTGGATAAAATCCGCCCCGGTTCGATACGCCTCGAACCGAGTCTCGTCGATGGTGATAACCTGCAGGACGGCCTTTCCACCCGGCCGCAAGCGCCCCCTCAGGACGTCGAAATAGTCAGGCCAGTAGCGCTCCCCCACGGCCTCCAGCATCTCGATCGAGACGATGCGATCGAATTGGCCAGCCACGTCCCGATAGTCCTGAAGTCGAAATTCGGTCTGTGCGCCACCCGCGTCTTCGACCGCTTGCGCATGAGCGAGCTGCTCGGTCGAGAGGGTAATCGCGGTCACCTTGGCTCCCGATCCGGCGATGCGTCGGGCGAGCGTCCCCCAGCCGCAGCCGATCTCAAGCACATCATCGCCGCCACGAAGATCGAGAAGCTCCACGATGCGGGCGAGTTTCGCCTCCTGCGCCTCCTCGAGCGTCCGGCTCGGGCGTTCATATAGCGCTGACGAATAGATCATCCCCGGATCGAGCCAGCGCCGGTAGAACTCGTTGCCGAGGTCATAGTGGAACGAGATGTTGCGCCGGCTTCCCGCTTTCGAGTTCGGCCGCAGCAGATGCCGCAGACGGCTCAGCGCCCGGACCACGACCGGCGCTTCGATGGAAGGGTCGAGGCTGGCTGCATTTTCTGCAGCGAGCTCGATCAGCGCGGTCAGGTCGCGCGACGACCAGTCGCCGTCGATATAGGCTTCCGCGAAGGCCACGTCGCCGCCAAGGGCCAGTCGGAGCAACGCCCGCCAGCGATGCAACACCAACACCGCCTCGCGACCAGGCCGCAGCCCGCGATGCACGATCCGATCGCCGTTCGGCAGCTTCACCGTAAGGCTGCCCGCCTCGAAGCCGCGCAAGCACCTGTCCAGTACGCGCGGCCCCAAGCCCAGCGACCAGGTTCGGCGAATGCGCTCGTCGTCCGGGCTGCTGGTGCTCATGCGGCGGGCCTTTCTCGTGTGCTTTCTGCGCCGTCGCCGGCGACCAGAGTGACCGCCCGTTCGGGCGCGGGCGGTCGGTCGGTCAGCGGCACGCCCTTGATCCAGAGGCGCAACGCCTCCCAGTGAATGCCGCCGACAACCTTGATCGTGAGCAACGGGTGAGTGACGAACGCCCGCAAAAGCGCTACGTCGCCGAACGGCTCGCGCCGGCCCACGAACGAGGCAGTCAGGAGCAGCCCCGCCGCGTCGTGCTCGGCAATCGCGATCGTCACGCCTTCGCCCGGCGGGCCGATCCGAAAATCGTAGCTGACGTCCATCGAGATGAACGGGGAGACGTGCAGGGCCTTGCTGCAATGCTGGCGAATCTGCCCGTCGGTCTCGCCCTTCACAGGGATCAGGTAGCTATGGCGCTCGCCGAAGGTGTTGCTGACCTCGTAGAGCATCGCCCCGAGAGACCCGTCGGCCCGATGGCAGAAATAGACGCTGATCGGATTGAAAACGTAACCGAGTACCCTCGGCATCGTCAGCAGCCGGATCGACGCCGTCGCCTCTCCCAGCCCGGCGTCGCACAGGTGGCCCTCGATCTGCGGCCGCAGCGGCGTCCCGGAGCGGTCGCCGAAGTCGCGGTCATGGAAGCCCAGCAGATTGAAGCCGTTCCTCGAAAACAGCCAGCTTTGCGCGGCGAGCCCATCGATCTCGTCCAGATCGAGCAGCATCATGAAGATGCGATACTTCAGACGGTGGGCGCGCGGCCGCATCCGCCGATGCATCACCTGTCCGACATAGAGCCCCGACGCCATCGCGCTCATGAGGCGTGCGCCCAGCCGCGCGCACGAGCGGCGTCACCACGATCCGGCTCGACTCGCCCGCCACGGTCCACGGCCGGCGTACGCCGCCGAGCGCCTCGGCCACCGCGAGCCCTGCCTGCAGGCCGTCCTCGTGGAAGCCGGCGCCGAAGTACGACCCGCAGAACCAGGTGTTGCGCATCCCCTGCAGCGACCAGAGCGCCTGCTGCGCAGCGGTGGCGGCGGCGCTGAAGCACGGGTGGCGGTACTCGCCGCTCCAGAGTATTTTCGCGGGCTCGCGCGCGGGATTGAGCGACACAAAGCGCGGGGTCACGTCCGGAATGCCTTGCAGGCGGTTCATCCAGTAGGTCACTGACGGCGGACGCGACCCGCCGCGCGCTGAGGCGAGGTAGTTCCAGCTCGACCACACGCTGCGCCGTTTCGGCATCATACGCCGATCCGAGTGAAGCACCGTCCGGTTGATGGTATAGCCAAATGCCCCGAGAAGCCGCCCCTCTTCCGGATCGGGATCCGCCAGCATCGCCAGCGCTTGATCGGCGTGGGTCGCGATGACGACGTGGTCAAAGCGGCGCGGCTCGCCGTCGGCCGCCAATCACCTCGACGCCGCCAAAAGATCGCCGCACGGAGCGAACCGGCTGGCTCAGGCGGATCCGGTCGGCGATGCCCAGCGACAGCCGCTCGACATAAGCCCGGCTGCCGCCATCGACGGTTTTCCAGGTCGGCCTGCCGCTCAGCTTTAGCAGCCCATGATTGTCGCAGAAGCGGATGAAGGCCGCCGCCGGATAGTCCGCGATCTCTGCCGCGGGCGTCGACCAGACTGCCGCGGCCATCGGGTAGAGATGATCGTCGCGAAAGGCGTCCCCGTAGCGGCGGGCGCGGAGATATTCACCCAGCGTCACCCCCGGCAGGTCGCCGATGTCGCGCGGCGCCTCACGATAGAAGCGCACCAGGTCGCGCATCATCGACCAGAAGCGCGGCCGCACCATATTGGAAGGTTGCGCCAGCAGCCCGGCTAGGTTGCTGCCATATTCGAGCCGCCCGCCATCGAGCGACACGGCAAAAGACATCTCGGTCGCCTTGGTCGGCACGCCGAGATGATGAAACAGCGCAACGAGGTTCGGATATGTCGCTTCGTTATAGACGATGAAGCCGGTATCGACGGCCGGCCGCCCGCTTCGACGGTGTGGCTGTGCCCCCCGATCCGGCCATCCGCCTCGAACACGGTCACGCGATGCCTCTGCGCCAGCAGCCACGCGGCGGAGAGGCCGGAAATTCCACTGCCGATCACGGCGACGTTCGAGACGCTTGCCGCCCGCCGTGCTCTCCACGCTTCGCAACCGACGCTCCCGGCCATCGTTATCCATGCTGCACCTTACGAGCGTGTCCGGTATTTGGTTTCATGACAGGCGCGCCATCAGGCAGGCCGCCAGACCCCGCGGCGACCCGCCCGCTCTGCATTCAGACGGAGAAGTGACATGGCCATAGCGCTCGTTCTGGCGATTCTCGCGCTCGCCCTCGCGGCGGCGATGGCGACCGCGTGGCTGGTCGTCGATCGCACCGGCAGTTCCGGCTGGGCGGATACGATATGGTCCTTTTCGGTCGGCGTTGGCGGCATCGCCGCCGCGCTGGCCCCCTTCTCGCAAGGCACGACGACTCGGCAGTTGATCGTGGCGGCGCTCGTCGCTGTCTGGTCGCTGCGCCTCGGCGGACACATCGCCGCACGCACCCTCAAGGGCGGTGACGATCCCCGATACCAGGCGCTGAAGGAGGAATGGGGCCCCGACCGCCGGCGCCGCCTGTTCTGGTTCCTCCAGATCCAGGCGGCGGCGGCTTTTCTCCTCGTCGTCACCATCCTGATCGCCGCGCACAATCCCGCGCCATGGCCCGCGGCGGGCGACCTGCTCGGCATCGCCGTCGCCATCGCTGCGGTCCTTGGCGAAGCCTTGGCCGACCGGCAGCTCGCCCGTTTCCGCAACGACCCGGCCAACCGGGGCAAGGTCTGCGACGTCGGGCTCTGGGGATGGTCGCGCCACCCGAACTATTTCTTCGAATGGCTCGGCTGGGTCGCCTATGCGCTGATCGCCTTCGATCTCTCCGGCGGCTATCCGTGGGGCTGGCTGGCGCTTGCCGGGCCCGCCTTCATGTACTGGATCCTCGTCCACGCCTCCGGCATCCCGCCGCTCGAGGCGCATATGCTGCGGTCCCGCGGGGATGTGTTCCGCGCCTACCAGGAACGGGTCAGCGCCTTCTGGCCCCTGCCGGGCCGCTGAGCCCGTGAGCCTTGGCGCCATCCTGCGACCGATCCGCGCCTACGCCGCGAACCCCGATCCGCGGGTCGCGGCCGGAAATGCCGTCGCGCTGCTCGTGGCGCTCAACCAGCCGTTCTACCCGCTCTATGTCGCCTGGCTCGTCGGCGACGCCTGGCCGGCGCTCCTCACCTTCCTCTCCACGCCGCTCTTCCTCGCTGTGCCCGCCGTCGCGCGCCGCAGCCCGCTGGCCGGCCGGGCGCTGCTGCCGCTGGCCGGCATCGCCAACACCGTGCTTGCCGCCAAGGCCTTCGGCGTCGCCTCGGGCGTCGAGGTCTTCCTCGCCCCCTGCGTCGTTCTCGCTGGATTGCTGTTCCGTCCCGGCGAGCGCCTCGTGGCGTTCGCCCTCATGGCGATCGCCTTCGCCACCTTCGCCGCTCTGCACGCCCGCTACGGCGCGCCCTTGCACCTCTACTCGCCCGACCAGTACGCCGCCTTCGTGCGGTTGAACGCGATCAGCGCGGGCGGCCTCCTGGCCTTCGTCGGCCTGACCTTTTCCGGCGCCTTCGTCGAGGCGGAGCATCGAACGTGAAGCCATCGGCCCTCAGCTCCGCAGGATCGACGAGACGATCAGGTAGGCCAGGGCCGCCGACAAGCCGGTCACGAACGTACCCCACGCGAGATCGACGAAGGTTATCAGCGGCGACCAGCCCTTGAGCGTCGCGAGGTTGGTGAAGTCATAGGTGCCGTAGGCGAAAAACCCGAACAATGCCCCGTAGATCAGCGCCGTCTGCCAGCGGCCCGAAACGACGGCGGGCTGGGTCGCGAAGATCAGGATCCCTACGACATAGAGCAGGTAAAACACGGCGGCCGGCGCGACCTTGTAGTTTTCGAGCAACAGATCGCCAAGTTGCGGGCGATAGAGCCGGGATCCGGCAAAGGTCAGCCAGATCGCGTCGAGACCCAGAAAGATCGCGGCCGTGACGACGTACGAGATGACGTAGAACTTCATAGGCCAACCTTCCTCGGAATATACCTCGAAACGTCCCTCCCGCCTGCGCCGAAAGCCCTGATCGCGTTGGCGGCCGCCGCGGGCTGCTCCTCGTGCAACAGATGCCCGAGACCGCGAAAGACCTCGACCTGCGCCCCCGGAATCGGCCTTTGCGACGATCTCGGAGGTTTCCGGCGGCACCGCCAAGTCCCGGTCCCCGACCATGAAGAGCACGTCCGCCGACACGCCGAGGGAGGTCGGCGAGCGAGCGGCGTCACGTCCCATTGCGACATCATCGCCACCGTCGCAGCGACGTGCCCGCGATCCGACAGGAGCCGCCGATAATACTCGACGCCTCGATGATCGAGTGTGCTGCCGGTGCGGGAAATCAACCGCCGAACCACGCCATGGGAGGATGCGATCCAGGCAAAACCGACCACCGGCAGTGGCGTGCGCGCCACCATCATGGTCAGCTGCGACAGTATATCGCTCGACGGCCGGTGAAAGTTCCCGAGCGCCCCGTTGATCGCCACCACCGCGCGCGGCGGCCGCGGCAAATCCAGCGCCAGACGAAGCGCTATCGCCGCCCCGGCCGAATGCCCGACGATGATTTCCGGAACCAGCCCCTCGGCCGACAGGAGCCTCGCGATATCCGCGCTCATCGCCTCCAGCCCGCACCGGCTCAGGTCGGCCAGCCGGGTGAACCCCTGACCGGGCAGGTCGATCGCCACGACCCGGTGGTCGCGCGCCAGGTTCGGCAGCACGTCCCGCCACGAATGCGTCGAGGCGCCGGCGCCGTGCAGCAGCAGCACGCAGGGACCGCGCCCTGCCTCCTGCAGGTGCCAGTGGTGCGGCCCGATGGTCACGAACCGGCTCTTGTCCGCGTTCGGCCAGAACGGCTTGTAGTCGTCCCAGTTCACGCGCCGACCCCCAGCGCCGCTCCCACGGCGCCCGAAATCTGGCGCGCGTCGGCCCGCGGCAGGGCGATGCAGGTCGCGCCCATCGCCTTGGCAAGATCACGCAACTGCGGCTCCGCGCGCGTCCCGAGATCGATCACCACCGCCGGCACGTCGCGCGCCCGCAGCGCGCGCGCCACCATCGTCGCATCCTCGCCCGCCGCCGCCCGGCCCGGCCTGCCGTCGAGCGCGATATTCGCCCGCCCATCGGTCAGGATCGCGAGCCCCGGCGACATGCCGCGTCCCCGCGCCTCCTCCGCCAGCCGCAACGCGGCGCGCAGACCATGCGCCAGCGGCGTCGCCCCCCCGCCCGGCAGCGCCGCCAGCCGGCGTCGGACCTGGACCAGCGACCGCGTCGGCGGCAGGAGCAGCTGCGCATCCTGATCCCGGAACGCCACCAGCGCCGCATGGTCGCGCCGCACGTAGGCCTCGCTCAGCAGGATCTCGACCGCGCCCTTGGCCTCGGCCAGCCGGCCATGCGCCGAAGAGCCGCTGGCGTCGACGGCGAAGATCAGCAGCCGGTCGCTGCGCTCCTCGAAGCGGCGAACCCGGATATCGTCTATGTGGATCAGCACGCAGCCGGCCGGCCGCGTTGCCGCGCCCGGCGCAGCGGCTGCCACGGCGCAGCGGCCCGCAGCGTGGCCACGAGGTCGATCCGGCCCTGCGCCCAGCCTGCCGCGCCGCGCCGGCAGCGGCCGGCCACGCCGGTTGCCGCGCTTTTTGGCCCCCGCGCCATTACCGCCGTTGCCGGAAGCCTTGCCGGCCAACTGGTCGAGCAAACCCGGTGGCAACGTCGTCCGCGCCGCCTCCAGCAGCATGTCGGCGAGCTGTTCCGCCGCCGAAGGTCCGGGTTCGCCCTCGTCCGACGCCGGCTCGGCCTCCGGCTCCGGCGGCGCAGGCGCATCCTCGGGCAGCACTTCAGCCCGCGGCCCGAGGACCAGCGCCGCCGCCGTCGCCAGATCCCCCTCCGCCACCGCCTGCCGCCCCGCCAGCGCCGCCGCCGCCCGCGCGACGCGCAGCGCCAGCCACGGCGCGCGCAGGCTCGCGATTCCCAGCCGCGCCGCCAGCACGGTCAGTCCCGCCAAGCGCCTCACCGTCCGCCGTCACCGACGCCAGCCCGGCGCGCGCGGCCGCCAGTCGCCGCCCGTCCACACCCGGATCGTCGCACTCGGCGAGCGTCAGGCCTTCGAGATCGAGATGCACCGCAAGCCGGTCGGCCAATATCGGTGACAACGTCTCGTCCGGTTCGGCGCCCTCGTCGAGCGCCACGAGGCAGTGCCCGGCCTCGATCAGCAGCGCCATCCGTCCCGCCAGCCCCGGCCCGGCCCGCTCGGCCATCGGCAGCACGACGACCGCCGGCGCCCCGCCGATCAGCCCACGGGTCTGCACCGCCGCTCCCGATGCAAGCGTCGCCGCAAGGTCGAGCCCGCCGAACAGCACCTCGTCCGGCGTCGCCGGCCCCAGCCTGCGGCAGGCGCGCGGCGCCATCGCCGCCGGCAGCGCCGCGGTGAACCGGTCCCGCACCGGTCCCGACCGCGCGCGCAGCCAGATGCCCCCAAGCCCCGGATCGACCGCAACGAGGTCGAGCGCCGTGCGCGCCAGGGTCCAGGCCGCTGCGGTCACGCGAAGACCTGCTCGACCGTCCGCCCGACGCGCGCGGTCGAGCCCGACTCGTCGAGCGGGTCGCGCCGCAAGCGGTGGCGCAGCGCGCTCGGCGCCAGCGTGCGCAGGTGCGAGCGGCCGATCTCCGCCGCTCCCTCGAAGGCCGCGAGCGCCCGCCCCGCGCGGAGCAGCGTCAGCTCGCCCCGCAACCCGTCGGACCCGAGTGCCACGCACAGCTCGGCGCAGTCGCGCAGCGCGGCCTCGGGCGTCCCGACCCCCGCCAGCCTTTCGCGCGCCGCGACGATGCTGCGACGCAGCTTCGCTTCCGCCGGCGCCCACCGCTTCATGAAGCCGTCGTGCTCGCACTCGTAGGCGTCGCGCCGGCGGATCACCTCGATGCGCTCCTCGATGCAGGTCGGCGACGCGACTTCCACCGACAACCCGAACCGGTCGAGGAGCTGCGGCCGAAGCTCGCCCTCCTCGGGATTGCCCGATCCGACCAATACGAACGCCGCCGCGTGCCGGATCGACAGCCCCTCGCGCTCCACCACGTTCTCGCCGGACGCCGCGACGTCGAGCAGCAGGTCGACGATATGGTCCTCCAGCAGGTTCACCTCGTCGATATAGAGATAGCCTCGGTTCGCCCGCGCCAGCAGCCCCGGCTCGAAGGCCTTCTCGCCGCGGGTCAGCGCCCGCTCGATGTCGAGCGCACCCACCACCCGGTCCTCGGTGGCGCCGAGCGGAAGGTCGATGACCGGCGCCGGCCGCGCCACGATCTTCCGCGACGTCACCCCGGCCCAGTCCGGGCATTCGGCGACACTGGCGCTGTTGACCGGGCAGCCCTCGACCGCGCGGATCTTCGGCAGCAAGCGCCGCCAATGCCCGCACCGCCGTCGACTTGCCGGTGCCTCGGTCGCCGAAGACCAGCACGCCACCGATCCGCGGATCGATCGCGGTCAGGATCAGCGCCCGCTTCATCTCTTCCTGCCCGACGATGGCGGCGAAGGGAAACGGCGCCTTCATGCCACCCGCCCGTCGCATCAGCCGCGATCCGCCCCAGCTTCCCGCCTCACCCACGACCCGAAACCGCGCATAAAGCTCCTCGGCGAACCAGCCGCCCTCGCGCACCGCCCGGATCGCCCGCGCATGCGGCCCTTCCCGCCGGGCAAAGGCCGCCATGCTCGCTTCGTCCGGCCAGATCGAGAAGGTCACCTGATGCAGCCACGGCACCTCGCCGACTCCGATCTTGAAAAGGACGTTAGGATCGCTGCCGATGCGCCGGCTGATGTCCGGCGCCCGGCGCCAGAAGCGCACCAGCCGGCTCGGCCGAACGGTCGCCCGGGTCAGCGCCGCCAGCGGCCCCTCCTCCGGCGCCGCTCCCGGAACGAACGGCATACCACCACTCCAGGAACCCCGCGCCGAGGTCGGCACCAGGAACACCGTCCAGGCCTCGCGCGCATGCGCCCGATAGCGTCGGAACGGCTGCGCGACCGACACCTGCGCCCTCGCGCGCTCCCCATCGGTCCAGACCGCGAGAATCCCATAGACCGCCGTGTTCGGAACCGGGGTGAACCCCTCGCCCGTCCCGCTCCCGAGCAGCTTCCAGAACTCGATGCCCTCCACCCGCCGCAGGCTTCGCCGCGCGAAAAGCATCTGGGAAAAGGCCCAAAGCCGAGCGCCCACCCCCTCGAAGCGATGCAGGCTCAGCGTGACGGTCTGCACCGGGTTGCTCCGGGTCGTCCGACCATCTGGCAAGGGCATGCTGCGGAGGCCTTTCGCAATACGTCAAGGGAAAGGCTAGACCCAAACGGGACCGTTGTAAATCTGGCAGGACGCCCGTAATGTCAACCCATGTTTACACGTCAGACCTTCCCGATCACGCCGCCGACTAGCCTTTCTGCAAGGCCGCCGGCGATCGTGGTCGGGGCCGGTTTGGGCGGCCTCGCGGCGGCGATGCGGCTCGGCGCCAGGGGGTATCGCGTCACGGTACTCGACCGGCTCGACACACCCGGCGGCCGCGCCAGCGCCATCCACCGCAACGGCTTCCGCTTCGACCTCGGCCCCACCATCGTCACGGTTCCGCAGCTCTTCCGCGACCTCTGGGCCGTCTGCGGCCGCGACTTCGACAGCGACGTCGACCTGCGCCCGCTGGACCCCTTCTATGAGATCCGCTTCCCGGACGGCGCGACCTTCAGCGCCCGCGCCAACGCCGACGACATGCGCGCGGAGGTCGCGCGACCTCGCGCCCGGCGACGTCGCCGGCTACGACCGTTTCCTCGCCGAGAGCGAGGTACGCTACCGCTTCGGCTTCGAGGATCTCGGGCGCCGCCCGATGCACCGGCTCGCCGACCTCGTCCGCGTGCTGCCGACCTTCGCCCGCCTGCGCGCCGACCGGTCGGTCTACGCCCACGTAGCGCGGCGCGTGCGCGACCCGCGCCTGCGCATGGCGCTCTCTTTCCATCCGCTCTTCATCGGCGGCGACCCGTTCCACGTCACCTCGATCTACATCCTCGTCTCGCACCTCGAACGCGCGTTCGGCGTCCACTACGCAATGGGCGGCGTCGGCGCGATCGCCACGGCGATGGCCCGCGTCGTCGAGGATCAGGGCGGCGAGGTCCGCCTCGGCGCGGAGGTCACCGAGATCACCGTCCGAAACGAAGCGGTCACCGGCGTCGAGGTGGCGGACGGCGGCCATCTTCCCGCCGCCGTCGTCGTCTCGAATTCCGATCCCGGCCCACACCTACGGCACGCTGCTGAAATCCCGACGCAAGCGCCGCTGGACCGCCGCGCGCCTCGACCGCTCGCGCTGGTCGATGGGCCTCTTCGTCTGGTATTTCGGAACCCGTGACACCCGCGCGCTCTGGCCCACCGTCGGCCACCACACCATCCTGAGCGGCACGCGCTACGAGGGTCTGGTGCGCGATGTCTTCCAGGGACGCCTCGCCGACGACATGAGCCTCTACGTCCACCGCCCCAGCGTGACAGACCCGACCGTGGCGCCCCCGGGAGGTGACGCCTTCTACGCCCTCGCCCCGGTTCCGCACCTCGGCTTTTCCGGCGCCCCGGACTGGAGCGCCTTCGCCGAGCCCTTCCGCCAGCGCGTCGCGGCGCTTCTCGAGACGACACTGCTCCCCGGCCTTCAGCCGCGCGTCGCGGAGAGCCTCGTCTTCACCCCCAACGACTTCCGCGACCGCTACCACAGCCGCCACGGCTGCGGCTTCTCGATCGAGCCCCGCATCCTGCAAAGCGCCTTTTTCCGCCCCCACAACGTCTCGGAGGAAGTCCGCGGCCTCTACCTCGCCGGCGCCGGCACCCACCCGGGCGCTGGCCTCCCCGGCGTCGTCGCCTCGGCAGAGGTCCTCGCCAGCCTCGTCCCCGACGCGGCGCACGTTTCCGCCGCATGATCGCCGAGGCCGATCTCGCGCACTGCCGCGCCGACGATCCGCCACGGCTCGCGCTCCTTCCATGCCGCCTCGCTGCTCCTGCCGTCGCACGTTCGCAACCCGGCCCTTGCGCTCTACGCCTTCTGCCGGCATGCCGACGACAGCATCGACGACGCAACCGCCGCCCCCGGCCGCGTCGAAGCCCTCGCTGCGCGTCTCGACCGCGCCTACGCCGGCCGCCCGCGCAACGATCCCATCGAGCGCGCCTTCGCGTCGATGGTCGCCGACCACGCCCTGCCGCGGACGCTCCCCGAAGCCCTCCTCGAAGGCTTCGCCTGGGACGATGCCGGCCGCCGCTGCGAAACCCTCTCCGACCTGCGCGCCTACGCCGCCCGCGTCGCCGCCTCCGTCGGCGCGATGATGAGCGTCCTGATGGGCGTGCGCGACCCCGACGCCCTCGCCCGCGCCTGCGACCTCGGCGTGGCGATGCAGCTCACCAACGTCGCCCGCGACGTCGGTGAGGACGCCGCCGCCGGCCGGATCTACCTTCCGCTCGCGTGGCTGCGCGAGGCCGGCATCGACCCTGACGCCTTCCTCGCCGCCCCCCGCCCTGACCCCCGCCTCGCCGCCATCATCCGCCGCCTCCTCGACGAGGCGACTGCGCTCTACCGCCGCGGCGAGGCCGGCATCTCCGCCTTGCCGTTGCGCTGCCGTCCGGGCATCATGGCCGCCAGCCGCATCTATGCCGCCATCGGTCGCCAGATCGCCGCGGCGGAGTATGATTCAGTGACCCGACGCGCCCGAACCTCCACCGGCGAAAAACTCGGCCTCGCCAGCCTCGCCGTAGCCCGCGCGGCCGCCACCGGCTTCCTGCCGCGCTCATCCAGGATGCAAGCCCCGCCGCTGCCCGAAACCGCCTTCCTCGTCGATGCCGTCGCAACCTACCCGGCCCCCGTCTGGGGCACCGGCCGCACCGGCACCGTCGTCTCGATCTTCGCGCAGCTCGAGGCTCAGGACCGCGACCGCCGCCTCGGGGCAGCCTGAGGCCGCCATGAACTGGATGCTCTTCGCGGTCTTCCTCGCCGCCAGCTTCGCCGCCGCCAGCAACGGCCAGGCCTTCACTCCGGACACCTGGTACAGGGCCCTCCGCAAGCCTTCCTGGACACCTCCCAACTGGGTGTTTCCTGTCGTCTGGACGGTGCTCTACATCGCCATTGCCGTCGCCGCGGCGCGCGTCGCCCCGCTCCCCGGCAGCGCGTTCGGCATGGCGTTCTGGGCCCTGCAGATCACGCTCAACAGCATCTGGACCCCGAACTTCTTCGGCAGGCACCGCATCGGCGTCGGCCTTGTCATCATCATCCTGCTCTGGCTCGCCGTCCTCGCGACCATGCTCGCCTTCTTCAGGCTGGACACGCTGGCCGGCTGGCTTTTCGCGCCCTACCTCCTCTGGGTCACCATCGCCACCGCCCTCAACTTCTCCGTCTGGCGCCTGAACCGGACCTGACTCACCCCCACTTCCGCCGCCGCGGCACCTTCACCGCCAGCATCGGCTTCAGCCAAGGCGACGCGAACCGGTCCAGATCCAGCGCCTCGTGCACCCCCACCGCCGTCTCGCCCGTCCACGGTCGTCCGCACCGCCGACCGGCAATAGAACGGCGCATCCAGCATCGCCTTCACCTGCACCGCCTCGGTTCCCGGATCGCCGCGCGTCTCCCGCCGCAGCGCCCACCGCGACCGCGCCAGCCGCACCCGCGCCGGCGGCTCCATCGCCTCGACCCCGCCCTTCCCGTCGAACCGCAACGCCGTCGACAGCGTCGTCCCGTCCCGCCGCGCCGCGTCGTAGAAACACACCGCCCCGCCCCCAAGCGGCCGCCGCGACCATGTCCAGGTGCGAAAGTCCGCCTCAAGCGCCCGCGTCCCGAAGTTCGCGTCGAAATAGCCGCTGCCCCGCCACGTCCAGCCGGGCCGGTCGAACGCCACCTCGATCTCCGCCACCGGCGCATAGGGTCGCCAGACATGGCTCCCGTCCGGGTGCAGCGCCACCGGCGCGCCGGTGATCGCCGCCGGATGCACCCGGATCACCCCGCGCACCCGGTCGAGATGCGGCACCGCCACCTCGTCCACCGTGATCGTCAGGCAACTCCCGTCCCAGTGCATCCGGCTCGGGCCCACCTCCAGCGTCTCGCGGCTCGTCCGCAGCGCCGCCTCGCCGCGATCCGTCATCGTCCAGCGACCGCCGCGGCCATAGAGCGCCACGTTGATGCAGCAATGATCCGCCGGGTTCCGCCGCCCGCTCCAGCCGTACCACGGCGAAAAGACCGACCCTATGAAGCCGATGACCGAGACGGCGCGGCTGCCGTCCGCCGAGAGCCCGTCGACATACCACCAGGCATAGCCGTCCGGCGCGACCGTGACGTCGAACCGAGGTCCGCCAGCACCGCCTCCGCCGCCAGCCCGCCCGACAGCGTCGCCATCGGCATCCCCGGCCCCGGATGCACCCCGCCGCCCGCCAGATAGAGCCCCCGGATCCCGCTGCGCGCCGTCGGCCGCCGGAACGCCGCGCTCATCCCGTGCGGGCTCAGGCCGTAGAGCGACCCTCCCGAGCCGGGAAACAGCGCCGCGAAGTCCGTCGGCGTCGTCAGCCCCTCCCGATTCGGCAGGCGCAGCGCGTCGAGGCCCATCCGCGACAATGTCTCGCAAGGTTCGCTCCCGGCATGTCTCGAACTCCCGCTCCGCCGGCGCCTGTCCCGCCGGCCCGTTCATGATGATCTCGAACCGCTCGGTCGCGACCGGCCCGGTCCCCGATCCCGCGATCCTGCGCACAGACATAGAGCGTCGGGTCCGACAGGCATCCGTCCCCGCTCGATCTCACGAAACTCCCCGGCCGGATCGCCGGCGAAGAAGACGTTGTGGTGGCCGAGTGCGAACGCGGGCGACGCGGCCGCAAAACTCCACACATAGGCGGACAGGGATCGCGGACTTACCGCGCTGGCGCGAACCGCCGCCGCTGGCGCGTCGCCGAGCAGCCGCGCGGCAAGCGCCGCCGGATCGCCGTTGAAGACCACCGCGCCCGCCGCCAGCCGCCGGCCGTCGGCCAGCCGCACCGCCTCGACCGCCCCCCCGGCGATCTCGATGCGCCGCACCTCGGCGTCATAATGGAACCGCGCACCCCGCGCCCGCGCCAACGCCTCCAGCGCCGCGGCGAGGCGATGCATCCCGCCCGCCACCCGCCAGACGCCGCGTGACTCGGCGTGCCAGATCAGCGCCAGCAGCGCCGGCGACGCCTGCGGCGATCCACCGACATAGGTCGCGTAGCGCCCGAACAACTGCGCCAGTCGCCGGTCGCTGAATTGTCGGGACAGCGATCCCGCAAGCGTCCGGAACGGCGCCATGGCCGCCGCCAGCGCGGGCGACGACGCCACCTGCACCGCGAGCCGCGGCAGGCTCGGCCCCGCCGACCGGATCACCGTCGAGTCGAAGGCGTCGAAGAGACGTGCCGCGCGGGCATCGAAGGCGCGAAAATCCGCGGCCGCCCGGTCCCCGGCGAAGGCGCGGATCGCCTCGGCATTCGCCCCCGCATCGGAGACGAGGTCGAGCCGGCTGCCGTCCGGCCACCAGTGGCGCGCCAGCACCGGCTCGGGCACCAGCGTGACATGGTCCGCCAGCGACGCACCTGCCGCTTCGAACAGCGCCTCGAACACGGGACGCAGGGTCAGTACAGTGGGGCCCGCATCGATCGGCCCTGCGGCGCTCGGCATTGTCCGGAGCTTGCCACCGGGGCAGGGCAGGGCCTCGACGACCTCGACGTCCAGTCCGGCATGCGAAAGCCTCAGCGCAGCGGCCAAGCCGCCGAGCCCGGCGCCGATGACAACGACCTTTTCACTGTGCAGCATTGCGCGATGTTGACAGGTCGCCCCACGGTGTCCAGTATGATTTACACTATGCTATGTCACTCCTTCCTTACAGACGAGGAGAAGCGATGTCGACCGGGACGAGAATCGAGGCCGCGCTCGAAGAAATCCTCTCCCGAGCTGCCGCGAAGCCGGCACCGCCGCGCCTCGCCGCCGCCATCCTCGATGCCGTCTGCCCGGGCGGGGCGCGGGTCCGGCCGCGACTCTGCCTCTCGGTAGCGCAGGCCTGCGGCGACGACCGCCCGCACCTGTCCGACGCTGCTGCCGCCGCGATCGAACTCATTCACAGCGCCAGCCTCGTCCACGACGACATGCCCTGCTTCGACGACGCCCCGCTTCGCCGCGGCAAGCCCTCGGTCCACCGGACCCACGGCGAGCCGCTGGCGCTTCTCGCCGGCGACACCCTGATCGTGCTCGCCTTCGAGACCCTGGCACGAATGGCGCAGGACGATTGCCGCCGCTCTGCCGGCCTGATGCTCGACCTCGCCGCCTTCAGCGGGATGCCCGGTGGCATCTGCGCCGGTCAGGCGTGGGAGAGCGAACCCGCCATCGACCTCTCGGCCTACCATCAGGCCAAGACCGGATCGCTCTTCGTCGCCGCGACACGGATGGGCGCAACGGCCGCCGGCGCCGACCCCGAGCCATGGACGGAGCTCGGCGCCCGCATCGGCGAGGCGTTTCAGGTGGCCGACGATCTGCGCGACGTGCTTTGCGACGAGGCGACCCTCGGCAAGCCGGCGGGTCAGGACGCCGCCCGGCATCGGCCGAACGCGGTGGCCGACCTCGGCGTCTCCGGCGCGGTGCGCCGCCTCAAGGACATTCTCGCCGGCGCGATCTCCTCGATCCCGGCCTGCCCGGGCGAAGCCGCGCTCTGCGAACTCGTGCGCGCGCAGGCCGAGCGCCTGATGCCGGTCGCGGCGGCCCTCCAGATGTCGTGATGGCCACCACCTGGTCCGAGGGCGGTGCCGTGCGCCGCAGCCTGCCGGACGCGCTCGCCGCCTGGCGGAACCGAGTCGTTTCCGCCCCGCGCTTCCAGGCCTGGGCCGCCGCCTTCCCGCTGACCCGCCGGCTGGTGCGCCGGGACGGCGAGCGCCTCTTCGACCTGATGGCCGGCTTCGCCTATTCCCAGGTCCTGCTCGCCTTGGTCGAACTCGATCTGCTCACCGCCCTCGCCAACGGACCGCTCGATCCCGGCGTGCTGGCTGCAAGGAGCGGCATGCCGCCCGAGCGCATGGCAACCCTCTGCCAGGCCGCCGCGGCACTCGGCCTCCTCGACCGCACCAAATCCGGCGGCTACCGCCTCGGCAGGCTTGGAGCAGAGATCATCGCCGTCCCTGGCCTCGCCGCGCTGATTCGCCACCACCGCCTGCTCTACGCTGATCTCGCCGACCCGGTCGCCCTGCTGCGGCAGGAGACCGACCCTTCGCTCGCGAGCTTCTGGCCCTACGTCCTCGGCGGCACCGTGTCGGCGCCAGAAGCCGAGGCCTATTCCGAGCTGATGGCCGCGACGCAGACCCTCGTCGCGGAAGAGGTGCTGCGCAGCGTCCGCTTCGGTCCCACCGGCCACCTGATGGACGTGGGCGGCGGAACCGGGGCCTTCCTGGTCGCCGCCGCCCGCCGATACCCACGCCTGCGGTTGAGCCTCATCGACCTTCCCTCCGTCGCCGCGGCGGCCCGACCCCGAATCGCCGCAGCCGGCCTCGAAGCGCGCGTCGGCCTGGTCCCCGCCGATTTCCGGACCGACAGCCTTCCTGCCGGAGCCGACACCATCACCCTGGTCCGCGTGCTCTACGACCACCCCGACGACCTCGTCGCCGGATTGCTCGTACGTGTGGCCGCAGCTCTAGCGCCGGGCGGACGCGTCGTGGTGGCCGAACCGATGTCGGGAGGCGAGCGACCGAGTCGCTTCGCCGACGCCTACTTCGCCCTTTACACCACAGCGATGCAGACCGGCCGCGTTCGCAGCCCCGTCGAGATCGCCCGGCTCCTCACCGAAGCCGGCCTCCACGAAGCCGCCGAAATCCCTACGCTCCGGCCGTTCCTCACCCAGATCGTCAGCGCCCGAAAGTCAGCTTGAGGGCGACTGTCCATTAATGTTGACACAATTGTCTGTAAGCCCATACTGACAGTACGCCCGACCGAGTCCGCAGGACCGAAGGCGCAGGGAGGCTAAAATCGAAACCCCTGCCGTAGTGCTGACCGAACCGAGAAGGATCGAAATCCGGTCCTTGGCGCTTGACGCCCCCGGCCCTGACGACATCGTGGTCGAGATCGCGCATTCCGGAATCTCCACCGGTACCGAGAAGCTTTTCTGGACCGGCCGGATGCCCCCCTTCCCCGGCATGGGCTATCCGCTCGTCCCCGGCTACGAGGCCGTCGGCGAGGTCGTCGAAAGCCGCACCTCCCTCCGCCCCGGCGACCGCGTCTTCGTCCCCGGCGCCAGCTGCTACGGCCCGGTGCGCGGCCTCTTCGGCGGGTCCGCCCGCAGGCTGACCGCCCGTGCCGACCGTGCCATCCGCATCGACGCCGGCCTCGGCGAAGACGGCATCCTGATGGCGCTCGCCGCCACCGCCCGGCACGCCATCGCCGGCCGCGGCAACCGCCCGCCGGACCTGATCGTCGGCCACGGCGTCCTCGGCCGCCTCCTCGCCCGCCTGACGGTCGCCGCCGGCGCCGCCCCGCCAACCGTCTGGGAAATCGACCCCCGCCGCAGCGCCGGCGCATCCGGCTACGAGGTCCTGCACCCCGACGCGGACCCCCGCAAGAACTACGCCTGCATCTTCGACGCGACCGGTGACGCCAAGCTCCTCGACACCCTGGTAGGCCGCCTCGCCAAGGGGGGCGAACTGGTCCTCGCGGGTTTCTACCAGGAGCCCCTCAGCTTCGCCTTCCCGCCGGCGTTCATGAAGGAACTGCGGCTCCGGATCGCCGCAGAGTGGACCCGCGACGACCTGATCGCCACCCGCGCGCTGGTCGAGTCGGGCGCCCTGTCGCTCGCCGGCCTCATCACCCACCGCCAGCCGGCGGCCAGCGCGGCGCGAAGCCTACGCCACCGCCTTCGACGATCCCGCCTGCCTCAAGATGGTCCTGGACTGGAGAGCCTTCGCATGAGCCTCGACATCCCGAAACTCGGCGACGACGCCCTCACCCAGCACCATGACCGCCTCCGCGACGAGGCCGCCGAGCTGATCACCGAAGGCGTCGAGCCGCGCCCGGCGACCAAGAAGACCCAGATCATCGCGATCTACGGCAAGGGCGGCATCGGCAAGTCCTTCACGCTGGCCAACCTCAGCCACATGATGGCCGAAGACGGCAAGCGCGTGCTCCTGATCGGCTGCGACCCGAAGTCCGACACCACCTCGCTGCTCTTCGGCGGCAAGGCCTGCCCGACGATCATCGAGACCTCGTCCCGCAAGCGCCTCGCCGGCGAAGAGGTCAAGATCGGCGACGTCTGCTTCAAGCGCGACGGCGTCTTCGCGATGGAACTCGGCGGCCCCGAGGTCGGTCGCGGCTGCGGCGGCCGCGGCATCATCCACGGCTTCGAGCTGCTCGAAAAGCTCGGCTTCCACGACTGGGACTTCGACTATGTCCTGCTCGACTTCCTCGGCGACGTGGTCTGCGGCGGCTTCGGCCTGCCCATCGCCCGCGACATGGCGCAGAAGGTCATCGTCGTCGCCTCCAACGACCTCCAGTCGCTCTACGTCGCCAACAACGTCTGCTCGGCGGTGGAATACTTCCGCAAGCTCGGCGGCAATGTCGGCGTCGCCGGCCTCGTCATCAACAAGGACGACGGCACCGGCGAGGCCGCGGCCTTCGCCGACGCCGCCGGCATCCCGGTCCTCGCCGCCATCCCGGCCGACGACGACATCCGCCGCAAGTCGGCCAACTACCAGATCGTCGGCACCGCAACGAGCCAGTGGGCGCCGCTCTTCCGCGACCTCGCCGAGAACGTCGCCGCCGCCCCGCCGGAGCGCCCGAAGCCGCTGACCCAGGACGAGCTCCTGGGCCTCTTCTCGGCCGAGACCACCGGCGCCAACTTCGTGCTCGACCCCGCCACCGACGCCGACATGCGCGGCAAGAACGCCAAGCCGCAGCAATCGCTCGAAGTCCTCTACGACAACGTCTGACCCAAGGCCCGCGAATGACCCTCGACATCCGCCCCGACACCGCCCCAGACGCCCCGGACCCACCGGGCAGCCCGGCGCCGTCGACGGCCTCGGCTGCCACTCCGGCGCCGAGCAGCTCCGGGCCGCGGCGATGGCGGGCGAGAATGCCGAGCTGATGGACCGTTTCGCCGCCGACTACCCCAAGGGTCCCCACGACAAGCCGCAAAGCATGTGCCCGGCCTTCGGCTCGCTCCGCGTCGGCCTCCGCATGCGGCGCGTCGCGACCGTCCTCTCCGGCTCGGCCTGCTGCGTCTACGGCCTCACCTTCGTCAGCCACTTCTACGGCGCCCGCCGCTCGGTCGGCTACGTGCCCTTCAATTCCGAGTCGCTGGTCACCGGCAAGCTCTTCGAGGACATCCGCGAGGCGGTGCACAAGCTCGCCGACCCCGCCCGCTACGACGCCATCGTCGTGACCAACCTCTGCGTGCCCACCGCCTCCGGCGTGCCGCTCCGCCTGCTGCCCAAGTCCATCGACGGCGTGCGGATCGTCGGCATCGACGTTCCGGGCTTCGGCGTCCCGACCCACGCCGAGGCCAAGGACGTGCTTGCCGCCGCGATGCTCGCCTACGCCCGCGCCGAAATCCAGGCCGGCCCGGTCCCGGCCCCCGAGACCGCGCGCTCCGACCGCCCGACCGTGACGCTGCTCGGCGAGACCTTCCCGGTCGATCCCATCACCATCGGCGCGCTCCTCGCCCCGCTCGGCCTCGCGGCCGGCCCGTCGGTGCCCTGCCGCGCCTGGCCCGAACTCTACGCCGCCCTCGATTGCGGCGCGGTCGCGGCGATCCATCCCTTCTACACCGCCAGCTTGCGCGAATTCGCAGCGGCCGGACGCGCCGGCGATCGGCTCCGCCCCGGTCGGCCGCGACGGCACGGCGGCCTGGCTGCAGAGCGTCGCCGACGCTTTCGGCCTGCCCGCCGCGCGGGTGGCGGCAGCCCAGAACGCGTCCCTCCCCGCGATCGAGGCAGCCCTCGCCGCCACCCCCATCGACGGCACCGTCACCCTCTCCGGCTACGAGGGCTCCGAACTCCTCGTCGCGCGCCTCCTGATCGAGAGCGGCGCCCGCGTCCCCTATGTCGGCACCGCCTGCCCGCGCACCCCCTATGCCGAAGCCGACCGCGACTGGCTCGAGGCGCACGGCGCCAAGGTCGTCTTCCGCGCCAGCCTCGAATCCGACAAGGCGGCGATGGAGGCGATCCGCCCCGACCTCGCCATCGGCACCACCCCGGTCGTGCAGCGCGCCAAGGAACTCGGCATCCCGTCGCTCTACTTCACCAACCTCATCTCCGCCCGGCCGCTGATGGGCGCCGCCGGCGCCGGCAGCCTCGCCGAAGTCGTCAACGCCGCCATCGCCAACAAGGACCGCATGCAGCGCATGCGCGCCTTCTTCGAAGGCGTCGGCACCGAGGACACCGCCGGCATCTGGGAAGGCGACCCCAACCGCCAGCCGCAATTCCGCGCCATCCACCAGAAGAAGCTCGAAAAGCGCGCCGCGGCGGCCAAGGCCGCGGAGATGATCTGATGCTGGTGCAGGACCATGACCGGGCCGGCGGCTACTGGGGGGCGGTCTATGCCTTCTGCGCCGTCAAGGGCCTGCAGGTGGTGATCGACGGCCCGGTCGGCTGCGAGAACCTGCCGGTCACCAGCGTCCTGCACTATACCGACGCCCTGCCCCCGCACGAACTCCCGATCGTCGTCACCGGCCTCGGCGAGGACGAACTCGGCCGCGACGGCACCGAAGGCGCGATGAAGCGCGCCTGGGGCACCCTCGACCCGGCCCTGCCCGCGGTCGTCGTCACCGGCTCCATCGCCGAGATGATCGGCGGCGGCGTCACCCCGCAGGGCACCAACATCCAGCGCTTCCTGCCGCGCACCATCGACGAGGACCAGTGGCAGGCCGCCGACCGGGCGATGACCTGGCTCTTCACCGAATTCGGCATGACCAAGGGCCGCATGCCCAAGGAAGCCAAGCGCCCCGAAGGCGCCGCCCCGCGCGTCAACATCCTCGGCCCGATGTACGGCACCTTCAACATGCCGTCCGACCTCGCCGAGATCCGCCGCCTCGTCGAAGGCATCGGCGCCGAGGTCAACATGGTCCACCCGCTCGGCGCCCACCTCGCCGAGATGGCGCACCTGGTGAACGCCGACGTCAACGTGGTGATGTACCGCGAATTCGGCCGCGGCCTCGCCGAGGTGCTCGGCAAGCCCTACCTGCAGGCGCCCTTCGGCATCGAATCGACCACCGCTCTTCCTGCGCACCCTCGGCGAGCTCCTCGGCCTCGACCCCGAGCCCTTCATCGAGCGCGAGAAGCACTCGACGATCAAGCCGGTCTGGGATCTCTGGCGCTCGGTCACCCAGGACTTCTTCGGCACCGCGAATTTCGCCATCGTCGCCAACGAGACCTATACCCGCGGCGTGCGCGCCTATCTCCAGGACGAGCTCGGCCTGCCCTGCGCCTTCGCGGTCCCGCGCAAGGCCGGCGCCAAGACCGACAATGACGCGGTCCGCGTCGATGATCGCCACCAAGCGCCCGCTGGTGGTGCTCGGCTCGATCAACGAAAAGATGTACCTCGCCGAACAGACCGCCGGCCGCGGCCCGCGCCCGGCCTTCATCCCCGCGAGCTTCCCCGGCGCCGCGATCCGCCGCGCCACCGGCACGCCCTTCATGGGCTATGCCGGCGCCACCTACCTGCTGCAGGAAGTCTGCAACAGCCTCTTCGACGCGCTCTTCCACGTGCTGCCGCTCGGCAGCGAGATGGACGCCGCGGCGGCGACCCCGAGCCGCCTGCGCCGCGACTTCCCGTGGGACGCCGACGCCAAGGCGCTGCTCGACCGCATCGTCGCCGAGCACCCGATCCTGACCCGCATCTCCGCGGCAAAGAGCCTGCGCGACGCAGCCGAGCGCGCCGCGCTCGACGCCGGCGCCGAGCGGGTAGTGATTGAAACCGTGGCCGCACTGCACCCCGATGCGGCCGATGACCAGACAAAGAGAGGGAGGACGGCATGAATCGAACCACCACGACGACGCGCCGCCGGCGCGACGTACCGGCGGAATATTGGCTCTACTTCATCCCGATCCTGCTGACGGCGCTGCCGGCGTCGCTGTATCAGTGGCTCTTGGCGCTGGCGCGCAGCGACACGTCGCAGGCGAATCCCAGCCCGATCCGCCGGGCGATCAGCACAGCGCGCTGCATTACGCCCGAGATTTTCTCCGCATGACGCGGAGACCGACCATTCGACCCGTTCGCGGGGAGATCGCCAGCCGGGGGCAATCCGGCGGGTGCCTTCGGCCGTGGGGTTTCACGGCCTCAGTCAAACTCTCCGGAGGAAAGTAAATGGCTGAAAAGACCGACCTGTCCTTCACAGGTCTCACTGACGATCAGGCGCAAGAACTGCATTCCGTCTACATGAGCGGGCTCTGGCTCTTCACGGCCATCGCCATCGTCGCTCACCTGGCGGTCTACATCTGGCGTCCGTGGCTCTAGGGAAGGCAGAAGCATGAGCAAGTTCTACAAGATCTGGCTGATCTTCGACCCCCGCCGCGTCTTCGTGGTGCAGGGCGTCTTCCTCTTCCTGCTGGCAGTGATGATCCATCTCATCCTGCTCAGCACGGTTCGGTACAACTGGCTCGAAGGCCCGGAGCGTTACAAGACGCCGCCGGTCGCCGCAGCGACCCAGTGACCCGATGAACGGAGCAGGCTGCGGGCGGCGCCGATCGCCCGCAGCACACAAATAGGGTCCGGCGCGCGCGATCGCGATCCGGAACGTCCGACGCGGAGGCGGAACGAATGGCCTTGTTGAGCTTCGAGAGAAAATACCGCGTCCGAGGCGGAACGCTGATCGGAGGCGACCTGTTCGATTTCTGGATCGGCCCCTTCTACGTTGGCTTCTTCGGGGTCACCACCGCCTTCTTCGCCGGCCTCGGCACCGTCCTGGTCTTCTGGGGCGCGGCGATAGGCAAGACCTGGAACCCGTGGCTCATCAGCATCGCGCCCCCCGACCTCTCCTACGGCCTGGCCCTGGCGCCGATGCGCGAGGGCGGCCTCTGGCAGGTCATCACCGTCTGCGCGATCGGCTCCTTCGTGAGCTGGGCGCTGCGCGAGGTCGAGATCTGCCGCAAGCTCGGCATCGGCCTGCACGTCCCGATCGCCTTCAGCTTCGCGATCCTCGCCTACGTGACCCTCGAGGTCTTCCGCCCGCTGCTGATGGGCGCCTGGGGTTTCGGCTTTCCCTACGGCATCTTCAGTCACCTCGATTGGGTCTCGAACACCGGCTACCAGTACCTGCATTTCCACTACAACCCGGCGCACATGCTGGCGGTGACCTTCTTCTTCACCACCTGTTTCGCGCTGGCGCTGCACGGAGGCCTGATCCTCTCGGCGGCGAACCCTGAGAAGGGCAAGGAGATGCGCACGCCCGACCACGAGGACACCTTCTTCCGCGATTTCATCGGCTATTCCATCGGCACGCTCGGCATCCACCGCCTCGGTCTGCTGCTCGCGCTGAACGCCGTCTTCTGGTCCGCGGTCTGCATCATCATCTCCGGGCCCGTCTGGACGCAAGGCTGGCCCGAATGGTGGAATTGGTGGCTCGACCTGCCGATCTGGCCCGCAGTGGGAAACTGACATCATGGCCGAATACTACAACATTTTCAATCAGGTCCAGGTCATCGGCCCGCCGGACCGCGGCATGGACAACGCCGCCGGCATCGCCGCCGACCGTATCGGGATGCCGCGTTACTCCAAGCTCCTGGGGTGGTTCGGCAACGCGCAGCTCGGCCCGATCTATCTCGGCTGGTTCGGGGTGATCTCGATCGCCACCGGCGCGATGTGGTTCTTCATCATCGGCCTGAACATGCTCGGCCAGGTCGGCTATTCGATCCCGCAGTTCATCCGCCAGCTCTTCTGGCTGGCGCTCGAACCTCCCGGACCGCAGTACGGCCTGCACTTCCCGCCGCTCCGCGAGGGCGGCTGGTGGATCATCGCCAGCTTCTTCCTGCTCGTATCGGTCGGCTCCTGGTGGATCCGTACCTACCGCCGCGCCGAGGCTCTCGGCATGGGCAAGCACGTCGCCTGGGCCTTCCTTTCCGCCATCTGGCTCTTCCTGGTTCTCGGCCTGATCCGTCCCATCCTGATGGGCTCCTGGTCCGAGGCGGTGCCCTACGGCATCTTCCCGCACCTCGACTGGACCGCGGCCTTCTCGATCCGCTACGGCAACCTCTACTACAATCCCTTCCACTGCCTCTCGATCGCCTTCCTCTACGGGTCGGTCCTGCTCTTCGCCATGCACGCCGGCACCATCCTCGCCGTCTCGCGCCTCGGCGGCGACCGCGAGCTCGAGCAGATCGTCGATCGCGGCACCGCCTCCGAGCGCGCCGCCCTCTTCTGGCGCTGGACGATGGGCTTCAACGCCACGATGGAGGGCATCCACCGCTGGGCGTGGTGGTTCGCGGTGCTGACCCCGATCACCGGCGGGATCGGCATCCTGCTGACCGGCACCGTGGTCGACAACTGGTACCTCTGGGCGATCGAGCACCACTTCGCCCCGGCGTACAGTGGCGCCTACGGTTATCCGTCCTACTCGCCGACGGGAGGATGAGAGATGTCCGACCTGAAATGGTTCACGAAATGGAACCGGGATAATCCCAAGGACATTCTCGGCCCTGCCTATGTTGCCGGTACGGTCGGCGTTGCGATCATCGTGGCCACCTTCCTGGTGGTCTGGGGCTATCCGTTCCGCCCCGCCAGCGTCCAGACCGGGCCACGCGGTACCGGCATGGAGGTGGTCAAGTTCCCGAGCACCGATCCCACAATCGCCAACTTCTACACCGAAGCTGCGATCAAGCCGGTGGGCGGCGAGCAACTCGCAAAGGACGTCTACACCAACGTCCCGGTGTTGGGCGACCTGACCGAAGACAACTTCAATCGCGTAATGGCGGCGATGTCCGAATGGGTCGCCCCCGAGCAGAGCTGCGCCTACTGCCACGGCGAGGAAGGCGACTTCGCATCCGACGCCCTCTACACCAAGGTCGTCGCGCGCCGGATGATCGAGATGACCCGCGACATCAACTCTTCCTGGACCGACCACGTCTCTCCGGCCGGGGTGACCTGCTACACCTGCCATCGCGGGCAGAACGTACCGTCCAACATCTGGTTCGACATCACCCCGCTCAACAAGACGATGCTGGGCTGGGCCGCCAACCAGAACCAGGCGACCTCGCTCAGCCAGTCGACCTCGCTGCCGTCCGACGCGCTGCAGAAGTATCTCGTCGAGTACGAGCCGATCCGCGTCACCCCGACCGCGCCGCGCGAGGCGAACGCCGGCACCGCTTCGATCCAGCAGACCGAGCGAACCTTCTCGCTGATGAACTACTTCTCCAACGCGCTCGATGTGAACTGCACCTTCTGCCACAACACCCGCGCGTTCGGCGAGCTCGACCAGTCGACCCCACAGCAGCAACAGGCGCTGCTCGGCATCGGGATGCTGCTCGAGCTCAACAACGACTACCTCCTGCCGCTTGCCTCGACGCTGCCGGCCAACCGCCTCGGCAAACTGCACGCCGACGGTCCGAAGGCGGGGTGCGCGACCTGCCACAAGGGCTACTCCAAGCCGCTGCAGGGGCTCCAGGTGATTCACGACTGGCCCGAGCTCGCCACCGACGGGACGCCTTCCTACGAGTGACGCGAAAGGGGGGCGAACTATGACTCATCTCGCTGCGGAACGGCCAAAGACCCCCCTCCTCGACCTCGTGCAATCGCCGGCCGACTTGCGGCGCATGCCCGACAACCAGCTCGCCGCCCTCGCCCACGAGCTTCGCGCCGAACTGATCTCCGCCGTCTCCCAGACCGGCGGCCATCTCGGTTCCAGCCTCGGCGTCGTCGAGCTGACCGTCGCCATCCACGCCGTCTTCAACACGCCCTACGACAAGCTGATCTGGGACGTCGGCCACCAGTGCTATCCGCACAAGATCGTCACCGGCCGCCGCGACCGCATCCGCACCCTGCGCCAGGAAGGCGGCCTCTCCGGCTTCACCAAGCGCGCCGAAAGCCCCTACGACCCCTTCGGCGCCGCACACTCCTCGACCTCGATCTCCGCCGGGCTCGGCTTCACCGTTGCCCGCGACCTCGGCGAGGCGACCGGCGACGTCGTCGCTGTGATCGGCGACGGCGCCATCAGCGCCGGCATGGCCTACGAGGCGATGAACAACGCCGGCGCCCAGGGCCGCCGGATGTTCGTGATCCTCAACGACAACGAGATGTCGATCGCCCCGCCGGTCGGCGCGATGTCGCACTACCTCTCCGGCCTCTACGCCAACACGCCGCTCCACGCCCTCAAGGACATCGCCGAAGGCTTCGCCCGCAACCTCCCCGGCCCGCTTCGCGCCGGCGCCCGCCGCGCCCGCGACCTCGTCACCGGCATGGGCGACGGGCGGCACGCTCTTCGAGGAGCTCGGCTTCTCCTACATCGGCCCGATCGACGGCCACGACATGACCCAGCTCCTGCCGGTGCTGCGCGCCGCCCGCGCCCGCGTCACCGGCCCGGTGCTGATCCACTGCGTCACCAAGAAGGGCAAGGGCTACGCCCCCGCCGAGAGCGCCGCCGACAAATACCACGGCGTCTCGAAATTCGACGTCGGCTCCGGCACCCAGAGCAAGGGCAAGGCCGGCCCGCCGAGCTACACCTCGGTCTTCGGCAAGGCGCTGGCCGCCGAGGCCGAGCGCGACCCCCGCATCGTCGCGATCACCGCCGCGATGCCGGACGGCACCGGTGTCAACGTCATGCAGAAGCGCTTCCCGGCGCGCACCTTCGACGTCGGCATCGCCGAACAGCACGCCGTCACCTTCGCCGGCGGCATGGCCGCCGCCGGCCTCCGCCCCTTCTGCGCCATCTACTCCACCTTCCTGCAGCGCGGCTTCGACCAGGTGGTCCACGACATCGCCATCCAGCACCTGCCCGTCCGCTTCGCCATCGACCGCGCCGGCCTCGTCGGCGCCGACGGCGCGACCCATGCCGGCTCCTTCGACGTCGGCTACCTCGCCAACCTTCCCGGCTTCACCGTGATGGCCGCCGCCGACGAGGCCGAACTCGTCAACATGGTCCACACCGCCGCCACCTACGACGAAGGCCCGATCGCCTTCCGCTACCCCCGCGGCGAAGGCACCGGCGTCGCCCTTCCCGCCGAGCCGCAGGTGCTGGAGATCGGCCGCGGCCGCATCGTCCGCGAGGGCTCCGGCGTCGCGATCCTCAGCTTCGGCGCCCACCTGACCGAATGCCTCGCCGCCGCGGACGCGCTCGCCCTTCAGGGCGTCAGCGCCACCGTCGCCGATGCCCGCTTCGCCAAGCCGCTCGACACCGACCTCATCGGCCAGCTGATCCGCCATCACGGCGCACTGGTCACCGTCGAGCAAGGTGCCGAGGGCGGCTTCGGCGCGCGGGTGCTGCACTGGCTCGCCGCGAACGGTCGCCTCGACTCAGGCCTGCGCATCCGCACCCTGACCCTGCCCGACCGCTTCATCGACCAGGCGAGCCCCGAGGCGATGTACCGCGACGCCGGCATGACCAGCGCAGACATAGCCGCCCTTTGCCTGACCGCCCTCGGCGTCACCGTCGGACGCTTTGCCAAGGCGGGGTGACCGTCGGCTCGATTCCACAAATCAGCCATACGGTTTCCATACGCGTTCCATACGGCTTCCATACGCAAAAAATCAAACGATCTCAGATCACTCGGCCATGATCGAGCCGAAAATCCGCTCCGAGTGCTGATCGAGATAAATCCTCAACCAGGGCGTGAACCGCTCCGGCGCCAGCCTGATCTCCTCGACCAGTTCGCCCAGACCGACCCACCGCGTCGCCATCACTTCGCCGGATCCGGCGCAAGCGGCGCCTTGGCCTCCGCCTCGGCCACGAACATCTCGACAACCTCATGCTCGACCAGCCCCGCACCAACCTCCGCCCGGTACTCGACCGTCCCGCGATGCTCCATCACCAGCCCGCGCAGCCCCAGCTCCTCGTCCAGCCGCCGCCGCGCGCAGTCCTCGTCCGCCTCGCCCCACTTCGGATGCGTGCAGCAGGTATTCGCCCAAAGCCCCGGCGTGTGGTACTTTCCCGCCGCCCGACGCTGGATCAGCACCCGCTCGCCATCGACGGCAAAACCGAAACCGCCTTGTGTTTCAGACCCTTGCGGTGAACCGCGAGCTTCTCCACCGGCGTCAGCACGTCGCCGACCCAGGCGGGGATCATCTGGGTCACGAGGTCACCGCCGGGATGATGCCGGTCAGGTGCGCGATGTTCTTGACCATGATCTTCAGATGCGCCAGCGGCCGCTTCCGTACCAGCCGCTTGTGCATGTAGGCCTCGAACGTCAGCCGCTGAACGTCGACGTCGCAGCAAAGCGACACGAACCGCTCCCGCCGTTCGTCCGACTTGTAGTAGGCGTCCTGCATGGCCCCCAGCATCCGGAACACCGTCTTGTTTTCACGCATGAACCTCTTGCGGGCGAGCTTCAGGTCGCGCGCCCGCCCCGACGCCAGACAGGCAAGTGCCGCTTCCGCCGCGAACTTGCCCCCGACCATCGCATAGTAAATCCCCTCCCCGGACGATGGCGCCACCACCCCCGCCGCATCGCCCGCCAGCAGAACGTCGCGACCATTATCCCAGCAATCCAATGGCTTGAGTGGAATTGGCGCGCCCTCCTTGCGGATCGTCCGGCACCCCTCGAGCCCCGACGCCCGGCGCAGGGCGCTCGTCGCCGCCTTCAGATCGACGCCGTCAACCCCGGTCCCCATCCCGACGCTGGCCCGGGTTCCGTGCGGAAACACCCATCCGTAGAAATCCGGCGAGATCGTTCCATCGTAAACCACATCGCAACGCTCCGGGTCGTATACTCCCGACTCCGGCGCCTCGATGATTTCGTGATACGCGATGACATAGGGGATCGTGTCGCCTCCGGGCACTTCCGCCTTGCCGACGTTAGACCGCGCCCCGTCCGCCCCGATCACCAGTCGCGTCGCCAGCTCCCGGCGCGCGCCCGTCGCCTTGTCGCGAAACACCACGCGCGTCCCGCGTTCGTCCCGCTCGATCGCCTGAAACGTGCCGGTCAGCCGCTCCGCCCCCGCCGCCACCGCCCGGTCGCGCAGGAAGACGTCGAAGCGCCTCGCGGTCCACCATGCCGATGAAGCCGCCCTCGATCGGAATGTCGACCCGCCGCGCGGTCGGCGAAACCATGCGCGCCTTGTTGATCCGGGCAACGATCTGGTCGTCCGGGATCGCGAAATCCTCGATCAGCCGCGGCGGCACCGCACCGCCGCATGGCTTGATTCGGCCAGCCCGGTCGATCAACGCGACCTTCCGTCCCGACCGGGCCAAAGTCTCCGCCGCCGTCGCCCCGGCAGGACCGCCACCGACCACCACAACGTCGTAGTCCATCGCGCTATTCCCCCGGAACAAGGCGATCGGTGGTCCGATCTCCCGCCGTCATGATACGCATCGCCAGCGCCGCCGCCGCAACGAAGAGTCCGGCCTCGATCAGGAACACCGCCCCGAACGCCGCCGCGTCATCGAGAACCAGCCTCAACAAATCAACCAGCGCCGCCCCGAGGAGTCCGCCGAATCCCGCCGCCAGCGCCTGCGCCGCGCCCCAGAGCCCCATCCGCGTTCCCTCGCGGCGCGCCCGCCCTTGACCCGCCAGCTGCATCATCGCCCCGATCGCGGCCACGGCGAACACGCCATTGGCGAAGCCCAGGCCCATCACCGCTGGCACCAGCGGCATATGTGGCGCCGATTGGCCGAGCCCCGCGATCGTCGCGAGCGCCGCCGCCGACATAAGGCATCCCGCAACGACCCAGGCGCGAAGCGACCCCAGCCTCAGCCCGCTGACCATGATCCCGACCGTCACCATGCCGAGAAAAACACCGACGTGCTGCGAGCCCGAAAGCGAGGTCGTCTGCCCCGGCGTCAGCCCGTAGGCAAGGCCGGCATAGGGCTCGAGGATCAATTCCTGCATGAAATAAGCAACCATCGACAGGAAGACGAAAACGGTGAACGCGCGCGCCCGCGGCTCGGACCATACCTCTCTGAGCCCTTTGCGCAGCGAGGTCGCCTCCGGCGGCCGCGCCATCGGGGTCAGGCGCCGTTCGATGCCCGTCACCGCGACACAGGTGATAGCGAACGCCCCGGACACCACGACCGCCACGACCACCAGTAAGCGCTGCGGCGAATAGGGATCGAGCGCGGCACCGACGCTGCCCGCGGTCACCGCGATGCCCGCGATCATCATCAGCCAGGTAATCGTCGCCGCCGCAGCGCGACGCTCGGGCCGCGCGCCAGTTGCCAGAAGCGCGAGGAGCGACGTCCCCGATGCACCTACCCCCAGTCCAATCATCGCGTAAGCCAGCACGGAGACCAGCACGCCAAGAGCCAAGGACACCGCGAAAAGCCAGACCGCCGCCGCGGCTGCCAGCGCCCCGAGCGCCAGCAGAAGCATCCCGCCGACGATCCAGCGCGTCCGATTGCCGCCCGCGTCCGAGGCAAGGCCCCAGGACGGCCGGCTGATCTGGACTCCATAATGCAGCGCAACAAGCAGTCCGGGCAGAACCGCGGGAAGCGCCAACTCCACAACCATCACCCGGTTGAGCGTCGAGGTGGTGAGCACCACGATCGATCCCAGCGCCATCTGCACAAGTCCGAGCCGCACGATGGCGAACCAGGACAGCGTCATGGCACGTTCGCGAGGCCGCGCAAAGCAAACGCCGCCGTCATCATACCCGCGACGTAGAGCGTGACCCCGGTGGCGTTGTACCAAGGCGCCCGACCCTTGGGATCGCGCAACAGGACCCGCATTGCCGCGAACTGAAGGAGGAGGAGTACGGCGACCGCACCGGCATGAACCGGCCGTCCCCAGCCGGCCAGGAGCGCAATCACCACCACCTGCGGCACCGCCATGACGATGCAAGCGATCCTTGCGGCCCGCTCTGGTCCCAGTGTGACCGGAAGCGAATTGACTCCCGTCTCCAGATCGCCCCTGAGCGCCTTGAAGTCGTTCAGGGTCATTATGCCATGGGCGCCCGCCGCATAGAGCGCCGCGACAGCAATGATACGCCCTCCCGGCAGCCCTCCCGCCAGCACGGCCGCACCTGTGAACCAAGGCAACCCTTCATAGCAGAGCCCGACAAGTCCCGGGCCGATCCAGCCGGAACGTTTCAGTCGTAGAGGTTCGGCAGAATAGGCCCACGCCGCGAGGACTCCAACGACGGTCGCACCGAACCCCCACGGGCCCAGAAGCCAGCCGAGCGCAAGAGCAAGGCCAGTCATGGCCCACGCGATCCAGAGCCCCCAACGGCCTGGCACCCGGCCTGACGGGATCGGCCGGTCGGGCTCGTTGATGGCATCGACCCAACGGTCGCACCAGTCGTTGGCCGCCTGGCTCATACCGCACACGACCGGCCCCGCTAGGAGGACACCGAGCACGACCAGCCCCCAACGCCCCTGCGGCGATGCGCCCGAGGAAACCGCTCCGCAGAGAAAGGCCCACATCGGCGGAAACCAGGTAATCGGTTTGATCAGCCGCAGGGCGGCAGCCGGGTCGGGCAGGACGCGCGCCTGTAAGGACTCATTGACACTCATAGTGTCAATCATACCTCACAACGACATCCGGGCAAGGCGGAAACTCCGACCTCTCCGCTTGATCCCGCGCTGATAGCGCCGAGCGCGACCTACTCCTTGCCGGCTCGATCCAGCAGATTGTACTTCCGCAGCTTCACGTAAAGGCTCTGCCGTGACAGGCCCAGCATTTCTGCTGCCGCGACCCGATTGTTTCGCGTCAGCTCAACCGCGGTCTCGATGCATATCTTTTCAACTACGTCAGTTGTTGCTGCCACGATATCCTTGAGCGGCGAGGCCCCGACCAATTCAATGACATTGCCTGTCACGTCACTCGGACCGGCGACCTCGCTCGTTCCGCTCGATGCCGGCTTCGCTGACTCCCGCAGCACGAACGCGATCACCGGTTCAATCCGGTCATTGAAATATGTCGCGGATATATCTACCGGCCGCTGCGATCCGAACGACGTCTGGATCTTGCTCGCGAGGGTGCGCATCCGGCCCGAGCGTGAGGCGTGGTCGGTGAGGATCTTGAGATCGACGCCGCCACGCACGAGGAAATCGCCAAGCGACCTGTCCTTCAGATCCGCCGCCGTCGCCACATCGCAAAGGTTCAGAAACGCTTCGTTGGCGCCTCGAATGATCCCGCGCGCGTTGGTGAAGACGGTAGCCTCGAGACCTTTGTCGTAAAGCTCATGGAGATTGATGCCGAGTTCGTCGGCAACCGGCTCGGAGTGGTCGCCTGACTCCAGCCGGCAGAGCAGTGACTTCTGTCCGGCTGCGCGGAAGACCGTCGGATAGATCTTTACTGTCGAGCTACTGCGCCGCGCCTCTACGACAATCGGCGACTTGGCGCTCGACGCGGCAAGCGTGTTCAGCGCGTCAAGAAATTCGGCGCGGCGACGGTCCTCAAACTCCTGCACCAGCAGGCTGCCGGTCAAGGTCTCCACGTCAGCCCCGAGGAGGAGACCCGCGGCCGCGTTTGCGTCCTCGATCCGGCCAGTGGCAGCATCGACGAAGACGAAAGCATCGCGGGCCATGCTCATGACCACCCGATAGCGCGTGTCGAAGTCTCGGTAGACTTCATAGTCCTTCTCGAGCGCGAGCTGCGTCTTGACGAGCTGCTGCTGGACTTCCGCGACCGACCTCAGGTCGCGACCGACAAGCAGGATAGGCCCGTCCGCCTCCAAGCGCAGCGCCGTGTATTGGACCGGAAACTCCCAGCTAGCATTGTCAATGTGATTTAGCTCTATCCGGGGCCTTGCCTCCGGATCTCGCACGATCGCCTTCAGCATCGCGTCGAGCTTCGGGTGACATTCGGGGGTCAGGAACTGCTTTAAATCCCGACCGACCCAGTGGTCCAGACAGCCAAGCGTCTGATCTCCGGAATTGGTCAGTACGTCCTGGACGATGCCTCCACGATCGATCGCAATCACTATGTCGGCGGCGGCCGCAATAAGCTCAGCAAGCCTGTCCGGCGGAATACGCAAATTGGAGCCGCTGCTCCACACAATCTCCTCGCGCTTGCTCACCGCCCGCTTCCCGCTGACATAGGGCCAACGAATGTCAGGCTACCAACGTGCCCAATACCTCTTGATCGGAGGTCACCGACAGGCCGCAGAATTCCAACGCCTGCCTTGGGCTGGTCGTCGCGAGATCGGCTCCCGTACACGAGCAAAGGTCCAGACCAAGATTGCAAATGTTCCCCCCAATGACGATCGGCGAGTTCAACTGGCGTACTCCCTTGAGCTTATCTACAAGACGCTTGATGGGTTCAAGTGCCTTGCGGCCCGCACCGGAAACTCCGATCATCCCAAATCCGTTACTCGCAACGGCGGTGGCGATCTCGTCTTCATTCTGACCGATCGCCATGTGCACCCAAAGCCCATACCGCCTGAGTTGCCCGGCTGCGATGAAGGCGCCGAGCGTGTGGTCTTCACGCTCGGGGATCGCGATCAGCACTCGTTGCCCAAGCGGAACCGTGGCGGTCACACCGCATTTCCGTTCACCCAAAGTTCGAGCCGTCTCCTGCAGCCGCGCAGCGCCGATACTGACTTG
>CAVTSR010000010.1:0-66997 GCA_963737485.1 uncultured Alphaproteobacteria bacterium | reverse complement strand
GCCATAGAAGTGAGCACTTCACCGACCCGCCGCGGAAAGCGTCGACTCAAACGCGCTGCGGCGGAGAGCCCGCAGCCCGGATCGCTTGGCATTGCTCTACGCGGGTGATGGATGCGCCGGCGCGTGTCCTCGAGGGGGACCGCCAAGGTCGCTCGGCTTCCCTTCCGGTGCCGGCCGCGCTAAGGGGCGCCGGGAGGCGATCATGTTCAACAGCTTCGGCCACCTGTTCCGCGTTACCACCTGGGGCGAGAGCCACGGGCCGGCGCTCGGCTGCGTCGTCGACGGCTGTCCGCCGGGGATTGCGCTCGCGGAGGGCGATATCCAGCCCTGGCTGGACGCGCGCCGGCCGGGGCAGAGCCGCTTCACCACCCAGCGGCAGGAGGCCGACCAGGTCGAGATCCTGTCCGGCACCTTCGAGGGACGGACGACCGGCACCCCGATCTCGCTGATGATCCGCAACACCGACCAGCGGTCGAAGGATTATGGCGAGATCGCGCAGAAGTTCCGTCCGGGACACGCCGACCTCACCTATCACCTCAAATACGGCATCCGCGACTACCGCGGCGGCGGGCGGTCCTCGGCGCGGGAGACCGCCGCGCGGGTCGCGGCCGGCGGAGTGGCGCGGGCCGCGCTCGCGGCGCTGCTGCCGTCGGTGCGCATCCGCGGCGCGCTGGTGCAGATGGGCGATCGGCGGATCGACCGGGCGGCCTGGGACTGGGACGAGGTGCCGAAGAACCCGTTCTGGTGCCCGGATCCGGCCGCGGCGGTCGACTGGGCCGGCTATCTCGACGGGCTCAGGAAAGCGGGCAATTCGGTCGGTGCGGTGATCGAGCTGGTGGCTGACGGGGTGCCGGCGGGGCTCGGGGCGCCGGTCTATGCCAAGCTCGACAGCGACCTCGCCGGACTGATGATGACGATCAACGCGGTCAAAGGCGTCGAGATCGGCGCAGGCTTCGCGGCAGCTTCGCTGACCGGTTCGGAAAACGCCGACGAGATGTTCATGGGCAACGAGGGGCCGCGCTTCTCGGCGAACCACGCCGGCGGTATCCTCGGCGGCATTTCCTCGGGACAGGACATCGTCGTGCGGTTCGCGGTGAAGCCCACCTCCTCGATCCTGACGCCGCGGCGGACGATCACCGTGGCTGGCGAGGAGACCGAGATCGTCACCAAGGGCCGGCACGACCCCTGCGTCGGCATCCGGGCGGTGCCGGTGGGCGAGGCGATGCTCGCCTGCTGCCTGCTCGACCATTTCCTGCTCGACCGCGGCCAGGTCGGCGGCATGGGCGGGCGGATCGGGCCGGGGGAGCGGGCGTGACCGGGGTCCCGACCGGCCCGGCGCACTTCTACTCGCTGCACCGGCACGGCTTCGTCCGCGTCGCCGCCGCCACGCCGCGGGTGCGGCCGGCGGACGTGGGCCTCAACTGCGCGGCGGTGGTGGAACTCGCAGGCCGCGCCGACGAGGCGGGGGTCGATCTCGCGATCTTTCCCGAGCTCTGCGTCTCGTCCTATGCGATCGACGACCTGCACCTGCAGACGGCGCTGCTCGACGCGGTGGAGGCGGCGATCGAGACGGTGCGGGCGGCGAGCGAGGGGTTGACGCCGGTGCTGCTGGTCGGCGCGCCGCTCAGGCATGGCGGGCGGCTCTACAACTGCGCGGTGGCGGTGGCGCGGGGCGAGATCCTCGGGGTGGTGCCGAAGAGCTATCTTCCGAACTATCGCGAGTACTACGAGAAGCGCTGGTTCGCGGCGGGGCGGAACGTCGCCGGGGAGACGATCCGGGTGGCGGGGCGCGAGGCGCCGTTCGGCAGCGACCTGATCTTCGAGGCGGAGGAGCTCGACGGGTTCCGCTTCCATGCGGAGATCTGCGAGGACTTCTGGGCGGCGGTGCCGCCTTCGACCGGGGCCGCGCTGGCGGGGGCGGTGATCCTCGCCAACCTGTCGGCCTCGAACATCACCATCGGCAAGTCGGACGAGCGGCACATGCTGTGCAGCTCGCAGTCGGCGCGGGCGGTGGCGGCCTATGCCTATTCGGCGGCGGGGCCGGGGGAGAGCACCACCGACCTCGCCTGGGACGGGCAGGGGGTGATCTACGAGCTGGGCGATCTCCTCGCGGAGTCGGAGCGCTTTCCGCTCGAGCCGCAACTGACCATCGCCGACGTCGACACCGGGCGCATCCTCGCCGAGCGGATGCGGATGGGCACGTTCAACGATGCGGCGGAGGCGCTGGGGTCGGCGCGGCCGTTCCGGCGGGTGCGGTTCGCGCACCGGCCGGCGTTCGTCGACATCGGGCTGGTGCGGAAGATCCGGCGGTTTCCCTTCGTGCCGAACCGGCGCGAGCGGCTCGACCAGGACTGCTACGAGGCCTTCAACATCCAGGTCGAGGGACTGCAGCGGCGGCTCGAGGCGACCAGGAGCGCGCATATGGTGATCGGGGTGTCGGGCGGGCTCGACTCGACGCACGCGCTGATCGTCGCGGCCAAGGTCTGCGACCGGCTGGGGCTGCCGCGCACGACGGTGCTCGGCTACACGATGCCGGGGTTCGCCACCAGCGAGGGGACGAAGTCGAACGCCTGGAAGCTGATGAACGCGCTCGGGGTGAGCGGGGCGGAGATCGACATCCGGCCGGCGGCGCGGCAGATGCTGGGCGACATGGGGCATCCGTTCGCGGGCGGGGAGCCGGTCTACGACATCACCTTCGAGAACGTGCAGGCGGGGCTCAGGACGGACTACCTGTTCCGGCTGGCGAACCAGCACGGCGGGTTCGTGATCGGGACGGGAGATCTCAGCGAGCTGGCGCTCGGGTGGTGCACCTACGGGGTCGGCGACCAGATGAGCCACTACGCGGTCAACGCCGGGGTGCCGAAGACGCTGATCCAGTACCTGATCCGCTGGGCGATCGGCACCGGCCAGTTCGACGCCGCGACGGACGCGGTGCTGGAGGCGATCCTCGGCACCGAGATTTCGCCCGAGCTGGTGCCGGCCGACGCGGCGGGGGGCATCCAGAGCACCGAGGCGAAGATCGGGCCCTACGAGCTCAGCGACTTCTTCCTGCACCAGGTGATGCGCTGGGGGCATCCGCCGTCGAAGGTCGCGTTCCTCGCCTGGCACGCCTGGCATTCGGTGGACGCCGGGCTCTGGCCGATCGGCTTTCCCGAGGCGGCCAAGCGGGAGTACGACCTCGCGACGATCCGCAAGTGGCTGGAGAGCTTCCTCTGGCGGTTCTTCGAAATCAGCCAGTTCAAGCGCTCGGCGATCCCGAACGGGCCGAAGGTGTCGTCGGGCGGCGCGCTCTCGCCACGGGGCGACTGGCGCGCGCCTTCCGATTCCGTGGCAGGGCCCTGGCTCGAGGAGCTGCGGCGCTCGGTCCCGGAGCAATGACGCCCGCCTTGTTTCCGCTCGCACTGTCCGCGTGCGAGCGGGGTGTCAAGTTACTGAAATCGTTTGCAAACGTTTTTTGAAATTTACCGGATCTCAATCCTTTCCGACACGCGCGGCGACCCGGCCGGGGAGGCTGCCCTGGCCTTGCGACGGCTGCTCGAACCCTTCGACGCGAAGGCAGGCGCGATGACCCCGCCCGTAGCCGACCGGGTTGACGCAGGTCCGTTTGGAGGTAAACGCCACCGGGCCGACACTTGCCCTGCCGCCCGACCGCACGACCCTGTTTCCACCTGAAGGAAGATACCCCGCATGGCCGAGCCCGCCGCCGGGACACGTCAGGTTCTGCTCGTCTTGGGCATGCACCGCAGCGGCACCTCCGCGACCGCCGGCTTTGTGATGCACCTCGGAGCCCAGACGGCCCGCACCCCGATGCGCCGCGACGGCAACAACCGCCGCGGTTACTGGGAGTCCGCGCCGCTGGCCAAACTGCACGATCGTCTGCTCGCCGAGGCCGGCAGCGCGTGGCACGACTGGGGCCGGCTCGCGCCGGACCGGCTCGGGCCGGGCGCGGCGGCGGCGCTCGCCGCCGGCTTCGAGGCCGAGTTCGGCGATGCCCCGCTCACGGTGCTGAAGGATCCGCGGATCTGCCGCCTGCTGCCGCTCTGGCTGGAGGTGCTGAACGGTCTCGGCGTCCTGCCGAAGGCGATCATCCCCGTCCGCCATCCCTTCGAGGTCGCGCAGTCGCTGGAACGGCGCGACGGCATCCCGCGGGACGAGGCGCTGCTGCTCTGGCTGCGCCACTGCCTCGAGGCGGAGAAGGGCACGCGGGGCATCCCGCGCTGCATTCTCAGCTACGAGGCGCTCCTCGCCGACTGGCGCGCCTCAGCCGAGCGGTTGGCCGCGGCGCTCGACCTCGACTGGCCGGTGCCGCCCGAAGCCGCGGCCGCGTCGATCGACGCCTTCCTCGAGTCCGGCCTGCGGCACCAGATCTCCGCGGCGGACCCGGCCGCGGATCCCGAGCTTGCCCCGTGGGTCGGCGAGACGCTGACGGCGCTGGGCTCCCTCGCCCGGGGAGACGACCCGGCGGCCCGCGCCCGGCTCGACGCGGTCCGGGCGGCGCTCGACGCCGCCGACGCCCTGATGGGGTCCGTCGCGCGTCGCGACCGGGCCCTGACCACGATCGCGCGGAACCAGACCGCCGAGATCTCCGGGACGGTGGCAAGCATCCGCGCCGGGATCGTGAAGGCGCAGGCGGAGGCGGCGGATTCTCGCGACTTCGCTGGCCGCCGCGCGGGCCGAGACGGCCGCCGCGCAGGCCGAGACCGTCGCCGCGCGGGCCGAGACCGCGGCCGCGCGGGACGAGCTTGCCGCCGCGTCGGCGGCGCGAGCGGCGAGCGAGCGGCACGCCGCCGACCTGCAAGCCCACGTCGCGGCGCTCAAGGTGCAGCGCACGGTCCTGCTCGGTTCGACGTCCTGGCGGATCACGGCGCCGCTGCGCGCCACGATCGACGGGCTTCACCGCCTCCGCCGCGGACTTCCCGGCTCGGGCGGGGGGCGGCGCTGACCCGCGGAGGCAACCGCCGCTCGTCGCCGGCCGCCCCCGCTAGTCCGGTGCGCCGCACAGGGCGCGCGCGATGTGTTGCGCATCGCTTTCGGACAGATCCACCGACATCGGAATGCCCACGATGGTCCGAACCAGCCGTTCCGTCGTTTCCAGGCGGTCGCGGCCGTAGCCGGCGGTGTAGGGGTGAGCGTGGGCGCCGAGGCCGTACCACTGCCGCCATCCGATCCGGCCGGCATCGAGAGCGGCGCAGGCCCGTTCCGCGGCCTCGGGGGTTTTGGCCTCAAAGAGCGCGTAGTTGCAGCCGATGGCGGGCGCCGTGCGCAAGCCCGGCGTCCGGCCCAGGTACCGCCCCAGGGCCTCGGCCGCGCGATGAAACCCGCGCCTTTTCACCTCCCAGCCGTCGAGCTCGGCGAGCCCGACCGCGGCGTGGTACTCGCTCATCTTGCCATTGATCGACGCCCGCTTCGACAGGCGGTCAGCGTCATAGCCGAAGTTCAGCGCCTGCATCGTCGCCCGCCAGGTGGCGTCCGAGCTTGAGACCACCGCGCCGCCCTCGCCGGTGCAGAATGCCTTGGTCGCGTGGAAGCTCAAGGCGACCGGTATCTCGCCGATGCATCCGCCGGGATCGTCCATCACCGCTTCGATCATCGCGGCGCCGTCGATCACGACCGGAATGCCCGTCGCTTCCCGGAACGCCTGCCAATGCCGCTGCTCGAGACTTCGGCCGTAGGCGGAGACGGCGACCACGAGACCGGCGCGCGAGAGCAGCGGGTGCTCGGCCAGGCTCGAGGGGCAGAGCTGCCAGCTCGCTTCGTCGACGTCGACGAAATGCGGGACGTAGCCGCATTGCTCGACCGCGGAGACGGTGCCGATGAAGGTGTGCGCGGGCATCAGGCAGAGGGGCCGATCCGGGGAGGCGCGCCCGGCCACGGCGAGCGCCGCCCCGACGATCGCCGCGGTCCCGGAGTTCGCGAGGGCGACGTTCCGGCCGCCCATCCGCTGCGACAGACGGTGCTGGAGTTCGAGCACCAGCTGGCCGTGGTTGCTGTAGCGCCGCGATGCGTCGATGCGCGAGAGGTAGGGCGCGAGGCGGTCGAACGCGGGAAGCAGCGGCCGGCAGACCGGGATGGCTTCGTCGACTTCGAGGGCTTTCACCCACGGCAGCAGCGACCTATCGTCCAAGCGGGAATTCCTCGGGGGCGTTGCGTTGCGGATGCAGACCGACAGACCGATCGCCGTCTACGGGGCGTCGGGTCATGGGCTCGCCATCGCGATGGTGCTGAAGGGGCAGAGCACGTTTCCGGTCGCCCGGCGGATCTCGGCCTTCATCGATGACACCCCGTCGAAGGCCGAAACCGAGTTCGGCGGCATCCCGGTCCTGTCGTTCGAGCAATGGTCCGAGCGCCTGCTGCACCAGCCGTGCTTCGTCTCGTCCGGAAACGGCAAGGTCCGCAGGGCGCTGGTTTCCCGGGTGGTGACGGCGGGGGGATGCTTCGAGTGCGTGTATTCCAACGTCGAGGCTCCTTATGCGGTTCCGAGCATCGGCGTGGGAAGCATCGTTGCCCAGTTCGTTTTCGTCGGCCCGAATGTCAGCATCGGAGATCACGTCCAGATCATGCCGATGACAAGCCTGGGGCATGACGTGGTCGTCGGGGACTACGCCACGGTTTGCCCCGGATGCACGATATCCGGCCACGTTCGCATCGAGGAGGGCGCGTTCATCGGCGCCGGGGCGACGGTGACGAACGGGAAGGCCTCGCGCCCGCTGGTCATCGGCCGGGAGAGCGTCGTCGGCGCGGGATCGGTCGTCACGAGGTCGGTCCCGCCGGCCACCACGGTGAGCGGCAATCCGGCGCAATCCCTGCGGTCGCTCGTTGCCCGGCGCCGAAGCGGGGCCGATGCCGCGCGTTGAGTTCATCGTGCCCGGGAGCCCGAACCCGGGGTTTCTCTCCCAGATCGCGGTCCTCAAGACCTCGATCCTGTCGCGGCCGTGGCAGCGCTGGAGCCCGAGCGTCCGCTGCATCCTCGGCGGCCCGGCCGACTGGCCGGCGATGCAGCGCTGGCTTCCGCAGCTTGCCGACGTCGACGTCGAGATCCTGTCCGCCGATCGCTTCCGGGACGCGGGCTATCTTGCGCAGGCCGAACGCCGGCTGGCGGTCGGCGCGGCCGGCGTCGACGTGGTCGTGCTGCTCGACGCGGACACGTTGCTCATCGGCAGCCTCGAGGACGTGCTCGACGAGGTCCTTCGCGAGAACGCGGTCGCGGGCGTGATGGCGCATTACGGCTTCCCGGTGCCCGGCGGCAACGCCACGGTCCGGGACTGGGCGGCGCTCGCCCGCGGTCTGCTGACAGAGCCTATCCGCTTCGATCACCGCTACTCGCTCACGGCGCACGCGGCGCCGGCGCAGGCGCGCCGCTCGCCGTTCTACGTGAATGCGGGGATGATCCTGATTGCCGGCCCGGTGCTGGGCGATCTCAACAGCGCCTACGCCCGGCTGCGTCCCAGGGTCACCCCGCGCCTTTTCGCGCCCTATTACGCCGGCCAGGTCGCCCTTGCGCTGGCGGTCGAGGAGCGGCGCCTCAACACGCTGGCGCTGCCGATGCGATACAACTTCCCCAACGATCCCCGCGCGGAGGCGAGGCTGCCGGAGGAGCTCGGCAACGTCGTCCTGCTGCACTACCTGCGGACCGACCGGTTCGACCGGCAGGAGATCTTCACCGACGCGGGCCGCTATGCGGCGTTTCTGGACCTGCCGCTGCTGGGCAGCAATCTGACGTTCCAGAATGCGGTGAGGGCGCTTCTCGGATCGAGCTATCCCTTCCGGTAGCCGGCAAGGCGCCCTTTGGCATCGGGTCACCCGGCCACCCGGACGATGCGGAATTCGCCGACGGAACGCTCGGTCGGCAGGCCCGCCCAGCGGTCGGGATCGTGCAGGATGACGAGGTTGGCGAGGTCGCCGCCGATGGCGTCGTTGAGCTTGTCGAGCGACCGGAGCTGCTCCCAGACGCTGCCGACGGCGTTGTTGAGCGGTACGAAGACGCCGTTCCCGCCCGGGCCGGTCAGCTCGATCTTGTTGTAGACGCAGTCGCCCGAGATCACCCGGCGGCCGGCGGCGGTCTCGACCATGACGAACTGCTGGCCGATGGTGTGGCCCGAGGCGAGGCGAACGTGGATGCCGGGCAGCACGTCGTCGCGGTCGCCGTCGATCATGTTGATGCGGAACTCGAAGGACGCCTCCAGCGCCGCGCGGATGTTGTCGGGGTCGATGATCGTGGTCAGGTGGCGGAAGCGCTTGGGCAGGGCGAAAGCCTCGTACCAGGAGAGGAGCTCCGACTTCTGGATGTGGAGCATCGCGTTGGGGAACTCCGCGACCGATCCCATGTGGTCGAAGTGGCAGTGCGTGAGCACGATGTCGGTGACCTCCGGCGCCGAAACGCCGAGCTCGCCGAGCAGGCGCACCGGCGAGACCCAGTCCGGCACGCCGAACTTTCGCGAGAAGCTGCCGGAGTCCTGCATGAACCCGCAGTCGATGAGCACGATCCGCTCGCCGGCGCGCGCCAGGCAGAAGGAGAACGGCAGGTCGACCGCACCGTCCTTCGCCATGCCCGAGATCAGGTCGACCCAGGGCTGCTGGCGCGAGCGGGCATATTCGAGGACGTGAAGGCTCCAGGTCTGCATGCGGGGGCTCCCTAGCTTTCGGCGAGCATCCGGCCGAGGGACGACAGCCCGACCGCGACGATGAGGATGGCGCCCTGGAAGATGTACTGCGAGTAGGTCGGCGCGCCGAAGATGTTCAGTCCGTTGAAGCCGAAGGCGATGATCAGCGCCCCGACGAAGGTGCCGAGCACGTGGAACTCGCCGTCGCGAAGCGTGGCCGAGCCGAGGAAGACCGCGGCGAAGGCGGTGAGCAGGTAGCTGTCGGCAGCCGAGGTCGTGCCCGAGCCGAGGCGGGACGCGAGCAGGATGCCCGTGAGGGCGGCACAGGTGCCGGAGATCACGAAGCCGACGATCTTGATGCGGTCGACGTTGATGCCCGAGAGCCGGGCGGCGTTCGCGTTGCCGCCGACCGCCTGGATCTCCTGACCGAGGGCCGAGCGCTCGACCAGGAGCCAGAGCGCTGCGAGCACGATCGCCATGATGACGATGTTGTTGGGAATGCCCCAGAGCCAGCGGCCGAGCGAGAGCTGGAGGAAGGCCTCCGGCACGCCGGCGACGATCGGCACGCCGGCGGAGTAGGCAAAGGCGAGGCCGGTGATGATGGTGCCCGTGCCGAGGGTGGCGATGACGGAATTGACCCGGAGCTTGGTCACGATCAGGCCGTTGACGAGCCCGATCAGCGCGCCGGCGCCAAGGACGAGGAGGAGCGCCAGCGGGATCGGGAGCTTGTCGTGGACGATGAACCCGGTGACGAGGATGCCGTGCAGACTGGCGGCGAAACCGACCGAGAGGTCGAGCTCGCCGACGATCACCGCCAGCGTCAGGCCGCCGGCGAGGATCATCACCAGCGATGCCTGGTTGAGCACGTTGGTGAAGTTGTTGACGGTGGGAAACGCCCGCGGCGACAGAAGCGAAAAGGCGAGGATCATCGCGACGAGCCCGATGATCGTCGCGAAGCGGGAGAAGTGCCCGAGCATCGCCCGGGTGCGCGGCGAAAGCCCCCGGGTGGTGTCGGCAAGGCTCACGCCGGGACCCCCGCCTTTTCGCCGGCATAGCTGGCGGCCACGACGTTGGCCCGCGTCACCGCCGAACCGCGAAGCTCCCGGACGATGCGGCCTTCGGCCATCACCAGCACGCGGTCGCAGAGGTCGGGCAGCTCGTCGGGCTCGGACGAGATCGCCAAGCACCGCCATCCCCTCCGCCGCGAGTTGCCGGATCAGCCGGTGGATCTCGGCGCGCGCGCCGACGTCGACGCCCCGGGTCGGCTCGTCGAGGATGAGAAGCCTCGGCCGTCGCGCCAGCCAGCGGCCGATGACGATCTTCTGCTGGTTGCCGCCCGACAGCCGGCCGACCGGCTGCGCCGGGCCTTCCGCCTTGACCGCGAGCGCCCGGATCGTGCTCTCGGCGAGCGCGCGGCGCTTCCTGCCGGAGACCAGGGGCAGGGCGGGCGAGAAGACCACCTTGCCGAGGTTTGCCAGCGACAGGTTGAAGGCGATGCTCTTGGCGAGCAGCAAACCGTCCGCCCGACGCTCCTCGGGCACATAGCCGACGCCGGCCCTGAGCGCCGCGGCCGGCGAGCGCGGCGCATAGGGCCGGCCGTCGAGCTGCATGCTCCCGGCATCGGGCCGGTCCGCGCCGAAGATCAGGCGGGCGAGGTCGGTGCGCCCGGCCCCGACAAGGCCACCGAGGCCCAGCACCTCGCCGGCATGCAACTCCATCGAGACGCCTTGCACCATCGGACGCCGGGCGAGGCCGTCGAGCCGGAGCACGACCGGGCCGGAGGCCTCGCCATGCGCCAGGTGCGGCTCCTGTGCCAGCTCGGCGCCGACGATGGCGCGAACCAGCGCGGTGCGGGTGAGCTCGCCGCGGCCGAGCTCGGCCGCCAGCGCGCCGTCGCGGAACACCGTCGCCCGGTCGCAGAGGCCGGTGATCTCGTCCAGCCGATGCGAGACGTAGAGCGTCGCGACCCCGGAGGCGGCGAGATCGCGGATGATGGAAAAGAGCCGCTCCGCCTCGGCGGCGGAGAGCGACGCCGTCGGCTCGTCCATCACGATCAGCCGCGCCTTGCGCACCAGGGCGCGCGTGATCGAGATCAGCCAGTTTTCCGATGTCGACAACCCGCGCACCTGCGCGTTCAGCCGGGCGCGGACGCCGACGCGCGCGGCGATCGGCCGGACCTCGTCCTCGACGCTGCGCCAGTCGACCAGCCCGAAGCGGCGCGCCTTCGGCACCCCGAGCATGATGTTCTCGAGCACGGTCATTCCGGGCACGAAGGCCAGCTCCTGGTGGATGAAGCTGAGGCCGAGCGCGTTCGCGGCCTGCGGGGTGAGCGGGCCGGTGTCGCGGCCGTCGACGCGCAGCGTCCCGCCGTCCGGTTGCACCAGCCCGGCAAGGATCTTGATGAAGGTGGACTTGCCGGCGCCGTTCGCTCCGACGAGGCCGTGAACCTCGCCGGCCCGCAGCGTCAGGCCCACGCCCTTCAGCGCCTGTGCGCCGCCGAACGACTTGGCAACCCCGGATGCCTGGAAGAACGGAGGCGCAGGTGGCGTCCCCGCCGTCGCGAAATCAGGCATGCGGCCGTCTTTCACTCCGCAGGCCTTCGCCCCGCAGGCGCTCGGTTACTTCAGCGCCTCGGGATGCTGGCTCAGGAAGTCCGCAACGGTCGCCTGCGGTCACCAGAACGGCGGGCACTTCTGCTGCGGTGGGCTTCCATGCGTCGCCGGCCTTTTTGATGTCGGGGAGCATCTTCACCATGTTGTAGCCCTCGGTAAAGGAATCCTGCCAGGCCGTGGCGGTCATGTGGCCGTTCTGGATGTTCTCCAGCGCCTGGGCGTTGCCGTTGATGCCGTAGACCTCGACGTCGTCGCGTCCCTGGGCGCGAAGCGAACCGATCGCGCCGATCGCGGGATCGTCCCAGCAGCCCCAGATCGCGAGGGGCTCCTGTCCGGCCGGATGCGAGGCAAGCCAGGCATTGGCGTATTGCGCGCCGTCCTCGAAGTAGCCGGGGATGCGCACCTCGTTCTTGGTGACCTTGATGTCGGGGCTCTTGGCGAGGATGCCGTCCATGACCTCCTCGCGGTTGCGGCAGACCTCGCCGGTCCGATAGGTGAGCGCCAGCACCGACCCCTTGCCGCCCATCTTCTCGACCATCAGGTCCACCACCGGGATCGCCATCGGCCCGCCCGAGCCGTTGGTCGCGGCGACGGTCGAGCCGAGGCCGCCACCCCAGCTGACCACCGGAATGCCCGCCTGCTTCGCGGCATCGAGCCCCGCGCCGATCGAGGACCACGGGAACACCATGTCGACGATCGCGCCGGCGCCGACCTGCGCGAAGTTCTGGATCGCGGCGTTGGCCTGGTCCGCCGATCCCGCGGCATCGACGACGTTCACCGTCCAGCCGAGTTCTTCGGCAGCCTTGGTCGCGCCGGCGATGTAGCGGACGTTGTTGGCCTCGGTCGCCGAAATGGAGACGATGCCCAGGACGGGCTTGTCCTGGGCATGCGCGACGGCGGCGGTTACCAGCAAGGCCGCAGCGAGAGACAGTGCCTTCATCGAATCCTCCCCTGTCCGGCGGCCGTTCGACGCCGCCTAATCGTTTCGGCAGGTTTCGCTAGTTCGCGCTGAAGCGCAAGGGCCGAGCCGGTTTTCCTCGTTCAAATCAGGGGCGAGCCTTGCCATCATGCGAGCTAACCGATTAGCTCGCCGGCATGGCGACCATCAGGGACGTGGCGGAGGCGGCCGGGGTTTCGACGGCAACCGTTTCGGCGGTCCTGAACGGGACGTCCTACGTCTCGCCGGCGCTGAAGGCGCGCGTCGAGAAGGCGGTCAGGGAGCTTTCCTACCTGCCGTCGCGGGCGGCGCGGGTGCTGCGGCGCGGCCGGAGCGAGCTGATCGCCCTCTCGGTCGCCGACCTTGCCAACCCGTTCTATGCCCGGATCGTCCGCGCGGCCGAGGCCGCGGCCTCCGCCTCCGGCTATGCCCTGATCGTGTTCAATTCCGACGAGCGCTTCGATGCGGAGAAGCGCATCCTCGCGCGGGTGCGGACCCTGGGCTGCGACGGGATGGTGCTGGTCCCGGTCGGGGCGACCGGGGACTACGGTGCCGAGACGCTGGCCGCCCGGCCGCCGAAGGTCCTGCTCGGGCGCTCGGTCGCCGGCGACCGGTTCGACACGGTGACGATCGACAACGTGGCGGCCGGACGCCAGGCGACCGACTACCTTCTCGACCTCGGCCACCGAAGGATCGGGACCGTCACCGGCCGGATGAGCATTTCCACCGGGCGCGGCCGGTTGCAGGGCATGCGGGATGCGATGGCGGCGCGGGGCCTCGCCCCCGATCCGCGGCACGTGCGCGCGGGCGAGTTCCGCGAGGAGCTCGCCTACTCGGTGGCGCTCGAGATGCTCTCGGGCGACGACCGGCCGACGGCCGTCTATGTCGCGAACGGGGTGATGGCGCTCGGCGTGATGCGGGCGATCAACGATCTCGGGCTGCGATGCCCGGCCGATGTCTCGGTCGCGTCGACCGACACGATCGCCGGGCACGGCGGCATCAGCCCGCGGCTGACCCGCACCGAGCATCCGGTCGCCGAGATGACGACCGAAGCGATCCGGCTGCTGATCGAACGGATCGAAAGCCGTGCCGACGGCGAGGCGCGCAAGCTGGTCTTCGCGCCGTCGCTGGTGGTCGGCGACAGCTGCATGCCTTTGCGCTGAACGGGTACGTCCGGAACAGCGCGCTCTGCCCCGGGTGGGCCGACACGCCGTTCAAGGGTGCCTTCAGAAGCCCTCGGACGCCGGGCGACCGCCGACGAGCGCCGAGGCGGTCCTCTTTCTCGCCTCCGGCCGCTCGGCCTGCATGACGGGACACGCGCTGGTCCTCGACGGCGGCGGATCGATCTATTGACATGCCGGGGCAAAGCCGCCCCAACTCGCGGCGATCATGGACCCCGCGACGCTCGACTACGGCCTGTTCCGCTACGCCTCGCTCGACAAGCGCGTGCTGCCGTTCAAGCCCGGGGTGCTGATGCCTCCCGCGCTCTGCGAGGAAGTGATGCAGCGGTTCGAGGCGGGGGTGCCGCGCATCCGCGCGCTGACGGCGGAGCTTGCGTGAGCGCAACCGCGGCGATGGAGCTCGAGGCGCAGCGCGCACTCCGCCGCTGGCCCCTCGGCGGGCGGCCGGTGGCGCGGCTCGTCAACCTCTCCGAGAACGCCACCTTCCGCATCGACGGCGCCGCCGACGGCCGGCCGCGCGCGCTCCGCATCCACCGCGTGGGCTACCACTCGCGCGAGGCGATCGCCTCCGAGCTCGCCTGGGCGCGGGCGCTGCGCGAAGCCGGCGTCGTCCCGACGCCGATTCCCGAGCCGGGCGTCGACGGTGCGCTGATCCAGGAGGCCGGGGGCCGCCATCTCGTGCTGTTCGCCTGGGAGGCCGGGACCGAGCCCGGCATCGGCGACGCGCTGCTCGGCCCCTTCGAGGCGCTCGGCGCGGTGACCGCCCGCATGCACCGCCACGCGCGCGGCTGGCAGCGGCCCGAGGGCTTCACCCGCCTCACCTGGGATTTCGAGACCAGCCTCGGCGAGGGCGCGCCGCACTGGGGCCGCTGGCGCGACGGCATGGGGCTCGACCCGGCCAAGGCCGACCTCTTCGGCCGGACCGTGGCGCTGATCGGCACCCGCCTTGCCGCTTACGGCAAGGCGCCGGACCGCTTCGGCCTCATCCATTGCGACCTTCGGCTTGCGAACCTGCTGATCGACGGCGATGTCGTGAAGGTCATCGACTTCGACGACTGCGGCTTCGGCTGGTTCATGTACGACGCCGCCACCCCGGTCTCGTTCTACGAGCACGAACCGCAGGTTCCGGCGCTGATCTCCGCCTGGCTGCGCGGCTACCGCTCGCAATGCCCGCTCCCCGACGCCGACGCCGCCGAGATCCCGACCTTCGTGATGCTGCGCCGCCTGCTGCTGGTGGCCTGGATCGGCTCGCACGCCGAGACCGAGCTCGCGCGCTCGATGGGCGCGGCCTATACCGACGGCACCGTCGGGCTCTGCGAGGACTACCTCGCCCGCTTTCGCTAGGCCGACGCGAGCGCCTCCAGCGACTCCGGCAGGATCTGCCCTCCATCGACGATGATGGTCTGCCCGGTCACGTACCCGGCCTCGCGCGACGCGAAGTAGAGCGCCGCGTGGCCGATGTCCTCGACGCTGCCCAGCCGCTTCAGCGGCACCGAAGCCGCCATCGACGCCTCGTAGTCCGGCCCGAGGGCGGCCAGTCCTTCGGTCCTGATGTTGCCCGGCATCACCGCGTTGACGGTGATCCCGTATCTGGCAAGCTCGATGCACGCCGTCCGCATGAAGCCGAGCTGCCCCGCCTTGCTGGCGCCGTAATGCGTCCAGCCCGGATAGCCGGTCACCGGCCCGGTGATCGACGAGGTGAGCACGATCCGCCCCTGGTCCGACGCCTTCAGCGCCGGCAGGAACGCCCGCACCGACAGGAAGCTGCCCTTGAGATTGGTGCCCAGCACCGCATCCCAGTCGGCGCCGGTCATTTCCTCGATCTTCGCCTGCGGAAAGATGCCGGCGTTGGCGCAGAGCACGTCGACGCCCCCGAAGGCGGCGGCGACCGTGACCGCCGCCGCCGCGAGGGAAGCTTCGTCCGTCACGTCCGCCGCGATGGCGATGGCGCCCTTTCCGATCTCGCCGGCTGCCGCCTCTACCTCGGCGCGATGCCGCGAGAGGATCGCGACCCGCGCCCCCGCCTCCGCGAAGACCCGGGCGATGCCCTTGCCGATCCCGCGGCTGGCGCCGGTGACGACGACGGAGCGGCCAGCGACGGAATGTGCCATGAGTGAAGCCTCCTTCAGGCGAGCAGCGCGGTGAATTCCTCGGATGCCATCACGTGGCAGTAGATCATGTTGATGATCTCGAGCTCACGCTCGTGCAGTTCCTCGGTCGCGGCGGCGCAGCAGTCCTCGAGCACGATCACCTCGAAGCTCTCGTCGGCGAGGCTGCGCACCGTCGAGGAAACGCACTGGTCGGTGAAGATCCCGGCGCAGACGACCGTGCGCGCTCCGAGGTTGCGCAGGATCAGCCGCAGGTTCGTGCCGGTCAGCGCCGAGTCCGTCGTCTTGGTGACGACGATCTCGTCCGGCCCCGGCGCCAGCTCGGGCACGATCTGCGCGGCATGCTCGTCCTTCGGCAGCAGGAGATTGTTCCAGCCGGGCAGCTTCTGGCTCAGCGACCGGTCGCGCCCGTCCCTGGTCTGGCAGGCGATGCGGGCAAAGACGCACTCGATCCCCCGCGATCGCGCCCACGCCAGCACCGCTGCGATCCGCGGAACGACCTGCCCGTGCATCCGCGCGTGAAACGGCGTCCAGGCATCGTAGCGTCGGCGCTCCGCGCCCGCGAGCCCCGCCGGGTCGGGCCGCTCAAGATAGACGTTCTGTACGTCGATGATCAGGAGCGCCGTCGCCGCCGGATCGATCACCGGGTCCGCCGGCTCCGGCGCGCCGTCGTAATAGAGCGAGCGCCGCGCGGTCTTCCAGCCCATCAGAACCGCCGGGTGAAAAGGCCGCGCGCCTCATACACCTCCGCCGCTTCCTCGATGAACGCCGCGACCGCATCCGCGCCCCACCGCTCGCGGAACTCCGCCGCGAGCGCGGTCAGCTCGGCTTTCGCCCCCGCCCGCCCCGGTCGCAGCAGATCGTAGGCGCGCATCACGCTTTCCTGCGGCACCGCCGCCAGCTCGGCGCCGCGCTCGAGATTGCGCGCCAGCGTCGGGCGTCCCGCCGCCCGCGCGATCTCGGCCTGCGCCCTGAGCGCCGACGCGTCGATCCGCAGGTCCTCCATCGTCACGTCGCCGGCCAGCACCGCGTCGAGCGTGACCTGCGACATCGCCTTGCCCGAACGGGCGCGGACGCTCTCCGGCCGCGTCTCGGCCAGCGGATAGTCGGCAACGCCGAGCGTCATCGCACCGCCTCGGCAAAGTCGACGGCCAGTTCCTCGGGCTCCGCCCCGGGCACGCAGAGCCCCGTCTCGATCGCATAGAGCATCGCCACCTCCGCATGGAACCGCGCGCCCATCGCCTCTCCCCGCGTCGGCACCACCACCGGCTCGGGATCCTCGTCGCGCGCATAGGCCGCCGCGTTCACCCCCAGCCGGCGGTAGTGCTCGAGGCTGGTGATCGGCGCGTTGGAGAAGAGCTCGAGGTTGTGATGCGGCAGCCGCCCGGCGCGGTGGATGACCGCCGTTCCCTTGGCCTGCAGCCCGATCCCGACCCCCGACCCCGCAAGGTTCGCCGCCGAAAGCCCGAGGAACGAGGTGTCGGCGGTGTGCCGCATCCGCACCACCCGCGGGGTGCCGCCACCGGCCCGGATGCCCTCGGTGACCGCGCGCAGCAGGTCCGAGACCCCGTGCCCGGCCAGGCTGCGAAAGAGCCGCGTCCCGAAGGCGGGGCTGATCCCGACCACCACCTCCGCGCGATCGGCGCCCGGCCCGGCCGTCCCGATCAGCCGATAGGCGGCGCGCCGTGCCTCGGCCTTCTCGAAGACCGCCTGCGACCGCAGCACCTCGCGCTCGTCGAGCACGTCGCGAATCCCCGCGATCTCCTCGCGCCGGGCCGCACCGATCCGGTAGCCGGTGCCGGGGCCGGCATAGTCGTTGGGATCGTTGACCGCCGAGACCACCCGCCCGCCGCGCACCAGCGCCGAGGTCTGCAGATAGTCGCCCGAGAGGCGCAGCCGCACCAGCGCCAGCAGGTTCTCCGCCTCCTCGCGAAACCCGGTCCCGGCCAGTGCCCGGATCACGTCGAGCACCGTGATCCCGCGCGCCTGGATCGCCGCGCTGATCCGGCTCGCGTCTCCCGCCGTGAAGCTCGCCGTGTCGTTCGACCCCGAGGCCGCGGCGACCGAAGCGCGCATCTCCGGCGTCGGCCGGGCGAGCCCCAGCTCTTCGAGCACGGCGCTCAGCGCCTCCAGCGCCCGCACCCGCAGGTCCATCGCGCGGTCCTCGCCGAGCGGCGTCAGGCCGCCGTCCGCCTCGAAGTCGCGCTGGAGCACGAGGAAGTCCTCGATCTCCTCGCCGTTGAGCAGCGAGGGGTTGAACGAGTTGTCATACTTCAGGATCGACCCGAACCCCGAGCAGATCGAGATCCGACCCCGCCACCAGGAACGGCATGATCTTCGCCCCGACGCGGATACTCGCTCTCGGTCGGCCGGGCGTCGTTGCCGGAGGCGCATTCGAGATCCAGCCAGACCGCGATCAGGTTCTCCGCCATCAGCTCGCGCGCCCCGCCCGGCACGGTCATCGTCACCGGCGCGCCGTCGATGCCGCCGTTCTGCGTGCCCTGCACTCCCATCGCCCGCTGCAGGCAAAGGCACCGCGCCTCGAGGTAGAGCATCGACTGCGCCTGGTGAAAGCCCATCAGGAGCTCCGACCCCGCCCCCGAGGTCGCCCGCATCTTCACCCCGCGCGAGGCGTAGGCCGCCGCGAGGAACCCCTTCGACCAGGGCGTGTCGTCGCCATCGATGAACGCCCCCTCCGAGCCGTAGACCGACACCGTCTCGGCATAGGAGGTGAAGCCCGCCATCGCGATCTGCAGCTCCTCGGCCTCCTCCGACGCGCACTGGAAGAGCGTCCCCCAGCGCCCGACCGACGCGCCCGACCGCGCAGGCCAGCGCGTTCGACCAGGCGTTGCGCGCCACGCGCTGCGTCGTCTCGATCTCGTCGAAGCCCAGCCCCACCGCGATCGCCGCATCCGCCGCGAGCTGCAACGGATCGTCCTTGGCGTTGGTCACATGCGCCTGGTTGCCCGGCGTCCGCCGCGCCCGCATCTTGGAATAGGCGAACGCGATCTCCAGCGCCGAGAGATGCCCCACCACCTCCGCCAGCCGCGCCGGCGTCAGCCCGTGCGCCAGCCGCACCAGTTCGGCGCGCGGCACGCTCATGTCGACCAGCCGCCGCGCCAGCTCCAGCGACGGGATCGCCATCGCCTCGACCGCCACCTCCGGATCGAGATGATAGGCCGCGATGAACCGGTCGATCATGTCGAAGTCGGCCTCCGCGACCCCGTCCATCACCGTCACCCGCCCGCCCTCGACCGCGGCCCCCGGCGCCGGATCCGCCGGGCTCTTCATCGCCGAGAAGCCCTTCTCCGGATTCTCCCGCGCGAAGCGGTCGAGGCGCAGCGGCCGCGCGTCCCAGTCCGCGAAGCGCTGCCAGCGGTTCGAGCTCATTCGACCTGCCTCCGCCTGAGGAGCCGCAGCACCAGCCCCATCGCCAGGAGCAGCCCCGCCGCCGCCAGCGTCGACATCGTCCCGAGCGCCGGCACCATCGGGGTATAGCCCGCGACCATCTTGGCATAGAGCCACTCCGGCACCGAGGTGTCGGGCCCGGTGGTGTAGAGCGACAGCGGGAAATTTCCCCACGACAGCAGGAAGGCGAAGAGCGCCCCCGACCAGATCCCCGGCCAGAGGATCGGGAGCGTCACCTCGCGCAGCACCTGCAACCGGCTCGCCCCGAGGTCGGTCGCCGCCTCCTCCAAGGCGGGATCGAAGCCGTACATCTGGATCGCCATCACCAGCGTCACCACCGGCACGATCCAGACCAGGTGCGCGAAGACCGCCGTGTGCCAGGAGAGGGTCAGCCCCAGCGCGTTGAACCAGAGGAGCAGCGCCAGCCCCATCACCGGCTGCGGAAAGAAGATCGGCAGGAGCACGATCTTCTGGAAGAGCCCCCGCCCGCGCCAGTCGTAGCGCGCATAGGCGAGCGCGCCGAGAAACGCCGTCACCACCGCGATCAGGGTCACGAAGAACGCCATCTTCAGCGAGGTCCGCACCAGTTGCCCGATCTCGATCGAATCCGCCGTGCGCTGCCACCAGTCGAGCGACCACTGCGTGACCGGAAAGAGAAAGTACCGCGACTTGCCGAGGCTCGCCAGCGCCCCGCAGACGATCGGCAGGTAGACGAGCACGAGCACCAGCCCCGTCCAGATCCAGATCAGCCGGCCGGTCGCGCGCGGTTTCATCGGCGCCCCAGGATCCGGTCGAGGTCGAGCCGGGCGATGCCGAGCATGGTGAGCGCCCCCACCACCAGCATCAAGAGCACCGCCAAAGCCGACCCCAGCGGCCAGTTCTGCGCGTAGGTGAAGGCGATCTCGATGTCGTGGGTGATGACGATGATCGACTGGCCGCCGAGGATCTTCGCCTCCGCCACCGCCCCCACCGCGAGCACGAAGGTCAGGAGCATCCCGATCAGGATCCCCGGCATCGCCAGCGGCAGCTCGATCTCGCGCCAGATCTGCAACCGCGACGCCCCCATGTCGCGCCCGGCGTCGATCAGATCCGTCGGCACCGTGGAAAGCCCGAGCGTCATCGGAAACAGCATGAACGGCAGATAGACGTACACCATGCCGAAAAGCGTGGCGCCCGGCGTGAACAGCAGATCCGGGCCACCGGAAAGCCCCAGCGTCTTCAGCGTCCCGTCGAGCACCCCGGCCTTGATGAAGAAGAGCACCCAGCCGTAGAGCCGGATGTTCTCCGAGACGAAGAGCGGGAAGACAAAGAGCAGGCTCACGAGGCTCGACCATCGCCCGAACACCCGGGCGAGCCCGTAGGCGATCGGATAGGCGACGACCGCGAGGATCGACACCGTCGCGGCGGCGAGCGCCAGCGACCAGACGAACGAGGTCCAGACGGTGTTCGCCGGATCGAAGATCGTCGCGTAGTTCGCCAGCGTGAAGGTCCGGAACGCATCGAACCCCCGCGGCGTCGCGAAGGAGAACGCGACCACCGCGACCAGCGGCGCGAGGAACCCCGCTGCAAGCAACGTGCAGACCGGGATTGCGCAAAGCGCGCCGGTGGAAAGCCGGTGACTTCGCGTCTCGACGGGCACGCTTTCGGCGGCGGCCACCCTTCAGTCCTCCACGAAGATCGCGTCGGCGCTGTCCCAGCCCACCAGCACCCGCGCATCCGGCGCCAGTTCCGCCGCGCGCGGCTGCTCGACCACCAGGAGCTTCTCCCCGGCGCGCAACCGGTACTGCTGCCGCGAGCCGAGCGAATAGGCGTTGTAAAGCTCGGCCGGGATCACGTTTTCCGCCGCGCCCGCCGCCGGGACCAGCCGCAGGAACTCCGGCCGCACGACGATGAACCCCGCCGCAGCGCGCGTGTCGGCCCGGAACCGCCCGCCGACGTCCTGCCCCTCGAACATGCCGTCCGCCGCGCGCCGCACCGGAAAGACGTTCACCTCGCCCATGAACTCGGCGACGAACCGGTCGCGCGGCCGCGAGTAGATCTCGTCGGGGCTCCCCACCTGCACGATCCGCCCGTCGCGCATCACCGCGATCCGGTCCGACATCACCATCGCCTCCTCGAGGCTGTGGGTGATGTAGATGAAGGTCTTGCCCGCCTCCTTGTGGATGTCCTTGAGCTCCTTCTCGAGCGTCTTCTTCAGCTTGTAGTCGAGCGCCGACAAGGGCTCGTCGAAGAACAGGATCTCCGGGTCGTAGGCGAAGGCCCGCGCCAGCGCCACCCGCTGTCGCTCGCCGCCCGAGCAGCGCATCACGTTGCGCGAGAAATATCCGTCCGGCAGCCGCATCATCGCCATCAGCTCCCGCGCCCGCGCCTCCCGCGCGGGGCGGTCCACCCCGCGCATCTTCAGGGCAAAGGCGATGTTCTCCCCCACCGTCTTGTGCGGAAAGAGCGCCAGCGACTGGAAGACGAGGCAGGTCGGCCGCTTGTTCGGCGGCATGTCGTTGATCACCGCCCCGCGCAGCCGGATCTCGCCCGCGCTCGGCGTCTCCAGCCCCGCGAGCATCCGCAGGAGCGTGGTCTTGCCGCAGCCTGAAGGCCCGACCACGGTCAGGAACTCCCCCTCGCGCACGTCGAGGTCGATCGCGTCCACGGCGGTCTGCGGCCCGAAGCGCTTGCTGACCGCGGCGAGCCGCAGGATCGGCGCCGGCGTCGCCGCACGCGCCGCCTCGACGAGGCCGGGTTCGGGCCGCGCCAACGCCGTTCAGCCGCGAGCGCGCTTGGCGGCCGTCATCAGGTCGAGCGCTGCGTCGTAGTCCGGGACGATGTTGTACTCGGCCGACCGGCCCATCTCCTCCTCGAGGCTGTCCCACTGGATCGCGTCGAGCTCCTCCTTGCTGAAGAGGTCGAAGCATTCCTTGCTGCCCATCTGCGCCACCGGGTTGAACGTCCCCTCGGCGAAGGCGACGGTGTGGGCGATCTCCGGCGCCTGCACGTACTTGAGAAACTCCGTCGCCAGCGGCGAGAGGTTGGGGTTGTTCACCGTCGAGGTGATCTCGATCCACGAGACCCCGCCCTTGCCCTCGATGGCGCTCTGCAGTGGCGTGATGCCGCGCAGGTTGGGGAACCCGTCCGCCCGCGCCGGCGAGACCGAGTAGGTGCCGCCGGTCAGCTGGAAGTCGATCTCGCCCGAGATCAGCGCCTGGTTCATCGTCGCGATGTCGCCGACCACCTTGGCGCCGCCGAAGACGGTCCTCGCCGTCGCCTCGAACTTTGTCATCTCGTCCGGCGTGTGTTCGCGGAAGGGATCGATTCCGGCGATCAGGAAGACGTTGAAGACGTTCCAGTCGTCCGATTCCAGGATCCCGTACTTGCCGGCGTTGGCCGGATCGTTCCAGAGATCCCAGCCCTGGTTCTCGGCGGTGGCGCGGCTGACCTTGTCGGTGTTGACGACGAAGGAATAGGGCCCGAAGCGCTGCGCCATGCCGATGAGCTCGCTGCCGTCGGCCGACATCGCCCACTTGTACGGCGGCTTGAACGCCGGCAGCATCTTGTCGAAGAAGGGCTCGAAGGTCGCCCGGTCGAGCGGCTCGATCAGCTTTTCCGGCAGCATGATCTCGCGCGCCCAGGGATTGTTGACGTTGATCAGATCCCAGACGCTGGTCTCGCCCGCGCGCAGCCGGTTGATCATCGTCGGATCGTTGGTCAGCGACTCCGCCTTGACCGTGGCCCCCTTCCCGGTGCGGAAGGGATCGAGCACCTGGGCCGAATTGTACCCCTCCCAGCAGAGGATGTTCAGTTCGTTCGCGCGGTCCTGGGCGAAACCGCGCTGCCCCAGCGCCATCGGCCCCGCGGCCGCCGCCGCACCGATGAGCCGCAATACGTCCCGACGCCCGAAATCGATCATTTCCGCTCCCCTCCTGCCCCACAGCCGCGGCGTTGATTGGAGCAGATCCGCCGGCATTTGCAAACGATTGTCGCGCCCGAGTGCCTATCGCGTAAGCGGATCGGCAGCTCTGATCAACATTGGAACAGACGCCAGCGCACCGCTTGAGAGCGAGACTCGGGCGTGTTGCTCCCGCCTCACTCCGCCGCCGCGCTCTCCGCATTCTCCACCGCGTGGATCCGCGCCATGATCGCCTTGCTCACGGTCTCGTAGACGTGGTCGTTCGCCACCTCGCCCACGAGGCGGAAGCCGTGCATCACCAGGATGCGGTCGGCGACCGCCACCATCTCCGGCATGTCGCTCGAGATCAGCATCACCGCCACGCCGTCGCGGGCGATCTCGCCGATCAGCTCGTGGATGTAGGTCTTGGTCTTGATGTCGATCCCGACCGTCGGCTCGTCGACGATCAGGATCCGCGTGTTGGCCGCGAGCCACTTCGCGATCGAGACCTTCTGCTGGTTGCCGCCCGAGAGCTTGCCCACCGGCTGCGCCAGGGACGGCGTCCGCACGTCGAGCCGTCGCACGTAGGGCTCGACCGCCCGCGTCTCCGCGCCCGGCACGATCAGCCCCAGCGCACCGGCCAGTCGCCGCCAGATGGTGATCGCGACGTTCTCGCGGACCGGGTGGATCAGGATCAGGCCTTCGCCCTTGCGATCCTCGCTGACATAGCCGATCCGCCAGCGCGTCAGCGCCTCGTGCATGTTCGTAAGCCGCACCGGCGTCCCGTGTACCCGCAGCTCCCCGCCGGTGAGCTTGCCGTCCGCCCCGAGCATCGCCTTGGCGAGCTCGCTGCGCCCTGCGCCCACCAGCCCGTAGAGCCCGAGGATCTCGCCCTCGTGCAGCCGAAAGCTCACGTCGCGGTGGCCGACGCTCGTCGACAGCCCCACCGCCTCCAGCGCGACGGTATCGCGGACCGGTCCGCGCTCGGCGATCCGCGCCACGCGCTCCTCGCGCCCGATCATCAGCGACACGAGCTTCGCCCGCGTCATCCCCGCCATCGGCTCGCCGACCGCCGCGTTCCTGCCGTCGCGCAGCACCGTCACCCGGTCGGCGATCGCGAAGACCTCCTCGAGCTTGTGGCTGACGAAGACGATCGCCACCCCCTCCGAGCGCAGCCGCCGCAGGAGGGTGAACAGCGCCGCCGTCTCGTGCTCGGTGATCGAGGCCGTCGGCTCGTCGAGCAGCAGGATCTTCGCCTCGAGCGACAGCGCCTTGGCGATCTCCACGATCTGCATCTGCGCCACCGACAGCCGCCGCACCTCGACCCGCGTGTCGATGCCGCGATCGAGCAGGTCGAGATACCGCCGCGCCTCCGCGTCGATCGTCGCGTAGTCGACCAGCCCGCTCCGCGTCGGCAGCCGCTCCAGCAGGATGTTCTCGCCGACGGAAAACCGCGGGATGAGGTTGCGCTCCTGGTGCACCGCGCTGATCCCCGCCCGGAGCGCGTCGCGCGGCGAGCCGAACTGCACCGGCTGCCCGTCGAGGAGCATCCGCCCCTCGTCCGGCCGGTGCACGCCGGTGATGATCTTGATCAGCGTCGACTTGCCGGCGCCGTTCTCGCCCATCAGCGCGTGGATCTCGCCGGGCGCCAGCTCCAGCGAGACGCCGTCGAGCGCCTGCACGCCCGGGAACGCCTTGCTCGCCCGATCGATCGCGAGCCGCATCTCAGCCGGTTCCGGTGCGGACGGCGCGCCAGCGGTTCAGCCAGACGGCAGCCAGGATCAGCGCCCCGAGCAGGAACTGCACCCAGTAGGGGTCGACCTTGGCGAGCACCATGCCGTTCTCGATCAGCGCGATCAGGATCACCGCGAACATCGTCCCGAGCACCGAGATCGACCCGCCGGTCAGCGCGGCGCCGCCGATGATCGGCGCGGCGAACGACAGCAGCAGCCAGTCGGCCCCGATCGTCGGCTGCGCCGAGCCGAGCTGCGCCACCGCCAGCACCGCCGCCCCGGCCGCGAGCAGCCCCGAGAGGACGTGCGCGCCGACGACGACCCGCTCGCGCGACACGCCGGAAAGCTCGGCCGCCGCCGCGTTGCCGCCGTAGGCGAGCAGGTGCCGACCCGGCACCGTGCGCGCGAAGAAGAGGCCGAGCAACGCCGCGACGATCACCGGCGCGACGAGAAGGTAGGGGAAGGCCAGGAAGCGCGCCTCGCCGAACGCCACCAGCGCCGGCGGCATCCGGTAGAACGGGATCGACTCGGTGATCCCGAGATTGATGCCGGTGAAGGCCGAGGCCGTGGCCAGCGTGATGATGAAGCCGTTGATGCCGGTACGCACCGTCAGCGCGCCGTTCACGAACCCGCCGAGCGCCCCGATCGCGAGCGCCAGCGGCACCGCCACGAGCAGCGGCACGCCCCAGACCTCCATCATCCCGCCGAAGGAGATCGCGACCAGCCCGCCGAGCGCGCCGACCGCGATGTTCATCTGCCCGACGCCGAGCGTCACCATCTGCGCGAAGCCGACCAGCAGCCCGACGCAGAAGCTGCGCAGCATCACGTAGATGTTGAACTCGGTGAGAAAGTTCGGCGTGAACAGCGCCAGCGCCCCGGCGCCGAGCACGATCGCGAGCGCCAGTCCGGCCCAATCGACGTTCGCGAACCGGCGGGCGAAATTCATCGCCGCCCCCTCTGCCGGCGCTCGGCACTGACCCCGCGGTAGCGGTCGAGCATCACCGCGAAGAGCAGGATCAGCCCCAGGAACAGCTGCAGCCAGAAATTGCCGACCTGAAGCACCAGAAGCCCGCTGCGGATGGTGGTGACCAGCGTCGCGCCGATCATGGTGCCGACCACCGCCACCGCGCCGCCGGAGAGGAGCGTCCCGCCGAGGACCGGCCCGAGAAACGACGGCAGCAGCCACTCGTCGCCGCCCACCGAGGGCACCGCCGCCCCGAGCCGGAAGACGACCATCACCGCCGCCGCCGCCGCCAGCAGGCCGGACAGCGTGTGGCTGATCACGATCACCCGATCCACCGGCACGCCCGACATCATCGCCGCGCGCGGGTTCGCGCCCGCCGCGAGGATCTGCCGGCCGAGCGAGGTCAGCCGGTAGAGCACGAGGAGCGCCAGCCCGATCGCCACGGACACGAGCAGGAGCGGCGAGAGAAAGCTGCCGATCTTCATCCGCCCGATCGCGCCCACTTCCGGCGGCAGGCTGCTGTAGGGCACCGCCTTGGTCAGGATCAGCATCGCGCCGAGATAGAGGCTCGCGCTCGCCAGCGTGATGACGAAGCTGTTGACGCCGGTCTTGACGATCGCGATCCCGTTCATCCAGCCGAGAAACCCGCCGAGCGCCAGCGCCCCCGCCATGGCGACGGGGAAGGGCAGGCCGGCGTCCTGGATCAGCGCGCCGGTCGCCATCACCACGCAGACGCCGATCGCCCCCACCGCCAGGTTCATGCCGCCGGTCGCGAGCACCACCATCTGCGCGAAGCCGATCACGATGTCGACCGCGAGGGTCCGGCTGACCGAGAAGAGGTTGAACGGCGAGAGAAATCCGGGCGCGAGCGAGGCGAACACGATCCAGAAGCCGACGACGATCGCGAAAAGCCCGACCTGCGCCGACGCTCCGGTGAGCACGAGCCGCCGCGGGGCCGGGATCTGTTCCTGAATGCTCTCGTCCGCCATCGCCCGGCTCATGTGCGCGCGGGGCCCGCCCGGCCGGGCGAGCCCCCTGGATGCCCCAGCCTACTTGCAGTTCATGTAGGTGTCCTTGAACTTGGACTGGATGTCGGCGGTGATCTTCTTCAGGTCGTCCTTGTAGGTCGCAAGGTTCGCCTCGTTGATCACCATGGTGCCGGAGTCGATGAAGCGCGCGGTCTGTGGCGTCGCGATCCAGGGCGCGTCGTCCTTCATCGTGCAGCCGCCCCCCACCAGCAGGTCGAGCGCGTAGGCGCCGACGTAGCCCTGGCCGTAGGGGTTCTGCGCCATCGTCCCGGAGACGAAGCCGTCCTTGATCGCGTCGAGCACGATCGGGTCGTCGTCGATGCCGATGAACTTGATCCGCTTGTCGCCGAGCGCTCGCAGCGACTTCGCCGCCACGACCGACGGGATGTAGCCGGTCGCGATCATGCCGCCGATCTCGTCCTTCTGCGCGCCGAGGAGCGCGTTGATCTTCTGGTCCGCCGCTTCCTGCGCGTCGGTGTCGGCGATGGTCTGCAGCAGCGTCACCGCGCCGCCGGTCTCGCCGACCGCCGTTTCCACCGCCTTGACCCGCAGCGTGGTGTTGGGGTCGACCAAGAGGCCCGCGAGATGCACGATGGCGCCCTTGCCGCCCATCGCCTTGATCAGCTCCTTGGTGCCGAGGTAGGCCGAATTGTAGACGTCGGTCCCGAGGCAGAAGGCGACCTTGCTCGGGTCCTGCGTGCAGCCCGCGAGCGCCGCCGACGGGATGCTCGACGAGGCGAGCTCCTCCACCGTCGAGTTGATCCCGACCGGATCGGCGGGAAAGATCCCGAAGGCGTTGTAGCCCTGCGCCGCCAGGCTTTCGAGGAGCTCGGTCTGCAGGTTGAGCTTCCACTCCGACGGCACCTTGAAGTCGACCGTGGCGATGCCGAAGTCCTTCGCCGCGTCCGCGGCCGCCTGTTCCCAGGGCGCGAAGTAGGGATGTGGGCCGCCGGGGATCAGCGCGATCTTGTTGTCGGACGCGCTGGCTCCGCCGGCAGCGAACGCTAGTCCGGCCAGGGCAACGCAGAGCGCCGCCCGCCGCATCGAAGGGGTCTTCATTGCCGTTCCTCCCTTAGCGATGGTCCGTTGACCGGCCGCCGCCCGGCGACGATAGGAAGAATGCCTAACGCATGCAACGAACGTGCATTCTGATGTCACGCCGGGTTCGACGCGCAGGTGCGAGCCCGGTACCGTTACCGAGAGGCGGGAATGAAGATCAGTCACGTCTGGATCCACGAATACGCGATGCCCATCGCCGGGCTGGGGACGGAATCCGGCGGAGCGTCGGCCGTGACCAACATCTGCGCCGATCCCGCGGCCAGCCTGATGGTTTCCAAGTTCGCGGTCGTGATCGCGTGCGACGACGGCGCCCGCGGCGAGTACGCGGCTCAGTGGGGTGGGACCAAAGCCGTGCTCGGCCAGGCGCTGATGATGGCGCCGTTCCTGCTGGGTCGCGATCCTATGCAGCGCGAAGCGATCTTCGACGACCTCAAGCGCGACTTCCGCCAGTACGACCACATGGCGCACGGCCTGTTCGACATCGCCCTCTGGGACCTGGCGGGCAAGGCCCTGGGCGCCTCCGTGTCAACCCTGCTTGGCGGCTTTCGCGACCGGCTGCCGACGTACGCTTCCACCTACCATGCTCAGTCGACCCCCCACGGCCTGCACGAGATCGGGGATTTCGTCGACTTCGCGGTTCAATGCCAGGCCATGGGCTACCCGGCGTTCAAGGTGCACGGCTGGCATGACGGCAACGTCAGGCGCGAAGGCGACAATCTGCGCGCGATCCGCCAGGCCGTCGGGGACGACATGGCGTTGATGATCGATCCGGCATGCCAGATCCGCACCTTCGCCGACGCACTGGCGTTGGGCCGGGTTTGCGACGAACTCGACCTGCGCTGGTACGAGGACCCGAGCCGGGACGCAGGAACTTCGGCCTTTGCCGCGAAACGTCTGCGCGAACAGATCAGGACGCCGCTCCTGATGACCGAGCACGTCCGCGGAATCGAGCCGAAGGCGGATTTCGTCATCGCCGGCGGCACCGACCTCCTGCGCGCCGACCCCGAGTACGACATGGGCATCACCGGCTGCATGAAGATCGCCCACCTGGCCGAAGCCCTGGGGCTCGACGTCGAGATCCACGCGGCAGGGCCGGCGCATCGCCACTGCATGGCAGCCATTCGCAACACCAGCTTCTACGAACTGGCGCTCGTCGGACCGGGCATGCCGAATGCGCTTCCCGAGGTCTGGGAGGACTATTCCGACCAGCTGGACGCGATCGACGCGGACGGTTGCGTGCCCGTTCCGGCCGGTCCGGGGCTGGGCGTCGCGCTCGACTGGGACAAGATCGACGCCCACCGGACCGGATTGCACGAGTTCAGGCTGTAGCAAAGACACGAGGGAGGAAGAATGCTGGAACCGACGATGCCTGGAGTGCTTCAGCTCAGCGCGGCCTCCGCCCTGCCGGCGCGGGCGGCGTCCGATCCCGAAGCGTTCGCCGGCGACGTGCCGTCCGCCGAGGAGCTGCAGGGATGAGCGGTCCGCGGCGGCTTGGACGCAGCCGCGTGGCGGTGCCGCGTCTCGGCTTTGGCGGCGCACCGCTCGGCAACCTCTACCGCGCCATGGCCGAACCGGAGGCCGCCGCCACCGTCTCCGCCGCGCTCGCCGGCGGGATGCGCTACTTCGATACCGCGCCGCTCTACGGCTACGGCCTCTCCGAGCGCCGGCTCGGGCTCTACCTGCGCGGCGCCGCTCGCGACGATCTGGTCGTGTCCACGAAGATCGGACGCACGCTGTTCCCGCGCACCGGTCCCGCCGGGGACGACATCTTCGTCGATGCGCCACCCTTCGAACATCGCTTCGACTTCAGCTACGACGCGGTGATGCGGCAGGTCGAGGACAGCCTGCAGCGGCTGGGCATGGACCGGATCGACGTCTTGGTGATCCATGACATCGGCCTCTGGCACATGGGCACAGAGGCCGAGGTGGACCGTCACTTCGCAAGTCTCGAGAGCGGTGGCCTGAAGGCGCTCCGCGAGCTGCGCCGCGACGGCCGCGTGGGCGCTTTCGGCGCCGGCGCCAACGAGCTGACCCTGTGCGACAGGTTGCTCGACCTGAGGGAACTGGACTTCATACTCCTCGCGCTGCGCTACACGCTGCTCGATCAGTCGGCGGCATCGTTTCTCGACCGGGCGAATGCGGCAGGGCTCGGCATCGTCGTCGGGGCGCCTTTCCAGTCGGGGATTCTCGCAACCGGTGTTCGCGGCAATGCCAGGTACAACTACGGCGACGTCCCCGCGGAGGTTCGGGACCGCGTCGAGAGGATCGAACGCGTCTGCGACGACTTCGGCGTCTCGCTCAAGGCAGCCGCCCTGAATTTCCCGCTGCGGCACCCGGCCGTAGCCTCGGTTCTCGCCGGAATGGGCGGCGCCGAAGAAGTGGGGGAGAACCTGGCTGCAGCGGCCGAACGGGTGCCCGAGGCGCTTTGGCATGCGTTGGCGGCACAAGGGGCGATCCCGGGCTCGCAACCGAGCGACTGACCCTGGACCGGGCGGCAGGAGCGGGGTTTCCCGGAGGCTCCAGTGGAAACGAAGCGGACGGTGAAGCCGTATCCGGCCGAGCTGCGTGAGCGCCCGGTCCGGACGGCTCGAGAGCGAGCGCATGGGCACGGCTCGGGCTGGGCGGCGATGCGCTCGGTGGCGGCGAAAGTCGGCTGCACGGGCCGAGACGCTGCGGCAGTGGGTGCGGCAGGCGCGAGCGCGACCGGGCGAGCCGGGCTGGGCTGACGGGCGAGGAGTGGTGCCCTGGTCAATCTGCCGGTCATCCTGATGCTTCCTTTTCTCCTGCAACGAGTTCTTCGCCGCCAACGTCTTCCTCACGGACCAGAGGGCGATGACGCTGCCTGTCGGCATCAAGAGGTTCATGCAGCAATATTCGACGGACCGGGGCAGCCTGATGGCGGCGGCCACGGTGGTGGCGCAGGTCGGCTTCATGCGCCGCCACGCCCCGGCCTTCTAGGCGGTCGCGCGGATCGCCGCAGTCCGCGCCGACATCATGGCGCGCGTGCAGGACGTGATCGGCCAGAACGCGCTCATCGACAGCACGACGGCGATCGTTCGCGGCGAGGGACATCGGCGATGACGTCCTCCTCCGCGGACGTACCGCGATGGCCGATGCGACCGGGAAAGCGGCCGGGACGGGAGAGCGACCGATCGCCAACGCCTACGGGTGGCCACCGCGCGGATGCCCAAGGCTAGAACCGGGTCCAATCCGGGTCCGCTCGGGTTGTCATGCGTGCCGTTGCGGTGTATCCGAACCGCAGTAGCCGGCTTAGCTCAGATGGTAGAGCGCCTGATTTGTAATCAGGATGTCGTGGGTTCAATTCCTACAGTCGGCACTCACAAACGAACCACACGGAGATTCCAGTCAGACACCTGACGCCATCCCACCCCTCCAAATACATGAGGAGTGAACCGCACCGGGTTTCCCGGAGGCTGTTTCGTTTGAGTCCTACGCCGCCACGGCGCGGGTCTCCAGTTCGAGGTAGAAGCGGGCCTCGGCTTCGGCGGGTGGGATGTTGCCGATGGGCTCGAGGATGCGCCGGTGGTTGAACCAGTCCACCCATTCGAGGGTAGCGAACTCGACGGGCTCGATGCTGCGCCACGGGCCTCGACGGCGGATGACCTCGGTCTTGAACAGGCCGATCACCGTTTCGGCGAGGGCGTTGTCATAGGAATCCCCGACGCTGCCCACCGAGGGCGCGATACCGGCCTCGCCGAGGCGCTCGGTGTAGCGAATGGACAGGTATTGCGAGCCCCTGTCGCTGTGGTGGATCAGGCCGTCGCCCTGGCCGGGTCGTCGGGCATGGATCGCCTGCTCCAGCGCGTCCAGCACGAAGCTCGCCTCGGCAGTCCGCGACACCCGCCAGCCCACAATCCTTCTGGCGTAGGCGTCGATGATGAAGGCGACGTAGACGAAGCCGCTCCAGGTGGCCACGAAGGTGAAGTCCGATACCCAGAGCCGGTTGGGCGCCGGCGCCTTGAAGTCCCGGTTCACCCGGTCGAGCGGACAGGGCATCGCCTTGTCGCTGATCGTGGTTCTCACTGATCTTCCCCGAACAATCCCATGCAGGCCCATCTGGCGCATCAGGCGGGCGACGGTGCAGCGCGCGACGCTGACCCCCTCACGGCCGAGCTGACGCCAGACCTTGCGCACGCCGTAGACGCCGAAGTTCGCTTCCCAGACCCGTCGAACCTCGCCGCGAAGGGCGACGTCGCGGCGCACGCGTGGCGGCGCGCTCAAAGGATCGGCGCGGCGGCCGATCGCGGCGTGATACGTCGACGGGGCGATCGGCAGCTCCCTGCAGATCGGCTCGACCCCGTGCGACGCGCGGTGTTCGTCGATGAACGCGATCATGGCTTGAACCGGCGGTCGAGCTCCGCCTGCGCAAAATACGCCGAAGCCTTGCGCAGGATCTCGTTCGCCTGGCGCAGCTCGCGGTTCTCCCGCTCCAGGGCTTTCAGCCGGTCGCGCTCGTCGGTGGTCAGCCCGGGCCGGGCACCGCGGTCACGCTCCGAACGTCGAACCCAGAGCCGCAGCGTCTCGGCGTTGCAACCCACCTTCTCTGCGATCGAGCGGATCGCCGACCATTGCGAGCCATGCTCCGCCGCCTGCTCGCGCACCAGCCGGACGGCGCGCTCGCGCAGCTCCGCCGGGTATGGCTTCGTCGTCTTCCTGGTTTCCATGGACCCCATCCTTCCAAAAGTCGGGGCCTCCGGGAAACCCGGAGCGGTTCAGTTTGGCTTTTTTTCCGGACCATTTTTGTTCGAACTGAGGATTGCAACTCTGCGTTCGGCAATGGACGGATCGGCAATTGGATCTGGAACGGCGCGCCGATTCAGATGCTTCGCGCCGTATCGGACCGACGTCATCGCGCGGGCCCGTCCGTCGGACAGATGCGATCGCCCTGATGGGGATCGCTTGCACCGGAGGCCGAAGTCGACTACTTAGCGGTCGCGATTGGGGAATAGGTTAACGGTAGACCCACGGACTCTGACTCCGTTAGTCCTGGTTCGAATCCAGGTTCCCCAGCCAGCCTAACACTTTGATTTTGCAAGATAAATGATGGAAGCGTTTTGTTCGCTCCGCCATTTTCTGCCCTTTTTCTGCCCTCGCAGTTCGCGTCCCGTTCGGGTTGAGTTCCAGGAGACAGGTCGCACGGCGGCGACCTTCGTTGGATTCGATGTCCTGTTCGTGACCTTGTTGGTGAGCGCTTGACGTTGAATTCCGAAGAACTGCCCTTGCGGCGAAACGCTGGCCTAGGCTCATTTACGATGGCCGCTTTCCGGCACACGCGAGGGCTTGGCGGAATCGAACTTGCCTTGCGCACTCCTAAGGTCCGCGGGAAAAAAGGCTCCGCGCTCGATCCCCCGTGTTCGCTCGGTCCCTCCAATGCCTGTCCCGCCAACCCCGTCCCAGCATGACCCTTTACCGGCGGTAGAACGTGGGCCTCCGCCCACCCATCTTCCGGCAGATCTCGCAGACCGCGTTTCCAGCGTCGGCTTGCCTCAAAGCGAAGGCGATCTGATCTTCGCTGAACCTCTTCTTCGGCATCCTGGCCCTCTTCCTTTCAAAGATCGTGCCTGGAAATTCGCCATCGGTTTTGGATCAGTTCCTGGGTCAAGACCCACCTGAGGAAGGCGTCTGAGGATAGTGACCAGTATGGGCGAGTTCACGCTGCGTGGTCGCCGGTTCCAATTGACGCAAGAAGGGTCCTGCGGGCCGACTTGAGATGGCTTTTGCAGGCCATCTCAATCCGACCCGGATCCCGGCTGACGAGCGCTTCGATATAATCAAGATGCTCTAAAAGAGCCATTTCGTTGCGCTGGCGCTCGTCTGTCTTGTTCCACTGATAATGGTAGTGAAAAATTAGCGAGATTACCTCGTAGAAATCGACGATGAACCGGTTGTGTGATGCATCACATATAAGGCGGTGAAACCGCTCGTCGAGGTCAGAGAAGTCGTGGTAACGCGCCGCGATCTCGCCCTGAAGCTCGCGGTGCTCCATCTCGAGCTCACTCAGCGCCTTCCAGGCTGGGGCGTCGCGTGGCTGGGTCGCGAAAACAATCGCGGAGCGGGTCTCGAACAGTTCGCGGACCTCGAAGAGCTCGAGCGCAAATTCCTGGGTGAAGCCGCGGAACAGCCAGCCTGAAATCGGCCGTCTCTCTATCAGGCCGAAGCGGCTGAAGCGGTTGAGATACTCGCGAATGCCGCTGGTCGAGACGCCGGATTCCCGTGACAGCTCGAGCTCATTGATCACGTCGCCGGGTTTGCGGTCAGCGCGCAGCATCCATTCCATGAACTTCTTCTCGACCTGCGCGGCCGTCGAGAGTGTCTCTGCACGTGGATAGGCTTCCGAAGGCAACGTTCGCCGAGCCAAGGTACGCTCGCCGTCGGCGTCGATGACAATGCCGCGACCACCAAGTTCCCGAAGGACCTTGCGGATCGTGGTGCGACTGGCCTCCAGCCGCTCGGCAAGGGCGTTCTCGGATTCAATTAGAGCCCCGACCCGATGCTCAGCGAAATGTTCCAGCGCCGCATTAAAAGTCCGCTTGAAGACTGCATCGCCCTTCATCGTGGTCCCACTCCGCTAAGATCTTGGTTCTTTATCCTGCGCTTTGCAGACAAAAAACAAATTGACGCACAACCTGCCCGGTGGTTTTTTATAGGCAAGAGGCAACGCAAATCAAGAGTGCCCTAGGGAGCGAACATGGCGGTCAGCGGCCTCAGGCGCGATGAACCCGGCGGTGGCTCGGCTCCCTTTGGCGCCGCCGCCACGATCCTGAGCGTCCGCGGACTTCGCAAGAGCTTCGGACCCGTCGAGGCCCTGCGAGGCGTCGATCTTGATCTGCGTGGCGGGGAAGTTCTGGCGCTGGTCGGCGACAATGGCGCAGGCAAGTCGACGCTGATCAAGCACATCTCGGGGGTCTACCGCGCCGATGCCGGCGAGATCCATCTCGGCGATGAGAGGATCGACCTCGCCTCGCCGCGCCAAGCCCGTGAGCGAGGCATTGAGACGGTCTATCAGGACCTTGCCCTGGCCGACGACCTCTCGGTCGGCGCCAACATCTTCCTCGGTCGCGAACCGGTCCGACGCCTCGCTGGCGTCCTGCCTTACGTCGACGAACGCGCGATCCAGCGCGAAACCCAGGCGCTGCTCGACCGTCTGCGCAGCCACATTCCGGCCGGAAGCCGCACGGTTGCGCGCCTGTCCGGCGGCCAGCGCCAGGCGGTGGCGATCGCACGGGCGATCTATTGGAAGGCCAAGGTCGTGATCATGGACGAGCCGACCGCGGCCCTCGCGGTAATGGAGCGCGAGAATGTCATCCGCTACGCCCGTGACCTCGCGGCCGCCGGCGCCGGGGTGATCTACGTCGGCCACAACCTCGTCGAGATCCTCGAAGTGGCCGACCGCATCGCAGTGATGTTTCGCGGGGCCATCGTGCACACCACCACGGCAGCGACGACAAGCCAGGAGACGCTCATCAAATACATGACCGGCTATTCCGACACGGCAACGACGGCCTGAGCGGCCGAACAGGGAGGAAAGACCATGCTGAAGAAATCGATGCTTCTCGCGTCGGTCGCGGCGTTCGGCCTCACGGCCGCGTCGGCGGCGATGGCCGAGGAAACGATCCCGGTGATCGTCAAGGCGACGACGTCTGAATACTGGCAATGGGTGTTCAAGGGCGCCGAGAAGGCGGCCGCGGACCTCGGCGTCAAGGTCGACGAACTCGGGTCGCCCAAGGACGACGCCGCCGCCCAGATCGGAATCCTCGAGAGCGCCGCCGCGCAGAAGCCGGCGGCGATCGTTCTGGCTCCGACCATAACCGAAGCGCTTGGTGATCCGGTCGCGGCGGTCACGGCCCAGGGCATTCCGGTCATCATCATCGATTCCGCCGCGGCGACCGAGGACTACGCCTCGTTCCTGACCACCAACAACCTCGTCGGCGGCAAGGCCGCGGCCGACGCCATGGCGCAGTGTATCCAGGAGCGCACGGGCAAGACCGCAGGCAAGGTCGCCTTCATCACCGCAATGGCCGGGCACGAGTTGCTCGACTCGCGCGACCAGGGCTTCAAGGACGGGGTGGCCGCCTATCCCGATCTGCAGATCGTCGGCAACCGGGTCGCAAACAACGAGGAAGCGGAGGGCATGTCGCTGACCGCGGACATGCTGACCAAGGATTCCGACCTCGTAGGCATCTTCGCCGACAACGCGCAGATGGGCACCGGTGCCGGAACGACGGTCAGCGAGCACGGGATCGGCGACAAGCTCTGCCTCGTCGCCTACGACGCCGACGCGGGCGAGCTCGAGCACCTCAAGGATGGCTCGATCTACGCGCTAATCATCCAGGACCCGTACATGATGGGCTATGCCGGCGTCTGGTACGGCTACGCCGCGGCACATGGCGTGCGTCTGCCGAAGAACGTCGACACCGGCGTCGGTGCGGTCACCAAGGCCAACATGGACGACCCGGCCTTCGCCGGGCTGCTCGACGTCACCAAGCGTACGCTCTCGCCGTACGTCGGCAACTGAAGTGACGCCTGCGGACAGCATCGGCCGGGGCGGGCAATCCGCCCCGGTGCCATCCGGCCAGAGCCGGCCGGCCGCGAAGGACAATGGCATGCAGGCGCTTCTCCACCGGCTTCCGGTTGAGACCTATGTCCTCGTCTTCACGATCCTTCTCTGGATCGTCCTGACCGTCACGGCGCCAAACTTCATGACCGAAGGCAACATCAGCAACATGATGCGCCAGGTGTCGATCTCCGGGATCATCGCGGTGGGCGTTCTCTGTACCATCGTGATTGCCGGGATCGACCTGTCGGTCGGCTCGGTGGCGGCATTCTGTGGGGTGCTTTCGGCGCAACTGATGTCGCACGGCTACGGCATCCCGCTTTCCCTCGGCGTGGCGCTCGCCGGCGGAATCGCCATCGGCGCCCTGAACGCCTTGGCCGTCGGCGTGCTCGGCATCCCCGCCTTCATCGTGACGCTTGCCGGCCTGCAGGTCTATCGCGGCCTGGCGCTGCTGACCGCGGGCGGCGTGACGGTCGGTGGCCTGCCGCCGAACATCAAGGACTTCGCACGCGGGGCGCTTGTCGGCATCCCGAACCTGTTCTGGACCATGCTCGGGGTCGCCGTCGTGGTTCACTATCTGCTGCGCTACACCCGGACCGGCCGCTATCTCTACGCGCTGGGGTCGAACGCGGAGGCCGCTCGGCGGCAGGGCATCCCGGTGCTACGCATCACCGTCACTGCCTATGTGCTCAGTTCAGGCCTCGCCGCCCTCGCCGGCATCCTTCTGGTCTCGCGCCTGAGCGTGGCGTCGCCTTCCATGGCCAACGCTTACGAACTGCAGGCGATCGCCGCCGCGGTGGTCGGCGGAGCGAGCCTCTTCGGTGGCCGTGGCACGGTGCTTGGCGCAGTTGCGGGCGCGGTGCTCTTTACCACGATGGGCAACGGCGCAGTGCTGCTCGACATCGACCCGTTCTGGGAGATGGTGGTCGAGGGCCTACTGATCGCCCTGGTCGTCTATCTCGACAACCTGCAAAAGAAGCGCCTGTCGGGGCTCTGACCATTCAAGGCGGATTTGCGACCTTTGCCGACTGTGGCGCAACTAGCACGGAAGTAATGCCGATGAAGGCCATCGTCTGCCCCGCTGCGCATCGGATCGTGGTCGAGGAACGGCCCATGCCGACACGTGCCGACGGCGAGGTGCTGCTCCGGATTCGCCGCGTCGGCATATGCGGTACGGACTACCACATCTACGAAGGCCTCCATCCGTTCCTCGACTACCCCCGGGTGATTGGACACGAGCTTTCGGCGACCGTGGTCGAAGCGCCGCCTGACAGCCGGTTCCGATCCGGTGAGAATGTCGTCGTCTACCCTTATATCGCCTGCGGCACCTGCCACGCATGCACGGCCGGTAAGCCCAATTGTTGTATGCGGATCGGCGTGCTCGGCGTGCATCGCGACGGCGGGATGTGCGAGTTCATCAGTTTGCCGCAAGCCAATCTGATCCCGGCGGACGGCCTCTCGCTCGAGGCGGCCGCGACCGTCGAGTTCCTCGCGATCGGCGCCCACGCCGTCCGTCGCGCCGGCCCGATGACGGGCCTCAAGACGCTGGTGGTCGGCGCCGGGCCGATCGGGCTGGGGGCGGCAATCTTCGCTGCAATCGCGGGGGCCGATGTGACGCTGCTGGACCGCGATGCTGGGCGGCTTGCCCTCGCGCGCGCGGCCACGCGGATCGATCAGACGGTCACGGGGGAGGAAGCGGCGGCGGGGGCGCTGCGAGCGGCCACGGACGGCAATGGCTTCGACCGGGTCTTCGACGCCACGGGCAACCGCGCGTCGATGGAGGCGAGCTTCGCGCAGGTGGCGCACGGCGGGACCTGCGTCTTCGTTGGCCTCATCGATGCGGACATCACTTTCTCCGATGCAGAGTTCCACAAACGCGAGATGGTTCTAATGGCGAGCCGAAACGCATTGCTTGTCGATTTTGAGCAGGTGATCTCCTCGATCCGGTCGGGCAGTACATCGGTCAGCTCCATCGTCACCCACGAAACTTCGCTCGCTAAGGTTGCAACCGACCTGCCGCGTTGGGCCAGGGACAAGGACGGACTAATTAAGGCTCTGGTGATCGTCGACTGATCCTGTAGACGGTGGGGCGGTACCACGCCGGACGGCTTTGCTATTTCGGCCCGTCGCTCGCAGCCAGTTCCAACTAGACTAGCAGGTTATGGAAGTCGAGCGGAGACCGCCAGCCCCGCCGTGACCGCAGAGGGCGCGAGGCGCGGCAGGCGAGGACGTCGCAACCCTATCTGATGGCGTCATCCTGCCTCGCCGGACCGACCAGTGGGACACCCCTGGCGCGCCCCGGGTTGAGCGCGGCGTAGACACAAGCATCTTGGCGGCGGTCGATCTTCCATCCGATCCGGACAGCGAGGTCGGGCACGCTGATCCCGGACCAGACCATCTCGGTCACCTTCGTCCCGCGGAGGTCATTGAACCGAAGCTCCCGGCGGATATCGAAGTCATACTACCCAAACCTCGCGCGAGAGCCGGGCCGGGTCCCATGCGTCGGCCCTCTTTGGCTTCAGGATCAGCCGGCGCGAGAGAGGCGCGTTGTCCATCATCGCCATCAGCAGGTGCAGCTATTTCCTAAACGTCGTGAATGCCGAGGTTCCGGCGGACAAGGCCGCACATCATCCTCGGCAACTGCGCAGCCCACGGGCATCCCCAACGTGCGCGCCTGGCTCGATCGCCACCCCCGTGTGCTTCATCGGCGTCGGCTTCACGTTCACGGAGTCAATGCATCGATCCGCGGCCCGATCAACGTCGCGGTCCAGGCGATCGGCATCGATATCGAGATAAAGGGATGGCGTCCGAATCCGAGGCGCTCCACGTAGTGTGCCCGCCCCCTCCAAGCGCCGTCAGACCGGCCGAGATCAAGGTGCTCGAGGCCTACGCCGAAAACTCGCAGCCGTTCGTCGCCGCAGTCTCGCCCCTCGAAGAGATTCATCCCAGGCGCGAGCCGAATTTGCAGCGCCAGAGTGGGGCCCTGACGGACCTGTCGGCGATCACTCTGCCGAAACGGCTCCGCTGGGCATCCGCCCCAGCATCTCCACGAACCGCGTGACCTTGGGCGGACGAAACCGGCTGGCCGGGTAGACGGCATGGATCCCGCCGGAAGGCAGGGTCCAGGCAGGCAGAATGGTCACGAGGCGCCCGCTATGGACATGATCGTCCACGAGAAAATCGGGCAGGATCGACATCCCGCCGCCTGCTAACGTCGCTTCCAGCACGCCAGGCGTCGTGTTGATGGTCATCACGGAGCTCATCCGTACCGTCTGCCGATCTTGCTTGTTTCGAATGAAACGCCAGACCAGCGGCTCCTTAAGCGCGGCGTTGGCGATGAACGGCAGGCCGGACAGATTCTCGGGCTCGACCGAGTTCATGCTGCGGGCCAGGTCCGGCACGGCCACGAGGAGCTGCCGGAAGCTGCCGATCCGCCGCGCCGGGATCGGCGACCGACGCCTCGGCGATCGACCACACGAAGACCTACCTGTTGGCCTTCGAAGAGGAGCTGGCCAGGGCTGCAGACGCTGCCTCGCTGAAGGCCGCAATGGAGACCCGCTTCGCTAACCTGGGCATGGGCGTCGCTCTCGATATCGGCTCGAAGGTCGTCAAGGGCGAGATGAAATGGGGCTGAGATGAGGACGGGCCCGGCGGGTTCGGGCTGAGAGCGGCAACGGCCGAAGTCGCCAGGCTTTGCAGACGGGCCGGAAATCAGTTCTCGGGTGTCAATCGGCGCGCAATCCTGACCCGCAATCGGCGTCCAACATTGACCCACTTCGCGACGGAAGGAGGAGGGCCTGATCCGGCGCAGCGGTTGGGGTGGCGGAGACGGATCGGGCCCTGCTCCGTGGGCCTCAGGCGCGGTTCTTGAAGCGCCAGCTTTCGTTGCCGGTCTCGACGATGTCGCAGTGGTGGGTGAGGCGGTCGAGGAGCGCGGTGGTCATCTTCGGCGTCGCCGAAGACGGCCGGCCATTCGCCGAAGGCGAGGTTGGTGGTGACGATGACCGAGGTCTGCTCGTAGAGCCGGCTGACCAGGTGGAACAGCAGCTGGCCGCCGGCCTGGGCGAAGGGCAGGTAGCCGAGTTCGTCGAGCACGACGAAGTCCATGCGGCAGAGATGGTCGGCGATGCGGCCCTGTCGGCCGGCGCGGGCCTCGGCCTCGAGCTTGTTGACGAGGTCGACGACGTTGAAGAAGCGGCCGCGGGCGCCGCCGCGGATGCAGGCGCGGGCGATGCCGACGGCGAGGTGGGTCTTGCCGGTGCCGGTGCCGCCGACCAGGACGAGGTTGCGCTGCTGGGCGAGGAAGCCGCCGCCGGCGAGGTCGCGGACCAGGGTCTCGTTGATCGGGGTGCCGTCGAAGACGAACTCGTCGATCTCCTTGGCCAGCGGCAGCTTGGCGATGGCGATCTGGTACTTGATCGAGCGGGCCTGCTTCTCGGAGATCTCGGCCGTCAGCAGGTCGCCGACGACCCGCTGCGGCTCGTGCTGGCGCTTCACCGCGGTGGCGACGATCTCGTCGTAGGCCGCCCTCATGCCGAAGAGCTTGAGGTCGCCCATCGTGCGTCATGATCTCGCTTCGCTCCATCATCCGCTCGCCCTCCTCAGGCTGTCGTAGCGGGCGCAGTCGGCGGCGGGCTCGTGCCGCAGCCGCAGCGCCTCGGGGGTCATGATCGTCGCCGGCGGCCCGGGATCGCGGCGCCGGGACAGGATGTTCAGGATGACGTCGGCCGAGTGGACGCCCTCCTTCAGCGCCTCGGCGCAGGCGGCCTCCACCGCCGGCAGGCCGTCGGTCAGCACCGCGCCGAGCATCTCGACCATCTGCCGGTCGCCGTCGCGCGCCGCCTTCAGCTTGCGGCGCACCCGCTCGATCGCCGCCCGGCAGCACCCAGTCCTTGAACGGCGCGCCGTTGCGCAGCGCGCCGGGCTTGCGGGCCAGCACAGGGACGTAGTGCCAGGGATCGTAGACGGTCTGGCCGCGGCCGAAGGCGCGGGGATGCTCGCCGACGATCCGCCCGTCCTGGCGGAGCTCGATCCGCTCGGCGTAGGCGCGGATCTCGACCGGCCGGCCGACCGCGCTCGCCGTCACCGAGTACTTGTTGTTGTCGAAGCGCACGAGGCAGGTCTTCGACGGCGAGGCCGGCACCGCGTGGAAGCCGTCGAACGGCCCGGCATAGGGCACGAGGCTCGGCCGCTCCGCCTCGAACATCTGCCAGACCGTCCTGTCGCGGACCTCCGGATGCGGCTGCGCCTTGGCCCAGGCGACGCAGCGGTCCAGCAGCCAGGCGTTCAGCTCCTCGTAGCTCTGCACCCGCACCCGCGGCGAGAAGAACCGCTGCCGCACCGTGCCGACCTGGTTCTCGACCTGGCCCTTCTCCCAGCCCGACGCCGGCGTGCAGGCCACCGGCTCGACCAGGTAGTGCCCGCACATCTGCTGGAAGCGCCGGTTGTAGGCCCGCTCCTTGCCGACGAAGATCGCGTCCACCGCCGTCTTCATGTTGTCGTAGATGCCGCGCGTGCAGGCGCCTCTGAAGAAGGCGAACGCCCGGTCATGGGCGTCGAACACCATCTCCTGGCTCTCGCGAGGATAGGCCCGCACGAACAGCATCCGGCTGTGGCAGAGCCGGACATGCGCCACCTTCACCGTCACCGTCACGCCGTTGATCAGCACGATCTCGTGGCTCCAGTCGAACTGGTAGGCCTCGCCGGGCGCGAAGCTCAGCGGCACGAAGGCCGCCGCCGTCGCCGCGGTCGCTCGCGCTGCCAGGCGGCCGCATACCGGCGAACCGCGTCGTAGCCGCCGGCGTAGCCGAGCGCCGCGCAGCTCCTCGAAGATCCGGATCAGCGTCAGCCGCTCCCGGCTCGAGCGCGCCGCGTTCACCGCCAGGAGCCGGTCGAGCTCCGTCCCGCCACGGCCCATCTTCGGCTGCGGCTGCACCGTCCGCTCGTAGGTGAACTCCGTCTCCCCCGACCGCAGGACCTTCCGCACCGTGTTGCGGGAGATGTGCAGCTCGCGTGCGATCTCCCTGATCGACCGGCCGCGCACCAGGTACTCGCGGCGCACCCGCGCGATCGTATCCACGCCCTTCATCCCCCATTCCACCCGTCCAAACACAAGGACAGGCAGTTCCGCGCTACGCGCGACAGGGGGTCAATTTTGGACGCCGTCCGTACCGAAGTGTGGATCGGCGTGGAATGTTGACCCCCTGAGCGGCGGGATGAAGCGCACCTGGGCCGGCGAGGTGCGCAACGTCTCGCTGCTGGTGGCGATCGGCGTGAATGCCGAGGGTTACCGAGAGATCCTCGGCATCTGCGAGGGCGCGAAGGAGGACAAGTCCGGCTGGTCGGCCTTCCTGCGCCACCTCGTGGATCGCGGGCTGAAAGACGTGGAGCTGATCATCTCGGACGCCTGTCGCGGCCTCGTCGAGAGCGTCGGCGAGTACCTGCCGGACGCCCGGTGGCAGCGGTGCGTCGTGCATTTCTACCGCAACGTCTTCAGCCACGTGCCGGCGGCCAAGGTCCGGGAGGTCAGCCACATGCTCAAGGCGATCCACGCCCAGGAGACCCGGGCGACCGCCGCGGCCAAGGCCTCGGCGGTCGTCGACGAGCTCCGCCGCCAGCGTATGGGGCGCGCTGCGGACCTCGTCGACGCCCATGTCCGCGAGACCCTGACCTACTACGCCTTCCCGGACTGCCACTGGATCAAGATCCGAACCAACAATCCGCTCGAGCGGATCATGCGCGAATCCGGAGACGAACCCGCGTCGTCGGCGCCTTCCCCGACGGTCAGTCCTGCCTCAATCTCGCTGCGGCCAGGCTCCGGCACATCGCCGGCACCCAGTGGTCGACCCGAAAGTACATGAACATGGCGCCGCTCCGCGCGGCGCAAAACGAAGCCTACGGAGCCGTCGTCGCGTGAGCGAAAGTGCGAAAGAGTCTGGACGCTACCAGCGCGGCAGATCGGCTGCGGCATTTCCATAGATCTCGTATTCGTTGAGATAGACCGCCTCGACCTTGAGCGTCTTCATGAAGCTCTCGGCCTGAGCGTTGTCGTAAGAATTGCCGCGCCGGCTCATCGAGCCGATGAAGCCGCACTCGGATACCAGCCCCCTGTGCGCCTTCGAGGCGTATTGCGAGCCGCGGTCGGTGTGAATCACGCAGCCCGGCAGCGGGCAGGGCGATGGTCGTGTTAAGGCGGCGACCGCCAGGCGTGCGTCGATCCTGCGGCCAATGGCGTAGCCGACCACACATCGGGACCAGGCGTCCAGAGCGATGGCCACATCGACGAAGCCGGTTGCGATGGCGACGAAGGTGATATCGCCAACCCACATCTGGTCGGGTTCATGGGTCTCGAAGCCGGCGGCGATCAGCGGATAGATCGGTCCGTCGTGATCGCTATCTGTCGTCTTCGTGGAGCGCTGCCGACGTCGGGGTTGAGATCGGGCAGCTTCATCCAGCGCCTGACCTTCTTGCCCTTCACGACGCAGCCGCGATGGCGCAGCGTTGAGCCAACGCGACGGTAGCCGTAGCATTCCCACGCATCGGTGATCGCGCGCATCTCCGCGACCAGCGCCGCATAGGCGTTCGTTGGATCTGCTGCGGCGTAGTTAGGTCGACCGTGCGACGCCCATCGGTTCGCATCCATTTTGGACGGAGACGCCTTTGGGGCCGGCGATCACGGATGTAAGTGCTGTCGGCGAGGGTCCAGAGAAGCCCCCCTTTGACGAAGGCCAACTCCAGCGCCTGTTTGCCGACGAGCCGCTCGAGCGCCGCGATCCGCGCCTCATAGGTCACCAGCAGCTCGGCGGCTGCGACATCCGTCATCGGATTCGCCGGCGTCCGCCTCGGCGATTTCCACAGTAAGAGAGGAGGAGCTGTCAGGAGAAGTGCGTTCGGTCATGGACCTGTCGAGACTGGTGGCATCATATCACCCTCCCGGGCATCGAATTGGTCGGGCGTAGCAGCAGCTGCCCGGTCGTGAATGCGCTGCAACAGCTTCTCGATGCGCAGCGGGTGGCAGACATCATCGAGCACCAAATGCGCGGCACCTACGAGGCAGGCCTCGTCGCGGGGCGCCACGGCCTTGATCGTCAGCTCACGGGTCGCGAGCGGCAGGCAGCGCTGGTAGACGAGTTCCTTCACGCCGGCAAGGAGGTGCTCGGGCGCCCGCGCGAGCGTGCCCCCGATCGCAAGGGTCCGCGGGTTCAGCATGCTGATGGCGGCGGCAGCCACCTCGCCCAGGGTCCGGCCCGCCTGCCGCAGCAGGCGGATTGCCTCCGGCACTTGGTCGGCCACGAGATCGACGACGTCGGTGGCGTTCTCCGCCGGATATCCCAGGCCAGAGAGATCACGCGCGATCGCCCAGCCAGCCGCGTGCGCCTCCACGCACCCGACCTTGCCGCAGCGGCAGAGCGGCGCCGGCGCCGGCGCGAACTGGATGTGGCCGATGTCGCCGGAAGCGCCGTGGGCGCCCCGGTAGAGCCGGCCGGCCGCGATCAGGCCCGAGCCGATCCCGGTCCCCATCTTGACGTAGAGGAACGGATCTCCCGGCGTGGCGGTGCGGCGGTACTCGAAGATGGTCATCAGGTTGACGTCGTTCTCGACGACCGTCGGGATGCCCATCCGCCGCTCCATCCAGCCGCCGACGTCGAAGTCGTCCCAACCCCCTAGGATGGATGGCCCGACGGCGCAGCCGGCCTCGTGATCCACCGGTGCGCGAAGGCCGATGCCGATGCCGAGCACGAAGGGGGGGGCCTGCCTTCGCGCCAGCATCCTTTCCAGGCCGCCGGCAATATTCTCCAGGGTCGAGACCGGCCCGCCGTCGATCAGGTAGGGCATCTCCTCCCGCTCAAGCAGCGACGGCGTGAGGTCGCTGACCGCGAGATGGATCCGGCTCTCGCGCAGGTCGACGCAGAGGACGACGCCGAACGCCGGGTTCAGGGCAAGGACGCGGGCCGGGCGACCGCCGCTCGCGACGGTCTCCGCCGTCTCCTGGACCAGCCCGGCGGCCAGCAGCGCGCCGAGCCGGTTCGTGACGGTCATCCGGGACAGACCGGTCGATTCGATCAGCTCAGCTCGCGAGGCGCGCTTGGCCGCTATCACCGCGGTAAGGACCGAGCTTGCCGCGCGGAGCTCGGTCGGGCCGCCGATCTGGTCTGAACCGGCTTCTTGCATCAGCGCCTTCCCTCAAGCTGCTGGCGCCGCATAGCATAACCAGAACCCGTCTGTCTTGTGCGTCTCAAGAGCGGAATCCGATTTGAGTTTTGTATATATTTATGCATAACTGCCGCAAACGAGCCGGTACACGGCCGTGCTTGGGGGAATGCAGTGGCGAATCCAGACGGCAGCCAAGAGCGGTCCGACCTCGGCGCGGGGCTGGTTGCCAGTCAGGTGCGCGGGGCCGCCGAGGCTAGGCTCTGAGCCGTGCCAGGCCCCTGCCTCATCGGGCTCGACTACGGCTCGGAGTTCGGCGCGCGGCGTGCTGATCGACGTCGCCACCGGCCGGCAGCTGGGCCATGCTGTTCATCCCTATGCCCACGGCATCCTGACTGCCGCCCTTCCCAACGGCTCGGCGCTGCCGCCGGGCTTCGCGCTGCAGGTCGCCAGCGACTACCTCGAAGCGGCCGAGATTATCCTCGACCGACTGGGTCGCCGCCGCGACATCGCCGGCATCGGCGTGGGCTTCACCGCCTCCTCGCCGATGCCGACGAAGGCCGACGGCAACCCGCTTTCAGCGCTGCATCCGGAGGAGCCGCACGCCTATGTGAAGCTCTGGAAGCACGCCGCTGCCCACCGCCACGCGGACAGCATCAACGGACGCGGCGGCGCATTCCTCGCCAACTTCGGCGGCAAGCTCTCCGGCGAGTGGATGCTCGCCAAGGCGGCGCAGCTCGCCGAGGAGGCGCCCGCGCTCTGGGCCGGAACCGACCGCTTCCTCGAGGCCGGCGACTGGCTTGTCTGGCAGCTGACCGGCAACGAAGCCCGGAGCCTCGACCTCGCGGCGTACAAGATGCAGTTCGACCCTGACCACGGCTATCCCTCGCATGTCGTCGCGGGGCTCGAGCACCGGCTCGGCCCGCCTCTAGTCGTCGGCACCGCGGCCGGGTCGCTCGCCGACGACTGGCGCGCGCGCACCGGCATCCAGGGCGCGGCACGGGTGGCGGTGGCCGTCATCAACTCGCACGCGGTGCTCCCGGCGATCGGGGCTGTCGAGCCCGGCGCCTTCGTCGGCGCGCTCGGCACCTCGGCGGCCCTTCTAGTGCTCGACGACACGGCGCGGCCGCTGCCACCCGGCCTCGAGGGCGTCGCCTTCGGCGCGGTGCTGCCCGGCGTCTGGTGCCACGAGGCCGGCCAAGCAGCCTTCGGCGACATGCTGGCCTGGTTCGTGCGGAACTTCCCCCTCGCCGAAGACCCGAGCAAGAACTTCGCCCGCCATGCTGCTGCTGCGGCGGAGGTTCCCCCGGGCAGCGGCGGGCTGGTCGCGCTCGACTGGTTCGGTGGCAACCGCGTCCCCCTCGGCGATCCGGGTCTCAGCGGGCTGATCGCCGGCCTCACGCTGGCATCGACGCCGGCCGCCATCTTTCGCGCCCTCGTCGAGGCCCTCTGTTTCGGCACGCGCTCGATCCTCCAGATCGTGACGGATGCCGGGATCCCGGTCGATCGGGTCATCTTCACCAGCGGCCTCGCACGCTCCAACCCGTTTCTCGTCCAGACCATGGCGGACGTGATCGGCCGCGACGTGAAGGTACCGTCGATCGAGAACGCCACCTGCGTAGGCGCCGCGATCCACGGTGCCGTGGCAGCCGGCGTGGTGGGCGGCTTCGCCGAAGGCGCATCTCGCTTCGGAGCGCGCGAAAGCATGGTCTTCCATCGCAATCGGGCAGCCTCCGACACCTACGAGGCGGTCTTCGCCGAGTACCGGCAAATCGCGTCCGACCCCCTGATCCGCGACAGCCTGCGCCGGCTGCGCCGCCTTGCCGGTGCCGGCGCGCCGGGCCGGGGAGGAGCCGCGCCACGCTGAATCCGAGCCTTCGCTACCCTGAATCTTCGCAAGGCCGCTCGGGAGGCGGCGATCAACACGGGAGGAATATTGAATGAGCCGGAAATTATGCAGCGTGCCCTCGGGCCTGACGGGCCTTGCGATGGCGATGCTGCTCGCCGCGAGCGCCTCGGCCGCGGAAAAGCCGAAGGCGCTGATGCTCTTCTCCTACCTCGGGGATCAGGCCTACGTGCGCCAGTACAACGTGGCGAAAGGGCGCGCGGCGCAGATCGACGACGTCCAGATCGACGTGAAGGCAGGCACCGCGCGCGGTGACGTCGACTTCTTCATCCAGGAGATCGTGAACGCTCCCGCCGAGGGCTACAGCGTCATCGCCGTCAACACCGGTGCGACCTCCAAGGAGCTCGTCGGCGCGCTCAACCAGGCGACCGCGGAAGGGATCAAGGTCATGTCGTTCGACGGCGCTCCGCCGCCCATCGACACCCTCACCGCCCAGGTGAACTACGATCCCGTCGGCGCGGAGAAGGAGGTGGTGGCGGAATTCGTCAAGCTGCTTCCCGCTGGCGGAGAGATCGGCGTGATCCGCTGCATCGCCGGACTTTCCGACACCGACGCCTTCATCAACGCCTTCAAGGACGCCGCGCAGGCCACGAACCTCGAGATCGTAGCCGAGGGCGACGCCCGTTGCGACCCGGAGAAGTCGCGCACGATCGCCGAGGGCATGCTGAACGCGCATCCTGACCTCGTCGCGATCTACGACATCTTCGACGTGTCCGCCCAGGGAACGCTGCAGGCGCTGGAGGCTGCCGGGTCGAACGCCATCCTAGGATCCATCGGCGGCCAGGAATACGCCCTGAAGGCCATCTCCGAAGGCAACAAGAACTGGAAGTTCACCGTCCCCTATCCCTTCGAGGTCATCGCCAAGACCGCCACCGACACCACGGCGGCGCTGGCCCGCGGCGAGAGCGTCGAAAAGCTCGTGGTCGTGCCGGCGCAACCGGCGCAGACCTCCGAGAACGCCGGCGCCATGCTGAAGATGGTCTCCGACGTCGTGGCCGGCAAAGTCGACGAAGTCGTGAAGTAGCGGCCTGTGCAGCGCACTGCCCAGCAGGCAGAAGCGCCGCGGTCATCCTCGCCGGATCGGCTCTCCGCCGTTCTCTGGCTGCTTCAGGCGGGCCCGGTCATCATCCTGCTTTGTCTGATCGTCGCTTTCGGCCTGCTCGCGCCGCATTTCCTGACGGTGCGCAACGTGCAGAACCTCCTCGCCCAGAGCGCGATCGTCTGCGCCCTGGGCCTGGGTGAGTTCCTGGTGATCCTGGTGCGCGGCATCGACGTCTCCGTCGGCAGCGTGATCGCGCTGAGCGTCGTCACGGTGGCGACGGTGACCGGCGTGGACGCCCCGAGCTCGGTGGCGCAGATCGTCCTCTATCCGCTGATCGGGCTGGCGGTGGGCCTGGTCAACGGCCTGCTGATCGTCAAGGGCGGCATCCCGCAGCCGCTCGTCGTCACCGTCGCGATGCTCGGAATCGCCGCCGGCGTCGCGCTGCTCGTCAGCGGCGGCAACACGCTGGTTGGGGTCTCCCCGGCCGTGCACTGGCTTAGCAACGGCAGGGTCCTCGGCATCCCCGCCGGAGCGCTGCTGGTGCTGCTGCTGGCCGGGCTCTTTTGGCTCATGCTCCGGCGCACGCAGTGGGGCCGCTGGCTCTATGCGGTCGGAGGCAACCCCAGTGTCGCTCAATGGCTGGGCCTGCCGCGCGACCGGCTGATCATGAGCGCCTACGCCGTCTGCGGCGCGACGGCCGGGATCGCCGGCATGCTCTATCACGGCCGCACCGGCTCGGCCTCGCCGCTCTCCGGCGTCGGCTACGAGCTCGACGCCATCACTGCCGTCGTCGTCGGCGGCGCCAGCCTGTTCGGCGGCCGCGGCAGCATCACCAACGTGCTCTTCGGCGCGCTGATCATCGCGACGATCCGCAGCGGCCTCCAGCAACTCGACGTCTCGCCGTTCTGGTCCCCCGTCGCCATCGGCATGGGCATTCTGCTGGCGCTGGAGCTCGACGTCCTGCGCAAGCACATCGAGACGCGCATCCGCACGATCCGGGCAAGGCAGTTAAACCGATGAGCCCGCAATCCAACACCGGCGCCCCGCCGCGAAAGCCTGTCCTTTCGGTGCGGGACGCGCGCAAGGCCTACGGCCTCGTCACCGCCCTCGCCGGCGCCTCCCTCGAGTTGCAGGAACGTGAGATCGTCGCCTTGCTCGGGGACAACGGTGCCGGCAAGTCGACGCTAATCAAGGCGCTGAGCGGCATCGTCGCCCTCGACTCCGGTGAGATCGAGCTCGAGGGGCGTCCGCTACGCCTGCGGTCGCCGGCGGACGCGCGCAGCTCGGGCGTCGAGACCGTCTTCCAGGACCTCGCCGTTTTCGACAACCTGACCGTCTCGGACAACTTCCTGATCGGGCGCGAGCGGACGCGGCCGCGATGGCTCGGACCGCTCGGCTTCATCTCGGCCAAGGAGGAGCAGAAGCAGTGGCGCGAGCATGCCAGCGCCCTGAGCGTGAGCCACGTGTCCCCGTCACAGGAAATCGGCCTGATGTCCGGCGGGCAGCGGCAGGCCGTCGCCGTCGCCCGCGCCGTGGCGTTCGCCAGGCGCGTCATCATACTCGACGAGCCGACGGCCGCCCTCGGCGTCCGCGAGTCCGACGAGATCCTCGAAATGGTCCGCGGCCTGCCCGAGCGCGGCCTGTCCGTCATAATAGTCAGTCACAACATGGAACAGGTCGTGCGCATCGCCGACCGCGCCGTCGTGATGCGCCGCGGACGCACCGTCGGCGAGATGGCCGTCCGCGTGGGGGTGCAACGCGACCTCGTGGCCATGATCATGGGCGCAAGCTGAACGGCAGCGGATAACGCGCAGACTGATGTGGACGGCAGCTCATGGCCGTCGTTGGCTCGCATGGCGGTCAGCCCATGAACCCGACTAGATGTGGGTTAGCGCTCTGCCGCCCTTCGAATCCGCGTCGCGGCAGCGTCGCGGCGCCGCGCTGTTGTTCACGGCCAACCCGACTGCCAGGATCAGCATTGCGCCGTTGAAGAGCGGCTCGACGAAGAACGGCGCGCCGAGCTGGTTCAGACCGGCGACCGTCACCGCAAGCACCGCGACCGCCAGTACGGTGCCCCAGACATTCACCTGACCCGGCCTGATCGACGTCGCGCCGAGGAGCGCTGCCGTAAACCCTGGCAATAGGTACTCCTGCCCGACCTTGGCCGACCTGGAGCTGCCGTGTCGTCTGCAGGTCCAGGTAAACTTCCGATTGGGTCAGCGACGACTCCGGACGATACTTCCTCGGGCATGAAGAAGTCCGAGCCCTCCGTCCCCGTAAATGTAGCCATGATTTCCCCCGCGCAGCCCTATTAGCCCGCTCAATTCATTCGTGCCGAGAACAATGCCGCCCCAATAGAAGACGAACGGCAGCTTGGAAGTGTTCATCGATACCCGCTAGCTGTGCCCTCACAACAACGGGCGCGTACGATTCGCTTGAAACCGATCTGGCGTGGGATGAGGCAACCGGCGGGACTTTGATGCTCGACGCGGCGTCGCTGGTTCGGCAATAGCTTAGTGGGTTTGGTCAAAGGCGCCGTTCGTTGCTCAGGCCTGCTTTCGACGTGCCAGCCAGCCGAACGCTGCCATGCCGACAAGCGCCGGAGGCAAGCCGGCCGGAAGTGGCACCGCTGAAATTCTAAAGTCGCCGGGGTCGTAGTTGAAGCTCGTGATATCGGGATCACCGAAGGCTGCGAGGCCAACCTCGGTTAGAATCGCTATGCACGCCCGGGAGCGCATACACGGTGCTCCAATCCGCAAGGGATCCGAAGAGCGACCAAGTCCCAGGAGCAAACATGGGTTGCCGGTGTTCCTGTATTCGACGCCGCCGGTCGTGTATCGGACACCAAGGCCTCGGATCACCGCGCCCGGCAGCAGGTGTCCAGGCTTCCAAGCCGCTCGAAGACGGCCTGGATGAGGGCGGGGATTTCAGCGCCGGCGATCGCATTGTTCGCGGCATAGGCGCTGACGATCTCGACGGTGTTGGCGAGAAGCTCGCTACGATCTCTACTGCTTTTCTCGTCCATTCCCGACCTGTCCATGCGAGCGCCTGCCTCGCTCTATTCGACGGGCTGCCTCACGGCAAGTCGTCGTACTTCGCCTGAAACAGAGCAATGGGGGCAGCGAACGACCGCCTTTGCCGATCAGTCGAATCGTCGGATCAGCCGAGCCGGTAGACCCGCCCGCGGCCCTTGACCTTGTCGGAGACGACGGTCAGCCCGAGCCGCTTCTTCAGCGCGCCGGCGAGCGCGCCTCGCACCGTGTGCGGCTGCCAGCCGGTCGTCGCGACCACCTCGGCGATCGTGGCGCCCTCGGACCGCTGCAGCATGGCGATGAGCGCCGCCTGCTTGGTGCCCTCGCGGGTCTTGCTCCGAAGCGGCGCTGGGTGACTCGCTGAGGGGCCGTGCGAGGTTTCCGCGCTCAGAGACGCGGCTCCGGCCGGCGAGTCTGTACCGCCCGCTCCGGGCCGCTGAACGGCTTCCGGCTCTTGTGCCACCACCGGCTCGATCCCCAGCGCTTCCAGACCGGCGGCGGTGACGCGGAGAAGGACCCCGCGTCCGTCCTCCAGGTTGTGCCAGAGCGTGTTCAGGGCCGCATCGGCCTTGGCGTGGTTCTCGGTCACCTCCTCGCGGACCAACCCGCGGGCGAGGAGCGCGGCCATCACCTTTGTCGCGGCGCCGCCGCGGAGCGAGCCGGGGAGCGGCAAGAGGTTGCCGTCGTGTCGCTGGGCCGCAGCTGAGAGGATGGTGATCTGGGTGTCGGAAAGCTTGGTCATCGGGGCTTCTCCCTGGTAGCGGGTCCGGGACCATCCCGGGCCGCTACCGCCCCGGGCCGCGCGTGGCGGCGATCGGACCAACGCTCTGTGCCGCTTGAGCATCAAGCGCATTCGCGATCATCTTGTTGCTGACACACCCTTGGGCGCGGAACATGGCGATAAACCAAACGGCAGCCACGCTTGCGCTCGACGTACAGCCAATGGAGGCCGCGTCCGTCGACGAGCTCCCCTCCGGTGGCGGATGGCAGTACGAGCCCAAGTACGACGGCTTCCGCTGCCTGGCGCATCGACAAGGTTCGCACACCCACCTCCAGTCGAAGAACCAGAAGCCGCTGGAGCGCTACTTCCCCGAGGTTGCCGCGGGGCTCGCGTCGCTGCCGGAGACAAACTTCGTGCTCGACGGCGAACTCGTGATTTCGGGCGGCTCTTTCGAAGCCCTGCAGTTGCGGCTGCATCCGGCAGAGAGCCGCATCCGCAAGCTATCCCAGGCGACTCCGGCGCAGCTTGTCGCCTTCGATATACTGATGCTCGACGGTGCCTTCCTCCTCCAACGCCCGCTGGCGGAGCGACGGGAGGCTCTCGTGTCGTTACTGTGTGACGAAGACACGCCGCCGGCTCTGCGCCTCGGCGAGGCGACCGAAAGCGAGTCCGTCGCCCGCGGGTGGCTCGGACGAGAGGGGTTGGACGGCATCGTCGCGAAGCGGCTCGACCAGCGCTATCTGCCGGGCGAGCGCGCCATGCAGAAGTTCAAGCTCTGGAAGACGGTCGACTGCGTGGTCGGTGGGCTCTACCGCAAGAGCGGGTCGCAAGCTGTGGAGCATCTGCTGCTCGGGCTCTACGACGCCGACGACCGGCTCAACTACGTCGGACGCACCCGGCTTCAGGGGCACTGGCAGCCGCTCCTTGCCCGACCAGCGGCTCTTGCCGCCGGGAGCGCGTCCGGTGAACCCCGAGCCTCCGACCAGCGGCTCGAGCAGCCGCCCGATCTCGTGGTGGAGGTGAGCGCTGATCACATCACGAGCATATGCGGCATGGGTCGCGGCTGCTACGATGGCGAACCGACAAAGCGCCCAGAGAGCTGCACGATGGACCAGATTGCCCGCTGACTAGTGGCTCCGCCTCCAGTCGTACTGCATGTCGAAGACCGTCGACCAGATGCCGCGGCTTGCCGCCCGCGCCTCCTCCTCCTGATGGACGTAGCGGGTCGAGAAGTAGCGGTAGGCGACAGCCTGCCCGTTACGCACCATCATCGCGTTCAGATCCTGTTCAAACCCCTTGCAACCCTCCGAGCCGACCAGCGGCTGTTCGAGGCCCTCGAGGAACTGCGCTGGCGCGGACCCACGGAGGCCTTCGCGGGATGCGGCGACCGGCTCGGAGACCGTCGCCTATTGGAGCGATCGCTCAAGGCTGCCTCGCTCTTGGCCTAGACGGGTGCCGCATCAGTAGGGATCTTGGGTCACGGCTGACGCGACACCCCCCTTCGGCCGCCAGCTAGGGCATCTTCGCCCCAATGAAACGCGAGGGATTCCAGTGGGTGCGGCTTCATGCTTCAAGCTGTGTGCTGGGAAGGGGCAAGCATCCATGACTCAGGATCTCTCAGCAGTCTTTCAATCAGGGTTATCCGGACTGTCCAGGAAGGTGGATGAGTACGTGCGCACCGAACGATCGGCGCCGAGCCGCGTGGCGGCGACCGCCGCTCCGGGGGGCGGCGCGTGGACCGCGGTTCCATCTCCCGTCAGGACGTGCCATTAGGAGTCCCCGCTGCCCTTCGATCTTCTTACTTCCGGCGTGATTTGCGGCACCTCGACAGTCGGGCGAAATGAGAAAACCGAAGGCACCGGAAAGGACGCTGCCCAACGATGATGCTCGAACTGAAGGACCTGAGGCTCTCCTACGGCACCACCAGCATCCTCAACGGCGTCGACCTTTCGGTGGAGCGCGGAGACGTGGTGTCGATCATCGGTCCCAGCGGCACCGGCAAGACGACGCTCTTGAAGTCCATCAACTATCTGGTGACGCCGCAGTCCGGGACCATCGCGCTCGACGATATCCGGATGGACTATCGCCGCGTCGACAGGACCGCGATCCGGGCGATCCGTCTGCGCACGGCCATGGTCTTCCAGCAGTTCAACGTCTTCAAGAACATGACGGTCCTGCAGAATGTCATTGACCCCCTCGTGGTCGTACAGCGCAAGTCGAAGGAGGAGGCGCGCAGGATCGCGCTCGAGGAGCTCGAGCGGGTCGGCCTCACGGACAAGCGCGACAACTATCCCTCGCAGCTCTCGGGCGGACAGCTTCAACGGACCGGCATCGCCCGCGCTCTCGCGACCCGGCCGGACGTGATGCTCTTCGACGAGCCGACATCCTCGCTCGATCCCGAGCTCGTTGGCGAGGTCCTGAAGGTCATCAACGACGTGGCGTCTTCGGGGATGACCTCGCTACTGGTGACCCACGAGATGCAGTTCGCTCGGACTATCTCGAACCGCATCGTCTTCATGGACGGAGGCGTCGTGGCGGCGGAGGGTCGCCCGGAGGAGATCTTCAACGCGCCACCAAGCCCGCGCCTCGCCCAATTTCTGCAATCCGAACTGGCGTTCAAATAGAAGGGAGCCCTGGAATGGCTACGTACAGAACTGCTTCGGCCCGTCGTATTGGCCTAGCCGTCTTCGGCGGCGCAATTCTTGCCGGCGTGCTCGCCGGCACGAGCTTTGGCGACGACGTCCGCACGATCAAGGTCACCACGGCGGCGGAATCGAAGCCTCTCGCCTGGGGTGCGATCGGCACCGAACCGCAGGGCTTCGAGCCCGACCTCCTGCGGGCGATCGACGAGAAGCTGCCGCAGTACGAGTTCCAGCTCGAGGGCGCGGCCGACATTGCCCAGGAGACGGGCCTCGCCACCGGCAAGTACGACATGGCCGCGGGCGGCTACTACCGCGCACCCCAGCGCGAGAAGCAGTTCCTCATCCCCGAGACCGCCGAGTGCGCCAGCCTTATGCGGATCTACTCACGCAAGGACAGCGGCATCAACGAGATGAAGGACCTCGCCGGCAAAAACATCGTCCCCGTCACAGCCGGCGGAGGCGTCTTCAAGTTCGTCAGCCAGTGGCAAGAGAAGAATCCCGGTTCCGACGTCGAGATCTCCGCCTCGAGCGCAGGCATCCCCTATCCGGACCGCCTGAAGGAAATCCAGAACGGCAAGTACGACGCGCTGATCCTGCCGTCCAACCTCGGCGAGCAGACGGTGATCGACGAGCAGAAGCTCGACATCGTTGCGAGCGAGCCGGTCGCCATCACCAACACCTATTTCCTGGTTCACCGGTCCGCCGAGAACGAACAACTCGTCCAGGATCTCGACCAGGCCCTGCAGGAGCTGCGCGCCGACGGGACCGTCAAGGAGCTGTCGATGAAGTGGTTCGGCGAAGACTGCAGCCAGTACATCCAGTAACCGGGCAAGCGCCCTCGAAGGGGATCGCCGGCAACGTCAGCGGCGCGGGCACCGCGCCTGCACCAGGGAGCGCCTTGAATTGGACCTCTATTCCACCATTCCGGAGCTTCTCCTGGCCCTGCCGCTGACGCTGGCAATCACCTTCGTGGCCCTCGCCGCCGGTTTCCTCCTGGCCCTGATCGCGACGAGCCTCCGCGTGCGCAGGATACCCGGGATCAGCCTCATGGCCGATCTCTACGTCTCCTACGCCCGGAGCGTTCCTGTGGTGCTGCAGCTCTTCGTGGCCTTTTACGGGTTGCCCGTGCTCGTGGGTGCCTTCGGCATCTCGGATTTCTTCTCGCCCAACGTGGCGGCCATGCTCGGCCTCAGCTTCTACCACGGCGGCTATCTCTCGGAGGTCATGCGTCCCGCCTATCTCGCGGTCGAGCGCGGCCAGCACGAGGCGGCGGACAGCCTCGGCTATACCTTCCGGCAGAAGATCTTCCGGGTCGTCGGACCGCAGGCGGTGCACATCGGCCTGCCCGGCTACGGCAACTCGATCATCTATCTCATCCACAACGTCGCGCTTGTCATGTACATCGGCGCGGCGGACGTGATGGCTACGGCGCACCTGATCATGGAACGCGACTACAACCAGTACCAGTTCCAGACCTATCTCGTCCTCGCGGTCATCTATTCGCTGCTCTGTCTCGTCACGTGGCTGATCGTGCGGGCCTTCGAGCGGCGTTCGCCGATGTCGTCGACAAAAGCCGATGCCGTGAAGGTGTCGATGATGGCGAGCGTCTGAGGCTCGGAGGGCGGATCAGAACATGTTTGACACCGAGGTTCTTCTTCCCGACTTCCTCAGCATCTTGAGCGCGGTCCCGAGGACGCTTGCGCTCGCGCTGACGATCTTCCTCTTCTCCACGATCATCGGGGGTGTCTTCGCGCTCATCGAATACCGCAAGGTGCCGTTGCTCCGGCAGTTCGTCACCGGCTACAAGATCGTCTTCAAGGGCATCCCGATGGTGATCGTGATCTTCCTCGCCTACTACGGCGTGCCTTGGACGCTTCAGTCGCTCTTTTCCCTCGCGAGGCTGGACTTCAACGCCCACGCCCTGCCGAACTGGGTCCTGCTCGTCGTGGCGCTGACCGCCTGCGTCGCGGCCTTCCAGGCGGAGGTCGTGAAGGGAGCGCTCAACTCCTTCGATAACGGTCAGGCGGACGCTGCCTATTCGCTGGGCTACACCGGGAGCCAGCTGTTCCGCCGGGTCCTCTTTCCCCAGGTGGTGCTCGCTGCAATTCCGGACCTCGCCAACTCGATCATGGTGATCATGAAGGCGCTCTCGCTCGGGTTCGCGATCGAGGTGGTGGACATCTTCGCGCAGTCCCAACTCACCGCCGCGCTCAACTACTTCTACCTGGAGGCTTTTCTCATCGCCGTCGTCATCTACATGACGATTGCCTACCTGGTGACACTTATTGCAGATCGGACCGAACGGTATCTGCGTGTGCGGACCTGAACCCGGGGTGGCGCCGGCTCGCGGGACCGCTCTGGGCCGTCGCCGAGAGTCTCGATCCTTTGCGGGATAAGGCGGCCGAGCGCATCGAACGTTTCGGTCCGGAATGAGGACTCAGAAAATGACCCAAGAAACGCCGTCACTGCCGATCGATGGCGCAGGCCTTGCAACGCTCGAGGCGCGGCTTCGCGAGGATTTAGAGTATCTCTGCTATCCCGGCAAAGAATGGGTCCCCAAGAAATTCGTAGCCGCCGAGCGAGTCACGGACGTTGTCATCGTGGGCGGCGGCATGTGCGGCATGCTCGCCTGGCACGCGCTGAGATCGGCCGGCATCCTCAACGTCCGCGTTCTCGACCGCAGCCCCGAGGGCTTCGAGGGACCTTGGCTGATCTATGCCCGCATGGAGACGCTGCGCTCGCCCAAGACCCTGACGGGTCCGGCCTTCGGGCACGGCGCGCTGACCTTCCAGGCGTGGTTCCGCTCCCAATTCGGCACCGAGGCATGGGAGCGGCTCGACAAGATCCCGCGCCCGATGTGGATGGAATACCTCCGCTGGTACCGTAAGGTGCTCGACGTGCCGATCGAAAACGGCGTCTCGCTCGACCGAGTGGAACCCGAGGGCGATCTCCTGCGCCTGCATCTTTCGGGCAACGCGTCGGGCTCTGTCCTCGTACGCAAGCTCGTCATGGCCACCGGCCGCGACGGCACCGCGGAGCCGACCATCCCCGCTTTCATGAAGGGCGTCCCGCGCCGCCTCTGGGCGCACAGTTCCGATGACATCGACTTCGCCGCGCTCAGGGGCAAGCGAGTGGTCGTCGTCGGAGCAGGGGCCTCTGCCGTCGACAATGCCGCCGAGGCGCTGGAGCACGGGGCGGCGGAGGTCCGCCACCTGATCCGCCGCGAGAAGATGCCGACGGTCAACAAGATGATGGGGATCGGGAGCTTCGGCTTCACCTTCGGCTATCAGGAGATGAGTGACGCCTGGCGCTGGCGCTTCATGCGCTATTCCTTCGTGACGCAAACTCCCTCGCCGCGCGGCTCGACCTTGCGCGTCTCGCGCCATCCCAACGCCTACTTCCATTTCGGCGTGCCGGTGACCGAGGTTGCCGAAGAGGACGGCACGCTTCGTGTGACCGTCGGAACCGGAGACGTCCTCACGACCGACTTCCTCATCCTCGGGACGGGATTCCGGACCGACCCGAAGGCCCGAAGGGAGTTCGGCCCCGCGGCCGCGGAGATCCGGCTCTGGCGCGACGCCTACACGCCCCCGCCCGGCGAGGAAAGCCGCGAGCTCTCGCTCTTTCCCTACCTCAACGAGGACTTCACCTTCGCGGCGCGGGAGGAAGGCGCCTTTCCGTGGCTCGCCAGCGTCTACTGCTTCAACTACGGCGCCACCGCGAGCCTCGGAAAGGTGTCGGGCGACATTCCCGGGGTCTCCGAAGGCGCCCAGCTTCTCGCCCGCTCGATCGCGGCGCGGCTCTACGTCGAGGATATCGAGATCCACTGGCAGCGCCTTCTCGAGTACGAGACCCCGGAACTCATCGGCGACGAATGGACCGAGAGCCCGCTTCCCTCCCGCCGAGGTCAAGGGGGCGGTGGCATGAGTGGCCTGCCGGAAACCACCGTGACCGCGATGCTCGGCCCGCTCAGCGCGCCGGTCTCGGCCGCCCTCGCCGGGCGCGCGGGCATCCTCAAGATGACCCAAGCAGCGGAGGACGCGGTCCTGAAGCCGGTGGAGTCCGGCCGCTTCCGGCACGCTGTCCGCACCGCGCTCGCCGCACGCATTGCCGCGCTCCACGACGACGCGGCGATGGCGGAGCACTACCGCGCCATGGTCGCCGATCCCGCGACCCGGGCGATCTGCGACCCGGACAACGATGGCGCGAGCGCCGGCCTGCGGGCAGAATGCGCCTTTGTCGACAAGGTCGCTGCGAGGACGCGGCTCGTCGCCGCCTCCGACATCTCCGATCTCCGGGAAGCCCAGATCGCCGACCCCGACATCGTGCGCCTGGCCGAGCTCGTGGCCTTCATGGCCTACCAGCTCCGCCTGATCGCCGGGATCCGCCTGATGAACGGGGCCGCTGCGTAATGGGTAAGTCAAGCAGCCTTTCGCATCGGGTCGAAGACTTCGCGGGTGTGAAGCATGGTCCAGAGCACGGTGACGCGGCGGCGGGCGAGGGCGATGAGGGCCTGGGAGTGGTGCTTTCCCTCCCGCCGCTTTCGATCGTAGAACGCCCGGGAGAGAGGGTCGCCGATGGTGACCGCGCAGAAGGCGCTCTGGTAGAAGACGCGCTTGAGCGCCTTGTCACCGCCATAGGCGCGCCGCCATCCCGAGCGCTTTCCGGACTGGCGCTGCACCGGCGCGAGACCGGCGGCGGAGGCGAGCGCATCGGCCGAACCGAAGCGCCGGATGTCGCCGGTGCAGGCGATGAACTCTGCCGCGAGCACCGCCCCCATCCCCGGCAGGGAACGGATGAGGGCGCCGTCAGGGTGGCCGGCCAGCAGGATTTCGAGGTCCCGGTCGATGCGCGCGATCTTCGCCCGCGTTTCGAGTGCCTCGGCGGCGAGTTCGCGGATGAGGGCGGCCGTCGCGGCCTCGCCCGGGATGGCGATCCGCTGCGCGCGGGCGGCCTCCAGCGCCCGGTCGGCCAGCGCCTCGATCCCGTGCAGGTGCGGCGTCCTCCTGAGGTGCCCGACGATCCTCGCCCGGCCGGCGCCCCGGATCTCGGCGGGTGTGACATAGCGCGCGAGCAGCGCCAGCGGCGCCTTGCAGGTCACGTCGAGCGTCCGCTCCAGGCCGGGATGGATGCCGCAGAGAAGCCCCCGTATCCGGCTGAGGCGGCGGGTCTGGTCCTGGACCAACTCGCGGCGCCGTCCGACCTTGAGCCGGAGGGCGACGAACGTATCGTCGTCGGGCAGGATCCGGCGCAGGTCGCGGGTTCGCACCAGCTCGGCGATGGTCCGGGCATCCCGCGGGTCCGACTTGCGCTCGCCCCCGGCGAAGCCCTGACCGGCGCGGTTGACGGCGATCCCGGGCGCGTGGACGAGCTCGAAGCCTTCGGCCAGCAGCATGGCTTCGAGGAAGCGCGCGAAGGAGCCCACGACATCGAGGCCGATCACCACCTCGCCCCCGAGCCCGCGCAGCTGCGCCACCAGGGTGTCGATCGCCTGCGCGTCGTTCTCGACCGCGCGGTCGAGAACGACGCGGCCTCCCTCGTCGATGCCCACCGCCCAATGGGTCACCTTGGCCGCGTCGATGCCGATGCAGATCCGCATGGAACCACTCCCCCTCAGCTTCCGGACCGCGTGCCCCCTCTCGCCTGCATCGCCTTACACAGCCATCGAGGGCATCGCGTAATCAGCGGTCGATCAAGGGCGGTGATGCGGGCGGCCCAGCGACCCAAACCATCCACGGCAGCCGGCATGACAGCCATACCCGCATCACCTGCGCCCCGGCAGCTTCTCACTGCCGAAGACGCTATGAAAAGGGGTAAGGCGGCATGAGCGAGGTCATCCACAAGTTCACCCGCACCGTCCCGGACTGGCGGCCGCGGGTCACGCCGGTGAAGCTCCAGGAAGCGACCGAAGCGCAGCTCGACGCGCTCCAAGTCACGCCGTCCAACACAAAGGTGTCGGACTACGTTCTCACGCTTGCGCACGATGTCGAGACGCTGAAGGTTCGCTCACCGCTCTTCAACGCAATCATGTACGACAATGGCGGCATGAGCCGCGCCGAACGCGAGCTCGGCGCGATCGCTGCATCCATGGTCAACCATTGCATCTACTGCGCGGCGGTCCACGCTGCGCGCCACACGCAACTCACCCATGACACCGCGGTCACCGATTACCTCTTCGCCGAGGGGCCGGACGCGGGTCTCTCCCCGCGCGACCGAGTGATCTTCGATTTCGCCTTCGCGAGCGCCAGGACGCCTGGCGAGGCGACGCCGGAACAAATGCAGGCGCTTCGCGGCGCGGGCTTGGACGAGGCGGAGATCCTCGACCTCATCCTGTCCTCGGCGCTCTTCGCTTGGGCGAACCGGCTGATGCACGTCCTCGGCGATCCAGTCCGGAAGGAAGCTGAACCGACCGGACTACGAGTGGATGAGCCGTGAGAACAGAGGTGGCTCGGTTTTTTTGAACAGCTTGCGGGCTGCCGTTAAGTGGATAGCCGCCTTGGTTACGCCGCCGCCGGGATTGGCGTCGGCTGGTTGAGATAGGCCTGGTCGGGCGTCCGCCCGCCAAGCGACGAATGGGGCCGCGTCCCGTTGTAGAAGCCGAGGTAGCGCCCGATCGAGGCCCGCGCCTCGGAAACGCCGCCGTAGGCGCGCAGGTAGACTTCCTCGTATTTCACCGTCCGCCAGAGCCGTTCGACAAAGACGTTGTCGCGCCATGCTCCCTTGCCATCCATGCTGATGGCGATCTGGGCATCCTTCAGGACCTTGATGAAGTCGGCGCTGGTGAATTGCGAGCCTTGGTCGCTGTTGAAGATCTCGGGCCTGCCGTGGCGGCCGAGCGCCTCTACCAACGCCTCAACGCAGAAGTCGGCCGACAGCGTGATCGACAACCGCCAGGCCAGAACCTTGCGGCTGAACCAGTCGATGACGACGGCCAGGTAGACGAAGCCGCGGGCCATCGGAATGTAGGTGATGTCCATCGCCCAGACCTGGTTCGGTCGCGTAACGGCCAGATTGCGCAGCAGGTACGGGTAGACCTTGTGGCCCGGCGCTGGTTTGGAGGTGTTCGGACGGCGGTAGAGCGCCGCGATCGCCATCTTCTTCATCAGAGTGGAAACGTGCAACCGACCGACTTCATGCCCGTCGGCTTTCAACAGACCCATCAGCATCCGGCTCCCGGCAAAGGGATAGTCCAGATGCAATTCGTCGATCCGGCGCATCAGCACGAGATCGGCATCCGAGGTGGGGCGCGGCAGGTAATAGACGCTGCCCCGGCTGATCCCGAGCGCCTTCGTCTGACGGCTGACGCACAGCCCGTGGTCGCGGTCGATCATCGTCTTGCGCTCGGCAGCAGACCTGCCTTGCCGAGCGCGCCGGACAAAAAATCATTCTCCAGCGTCAGCTCGCCGATCTTTGCATGCAGCGTCTTCACGTCCAGGGCCGGAGCCGCCTCCGCCGGGGCGACAGCGCCGAACACGCCAGAAGCGCCCTCCAGGAGCTGCGAGCGCCACTGCGTGATCTGATTGGGGTGGACGTCGAACTGTTCCGCCAACTCGGCCAGCGCCTTCTCGCCCCGGATGGCCGCCAGCGCCACCTTCGCCTTGAATGCCGGGCTGTGATTCCGGCGGGGTCGTCTCGTCATGGGTCCCTCCTCGCTCTCGGCAATCATGCCGATGTCGCGCGGACAATCCACTCATAGCCCCTGTTCAGTTTTCCCGAGCCACCTCTGTCGAGGGCCGCGCGCTCCATCGAGACGAGGTCCTCTTGAGACAGCACTCCCCGCTTCACCAGGCGCAGCAGCTTGGTGTTTTCCAGCGCCTGAGGAACCCGGATCGCGGTGTAGTAGGCCAACCGACCATCACCGGCTGGGAGGCACTCCCGATGGAGACGTACGAGCGGGCTCGGGGGCGTCCGGGTCCGGGACCTATTATGGATCTGGGCATCACGTCTGCGCGTACAAAGCACGCGTTCACGGACCGCTCAGTATCGATGTCGACTCGATGCTGGCCGGCACTGCCTCCGAGAGGGCCGAACCAATTGCGGGTCACGCGTAAACCCGCCAATGCTATGGTGCATGCCCCCCAAGCCGCCGGATAGATCAGATGAGCGATGCCCTTGATGAAATTCTCGCTTGCTGGGCTCGCGGAACTGAGCGACGACCGGCTGATGCTCCGAGGCGAGATATTGCGGCCGGACGGGTCGGAGCGGCTGGATCATGCGCTTTCCGGCGTCGCAGGCGACGCCGCTGCTATGGGGGCGGAGACCGCGGCCGTGCTTCGCAGGCCCGGCGGGCCGGAGTTCTTCTCCCAAACCTGAGTGGTTCAAGAAGCTCCAGGAGCTTGGTCTGGGGTCGGTCTGGGGGCGCTGGCGACGGGGTGTACAGCCGGCGTCGACGAGGAAACGGAACGCTGGTCGCCTAAGCGATCAGCAGCCTTCGATTTAGTGAGGTATCCGTAGACAGCGATACAGCCAAGCACGACTAGTATCAGTGCGCCGATAGCCGTAAACATGAGTTCTTTCCTCCGTCTACCTTAAACTGCCTGCCGTAAACAGCCGTTCAAGGTGCATAATCGCGCTTGACTACCCCCCCGGTCCGACGCTTGCGATGTAGGCGGCAACGTCCTCGGCGCCAGAAGGCAATTTGAACAACATTTTCGACTTGGCTTTTGGATCATTCAGGACCGTCTTGAGGAAGGCTGCCGGGTCGGGGTCGTATTGCGAGATTTTTTCCTCGTCCCAGACAAGGCCAGCCGCCCCGGCAGCAACTATGCTGTCTCCGTACTTGAAGTCCGGATAGGTGCCGGCCTGTCTGCCGATAACGCCATACAGATTAGGACCGACCTTGCCACCTTTCTGAATGGCGGTGCCATCGTCAGCCGTAATCGAGTGGCAGACTTTGCACTTTGAGAAGATCTTCTCCCCGGCCGCCGGGTCGCCAGCACTTGCACTTGACGCGGCAAGGATTGTTGCGGCGATCGAGAGCAGAACTCGATTTGGCGCTATTTTCAGGTTCATTTGTTGTTCCCGTCCGGTCGTTTCCGTACACTCAGGTTTCCGTACACTCAGGCTGCTGCGCGAGAGAGCGCACACTGCCGCCACAGGCTGCTCAGCGCACCGACAAACTGGTCGATATCGGATCCGCTATGCACCGGCGACGGCGTTATTCTTAGACGTTCAGTCCCGCGAGGCACAGTTGGATGGTTTATAGGCTGTACGTATATTCCGAAATCATCCATCAGAATGTCGCTTATCATTCGGCACTTCACCGGATCCTTGATCATAACGGGAATGATGTGGCTAGGGTTCCGCAGGTGCGGAATTCCCTCCGCGTCGAGACGGGCGCGAAGCCTTTCGACGTTGCGTCGCTGGTGCTGTCGTTCAAGGTCGCTTTCCTTGAGGTGCCGGATCGAGGCGCGCGCGCCTGCGGCGATCGCCGGCGGCAACGAGGTGGTGAATATGAAGCCGCTCGCGAATGAGCGGACAAAGTCGCACAGCGTCGCCGAACCGGAAATGTAGCCGCCGACGACCCCGAACGCCTTGCCAAGGGTTCCCTCGATGAGCGTTACCCGGTGGGCGACCCCGTCACGCTCCGAAATGCCGCCTCCACGCGGCCCGTAGAGCCCGACGGCGTGGACCTCGTCGAGGTAGGTCATGGCGCCGTAGCGTTCGGCGACATCGCATATGGCTGCAATGGGCGCGATGTCGCCGTCCATCGAGTAGACGCTTTCGAAGGCGACGATCTTCGGAACGTCGGGCGGCAGGGCCGCGAGCTTGCGGTCGAGGTCCTCGGGATCGTTGTGCCGCCAGATGACCTTCGTGGCGCGGGAATGGCGGATGCCTTCGATCATGCTCGCGTGGTTGAGGGCGTCGGACAGGATGACGCAGCCGGGAAGGCGCGCGCCGAGGGTTCCAAGCGTCGCCCAGTTCGAGACGTAGCCCGACGTGAAGAGGAGCGCCGCCTCCTTGCCGTGCAGGTCGGCGAGCTCGGCCTCGAGCAGGAGATGCTCATGGGTCGTTCCCGAGATGTTGCGGGTGCCGCCCGCCCCCGCGCCGCATCGGTCGAGGGCGTCGTGCATGGCGGCGAGCACCTTGGGGTGCTGGCCCATGCCGAGATAGTCGTTCGAGCACCAGACCTTGACCTCCTGCGAACCGCCGTGCCGGTGGGCCGAGGCCTGCGGGAAGGCGCCGCAGCGCCGCTCGAGATTGGCGAAGACGCGGTAGTTGCCTTCCGCCTTCAGGGCATCGAGTTGAAGGCCGAAGAGATCATCGTAGGTCATTGGGCGTCCTCACGCAGAAAGCGGACCTGGTCCTGTGGGGTAGCGTCGGGTCGGGCGGCGATGAGCCAGCGCCAGAGCTTGGCGTCGGGGAGCGGGAGCACCATCAGCCAGTGCTCGACCAGCGCCAGTGCGGTCAGCGCCGCGAGAAGCGCGAAGCCGATATGGGCGCCGCTGCCCGGATCCTGGGCGAGGGCGCGTTCGAGCCAGCAGCCGAGGGCGAGGATGATCGCGGTGACGCCCATCGGGAAGAAGGCGTTCATCGGGCTGATGCGGAAGTGGCTGGCGAGGTGGCGGACCGGCGCGGGCAGGAACTCGACGTTGATGTTGGGCACGCCGAGATAGACGTTCAGCTTGGCGCTGATCCGGGCGAAGAAGAGCACGACGAAGGTCCAGAGCGCGAAGGGGTTGGGCGCGTCGCCGGTCAGCGCGGCGATGGTGACGAGGCTGGCGATCAGCGCCATCTCGGAGTGGGCGATGGTGCCCCAGGCGCGGACGAAGCGTTCCCAGGGCGGGACGTTCGGCGGGCAGGGGCGGACGTTGGGGCCGGTGATGATGCCGCAGAGGAAGGCGAGCTCGAACCAGCCCCAGATGGCGATGGCCGAGCCGAAGGCGAGGTAGGCGCCGAAGACCGAGGTGTCGGGCAGCGAGCGCAGCAGGCCGTACCAGCCGAGGCCGAGGATGGGCAGGGCGGCGAGGACCGAGGCGAGATGCGCCGAGCGGCCGACGCGGTCGGCGCGGGAGACGACCATCAGGATCGCCCCGGTGGAGGCCCACCAGACGAAGAGCGCGACGAGCGCGGCGATCCAGGGATTGTCCATCTCAGTAGGCCGGTTCCAGCCGGCTGGAGGCCGGCAGGGCGTGGTTCTTGACCGGGATGAGGTAGAGCGAGGCGAAGGCGAAGGCCGGCGCGGGCGCCGGCGCCGGCCTTGGAGGCGAGGCGCGCGAGGCCGGACTTGCGGCTGGCGGCGTCGAGGTCGAGGAAGGCGCGGTTCAGCCGCTCGAGGTTGCGCTGCCAGCGCGGGTGGTCGATGTCGATCTCGAAGGGGAAGACCTGGCCGGCGATGGCGGAGGTCTTGCGGTAGACCTCGTGGTCGTACCAGTCGATGTCGACGCCGAGCGCCTTGTGGAACTCGGGCCGGGCATGGTCGCGGACATACATGGTGCCGTAGACCGCGACGAGGAAGAAGCGGATCCAGAGCCGGTTGAGGCCGCTGGTCAGCTTGGGGTCGGTGCGCATCAGGAGCGCGAAGGCCTCGCCGTGGCGGAACTCGTCGTTGCACCACTTCTCGAACCATTTGAAGATCGGGTGGAAGCGCTGCTCGGGGTGCGCCTGGAGGTGGCGGAAGATGGTGATGTAGCGGGCATAGCCGATCTTCTCGGAGAGGTAGGTGGCGTAGAAGATGAACTTCGGCTTGAAGAAGGTGTATTTCTTGGCCTTGGTCAGGAAGCCGAGATTGACGCCGATGCCGGCCTCGCGCAGCGCGTCGTTGATGAAGCCGGCGTGGCGGGCCTCGTCGCGGGACATGTAGGTGAAGAGCTCGCAGATGTCGGGGTTCGAGCCGCGGCGCTTCATCTCCTTGTAGAGCACGCAGCCGGAGAATTCGGCGGTCAGCGACGAGACCAGGAAGTCGGTGAATTCCTTGCGCAGGCCCGGCTCCATCGCGTCCCAGTCGATGACGTCCCATTCGGCCGACTTGCGGAAATGGTCCTTGTTGGGGTCGGCCTTCATCTCGGCGAGGAGCGCGTCCCACTCGGCGCGGACCGGGGTCACGTCGATGCGGTCCATCTCCTCGAAGTCCGTGGTGTAGAAGCGCGGCGAGAGCATGGTCGTCTCGGTCGCCATCTCGGTGGTGGCGCTGATTTCGGCGCGGCTGGCCTTGATCTCGGCATCCGTCGTCGGATGGACCTGCATGTTCATAGCTTGACCTCCTCGGAGAACGAGAACTCGCAGAGTTCCATGAACTCCAGATCGCCGGTCATCCGGGTCCAGAGCCGTTCGAGCCAGTTGGCGCGGGTGATGGTGGCGGTGCGGTCCTCGATCACCAGCGCGCCGTAGGGGGCGATCACCGGCGCGCCGTGGACCAGAACCTCGTCCCCGGGATGGACCACCGCGCCGTTGTTGAAGCGGACATGCGCGTGCAGGCT